>NZ_JANIPJ010000028.1 GCF_024623455.1 Paenibacillus soyae | reverse complement strand
AGTAGAAACCGACTCCTTTGTTTTGTAGCTCTGATTTGGTATTTAATGGTTGTTTCTCAAGCTCCATTATTTCCAAATTAACCTACGTAGAAGCAAAGTGGATGTCGGTTTCGTTCATTATAACTATATACCCGAATGGCCCTTATTCACCATCAAAATGGTGCAAATAACGGCGTTCAGTTCCGTTAAAGAGTCACATACCACCAGAAATCTTGCCAATAACGTCTGTGAGTTCCGCTAGGATTCTACATCGTATTGGTTTTCAAAATCTACCCGTTAGTTCGCCTGAGCTACGTCCTCCTCATCTGAGACACGCCGTTCGGGGAGTAGGAGATCCCATCCGAAGCATAAAAAACAGGCCGGTAAATGGCAGGCTTGACCATCCACGGACCTGTTTATATTTTCAGATAAAGGCAGCGTTATTCTTGTTTGGGCAAAGCGCGGTCACGAAGCACTCGTTCGAGCAGGTTCCGAATCAGGTCGAGATCGTCCTTCTCCAGAGGGACGCCGTCCCAGTGAAGCTGCTCCACGTTCAAATATTCCTTCGCGTTATGATTAAGCTCGGCAGACGGATCGGGGTGATCAGTAAGGCCTAGAAGATAGTCAGCGGACGTGCGCAATTTGCGGGAGATCGTCTGGATCGATTCGATCGTCGGCTGACGATATCCCGATTCGTAACCCGCATAGGTGCTTTTGGCCACGCCTACGTAGTCTGCCACTTCCTGCATGGTCAACTTCCTGCTCTTCCTTAGCTGCTTCAGTCGCTTCGCAAACATTTTTTTCTGCCCCCAGTTATGTGATACGCTTGCAAAATCAGTATATCAATCTTATGGCAGATTTGCTATAGACGGAATTGGGCAAATAGGCTGAAAACGCCCCTCGTCCATCCGATCCAAGACACGGGTTGTATAGCAATTCCGTATAATCTTGTAAGCCTTTTCCCATCAGACAAAGTCTGCTATGATAGGCTAAGCGAATTTTGAATGACAGTCAGCTTTGTCGATACGAGGTGGGAAATTCATGGGTTACCGCGGTGTGCGTCGGTCGTTAGTACATCTGAAGCAGGATTTCCTGCTCGTTTTTCGCTTAATTGTGAAGTCGCGGAATTCGCTTAGCCGTAAAATATTTATTTATTATATGGTAAGTTCGACCGTGATCGTCCTCTTATTCGGGGCGGTCTCTTCGGCGTTCTCGCGCGATTCGGTCATTGACCGGATACTCGACAGCTCTCAGCAGACGGTTATCGAGACGGGGAAGAGGATGGAGCTTCTGCTCGAAGGCTACAGATCGGTCACGGCGCAGGTTGTATCCGACCCGGAGCTGCAAGCTTTAATGAAGCGAGAGAGTACAATCATGCTGGGCAACGAAGAGCTGGCTAGGAAAATCAAATCAAAGCTCGCGGGGTATGCCGCCACCGACGACTTGATGCGAATCGAGCTGTTCGCCGCCGGAGACAAGACGCAAGAGGATTGGTACGCGGCAGTGAGCGAAGGGCGCGGAAAAGCCGTGTGGCTGAATGCGAGCAAGACAGGTTACCTTCCGGACAAAATGATGCGAAGTCCGGTATTCGCCATTGCCCGCATGTTCAATGAGCGCGGGACGGCCAACCCTCTTGGACTGCTGCTAGTGGAGGTCAACACGCATGATATCAACAAGGAACTGACGAACGTCCGCTTTGATGGCGAGATGTTCATCATCAATTCGGAAGGCATGATCATGTTCGCGGCCGACCCGACCAGAATCGAAGAGGTCGTTCACGGGGAACTGTTCGAACAGATGAAGGCATCTATGTCCGCGACCTCCGGTTCGGCCAGAGGAATCTTCATTGACGGCGAAGAGCAGCTGTTCGTCTACCATTCGCTCCCGGCGTCCGACTGGACGCTAATCGGCTATGAGCCGTTAACCGATATTACCAAAGAAGCGGGAGAGATCTGGCTGTTTACGGCCGCCATGGTTGCGTTCTCTTTGCTATTGACCGGACTGCTCGGCATACTTGTTATACGCCGGTTCGGCGCTCCTCTGCATAAGCTCAGCAAGGTCATGAACCAAAGTCGCTCGGGCGATTTGTCGGTCAGGGCGGATGTCACGTCGGATGACGAGATCGGCGAGGTCGGCCGAAGTCTGAACAAGATGATGGACGATATTCAAGCGTTGATGAAAGAGTCCGAACAAGCCGTTGCCTTGCGGATTGCCTTGAAGGTGAAGGAAGAGCAGCGGATGATCGGGGAGACGCTTCGACAGTTTACCGCGGAATTATCTTCCACCCTCGAGCTGGACGAGGTGTTGAGCCGAATTCCGTCCATGGTCAGCGAGCTTGCCGGCGTCCAAAACGTGTGCGTATGGGGATATGCGGAAGGGGCCGATGGCATCCTGCTTCCGGTGGCGCGGATGATGGAATGGCGGGAAGAATCGGACAGTCTGGAGGGGATCCGGCTGCCGAAGCAACACGTAATCGAGCTGCTTCCGACCCCGATCACGCCGGGAGAGCTGATTCGAATCGAGCCGAACGAAGCGGACTCTACGATTGCGACGCTATTGCAAACGTCCGGGTGCTCCGAATGCGAATTGTCGATGATTCCCTTCGGGAATCGGGAGGAGCTTAAAGGTATCTTGACGTTAAGCGGCAGCTTGACGGAATACCAACGAACCCTTCTTGCTTTGTTTGCTGCTCAGATCAACAGCGCGGTCATGAATGCGCTGTTGTACCGCCAGATGAGGACGATGGCTACGATCGACGCGCTGACCGGGGTCAACAACAGGCGGTCGATTTTTGCGGAGGGTGAACGATTCTGTGAACGGATCAAGGAACGCGGGATGGAGGATTTCTCCGTTATCTTGTTCGATGTCGATCATTTCAAACGCATCAATGACGAAGTTGGTCATCCGGCTGGGGATGAAGCGCTGCGGCGGATTGCGAGGTGCACGCTGACGAAGGTCGGGGAACGGGGACAGGTCGGAAGATACGGCGGCGAGGAATTTGCCGTTCTATTGCCGGACACCGGCAGGGCGGAAGCGCTCCTGATCGCGGAGGAAATAAGGCAGGAGGTCGAACATTTATTCATTGCCTACAACGGAACAAGGATTGCTGTCACCGTAAGCTTGGGTGTGGCGACTGCAGACCCCGAGACGGCCAGCTTCGGCGATTTGTTAAGCGCTGCCGATCAACTGCTGTATCGAGCGAAGAGAGAGGGCCGCAATCGCGTGGGGTAGCATGAATGGGTGAGAGGAGCGGTTAAGGTGAGGCTCGGTTGGTTAAGGAAGCGCAAGCTGTCAAGCGCGGCACTAATATTGGCATTAGCGATTGCCGGATGCGAAGCCGCTTCCGATAGGAACAATGATTCCGCTCCTTCCGGCAGGAATGAAGCCATCTCGGGAGAGAATGTCGTCATTGGCATGTCCCTCGCTACGCTGCAGGAAGAACGCTGGCTGAAGGACCGCGATATCTTCATCGCAGCCGCGGAAGCGCTAGGGGCCGAAGTGCAGGTTCAAGCCGCTAACAGCAATAGCGCCAGACAGATTGCCCAAGCGGAGAATATGATTTCCCAAGGCGTGGACGTCTTGGTTATCGTGCCGCATGACGCCGCAGCAACGGCAGTCATCGTCGAGAAGGCGCATGCGGCCGGAATCAAAGTGATGTCATATGATCGATTGATCAAAGATGCGGACGTTGACTTATACGTATCCTTCGATAATGAGAGAGTCGGGGAGATGCAAGCCGAAGCCATCGTCTCGCTTGTTCCCGAAGGCTCGTATGCCTATATAGGCGGCGCCGATTCGGACAACAACGCACACCTCTTCAAGCAGGGAGCCTTCCATATTTTGCAGCCACTGATCGACAATGGTTCCATTCGAATCGTCTATGATCAATTCACGGAGGATTGGGTACCCGACAATGCGCGCGAAAGTATGGAGGAGGCCTTGCTGGCAAACGGTCGGATCGATGCGGTAATCGCAGCCAACGACGGCATGGCAGGCGGCGTCATCCAAGCGTTAACGGATCAAGGACTGCAAGGCAGCATCCCCGTGTCCGGTCAGGACGCGGAGCTTGCGGCTTTGCAGCGCATCGTGGCGGGGACGCAGGCCATGACGGTCTATAAGCCGATTAAGAAGCTTGCGGAGCGAGCGGCCGAGCTAGCCGTCCGATTGGCGCTTAACGAACCCGTTGCTACGGACAAGAGCGTTCACAACGGCAAAGGCAATGTGCCTGCCATTTTACTGGATCCGGTTATGGTCGATCGGACGAGCATCGACGAGACCGTCGTCAAAGACGGCTTCCACAAGCGGGAAGAGATATATGCAGGTGCGGAATAGCATCCTTGCTACGAAACAAAAAATTTACTTCGAATAGAAGAAAGCTAGGAGATTCTCGAAATTATGAGCACTAACAAAAAACAAAAAGCGGTGAGACTGGCTTTGCTGCTGGGGCTATTCTCGACGCTGGGGCCTTTTACAATCGATATGTATTTGCCGGCGTTCCCGGAGATTGTGGAGCAATTCGATTCAACGGCTTCGCTCGTCCAGTTCAGCCTAACCGCTTGTTTGCTGGGACTCGGCTTGGGACAGCTCGTCATGGGCTCGCTTAGCGACGGCTACGGCAGACGGAATCCGCTGCTTATTTCAATGGCCGCGTACGTCCTCTCCTCCTTAGCCTGCGCGTTTGCTCCGAATATCGCGCTGTTGATCGTATTCCGGTTTGTTCAGGGCTTTGCCGCTTCGGCTGGCATTGTCATCTCCCGCGCGATCGCGCGAGACCTTTACAGCGGCAACGAGCTCACGAAATTTTTCTCATTACTATTGCTTGTAGGCAATTTGGGACCTCTCGCGGCTCCGCTAGCGGGCAGCGGGGTACTTTCGTTCACGACATGGGTCGGAGTCTTTGTTTCCCTGGCGTTGCTAGGCGTTTACTTGTTGGCGATGACCAAATGGAGCTTGCGGGAGACGCTGCCTGCCGAACGCCGCAGCCCAACGAATTTCGCGCATCAGCTGCGCGGCTACGGCCTGCTCCTGCGGGATCGCCAGTTTCTAGGCTACATGCTGGCCCAGGGCATTATGATCGCTGGAGTTTTCGCGTATGTGTCCGGCACGCCTTTTATTTATCAAAATATTTACGGGGTTTCTCCCACGGTATTCGCGCTTCTGTTCGGATCGAACGGAATTAGCCTGATCATCGGCTCCCAGCTTGTAGGCCGGATGTCGCATCGCTTATCCGAAAACACGTTCCTGTTGTTCGGCCTGCTGCTTGCCTTATTGGCCAGCGCCGCCGTTATCGTGGTAGCCGCCGTTCAGGGACCGCTCTTCGCTTTGGTCATTCCGTTGTTCTTGTTCGTATGCGCGATCGGAATAGCGTCAACGGCCGCATTCCCTCTTGCCATGGAAAGCCAGGCTCGAAATGCGGGCAGCGCGGCCGCGCTTCTCGGCGTCATTCCTTTCCTTCTGGGCGCCGTCGTCGCTCCGCTCGTCGGCATTGCGGGAGAAGATACGGCCGTACCGCTAGGCGTTATCTTATTATTGTCGAGTACCGTTGCCATCCTCGCCTATTTCCTGTTGGTGAAGTCTAAGCGCGTTGCGCCTATCGCTTCCGGTACTGATTCGGTGTAATGCCCGTATTCGAGATTTGAACAATTTGCAGACATATCGTAAGCCCGATCTCCTCGGCGATGAGAGAGACGGGCTTATTTGGGCTGCTCTACATATAAAAATAGCGATTCATAAAATAATGCACATAAGCCTGGATATTAAGAAACGGCGAAAAGTGAATTTTAATGATGGACGGCTTTTCCGTAATCATATATTGTGTGAATATAAAATGCCCGCGGATAAGAAAGCGTTTACGCGATCGAAATGGTGACAAGGGGAGATCAACTTGCCTGGAAAGTCCTTTTTCTCTAAACTTCTTATCGCATTTCTTCTTATAGTATTCGCATACACCATCCTTGCCGTTTGCTTGTCGTTTTATAAAGATAGTCAAAGGGTGCGATCGGAATTAAGTCAAAATCAGCAGCATTTTCTACTGCAATCACGTGACAAGATCGACACGAAGCTGGGCGTTTCTTTCAACTTAATCGCACAATTAAAACATAATGATCATGTTGTTAAATTTGCCGAAAAAGAACGGAATTACTATGAGATCACCCAAACCTCTTACGCGTTGCAAAATCATATAAACGCATTCTCGGAATTCGGCTATAGCATTGATTTAATGAAAACGAACGACAACTTGGTTATTACGCCTCAATTTTCGTTGGATAAAAAACGTTATATGGAAAGTATCGAAATGACCGAAGAGGAATTTGCGCAGATAGGCACAGAGAGCACGAGTCCAACCGTAACGTTATCGGGCATTCATGATCTAACATCAACGGAAGATGATGGCGGCTCCATTCATCTCGTAAACCCGGAGAAGATGGGAGCAGGGAATTCTTTATTTTTTGTTGTTACATTTTATGAACAATTGCTGCTCCCGCCCCTATCGCCTGAGACGCAAGAAGCGTTTGCCATTATCGAGAACGGTCGATTCGTTACGCTCAAATCAAGCTTTGACGATAAACGGAGGGACCAATTGCTTGCCTATCCGCTGGCGCAGCTTGATGAACGGGCAACCGGCGATTACGCGAAGTTCTCTACGGGTGAATTCGACTTTCATATGATTCGTTCGCAAACGATGCCGCAATGGTCATATCTATATGTGACACATAATTACTCGGTAATCGAATCCCTTTCACCGAATTTGAAAGGGGCTGTACTCTTATTAGTCATTCTAGTATTAGCGGGACTTGCGTTCGCTTATATGGTTTCCCGCCGCATGTATCGACCTGTCCGCCATCTCGTTGGGTTGTTCAGAAGCTATGGTGAGCCTGAGGGAGCAGACGAGTTCGCCTTCTTGCACGAGACGGCGACAAGTATTAGCAAAGCCAATGAACAGTTAAAATCCGCGCTCTATGAGCAAAGGCTATCGATGAGAGACAAGTTTCTGCGGGATTTGCTCCAAGGCCTCGTTCCTCCGGAGAAGGTGGATGACCTGATGCATACCTATCAACTCCAAAGCCTTCGCTCCGACTTGACCGTCTGCGTAATTACATTCTCGAACGATAAGGAATTGGAGGAGCAATATTCGAAGGATGCGATTCTTACGATAAAATCAAAGACTTCCTTGATTCTTCATGAACAGTTAAAGGTTCATTTTCCTTGCGAGCTGCTTGATCTCGACTTTGCCAAATACGTCTTCATTATCGGGGAATCCGATACGGAATCGATTCAGAAGAAGCTCATGAAAGCGATGGCTCAAATCGAGGACGGTCATGCATTCGGATTAGTCGCAGCCGTCGGCCGTCCTGTTGCTTCCGCCAGCGAAATCGACCGTTCCTTCACTCAGGCGCTGGATCTATTGAAACGGAGATCGGCGGTTGACCGAACTTCCGTCATTACTTACAAACAACTTAATCAGGTTCAGATGGTCAGCTATTATTATCCTATCGATACGGAACGCGAGCTGATCAGCTATGTGATTCGCGGCAAGCGGGAGAACGCATTGAACACGCTGAACCGCCTCCTATCGGAAAATCTGGAGCAGCGGCAGTTAACTCGGCAGCAGCTCGAGCAGTTCAGCTTGCTTGTTCTCGCCACGCTCAATCGAATTATGCAGCAGTTGAATATGTCTTCCGAAGAGTTTGCCGAAGCTCATAAGGATTACCTGGACATCGTGCAGCACGGCGAATCGAAGGAACCGATGGTTTCCGCCATTACGGCCTTGTTTAACGCCATGATCGATACGATCGACCAACAGAACGAGATGATGGATACCCATACGGTAAAGCGCATGATTGATTATATTCATGACAACTACAACAAGGATTTATCGCTTAGCATGATCGCTGAGGCGTTTAATTTCTCTCCCGGCTATGTGAGTATCGCCTTTAAAAATCATTCCGGCGAAAATTTTAAGGATTATTTGAACTTTTTCCGCGTGCAGCAAGCGAAAGAAGTGATGCGCAAGCAGAAGGAGGTCAAAATTGGCGATTTGGCGCTGATGGTCGGCTGCAACAATGCGAATACGTTTATTCGCATGTTCCGCAAGTATGAGGGATTGGCTCCAGGGCAGTACGCCAAAAAGCTTGCGGAGAAGGAATGAGACCACTTACCGCAGACGTTCCATCGAAACAGCCGCCTTGGCCCAAGCGCCAGGCGGCTTTTTTTCATCAAAGTGAGCTCCGCTACTTCGTGAAATGCAGATACATGAAATAATGCACATCGCGTTCCATCACATAAAGAGTTGCCGGTTGATGAAATAATGGCGATAGACTGCGCTTTCATGCATTCGTATAGTTAAAAATAGTCGAGAGGAGAGAAGCCAAATGAAACTTTTTTGGGGAGATCTGCACAATCATTGCGGCATTACTTATGGATTCGGGGAATTGAATAACGCGCTCGAGGCGGCGAGAGGCCAGCTTGATTTCTGTGCAATCATCGGCCACGCGATGTGGCCGGATATGCCGGACCGAACGGAAGCAACGGCTTTTCTGGTAGACTTCCATAATGAAGGTTTTGCCAAGCTGAGGGCGGATTGGGAGAGGGTTCGCGCCAAAGTGAAAGAGGCGAATGCAGATGAAGAATTTGTAACCTTCCAAGGCTACGAAATCCATTCCAGCGAATTCGGCGACCATCATGTGTTGTCGCCAAGCGACGACTTGCCGTTAGAGTACGCCGCTTCACCGGCGGAGCTAGTGGAGAAGCTGGCTGCGTACGACGTTATCGCCGTGCCGCATCACATCGGCTATTCGCCGGGTTACCGCGGTATCAATTGGGAGGCATTCCGCTCCGATTATTCGCCAATCGTCGAAGTGTACTCCAAGCATGGCTGCGGCATGTCGGATACGAGCAGTTATCCTTATTATCATACAATGGGTCCCAAGGATTCGGGCAATACGGTATTGGCAGGGCTTAAGAAAGGCAAAACGTTCAGCTTCGTTGGTTCTACCGACCATCATGCGGGTTACCCCGGTTCATATGGCGATGGTAGAGCCGCGGTCTGGGCGAAGGGGAAATCGCGGGAGGCGATTTGGGAAGCGATTAAAGCAGGACGTACCTATGCGGTAACCGGAGATAAGATGGCGTGCCGGTTTTCGGTGAATGGAACCGAGATGGGCGGCCGTCTCGTAGCTGCCGGGGCCAGACAAATTGCGCTGGACGCGGAATGCGTCGACTTTATCGACAAAATTACGGTATTTAAAAACGCTCGGCCTTGGAAGGTCGTTACGGGCGAAAGCTTGGATCAGGCAGCCAGCAGCGGCATCAAATCCAAATATAAAGTGAGAGTAGAGCTTGGTTGGGGTGATTCCAAACAGGGCTACAACTGGACAGCCAAAGCCCTAGTAATCGGAGGCAAGCTGTTGTCGGCTGACAGCTGCTTCCGCGGACGCAGCGTATTGGCGCCCGAGCCGGGGATGAGAGAAAATCCGGATATGAATAAACTCGGAAATCGGATCTTGGAACAGTCGGATGCCGCCCTTTCCTGGGCGTGCACGACCTTCCAGAACCCATCCACCTTGCATCCGGCAACGGCTGCCGTCGTGCTCGAGATCGAAGGGGACGAAGGGACGGAACTATCCGTTCAAGCCAATGGCATGAACAAAGTAGTCAGCATAGGCAAGCTGCTCGAAGGATCTTGTTCGATGCATGTCCAACCGTACAATTCGGAGGCCATGCTTATTCACCGCGCCGTTCCCGAATCCGCTTATAACATACATCTCGAATGGACGGATACGGAGAAGGAGCTGGAGACGGATGTGTACCATGCGGAAATTCGTCAATCCAATCATCAGTTTGCATGGATTTCCCCCGTGTTTGTGAGTTAGATTCACTCTCAGGTTCGAAGAAGCCGTCTGGCCTATAGCGCCAGGCGGCTTTTATCTTGACCAAAGAATACTCCGCTACTAGGGAAATGTTGATACATGAAATAATGCACATCAAGGTCCTGCACATAAAGAGTTGTCGGTTAATGAAATAATGGCGATAGACAGCGCTTACATCCATTCGTATAGTTTAAATTGCAACGCTGACCGCTCAAACGGGAGCGCTCCTGAGAGGATCAGCTAGACATCATGGAGAGAGGAGAAGAAGGTGCTGCCAAACTTAAAACAGATCAAAGCGAACCTGATTAAAGACCGTTACCTTTATCTGCTGCTGATACCGTTTCTGGCCTGGTATATCATTTTTGCCTATAAGCCGATGTACGGTCTGCAAATCGCCTTTAAGGATTTCAGCGTATATAAGGGAATCGCGGCGAGTCCATGGGTTGGGCTGGAGAACTTCGAGACGTTTTTTAGAAGCCCGTATTTTCTTCGGCTGCTAAAAAACACCTTGCTACTTAGCTTGTATCAATTGCTGTTCGCGTTTCCCGTGCCGATTATTCTCGCTCTATTATTAAATGAGATAAAGAATGGCATTTTCAAAAAAACGGTGCAGACCTTCACGTATTTGCCCCATTTTATTTCGGTCGTCGTCGTAGCCGGGATCGTCACCAATTTTTTGGCGCCCAGCAACGGTATTATCAATATCTTGATCGAGATGATGGGAGGCGAGAAAAAATATTTTCTAACCGATCCCGACTGGTTCCGTACGATCTTTATCGGGTCCATGGATATTTGGAAGGAAGCGGGGTTCGGCACCATCATCTATATAGCGGCCTTGTCCGGCGTGAATCCAGCCTTATACGAAGCAGCCGTCATCGATGGGGCGAACCGATGGAAGCAGACGTGGCACATCACGCTTCCTGCCATTATCCCGACGATTGCCATCATGCTTGTCATGAAAGTCGGGTCCATGCTGGAAGTCGGCTACGAAGCCATCATTCTTCTCTATCAGCCAGCCACCTACGAAACAGCCGACGTAATCAACACCTACGTCTACCGGGCCGGTTTGCAAGAAGGGCGTTACGACTTGGCCACGGCGGTCGGATTGTTCAATGCCGTCGTCGGATTTTTGCTCGTCATATTCGCCAACAAAATGAGCAAGAAGCTAACTCAGACAGGATTATGGTAGGTGATGGAAGCTGAAACGAACTAGAGGCGAAAAGCTGTTTTACGTAGTGAACTGCATCTTTCTTGCGATTATTTCTTTGCTTGCGTTGTATCCTTTTGTCTATGTCTTATCCGCATCCATTAGCTCCTCCGACGCGGTCGTTACCGGCAAGGTCATCTTGTGGCCGCGCGATATTAACTTTGACTCCTATGCAAAGGTACTATTGGAGAAGGGGATTTGGGTAGCCTATTTGAACACGTTCTATTACACTATATTCGGCGTTATCGCCAATTTATTTCTCACGATTTGCGGCGCTTATGTCCTATCCAAAAAACGGATTATGGGGCGTACGGCCATCAGCTTTTTTATCGCGCTGACGATGTGGTTTCAGCCGGGCATGATTCCGACCTATCTCAATTTCCGGGATTTGAACATGCTCGACAGCCGATTTACGATTATTATCGGTTTCGCGATTACGACCTTCTATGTCTTCCTCATGCGCTCGTTCTTCGAGAACATTCCGGATGAGCTCGAGGAAGCGGCGAAGGTTGACGGAGCTAATGATCTGATGATTCTATGGAGGGTCTATCTGCCGCTGTCCAAGGCCGCGCTTGCGACGATCGGGTTGTTCTATGCGGTGCACCGCTGGAATGGCTATTTCTGGACGATGATCATTCTAAGCGACGAGAGCAAGGTGCCTCTGCAGGTACTGCTGAAGAAGCTGATCGTCGAGATGAACGTAAACGACGAGATGGGCAATATGGCAGTATATTCGAAAGAAACGATCATCTATGCGACCATCATCGTTTCTATCATTCCTATTGTCGCAGCCTATCCTTTCATTCAGAGGTATTTCGTGAAAGGAGCCATGATCGGCTCGGTCAAAGGCTAGTGGCTGCTTCAACCGGGAATGGCCATAAAACAAAGAAACAAAAATAATGGGAGGTCATGAATGTGGGTAACAAAAAATGGATGAAAACATCAGCTTTAACTATGGTGGCAGTCGGTATGTTGCTGGCAGGCTGCAGCGGCGGCAATAACGCACCGCAAAATAGCGGCAACCAATCGAATGCCTCGAAGGAGCCGGATGCGGAGCAGCTGGCGGGGCATCTCATTACCAAGGAGCCGCTTGAGCTGACGCTTCACATGCACTTCGCGGACAGGTTTATATACGACGACAACTGGCCTATCTTCAAGGAAGCGGAAAAGATGACCAATATTAAATTGAAGGGAACCGCCTCCAAGTCCGCGACGAACAGTGCAGAATTGTTCAATACCATGATGGCTTCCGGCAAAGTTCCGGATCTGGTGCATCATCAAAATAAGGAGCAGTACGATAGCCTTGGGATGGAAGGGGCCTTTCTCGAACTTGATGAACTGATCGAAGAACATGCTCCGAATATCAAAAAGTTTCTGTCCGAACATCCGGATTCGGCCAAATATATGAAAGCATCGAACGGCAAAACGTATTTCCTTAACTTTACGCCGGATGGACCGGCTGCCAAAGGCTGGTTTGTACGCCAGGATTGGCTCGATAAATTGAACCTTGAGCAGCCGAAAACGGTAGACGAACTGTATGCGGTATTGAAAGCGTTCAAAGAAAAAGATCCAAACGGTAACGGAGCAAACGACGAAGTTCCTTTCTTCAGCCGGGATAAGCTGAGCGGCATTTACGATCTGCTGATCCAGTGGGGCGTGCAGGGCGGAGCCGATGCGGCCAAACGAGGGTTTTACGCCGATAACGGTGTCGTGAAGTACGGCATGTACGAGCAAGGCTATAAGACGGCAATCGAAAACATTGCGAAGTGGTATAAGGAAGGTTTGATCGACAAAGAAATTTTCACCCGCGGGCCGAAAGCGCGCGACATTCTGCTCGGTGACAATGTCGGCGGCATGACGCACGACTGGTTCGCCAGCACGGCTAACTTCAATGACATACTTGCGCCAAAGATTGCCGGCTTCTTCCTTAATCCGATTGCGCCTCCAGCGAATACAGAGGGCAAAATCCTCGAAGAAAGCTCCCGTAAGGGGACGCATGCGAGCGGATGGGGAATCTCGGCGGAAACCAAGCATCCTGTCGAAGCGATTAAATATATGGATTTCTGGTTCTCCGAAGATGGACGCAGATTGATGAACTTCGGCATCGAGGGTAAACACTACGACCTAGTAGACGGCAAGCCGAAATTTAAGGATTCCGTTCTGAAAAATACGGAAAAGACGGTTATTCAACAGCTTCAAGAAGAGGGCGGCCAGATCGAGCTCGCCTTCCATCAAGACTACGCTTACGAAGAGCAATGGACAAACCCGATTGCGCTGAAAGGCATCAAGGACTACGTCAGCAATGGCTATATTATGGAAGCTTACCCGCCGGTTTCATATACGGATGAAGAACGGAATCGTTTTGAGGAGCTGAACTCGGCCGTTCTGACCTTTGTCGAGGAAAAGCTGCAGAAGTGGGTGCTCGGCGCGGAGCCGATCAACGATGAGACATTTAGCAAGTATATCAAGCAGCTGGAAGACTTGGGCATCAAGGAATTGCTTGAGCTTGAGCAAGGCGCGTACGACCGTTACATGAAATAGTCGGAATCATTCCTTCCGGAGTCGTGCTGATTTCGGAAGGAGCTTCCCCTCCTTATGTGTAAGCGTTACCAAAACAAAATGACGGAGATGGACAAATGAATTTGCAATCATGGCTGAAAGAGCCGATGAGTACGACGGAGCTGCTCGCTAACTTGCGTTCGCGGCTTGAGCCGATGCACGAAAAGGCCGCCTATATCGCAGCTTATATGCCTGATCATGTTCGAGAGACGATCGCGAATGCCGAACTCGCTTATCAAGGAATGATCATGCTTCCCGGCACGGGTGGAGCCAGGGAGTTTGTCGGCAATCCACCGGGCTGGCTTACGCGCAGGCATAACGACAATGAATATTTGTGGCAGCTGAATCGCATGAATCATTGGCAGGATTTGCTTGAGGCTTATTCGCTCACCAAGGACGAGAAGTATGGACGCAAGGTCATCGACGAGCTGCTGAACTGGACCGAGACGGTCCCCATTCCCGACGATTTGATGGATAAGCCGCTTGGCTATTTTACGGAATGCCATCCGCTGAGGGCGCTCGAGCTCGGTATCCGGGCCTACAAAATTTGGCCGCTTGTGTTGGAGCATTTGGGCCATTCGGAGCTATTTACGGAGGAAGTATTAGAGCGATATCTAACGGCCGTCTACAAGCAGATGAAAGCTTTGCGCAAAGTGTCGCCTCAGCTGTGGCCCAAAGCGGATCATAACCATTATTTAATGGAATGTTTGGGCATTTTGACGACGGCCCTTTATTTTCCCGAGCTCAAGGAAGCGGAGGAATGGAAGACATTTGCGATCGATGGCATCGAGAAGTGCAGTTTGGCGCAGCTGACGGAAGACGGCGGCCAAATCGAGGGTTGTCCTTCGTATCACAATGGCTGCATGTTCTGGTTCGGGCTGGCGGTCGTTCTGGCTAATCGGTTCCAGTTCCAATTCTCCCCGCCATACATGGAACGGCTCAGAAGAAATTTGGATTATTCGCTTTACTCGTTAAGGCCAACCGGAAAATGCGTGCCTGTCGGCGATTCCAGTGCGAATCCGCTTGCCGTAATGGCCGGCGTCTACGGATATTTTGCCTTAAACGATATCTCCTGGCTGGGGCTTGCGACGAATTTGATCGATGTGACCGAGGTCGTGCGTGAGGCAAGCAGGCATGCGTGGCGGGCGCTCGATGTGCGCAAATTCGCGGAAGAGCTGCATTCCCTGCGGGGCAGGCAGTTCGAATTGGATAAGCCGACGACGTTTTGGAATCGTACGCTGGATCAGGCGATTATCCGCAGCGGATGGGATATGAGAGCGCTCAGTTTCTTGTTTACATGCAAAAGCCCGATTCAGAATGCCCATGCCCACATCGATTTGATGAGCTTTGATTTTACGGCGCTTGGAAAAGACATGATATGCGATCCCGGATTTTTTTGTTATCGGGACGACGAGGACCGCAGGCAGTTTAAGAGCTCGAATTATCATTCGACGCTGCTGATCGATGAGCGGGACCATTTCGAATATATCAACTCCTTTACGTTCGGGCCGCAAAAGCCCGGCGGAATCTACAATGTGGAGGACAGAGGCTTCTACCGAATCGCCAGCGCCTGCCATACGAACTACGAGCCGATTGTCCATCACCGCCATATTTCATTAGTGGATCATCGTTTCGTGCTCATTGCCGATCGGGTAGAGGGGCTGGAGGGCCATAGCGTCCAGCGTTATTTCCATTTGGATTTTGTCGAGGTGAAGGAGAGCCATGACGGCGTCACCGCGACAAGCGATATCGCGAATCTGGCCATTGCGACAAGCCATATGGGCAAATTGGATCTTCTGCCGGGGAGGCTGTCCGATTCGAATGATGTGGCAAGGCATTCGACAAGGGTGCGTTTTCAGGATTCGCATAGCGGCCGCGTTCATTTCTTGACGGTTCTTATTCCTTTCCAAGGGGCGCAGCCACCTGCCGTTCAAATTATGGAATCGGAGGAAGGCGTGTTTCTCTTCGAGCTAGGTGAGCGTTACCGGGTTGAGGTTGACGACAAAGATATGCGCATTAGCAAACAGGCTTGAACTATAGAAAGAAACATAGGAGTGAGGATATGCTGAACCTGCTGAGAGACGATCAAGATTGGGTAGAACATGTCATTGCCAAGCTAACGGCCAAGATGGATGCCGTAAGCGAACGTTCCAGCACAAAAATTCCGTATACAACGAAGAACGGCTATCACGACAATCAGATCGAAACGGATATCAACTGGTGGACGAACGGCTTTTGGGGCGGCATGATGTGGCTTATGTATCATGAAACCGGTGTTCCGAAATACAAGGAAATCGCCACTTTCACGGAAGATGCTTTGGACTTATGCTTTCATCAGTTCTACGGTCTGCATCACGATGTGGGATTCATGTGGCTGCCTACCAGCGTGGCCAATTATAAGGTAACCGGCAATTCCGAATCCCGCAAGAGGGCGATGCATGCCGCCAACCTGCTTGCCGGACGATTCAACCTGGCGGGCGGATTTATCCGCGCATGGAACGATGACACGGCCAACGAAGATACGAGAGGGTGGGCGATCGTGGATTGCATGATGAACCTGCCGCTCCTGTATTGGGCCAGTAAAGAAACAAAAGATCCGCGATTTGCTCAAATCGCCATGAAGCATGTGGACACCGCGCTTGAAGCTTTCATTAGACCGGACGGCTCCGTCAATCATATCGTGGAGTTCGATCCGTTCCATGGCGGCGTGGTTCGAACGTACGGCGGCCAAGGCTACGAGGAAGGTTCGTCCTGGACGCGCGGGCAAACTTGGGCTTTATATGGCTTTATGATGAGCTATATGCATACGGGGAAGCCGGAATACTTACAGGCAGCCAAACGGGTTGCGCATTATTTCATGGCCAATATTCCGGACAATGGCGTCATTCCGATCGATTTCCGCCAGCCGAAGGAGCCTTGCTACGAGGATACCACAGCCGCGGCGATCGCGGCTTGCGGATTGATCGAAATCTCCAAAGCTGTCGGCGAATACGAAAAGGACGTATATCTGAACACTGCGTTGAAGCTGCTGAAAACGATAGATACGTTACGCTGCGACTGGTCGACGGAAGCCGATCACCTATTGATAAACGGTTCAGCCGCGTATCATCATCAAGACATTCATATTTCCATCATCTATGGCGACTATTATTTCATGGAAGCGATCTTCAAGCTGAAAGGGAACGACTTGTTCCTGTGGTAGTCAAACGATTCATCGGATACGTAAACCAGATTGAGAGGAGCAATCGGTATGCGGAAGAGGGGAAAATTGTATCAATGGTTTAGCGTATTATTGTGCTTCGCGATTGGTTTCAGCGGATTCACGGGCGGTTCCGGGGTGCGTGCGGAGGCATCCGACATCACGGTCCACGTGGCGCAGGATTTCGAGCGCTACGCGCAGGTCGGCGCGCCGCCAAGCGGGTTCGAGCTGACAGGCACGGCGGATACGATGAAAACGACCGGCGCCATGAATAATGCCCATACGGCGCCGAACGGCACAAGCGTCGCTCTTCGGATCGGCGAAGCGCTTGCGGGGACGCCAGATGCAGGGGTGGCCAAACGATTCGGGAGCGAGGACTTGATAGGGAGCCTTATCTTCGATTTCGATATCAAATCGCTGGATGCCAACGGCATCAAATTCATCGAAATGAAAGACAGCAGCAATATGGGCATGACGATAGGCTCCTTAGGGGCGGATGGCGCCTTGAGAGTCGGAGGCGTTAGGACGGATCTGAACCCTGCCGAGTGGAATCGGCTTTCCTTTCTGTTCGATTTTCAACCGGGCGAACCGACCGTAACGACAACGGTGTACGTCAATAGCGTGAAGAAAATCGATTCGGTCAAATTGAACAATGCCCAGCAGGCGAGAGGCATCAATTACTTGCGGGTACGTGCCAAACGCAACCTGCCGGAGACGCTGACCGCCGATGCGAACGGCGTCAAGGAATTCACGACGCTGATCGATAATGTGAGGGTGTATACCGGAACCGAACTAAAGACGATGGAACAATTGCAGACGGCAACCATACCCGATTCGCTCATGGACTTCGACAACGACCTTGGCATCTCGGTAGACAGCCGTCTTGCCGGCGCTTTGACCATGGTGGCGAACAGTACGAATGTACGGATGGATAATGTGAAAACGACCAAGGCAATCGAGGAGTGGAATAAGCCGAAAAAAGAAGGGGGAGTTATTCTCGTTCCACTCCGTACGGTCGGTCAATATTTCGGGGTTGCCGTACAAATCGACGGGCAAAGCGCCAGCGCGACTGTCGATGGTCAGGAAAGCGTAGTGACGACAGGGAAGGTTGTCGTTGCCGGACAGGAGCATTCTTCTCCCCAAATCCAGTTTACGGCGGATGACGTGATGGTGCCGCTTGATATCGCCGGAGCGATCCTGAAGAAACAGACGTACACCGATGGAAAGGGCAGGGGGCTCATCGTCATTGGCAGTCAGGCGAAGCCCTTCGACGATGCGCTTGACCGGCTGGACGAAAGCCTGAAGCCGCAGGAGAACGAAAAGTTTTTTATCGAAGAGGCGATTAAGTCAATTGTTTACGAAAGGCCGACCGGGCCGGAGGCCATCGCGAAGCTGCTTGATAGTCATGCGCAGCATCCTAGAATTATCGCGACCGAGTCCGACTTCGAACGCATCAAGTCGATGCTGGCAAGCGGAGAACCGACCATTGGCAGATGGTATCAGGATCTCCTGAAGCAAGGCGAAAAAGATTTGCAATTGGCGCTTCCCAAATACGAGATTCCGGACGGCAGAAGAATGGTTAGTTCCAGACAGGTCGGCCCGCTCGTCCTGAACTTGGGCATGCTCTATCATCTGAGCGATGACCCTGTGAAGAAGGGACAATATAAGCAGCGGATTTGGGACGAAGTGTATACCGTATCGCAGTTTCCCGACTGGAATGAACAGAATGAATTTTTAAATACGGCCGAATTTATGGAGGGTGTTGCGATCGCCTACGATTGGCTGTATGACGCATGGACGGCGGAGGAGAAAAGGATTCTAGTCGACGCCATGGTGCAGAAAGGGCTTATCAAAACGCTGGAGGCCTACAATAACAATGTTTGGTGGATTCATACGTACCCGCGGACGAACAACTGGAATGCGGTATGCAACGGCGCCGCCATTCTCGCTTTGATGGCGATCGGGGATGTGGATCAATCATTCGAGCTGCCGTCGGGCGAGAACGTAACGATGCAGCAATTTGGCGGCGAAGTGCTGGATACCGCGTTTAACGCCCTGGAAGATTATATTTTGCTGGAATTCGTTCCCGACGGAGCGTGGGCCGAAGGTCCAAGTTACTGGGGTTACACATTAGAATACATCATCAAGTATATTGCCGCCATGGAATCCGCGCTGGGTACAAGCTACGGCTACGACCAAACGCCGGGTTTAAGTAAAACGGGATATTTCCCAGGCTTCCTGACCGGTCCTGTGGGCTCCCTAAACTATGGGGACGCTTCCAGCGGCAAAATCATATCGCCGGAGGAATTATGGATTGCTAAGAAGTACAACGATGAATTGCTTGCTTCCGTGCATTTGGATAAAAAGCTTGCGTATAAAAATGCCGGCTCCGTGCTCGAGATGCTCTGGTATGTGCCTGAGCTCTACAAGCCCGGACTAAAGCTCGAGCTGGATCAATATTTCAGCGGGACGGAAGTGGCGACGTTCAGAGGCAGTTGGGAGGATCCCAATACCGGCTTCCTTGGATTAAAGGCGGGCAATAACGTTGTCAGCCACGGCCACTACGATCTGGGCAGCTTCGTATTCGAAGCGCTAGGGCAGCAGTGGGCCATCGATCTCGGGAAGGATGACTACAATCTTCCGGGTTATTCGAATTATGCCAAAGAGCGGCTGACCTACTACCGGTTGAATCCCGAGGGGCATAATACGCTGGTCATCAATCCGGACGGCGGCGCGCAGCAAAATATTAAGGCCTTCTCCAAGATCGAGAAGGTGGAGAGCAAGCCGCGCGGCGGATATGCCATCGCGGATTTGACGGAAGCTTATAACACGGAGGTATCCGCGGCCAAGCGCGGCGTAATGTTGTCTTCCAACCGGATGCGGGCGACGATTCAGGACGAGGTGTCGTTCCTAGAGCCTTCGACGGCTTATTGGTTCATGCATTCGGAAGCGGATATCGAGGTCAGCGCGGACGGCCAATCGGCGATTCTTACCAAAGGCGGCGAGAAGCTGTGGGTGGGATTAAACGCCGATGCCCGCGATGCGGAGAACAATCCGGTGGCGGCGAAGCTGGACGTCATGGAGGCCAAGCCGCTTCCGGTATCGCCTAATCCTGCCAATCAGCATCAGAATGAAGGCATCCGCAAGCTGTTCGTCAAGATGGATCAGGTTAAAAATATGACTTTGACGGTCACCCTGATTCCAATCCTCGGAGCCGTGGAGGAAGCGGATACGTCAGTAAAGGTTTCGCCTCTCTCTCAGTGGAGCATTCCGGACGGCGAGCTGACGGTTCCAGTGCTGCAAAGCGTCAAAATCGACGGTAAGCCATTGGCGGAATTCGACGGACAGCAGTTCAGCTATAATATTCATCTGCCGCTCGACCGTACGGAAGTTCCTGTTCTTGACTATGGCGTCGACGCCTCCCTCTATGATGTGAGAGCGACCGTCGCGGAAGAGGTCCCCGGCATTACGAAGCTGATCGTAAGCTCCAAGCAAAGTCCGGAAATCAAAAGCTTGTATCAGTTTAACTACAAACTGATGCCGGCAAGCGGGGATGAGGAACGGTTAATCGAATTGCCTATTCAAGCGGTTTCGGCGAGCGACTCTCAAGAGGAGCTTGGCAACACGGAGGATAAGGCGATTGATGGGAATTATAATACTTACTGGGGTGCAGAAGGCGACCAGTGGATTATGCTCGATTTGGGTGAAATGAAGCAGATCAACAGCGTGGGAATCGCGTTTTTGCGCGGCAATGAGCGCAGCTTTAAATTCGAGATCGAAACGTCAAAGGACGGCCTCACTTGGTATAAAGCATTCGCCGGCCAAAGCAGCGGAGAAAGCTTGGAGTCCGAAAAAACATATCTAAGACAGCACGACGCGCGGTATGTCCGGATTACCGGCCACGGCAACAGCGTGAGTCAGTGGAACTCTTACACTGAGCTTTATGTCTACCGGCTTGAGCCGGATGAGTCTGGCCCGCCATCGAACGGAGGCGGTACGGATGGCGGCGCCTCTAGCGCTTCGGTCGAAGGGAAGCATGTCATTAAGGCCGCTGCCGGAGGCACCGTTAACGACAGCGGCGTGAAAATTGTTGTTCCGGCCGGAGCGGCGTCATCGGATATTGCGATTCGAATTAACCAAGTGTCCAATACGGCCGCCTTACTGACGGACGACGTCCAGCTTCTTAGCCAAGTATTTGAGATCAAGAAGGATAAGGAAGGCGATTTCCTTAAAGCAATCACCATTACGCTGCCTTTCGACAAATCGAAATGGGACGCTGCGAAGTCGAACATATCGATTTACTGGTATGATGAAGAGTCCAAAAAGTGGGTCGAGCTGGATCGGCCTGAGGTGGATATGGAGCAAGGAGTTGTCACCGGCACCATCAACCATTTCACGAAGTTTGCTGTTCTGGCGACTAACGAGCAGAAGCCTTCCGAGCCCTCAGCCGATTTCCCGGACATACAGGGGCATTGGGCGGAAGAAGACATTCGGGAGTTTGTGAAATCCGGGGTTATGAACGGCTATCCGGATGGCACGTTCGCTCCGGAGAAGAAGATGACCCGCGCCGAATTCGCGGCGATTCTGGTCAAGGCGTTCAAGCTACAAGAGAAGAGCGGAACGGGCTTCGCGGATATCGAGAACCATTGGGCGAAGGCTTTCATTGATACGGCGGCGGGCAATGGCCTTATTACGGGATATAGCGCCCATTCCTTCGGACCTGACGACCTTATCACCCGCGAGCAAATGGCGGTCATGATCGTAAGGGCAGCCAGCCTGCCGTCGTCCTCCGGAGAAGCGTCCTTTACAGATCAGGCGGACATTTCCGGCTGGGCTGAAGCGGCGGTTGCGACTGCGGCGGCGGGCGGACTCATCGCCGGCTATGAGAACGGCAGCTTCAAGCCGCAAGCGCATGCTTCTCGGGCTGAAGCCGTAACGATTCTTTTGAGAGCCATGAATAAATAATCCATAGACGACCGTATGTGCGAACCCACGGTCAATGCCGGGTCCACCGCTTCCGGTATTGATGCGGCGTGATGCCCATATGCGACTTAAACAGTTTGCAGAAATAAGAGCTGTTCGTAAGCCCGATCTCCTCGGCGATGAGAGAGACGGGCTTATTCGTCGTGGTCAGCAGCAGCACGGATTGATGGACTCTGCGCGTGGCCATGTATTCGGAGATGCTGAGTCCCGTCGCCTCTTTGAACAAATGGGTCAAATAGAAGGGAGACAGATGCAGCGAGCGCGCCATCTCGTCCAAGGAATACGGCTCCGAATAACGGGCCTCGATCCAATTCAGAATATTCTCCACTTGGTGATTTTTGCGGCGGGGACGATAGGCGGCGGCATGCTCGTTCAAGCGGTCCCACTCCTGCTTCAGCGAACGGTAGAGGGGAAGCAGGAACAGCGATATTTCCTCATGCTTGTCCGTCTCTCTCAGCGAGCTTAGCCGATTGCTCATGTTTTTGAATAAACCGTCCAGCAGCTCGGCGTCTTGGAGCTCGTATAAGCATGGGGAAGGCAGCTGTCCCAGATAAATAAATTGGTAAAAGGAGTGCAGGGCCGGCCACTTCTCAAAGTAGGTCTCGAACATGGTCGGTTCGAAAATGGCCATGGAGCGCTCGAAGCTTTGACCGTCCGAATAATCGAGCGTCAAATGATGGAGCTGATTCGGCTGGAACATGCAGAGCATCCCCGGCTTGATCTCGTAGCTGGTGTTATTGACGATCAGCGTTCCTCTTCCCTGGTGAATGTATAGAATCTCAACACCCAGATGGGAATGGAACGTCTCTCTGTGCTCGTTATTTACGCTTAAGCGTTTGTAGGCGAAATACAAGGGCGTCTCGTTGAAATGGCTCGTCGATATCGGCAAGAGCTTCACCTTCCCATGGCTCAAGAAATGTATGCGATTCCAACTCTATACTCAATATAGCAAGGCGATCATGGCGATTCAAGGCAACAGCCCGATAAAAAGCGCAATCTAGCGTTATTTTTCCCTCCGCGTTGCGTCACAATCGGTCAGCCGCCTCGGTTAAGATACTTGTATAGGCACCAATTCAAGAGGAGGATAGAGCCGTGATCAAAGTAGCTATTATCGGTGCCGGAGCGATATCGTCCGCGCATATCGAAGGGTATTTGCAGTTCCGGGAACGTTGCCAAATCGTCGCCTTGTGCGACCTGTATCCCGAGAAAGCGGAAGCGAAGCGGGAGCAATTCGGATTAGACGCGATAGTCGTGAAAGACTACAAAGAACTGCTCGAAGACGGAATCGACCTCGTGTCCGTGTGCATGCCTCCGTTCGTGCACGCGCCCGTCACGATCGATTTCCTGAACGCCGGCAGCCATGTCATCGTCGAGAAGCCGATGGCCGCTTCCCTGGAGGAATGCGACGCGATGATCGATGCGGCGGACAGGAACGGGAAGATATTATCCGTCATCGCCCAGAACCGGTTCCGAAATCCGATCATGAAGCTGAAGAGCGTGCTGGACAGCGGTTTGGCCGGAAACATTCTTCATGCCCAGGTCGACTCCTTCTGGTGGCGGGGCCACTGCTATTACGACTTATGGTGGCGCGGCACTTGGGAGAAGGAGGGGGGCGGTCCTACGCTGAACCACGCGGTGCATCATATGGACGCGTTGCTGTGGATGCTCGGCACGCCAAGCGAGATTCAAGCGTACATGAGCAATGTCGCCCACGATAACGCGGAGGTGGAGGATCTCTCCATCGCGATGCTCCGATACCCGAACGGATCGCTCGGACAGATTACGAGCTCCGTCGTGCATCACGGCGAGGAACAGCAGCTTATTTTCCAAGGACAGAACGCGCGGGTCTCGGCGCCTTGGAAGGTGAGGGCTTCGGTATCGAAGTCGAACGGCTTCCCCGAACGGAACGAGGAGCTGGAGCAGCAGATACAAGATTTATATAATAGCCTGCCGGATTTGCCTTACGAGGGCCATACCGCGCAGATCGACAACGTGCTCGGCGCGATCGAGACCGGAACGCCGGTGCTGATCGACGGAGTAAGCGGACGATGCACGCTCGAGCTGATCATGAGCGTCTATAAATCCGCAAGCACGGGCAAGAGCGTTCAGCTCCCCTTGCAGCCGGACGATCCGTTCTATACGCAGGAAGGCGTCAAGCAGAACGTGCCTTACTTCTATCAGAAGAGCGCCAGCGTCGAGAACTTCTCGAATCAGAACATTACGACGGGCAGCTTTGCCGCAAAAAAATAAAACGGGGGTATGGGAAGATGCAGAAGCACGACGGCATGAATTACGCGCCGAAAGGTAAACCGAATCCGGTCGTGGGGCCGGGACAATTCATCATCGCCGCTATTGGACTGGACCACGGCCATATCTACGGCATGGTCAACGGTTTGATGGAAGCGGGGGCCACGCTGAAGTCGGTGTATGACCCCGATCTTGCGAAGGCCGAGAAATTCGCGAGCATCTATCCTGGGGTGAAGATTGCGTCGTCGGAAGAGGAAATTTTGGCGGATCCGGAGGTTTCCCTCGTGGCGGGCGCCGCCGTTACGTCGGAGCGCTGCGCGCTTGGCCTTCGGGTGATGGACGCGGGCAAAGATTATTTTACGGATAAAGCTCCGTTCACGACGCTCGAGCAACTGGAGTCTGCCCGCGCGAAGGTGCGCGAGACGGGTCGGAAGTACGCGGTCTATTACAGCGAACGACTCCATGTCGAAAGCGCCGTCTATGCCGGTCAGCTCATCGAACAAGGCGCGATCGGCAAGGTCATCCAAGTGACGGGCTTCGGTCCGCACCGCCTGAACGCGCCATCCCGGCCGCAATGGTTCTTCGAGAAGGAGAAATACGGCGGCATCCTCTGCGACATCGGCAGCCACCAGGTCGAACAGTTCCTGTTCTACGCCGGCTGCAAGAAGGCGGAGGTGCTGCACAGCAAAATCGGCAACTACGACAATCCGGACTATCCGGAGCTTGAAGATTTCGGGGATGCGACTCTTCTTGGCGACAATGGCGCCACGCAATATTTCCGCGTCGATTGGTTCACGCCCGATGGGCTCAGAACGTGGGGAGACGGCCGTACCCTTATCTTGGGGACGGAAGGGTACATCGAGGTCCGGAAATATATCGATATCGCCCGCGAGCCATCCAGCAATCATGTTTTCTTGGCCAATAAGGAAGGCGAATTCTACTTCAATGTGAGCGGTCAGGTCGGCTACCCGTTCTTCGGGGAATTGATTCTGGACTGCCTGAACCGGACCGAAAACGCGATGACGCAGGAGCATGCCTTCATGGCGGCCGAGCTGTGTTTGAAGGCTCAAGCGCAGGCAATTCGCATTACGCCTCAGCTTTCGGGCATTGTGTAGGAAGCCGTTTGCGAAATAAATTCTATCTGATAGCAAAAACAAAACTGGCGCGGATTCGCGCCAGTTTTGTTCATTTTGGCAGCTCGCCGCCCCTCCGATACTGGCTCGGGCTCACGCCCATCCACTTGCGGAACACCTGCCGGAAGTGCGCCAGGTCGCGATAGCCCGTGCTTTTGGCGATGTGATCGATCTTGTCGTCCGTCTCCAGAAGAAGCCGGCAGGCCAGATCTATCCGCTTGCGCTGGAGATAATCGGAGAAGCCCATGCCGGTCCATTGCCGGAACTTCCGGATGAAATGCCGGAGACTCATGCCGGCTTTCTCCGCCAAACGCTCCAGCGTCAACGGCTCGGTCAGATGCTCGTCGATATGGCCGAGTATCGCGGACATTTCCGAGCGTCTCCGTCCGGCGCCCGGCCCCGCACCACTTCCGCCTTCGGCCTTCCGCTCCGTTTCCAGCTGCCGCGCGATCTGCACCGTCAGCTGCAACAGAACGGATAACATGCTGGCTTCGTACCCTGGCTTTCTCTCCTCGAACTCTTGGTGAAGCTGCTCGAACACTCGCCCAAGCCGCATCGAATGATCCACTAACCGGATATGACTGCCCGGCGCGCCTTCGAAAACCGACCAGAGCTTGCCCCCGGCTCCATAGTCCCCTAACCAGCTCCTCAACTCGCCGATAAACGCTGGACGGATACAGAGGTTGTAGACGACGAGCTTCGTTTTGCCCGAGGCGCCGCTAGGGCGAAAAATATGGGAGGTACCGACCGGTAATACGTACAAGCAGCCTTTGAACGTTCTCTCCATGCTATCGCCGACATAGTGATAGCCTTCTCCCGACATCACGTATACCAGCTCCACGAAATCGTGGTCATGCTGCCGCAGCTCGAAGCCTTCCTGAAAGCGATTCACGAACAACGGGAAGGAGCCGCGGAAGTGCTCCGAGGCCGAAGAATGATGGGCAGCCGCCTTCCTCGCCTTAGGCTGTATTTTCTTATTAAGAATGTCATCATTCCCCATCACTTTTGGCAGAATCCCCTTCCCTGAAACGGATACAAATAGTATACAATCATACCCATAATAAGCGAAAGGGGACTCCTAATTTGGTGCAGCAATCGAGTCAACCAGCCGCGCTCTGGATCTGGTATCCGGGCGATTTCGAAATTCGGCTTCACGAGAAAATAGCGGTTAAGCGCAAGTCGAGAGGTGTCATGTATCCGGCGTTCTGGAGGCTGGACCGCCATTATTCGAACGTGATCTTCCGCTATACGTACGACCTCCCGCAAGAAGAGAGGATCAAAATCACGTCGGAAGGAACGTTCTCGCTTATCCTGGACGGCAAGGACAATTACCGTTCGAAGGATTCGGAGTTTACGCTTCCGGCCGGCAAGCATCAGATCACGGTATGCGTATTCAGCGACGTGGAGGCTCCGGCATTGCTGATCGAGGGAGCTCATGTACGGACAGGCTCAGACTGGGAGGCGAGCTCCTATCAGAACGACTGGCTGCCGGCGGGGTGCTGGACGTTCGATACGCCGGATCATCGCCCGTCGCGCTTCCGTCTGGCCGTTACGCCGCAGGAGCCGGCGACGGTGGAGCTTCGGGACGGTCGTCCGCTGCTCGACTTCGGGCGGGAGACGTTCGGCTACTTGCGCTTCCACAACCTGAAGGGTGAAGGCGCAGTGAACGTCTATTACGGCGAGTCGATGGCGGAGGTGTTGTCGCCCGAGGAATGCTACAGTCTTGACCGCTTCGACGCGGCGGAGGCCGGCGCGGCCGCGGAAGACGGGACTTACACGCTGGACGACGCCAAGGCGTTCCGCTTTGTCTGGATTCATGCCGACCCCGGCGTGAGCTGGGACCATGCGTCGATGCTGTACGAGTACGTTCCGCTTACCTACCAAGGCTCGTTCGAATGCTCCGATCCGAAGCTGAACCAGATTTACGAAATGGGGCTATACACGCTGCATCTCAATACGCGGGAATTTTTCCTCGACGGCATTAAGCGCGACTTCTGGGTTTGGTCCGGGGACGCTTATCAATCGTTCCTGATGAACTATTACAGCTTCTTCGATCTGGACGTGACGCGCAGAACGCTTGTCGCGCTTCGGGGCAAGGACCCGCTCGCCCGGCATATGAATACGATTCTGGATTACTCCCAGTACTGGTTTATTTCGCTGTACGATTATTATCTCTACACCGGCGATTTCGCCTTCATCCGGCAATATTACGACCGTGCCGTCACGCTGATGGACTTCTGCCTTCAGCAGAGAAGCGGGGAAGGGTTCCTCGAGGGCAGGCCGCAGGATTGGGTGTTCGTGGATTGGGCCGACTTCAACAATACGGGAGCGGTCAGCACGATTCAATTGCTGCTCGCGCGCAGCCTGGAGGCGATGAGCGCGTTCGCCGGGCTGCAAGGCGACCAGACGGCGGCCGATTCTTATGGAGAGCTTGCCGAAGCCATCAAAGCGAAGACGTTCGAACGGTTCTGGGACGAGGAGAAAGGCGGACTGCTGCATCACCGGGTCGACGGCGTCACGCAGCCCACGATGACTAAGCACGCCAGCCTATTCGCGATGACCTTCGGCTATCTGACGCCGGAGCAGCGCGAGAGCGTCACGCAGAACGTCTTGCTCCATCCGGACGTGCCGCAAATCCGCACGCCGTATATGCGGTTCCACGAGATGGCGGTGCTATGCGAAGCGGGGCAGCATGATCGGGTTCGGCAGGAGGTTCTCTCCTATTGGGGCGGCATGATCGAGCTCGGAGCGACGACGTTCTGGGAGGAGTACGATCCGACGCTGGCGGACGATGCCCATTACGGCATGTACGGGGTACCCTTCGGCAAGAGCCTATGCCATGCTTGGGGAGCGGGACCGGTCTACCTGTTCGGCAAATATTTCCTTGGGGTCACGCCGTCTTCCCCGGGTTACGAGACGTACCTCGTTCAGCCGAATCTTGGCGGTCTCGAACGGATGAAGGGAACGGTGCCGACGGGGAAAGGGCTGGTAAGCGTAGAGGCGGACGCCACGAGCCTTCGCATCCACGGCACCTACGGAACGGGAGTGCTTGCGTTCACCAGCGCGGAAATGCCTGAGTGCCAAGAAGGCGAAGTTCGCCCGCTCGGAGGAAACCGCTACGAAATCGCGATTGAAGCCGGGAGGACCTACTCCGTTTCCTATAAAGCGGTCATTTAACCAGCTGCGCAACGATACCGCGGATTCCGGGACACGGGGACCGCGGCTTCTTTGTGTAGCGACGGATTGACGGTGCAAGGCGTGAAACGCTATAATCCAATCGATTATTGGTAAGGGGGAGCCGGGGATGGACGTGCAAGCATATTTGGATCGAATCGGTTTCGCCGGGCGTCCGGATAACAGCGTCGAGACGCTTGGCAGGCTGCAGGAGCTGCATTTAACGACCGTGCCTTACGAGAATTTGGACATTATTCGGGGCGTTCCGCTGTCGCTGCGGGTAGAGGACATTTATGACAAAATCGTCGGGCGGGGCCGAGGCGGCTATTGCTTCGAGCTGAACGCGCTCTTCGGCTGGCTTCTCCGCGAGCTCGGCTATGATGTGCGGAGTTATTTCGCCCGATTCTGGCGGGACGAAGCGGACACGCCTCCGAAGCGCCGGCATCATGTCCTTCGGGTCGAAGCGGAGGGCTCCGTCTTCCTGTGCGACGTCGGGGTCGGGGGCGTCGTGCCGCGCAGGCCGCTTATGCTGGAGGAAGGTACAGAGCAGCCGCAGGGCGACGAGCTCTACCGTCTGGACCGGGATGCCGAATTCGGCTGGAGGCTGATGGAGAGCAAGAAGGACGGCTGGTTCCCCGTTTTTTCGTTCACGGAGGAGCCTCAGCTGCCCAAGGACTTCCTAATGGCCTCCTTCTGGTGCGAGCATGCGCCGGATTCGATATTCAAGAACAACCGGATTGTCGCGATTATGACCGAGGACGGACGCAACACGGTATGGAACGAGGAGTTCCGGCTGTTCTGGCCGGGCGGCGTTCATGCGTTTACGCCGGCATCGGAGGCGGAGGACCGGGAGGCGCTTCGGACGTATTTCGGCATCGTATTATAGTGGAAACGCGAGAAGCTTACTGCAGCAACTAGCATTATGCCATATCGTTCAGGCTTCGCTCTATATAAATTCCGGCATTGCGGCATCATAATAAAGCGTAGCAAAACAATTCTAAACGATGCGGAGGAAATCGAAATATGCCTTACACGGCTAACGAAAAACGCTATAATGGAATGATCTATAATCGCTGCGGCAAGAGCGGCATCAAGCTTCCCGCCATATCGCTCGGTTTGTGGCATAATTACGGCGGACAAGACGTGTTCGAGAACGGACGGGCGATCGCTCGCGCGGCGTTCGACGCCGGCATTACCCACTTCGATCTCGCGAACAACTACGGTCCGCCTTACGGCTCGGCGGAGGAATCCTTCGGCGCCATATTGAAGAAGGACCTCGCGCCTTACCGGGACGAGCTGCTGATCTCGACCAAGGCCGGCTACGACATGTGGCCGGGGCCATACGGAGACTGGGGCTCCAAGAAGTATCTCGTCGCCAGCTTGGACCAAAGTCTCCGCCGGATGGGACTTGATTACGTGGATATCTTCTACCATCATCGTCCCGATCCGAACACGCCGCTCGAAGAGACGATGGCGGCACTCGATCTCATTGTCCGCCAAGGTAAAGCGCTGTACGTCGGAATCTCGAATTACAGAGAGCCGGAGGCGCGCGAAGCCGCGGCTATTCTGAAGCGTTTGGGCACGCCTTGTCTCATCCATCAAGCCAGCTACTCCATTCTGGACCGCTGGATCGAAGACGGCTTGCTGAACGCGATGAACGAGGAAGGCGTCGGCATCATCGGCTTCGTGCCGCTTGCGCAAGGCGTCTTGACGAACAGATATTTAGACGGGATTCCCGCCGACTCCCGCGCTGCCGGGCATAGCCGCTTCCTGAACAAGGACAGCATCTCGGAATCGAAGCTGGCGATCGTGCGCAAGCTGAACGAGCTGGCGGCGCAGCGCGGCCAAAGCCTGGCGCAGATGGCTCTCGCATGGGTTGTGCGCGAAGGCGGCATCGCGTCCGCGCTCATCGGCGCCAGCAAGGTGAGCCAGATCGAGGAGAACGTCCGCGCGCTGGACAATCTGACGTTTACGGACGAGGAGCTGCAGCTGATCGACCGGATCTCCAGAGGAGACGGCGCTTAAGCGAGGCTCCATTCGAACAAGACCGCCAATGGGAATTCCCGGCGGTCTTTCCTCGTCTATTGGCGTTTAGGATACAATGCACGTAGAAAGGAGCGGCCGCGATGTTCGAATTTTTGCCTCCCAACCTGCACCAGCTTGATCTTCACCTCATCCAGTTCGGCATGGAGCAATGCGAGCCGAATCATACGGTTGGACCCGGCGTGAGGGACTACTATAAAATCCATTGCATTCTGGAGGGAGAAGGAGACTTCGAGATCGCGGGTAACGCATACCGTCTGGGCCCGGGAGATGGCTTCTTGATTACCCCCGGCGAGGTGGCGCGTTACGCGGCAGACGGGACGCGTCCTTGGCGCTACTGCTGGATCGGCTTCGACGGCATCAAAGCCGCGACCTTGCTTGGACAGGCCGGGCTCTCGCACGAGAGTCCGGTGTTCAGCGCCGCCGACGCAGCGTACTATGAGGGCATGATCGAGAGGATGGAGCGGACCGGTTCGATGAAAGCCGGCAGGGTCATTCGGTTAACGGGCCTTCTGTACGAATGGCTGTCCGCCATCGTCGAAGCTCAGGCGGGCGAGCCCGCCTTCTCCGAGCCGCGCTCGCGAGACCGATATGTCGCGCAGGTGGTCCATTTGATCGAAACGAATTATGCCAGTCGTCTCGCGGTTGCCGATATCGCCCGGTTCGTCGGCTTGCAGAGGAGCTATTTGAACGCCTTGTTCCAGGAGGTGATGGGCTGCAGCATTCAACAGCATCTCATCGCTTACCGAATGAGGCGAGCAGGCGACCTGCTCGTCACCACGCAGCTCTCCGTCGGAGACATCGCGCGTTCCGTCGGCTACGACGATCCCCTTCTCTTCTCCAAGATGTTCCGCAAGACGATGGGAGCTTCGCCGACGGACTACAGAGCGAGATCCTCGCACGGCGGTTGATGTAGCGGAACGGAAAGCCCTTATTTCGGATATTTCCGCTATTTTTCTGTGTTAGCGGAACTGAGCGACGCTATTGCCCTGCTTTTAGGTCGAATTTGTTCCAATCAAGAGTAATAAAGGCGCACAGTTCCGCTAGCCCCCCAAAAGCCTCATTTCTCGTAAAATAACGCCTCTCATTTCCGTTACTCCTCCAGTAGCCCCGCATTTCGGATAGCCCTAATACCGTTCGTCAGGGAATTGTCACGGCCTTCGCTTCCGTCAACGATTGCTCTATGGCGAGAGCGAGCCTGACATCGGCCAATGCTTCGACCAAGGAGTAGAAGGGAACGCCGTCGCGAATGAAGCGATCCATCTTCAGCAGCGCTTCGGCGATGCCGAGCTCTTCGTCGGACAGAGGATGCGGCGTGAACGGATTCCGGTACAGCGTCTCTGCTCCGGCCCGGATCTCGAGGAGAGACAGAGGCGCTAAGCTGCCTTCTTGTCCGCTCTGGACGCGTTCGAACCGGACGTTCTCGAATCGGCCGGCCCCTAGCTTGCGTACCGCGTCATTGTCCCGGATTTCGCCATGCGTGCCGCGGATCAGAATCCGATTGCTCCGAATCGGGGAGAAATATTGCGACCGCGAGAAATCCAGCAGCGCGCTCTTGCCCGAGCCGAACTGAAGTATCGCGATCTCCTGCTGCTCGATGCCTTCGCGGTCATCCGAGACGTCTTGGTCGCGGTAAGGCACATCCGCGATCGGCATGGTTAATTTCCTGCCGATGATTTCGCAGGATTCCGCCGGGTCGATGGACAACCATTTCCGGATGAGGCTGATGCCGTGATAGCCATGTCCCGCGGATGCTTGCACATGATGAACGCCGCCGATCTTGCCAGCTTGCGCATAAGCCGTACGGGCTTGATGATGGGGCAGCAGCGGATATTGTTCGGCGACCTGGATAGAGGGCTTGGACGCGGCGATGGCGGTCAACCGTTCATATTCGGCGAGGCTGACGGCGGGCGGCGTTTCCGCCAGCACGGGAATGCCCGCCTCGGCGAGCTCCGCGATCCGGGAGGCCGCGGCGGTTTTGGATACCGCGAGCACCAGGAAGTCGCATTCTTTGGCAAGCGCATCGGCCGACGAATAGACGGGGACGTTCCACTTCGCGAGCAGCTCGCTATACTTCTCGGGGCTGCGCAGCAGGATGCCGCTCACGCGGAATTGATGGGGCAGCATGGCCGCAATGCGGAGATAGAAGGCCGCCCGCCAGCCTCCTCCGATTAAGCCGAATCGTATTTGCCGTTGCATGAAGATTCCTCGCATTCTTGGTTGTTTTCTTTTATTGAAGCAGGACGCAGGGTGAAATTCAACTTAATGATTTTTTTATATTGAAAACACTGACATACAGATGTCAAAGTTAACCGACTATCCTGAGATTATCAAATAAACGATAAATCGCAGGAGGATGTTGAACATGGCAAAAGTATTAATGGTGAAAGCGAATGACCGATCGGCTGAACAATCCGTAAGCGTTAAGATGTACGAAGCGTTTTTGCAGACCTACCGGGAGGCTAATCCGGAAGATCAAATCGAAGAGCTTCATCTATATGAAGCGGAGCTTCCGTACTATGGCGACAAGGCCATTAGCGGACTTTACAAGCAGGCGCAGGGAATGGAGCTGTCCCCGGATGAAGAAAAGGCGGCAAGCCTGGCGAACCGGTATATGGATCAATTTCTCGATAGCGATAAAATCGTGTTCGCTTTTCCGTTATGGAACTGCACGATTCCGGCTCCATTGATTACCTATTTGTCTTATTTGACTCAGGCGGGCAAGACCTTCCGTTTCACATCGCAAGGACCGGTTGGATTAGTCGGCGACAAAAAGGTGGTGCTGCTCAACGCGCGCGGCGGCAATTATTCGAACGAGTTTATGGCGCCGTTTGAGATGGCAGTGACGTACATGCGGAATATGCTAGGAATGTGGGGGATCCACAACCCGGAGACCGTCATCATCGAAGGGCATAACCAACATGACGATAATCCCGCCGACATCATTGAAGCCGGGATTAGGAATACCGTAGCGTTAGCATCTGGCTTCTAAGGGATTCTGAAAAATAGTCGAACATACAAAGCAGCCGGTCATCGACGATCGGCTGCCATTTCAATGAGCTATCAGGAGGTGCAACCAACCGCAGGTTGGGGACGTTGAAGTTATGCTGCGGTTTCGGGAGCGGCCATAACGTTGGAAAGCAGGTGCGGCATGTTAGAAAGGATCCATTCGGAATCGTGAGCTGCAAGAATAGTCGAGCTCTGCTCATAGTTATTAGTCCGGCTAATCAAGATAATCGAAAAACCTTATGCCTATTTTTGCCAATCCTATGTTATGCTCGAATAAATCCCAGTTTTCATACCTGATAAGGATGTGATTGGATGCTTCTATCCGAGCGGCTGCCGTTGGCAGCAAGTTTATATGCGGAAGCGCCTGCGCTAGTAAGACATGGTCAATCGATTCAATATGGCGAACTTCACTACCTCGCGAATCAGCTTGGAAGCGTCCTCTTTCAAGAGGGTCTCCGGGCAGGTGATCGAATCGCGTTTATCGGCGATCCTGATCCTCAGATGGTTGTTGCGCTTTATGCTGCCGTTGGGATCGGTGCTATACCAACTGTGGTGTCGCCTTTGCTGACGGCTCCGGAAATGGCGGCTATTCTAGATGACGCCGAACCCAAAATCGTAGTCCATGATAAACGCCGCGCTGAAGCGGTTTACACCGCAACAAACCGAATAGCCAGCACACCCTTGCTGTTTGCCACGGAAGACGGTTCGAATTCATGTTCGCTCCGTTCCTTGCTGCAAAAAGATCTTCCACCCCCTCCTGGAGAGGCGTGTGATCGTCAAATGGATGACATTGCCGCCATTATCTATACGGGAGGCACGACGGGCAGACCTAAGGGAGTTATGCATTCCCATCGAGGAATGGCCGCCTGGAATCAATTCACGCCTTCCGCAGGCTTCGGCTACGATAGGGGGCGGAAAGTGCTGGTGTTAAACCTATCGCACTTAGTCGGACAATTCCAACTGTGGGCCACCATGGCCGCCGGCGGATGTCTGGTTTTTCTGGACGAATATCCGGCTAACGCTTATAGCATCATGGAGGCGGTTGAACGCGAGCGGATAACACATTTAAGCACTGTTGGGCCTTTGCTGCACGACCTGACGATCGAGGCTTCCGCTGCCGGCAGAGAGCTTCGAAGCCTCAAGGTTATAGGGTGCGGCGGTTCCGTCATCTCGCCGCATACCATGGAGAAGGCGATCGCGCAGTTCCCAGGGGCGCTGCTCGTCAACAATTATTCGCAGGCGGAATGCGGAATGGCGATCAGCCGGCTCCTGCCCATACATCATCTGGAAGATCCGACTCGGCTTCGGTCGGTAGGGCGTCCTGAAGATCTTGCTTCCTTTGGGGAACAAGCTTTTCAGGTGCGAATTATGAATAGCGAAGGGCATGAGGCAGCGGTGAATGAACCGGGAGAAATCGTTGTTCGGGGCGCTCAGATGATGATGGGGTATTGGAGGCAACCGGAAGCGACTGACGAAACGATCGACGATGGATGGATTCGAACAGGCGACGCGGGCTGTATAGATGCCGAAGGTTATTTATACCTATTGGACCGTCTGAAGGATATGGTTATCGTTGGAGGATCTAACGTGTTCTGTCCGGAAGTGGAGCAAGTGATTGCGGAGTTGGAACAAGTAGCCGAAGCGGCTGTGATCGGTCTCCCTCTTCCCGGCGAAGGCGAGGAGATCGCTGCCTGCGTCGTATTACGAGACGGAACAACCTTGGAATTAGAGCAGCTGCGGGAATTATGCGAACCTAGCCTGGCACGGCACAAATGGCCGGCCAAGCTGTTTATTCTCGATAAGCTGCCACGGACGGCCGTAGACAAGGTTGACAAAAGGAGGATCCGGGAGCAATTGCAAAGTATCGTTTAAAAGGTTTATTCCCTCCTTCAACCGATTGAACGATGCTATAATGACCCTAACGAGCCAGCTTAAAAACTTTGGACCGGAGGGGGACCATGACGGATGACTTGAAACCGGATGTGGCCATAAGCGACATCGAGAACGTACTTAGTAAACATCTCGGACCCGGAGCGGCCGAAATTGCGCCGCTTGCCGGAGGCAACTTGAGCAACGTGTTTTCATTCACCCACGCAGGCAAAAGCTATGTCGTTAAATTCAGCGATCTCGATGGCGCGTACGAGACGGAGCGTTATGTGTCGCAATTACTTACGGACAGGGGCATTCCTTTCCCCGGAATTATAGCGCTGGGCCGGATTGGACGATTGGCTTATGTCATCATGGATCGGATGGAAGGACATCTTTTATCCGATTGCACGCTGGATGAACAAACCCGTCATTTGCCGGAATTGATCGGCATCCTGAAGAAGCTTGCTGACGCGGATATCCGGAAGACGAACGGGTACGGGTGGATTGGTCCTGACGGAAACGCGCCCTACGCGTCTTGGAGAGACTTCGTCGTTGCAGCTAACGCGGAAGATCAGACGGGAACGTTCTGGGAGAATTGGCATGAGCTCTATCGCACGTCCTGCTTGGAGAGAGATGTTTTCGAAGAAATCTATAGTCGACTGATGACATTCGTGCCGTATAACGAGCCGCATAGGGCCTTTATCCACGGCGATTTTCATCAATGGAATATATTAACGGACGGTAATCGAATAACCGGCATCATTGACGGCAACTGCCTGTACGGCGACTTCCTCGTGGACCTTGCCGTTCTCGATCGGCATATGCCGCGCTGCGGAGTCATTCAAGCGTATCAAGACTACCAGGAGAAAGCGGGCATCGCGATTCCCAACTTCAAAGAGCGGTTGATGGGGGCCTATTATTTCAAAGGACTCGACGGTCTGCGATTTTACGCGAAGATGGGATGGGAAGACGCCTATATCGAAACAAGGAACTTCCTTCTTCGTTTGGAATGCGGGAATTGATCCATCCATACAACTAAGCATTCGGTTCTTCCTAGTAGAAGGACCGTTTTTTTATTTTCCGGCATCAAGTTACCAAAAAAGGTCATCGCTCTACCCTACCTATAGGCGGCACCAGCTTTTACAATGGGGGAGAAGACAAAGATACGTTGATGGAGGGATATGCAGGATGGAGCTTTCGCTTAGCATGTGGAGCGTTCACCGCACGGTGCGGGAGAAGGGATGGACGGTGCTCGATTTTCTCTCCTTCTGCAAGGACGAGGGGATCCGGCAGGTCGAGCTGCTGGATGTATTCTGGAAGGACGCAGAGCGCGAGCTTCCGCAGGCAGTCGCATTCGCGGCCGAGCATGGCATCAAGGTGTCGAGCTATGCGGTCGGCAACGATTTGGTGAAGGCGTCCGAGGAGGAGCGGGCGAGAGAGCTGCAGGTCATCACGAATGCTTTTCCCATTGCGAAGGCGCTTGGCACCTCGACCATCCGCGTGTTCTCCGGCAACCTGAGCGCCATCGCGACCTTCGATGAGGCGCTGGATTGGATCGTCGACGGCCTGGGTTCGGCCGCAAGGAAGGCGGAAGCCGAAGGCTTGGTGCTCTGTCTCGAAAATCACGGGCAGTTGGCGGGAAGCGGCAAGCAGGTGCAGACGATCATCGACAGGGTGAATTCCCCGTCGCTCCGCTCCACGTTCGATACGGGCAATTTCCTGCTGGTGGACGAGAATCCATCGGCCGCGCTTGATATTCTGCTGCCTTATATCGCTCATGTTCATTTGAAGGATTTCGCGCAGCGGGACGACGGCCGCTACAAGTCGCTCGGAGGGAAGGCGTTCGAAGGCGCCAATCTGGGCTTTGGAGACGTAGAAGTGAAAGCCATTCTGGACAGGCTGGCTAACAACGGCTACCAGGGCGCGATCGTCCTGGAATACGAAGGAGTAGGAAGCGAAGCGGAGGGCATCCGTCGCAGCTACGAATACTTCAATCAAACTATTGCTTGAACCAAAGTCAAAACCAAACGCGAGGAGATTAGCCATGCAACGAATAGCAGAAGCCGACATCGTCATTATCGGAGGAGGCACCGGCGGCGTTGCCGCCGCGCTGACGGCGGCGAAGTCGGGCAAAACCGTCATTCTGACGGAAGAGACGGATTGGATCGGCGGCCAGTTGACCAGCCAGGCCGTGCCGCCCGACGAGCATCCCTGGATCGAATCTTTCGGCTGTACGAGAAGCTACCGCCAGTTCCGCGACGGCATCCGCGCGTACTACCGCGATTACTTCCCGCTGACGGCGGAGGCGCGTTCTAATCCGCGGCTTAATCCAGGCGGTGGATCGGTCAGCCGTCTGTGCCACGAGCCCCGGGCGGCGCTTGCCGTGCTGGAGAGCCAGCTGGCTCCTTATGTTCACAGCGGCCGGCTGACATTATGGAAGCGTCATATTCCGGTCAGCGCCGAAACGGCCGGCGACGAGATCGTCTCCGTGACGGTACGCAGTCTCGATACCGGACAAACCGCCGTACTGAAAGCTCCCTTCTTCCTGGACGCGACCGAATGCGGCGATCTGCTGCCGCTGGCCGGAGTCGAATACGTGACGGGAGCCGAGTCGCGGCAGGAGACCGGAGAGCCGCACGCCGTCGACGGAGACGCGCTTCCGCAGGATATGCAAGGCTTCACGCATTGCTTCGCCATCGACTATCTGGAAGGCGAAGACCATACGATAGAGAAGCCGGAGCGCTATGAGTTCTGGCGAGAGTACAAGGCCGAATTTTGGCCGGACCGCCTGCTGAGCTGGACCGGCGTCAAGCCCGCGACGAACGAGCCCGTCACTTACGAGCTGTTCCCCGGCACGGGCAGATTCTCGCTGTTCCAATACCGGCAGATCGCGAATCGCGATCATTTCGAGCCCGGCGTCTACCGCAGCTCGATCTCGTTGGTGAACTGGCCGCAGAACGACTACTGGCTCGGCTCCGTCATCGACGTTACCCCGGAGGAGCGCCAGCGCCATCTCGAGGACGCGAAGCAGCTCAGCCTCTCGTTGCTGTATTGGCTGCAGACCGAAGCGCCGCGCCCCGACGGCGGGAAGGGCTACCCGGGCATCAGGCTGCGTCCCGACGTCGTCGGCACGGAGGACGGACTCGCGAAGTACCCGTACATTCGGGAATCCCGGCGAATCAAGGCGGCGTTTACGGTGCTCGAGCAGCATGTCGCGACGGACTGCCGTCCGGACGGTAAGGCCGAACGGTTCGATGATTCCGTCGGCATCGGCTGCTACCGGATCGACCTGCATCCGAGCACGGCGGGCCGTCCGTACATCGACATCTCGTCGCTGCCGTTCCAAATTCCGCTGGGCAGCTTGATTCCGGTCCGGGTGAACAACCTGCTGGCGGCGTGCAAAAACATCGGCGTAACCCATATTACGAACGGCTGCTACCGGCTGCATCCCGTGGAATGGAACATCGGCGAGGCAGCGGGCTATTGCGCAAGCTATTGTCTGGACCGCGGTCTGATGCCGCGGGATGTTCGCGATACGGCGAGCGAGCTGGACGGCTTCCAGAAGCTGCTGACGGCGGAAGGCATCGAGCTGTCGTGGCCCGAGCTTCGCCCGGTTTAACCATCCCACCAAATCGAATAACGAGGTGACTATTCCATGAGCCAATCGATCAGAATCGGCGTCATCGGCGCGGGCTCCATTTCGGAGATGCATTTCGGTTCCTATAACAAGAACGACGATGCGGTCATCGTCGCCGTCTGCGATCTTAACGAGGAGCGGGCGAAGGCCAAAGCGGAGAAATATAACATTCCCCACGTCTACACGGATTACCGCGAGCTGCTGGAGAATCCGGACATCGACGCGGTCAGCGTCTGTACGTGGAACAATTCCCACGCGGAGATCAGCGCCGCGGCGCTGCGGGCCGGCAAGCACGTGCTGTGCGAGAAGCCGCTGAGCAAGACGGTCGAGGAGGCGCTCGCGGTGGAGCAGGCCGTGTTGGAATCGGGCAAGACGCTCCAGGTCGGCTTCGTCCGCCGCTATGCGTCCAATACGAGAATCGTCAAAGCCTTTATGGACAATAACGAGCTTGGGCCTATCTATTACGCCAAGGCGTCCTGCATCCGCAAGCTCGGCAATCCCGGCGGCTGGTTCTCGGACAAGGAGCGCTCCGGGGGCGGTCCGTTGATCGACATCGGCGTTCACGTGATCGATCTGTGCTGGTACCTTATGGGCAGACCAAAGGTGAAATCCATAAGCGGCAACACGTACAATCGTCTCGGCAATCGCTCCAATGTAAAAAATCTGAAGTTCTACAAGGCCGCGGACTACAACGCCGAGCTGAATTCCGTCGAGGATATGGCCAACGCGCTGATCCGCTTCGAGAACGGCGCTTCGCTGCTGGTGGACGTCAGCTTCACGCTACATGCCAAAGAGGATGAGCTGACCGTCAAGCTGTACGGCGAGAAGGGCGGCGTCGAGCTCGAGCCGGAGCTGACGCTGATCATGGAGAAATACGATACGATTCTGAACGCGACGCCGCAGATCGACAATCTGTCGTTCGAATTCGTGCAAGGCTTCCAAGACGAAATTAACTATTTCATCGAGGTATGCCAAGGCAACAAGGAAACGTTAAGCCCGGTGCAGGACGGCGTGGAAATGATGAAAATCTTGTGCGGCGTATACGAATCCGCCTCGCAGGGCAAGGAAATTCGGGTCGACTAGGCAGCTGCCGCGGACCCCCTAGAAGCAAGCCAACCATCCCGTAAGGAAGCAGAGTACCTGTTTCTTTACGGGCTATTGCCGTTCAAGCGGATTTCCCTGCATGAAAGTTATTGCTACATTATGTATCTGTTAATAAAATATAAATACAGTCGATGAAGGAGGACATCGAACATGGACGATCAATCGGTAACCCGGCTGGACAAGTACGACGAGCATATGAGGAGGAGCTCAGTCGCTGAGGGACAAGAGGGAGCATCGGATCTTATCTGGCATGACCCCGGCAGCGAGCCGTTTCGGCTATCGGGTTTTCCATGGTTTCGGCAGGATCGCCGCTATCGACGGCTGCCGCTGCAGCCGAGCGAGCCGATCCCGGAGGCCGTCGATTGGCTGGCTAATTGCACGGCCGGCGGGCAGATTCGTTTTATGACGGACTCGGACGTGGTGTATATCCGCGCGACGCTTAAGGGAAGCGCCGACATGTACCATATGGCGCCGGCCGGGCAATGCGGGTTCGATGCCTATACGGGCGGCTTCGGAGAGCAGCTATTCGCGGGGACGGCGGTATTCGCTCCGCGCGATACGGAGTACTCGGCCTTGCTGCACCGGGATGATCGCCGCCGGCTCCGCTTGGTGACCATCCATTTCCCGCTGTACCAAGCCGTAGAGGAGGCTGCCGTCGGCCTAAGGTCCGGCGCGGTGCTGCAAGAGCCTCCGCCGTATGCGCATGACGGAAAAGTGATCGTATACGGAACGTCCATCACCCAGGGAGCTTGCGCCTCGCGGCCGGGGATGGCCTATCCCAACCAGCTTAGCCGATGCGTGAATCTGGAGTTTGTCAACTTGGGCTTCTCGGGCAGCGGGAAGGGAGAGCCGGAGATGGCCCGCATCATTGCGCAGATTGACAGTCCCGCTTGCCTGGTGCTGGATTACGAAGCCAATTGCGGGGGACTGAGCAGTCTGCAGGAGACGCTGCCGGTCTTTATCCGAACGTATCGTCAGACGCATCCGAAGGTGCCGATTCTGCTCCTGACCCGAATCTTGCCGCCGGGCATCGACGGGGACGAGGAGCTGAAGCGGAGCCTGGAGGAGAGGCGGTCGTACCAGCGAACGCTGGCGGAGGAGCTGAAGCGGCAGGGCGACGATCGGCTTTATTTTGCGGATGGCAGCACCTTTCTCGGCTCCCGGTACGGCGACAGCACGGTCGACGGCATTCATCCCACCGACTACGGCTTCGTCCTGATGGCGGACGCGATTCTGCCGGAGCTTCGCAGATGTCTGGGGGACGGGGAGGGCGGCACTTAAGCCGACTGCATCATCCGGGCCTATAACTTAATAGAGGTTGTTCAAAAAGTCCACTTTTGATCACGAGGCATATCAGGAAGCGGATTCGACATCGAATATTGAATTCAGTCGGAACTTCCGGTGCTCACGTAGCTTTCACTACGCTCCGCTCCTCATTTCCTAGCTTCATTCAATCTTCTCGGTGCTGAAAACCGGACTTGTTGAACTCGAACTAATAGTTGGAGGGAGCTTATGAAGCGTAACAAAATGATTTTTGTGCATGCTTTGATCATGACGACTTCCCTGGTTGCCGCCGGCTGCGAGCCGCTGGAGAAGGAGGCGTCGGCCGAGCAGAGCCGCGTCTCGGTCTCCATGGTCATTAACGACCTCGGCATGATATTCCCCGAAGGCCTGGATGAGAACGACAATCCCTATATTCATTACATAGAAGAAGAAACCGGACTGGATCTGCGGGTGAGCATCCCGCCCCAGGAGGTGTACGAGGAGAAGCTGAACGTCATCATGGCGTCCCGCAATCTCCCGGATCTGATTCACAGCTACAATCCCGTATGGTACGACGAATACGTCAAGAAAGGCGCGATTGTCCCGCTGGACGACTATATCGATCAATATGGACCGGATCTGAAGAAATACATTCCCGAAGAAGCCTGGGAGCGAATGCGCTACAACGGCAAAATATACGCGATTCCCAGCCTGACGGAGGTGCCGGGCATCGAGCTGATGTACGTGCGCAAGGACTGGCTGGACCGGCTGGGGCTGAAGCCTCCGACAACGCTGGACGACTATTACGAGGTGATCAAAGCGTTCGCCAAGAACGACCCCGACCGCAACGGACTGCATGATACAATGGGCCTTATTTTGACGGAAAACATGGGGCGCACCGCTCCGTTCTTCGGCGCGTTCGGCGTGCAGCTGAATTCGTGGCTCGAGCGGGACGGCAAGCTGGTGAACGGAAGCACGCTGGAAGGGACGAAGGAGGCGCTCGGCTTTCTTGCGAAGCTGTATCGCGAGGGGCTGGTAGACCCGGAATTTCCGCTCAATCGCAACAGCGTCTTTATCGAAAAAATCGAAAACGGCCGGGTCGGAATGTTCTCCGCCGCCTGGTACGATACGCGCGGTCCCATCGCGCTGAACAAGAAAAAGGATCCGAACGCGGAATGGATCGCCCTCGAATATCCGGTCGGCCCCGAAGGGCACAGCGGGGTGTACGACAGCGACCTCATTCGCGGCTTCAATGTCGTTCCCGCCGGGACAAGCCATCCCGAGGAAGTGATCAAGCTGCTGAATTTCATCGCGGGCGAAGGACGGAAAACGCTGAAGCTCGGGTTCGAAAACGAGATTTGGTCGATGCAGGACGGCAAGATGGTGACCAATTTCGCGGAGCACGACAAGCATCTGTACCGCGGCATTTACCAAGCGCTCGTGGACGTCGTCGACCCCGAGATCGCCAAGGCGCGGCTTGATTCGCTCGGCGATTTCCATTTATACGAGAACCTGCAGATGATTGAACAAAACGTGATTCGCAATCAGTTCTACGGCACGCCGACGCCAGCCATGAGCAAGCATGCCGGACATTTGGAGGAGCTCCAAAACGTTTTTACGGAGATCGTGATGGGCATCGTTCCGTTGGACGAATTCGACGCGTTCGTGGAGCGGTGGTACCGGGAAGGAGGGGCGGAGATTACCGAGGAAGTGAACAAGTGGTATGAAGGGCGCCTGCAGGAAGGGGGGATCGCGGCCCCATGAGAAATCCCGTGCGGTCCTTCCGCGACCTGTTCTCGCGCCGAATCCAGTTTCGGCTTACCTGTTATTTTCTGCTGATCCTGCTCCCGCTCGTGCTTGTCAGCCTGTTCGCCGTGGACCGCTCGCGGAGCATCCTGCACGATCAAGCGGTGGAACGGTCGGAGACGGTGCTCGGCTCGGCCATGGATTATATTGATCTGACGCTGCAGAACGTGGAGGAGATTTCGACGCTGATCGCTACGGATCCGGCGTTTATCGAGCTTCTCGCGGGGAGCGGAGAGGAGCTGTCTCCGAGGTCCATCGTCGAGTTCTCGCGGCTGCTCGAGCAGCTGTCCAACGTCAATTCCATCAATCATATCGTGTCGCAAATATCGCTGTACCACCAGCCCTCCCATATGATGATTTCCACGCATTACGGAGGACGCAGGCTGACCTCGGCGGAGCAGCAGCAATGGCTGGAAAATACGGCGATTACAAGCGGAACGGAAATTACGTACGTGCTTGCCGAGGATCCGATCGCGGGCGAGGGGACGTTCGGCAGTATGGTCCACACCGACAGCGTATCGCTCATGCGCACGATGGATCTGTACAACAACAACCGCAGGGCCGATGTCGTCATCATTACGCTGGACAAGAGCAAGCTGACGAAAATGATGAAGTCGCTGCTTCCCTCCCCGTCGGCCGCCATCTACCTGCACAGCGACTATGGCAAGCCGATAGCAGGCACGGGCAATCAGAGCGGCGCGGATCATGCCCTGGCTTACGGGGAGAGCGAGCCGGGCTTGCCGGTTACCAGGGACGGGATGCTGACGGTAGCGCTCGACTCGCCTTATTCCAAGTGGCGTCTGACGCTCGTTCAGCCCGTGAAGGAGCTGTATGCCCAGACCGATCAGCTGCAGCTGTACACGGTAGGCATTATCGCCATCAGCGTACTGCTCGCCGTTGGTATCTCGTGGATCGTCTATATCGGGATCGCTTCCCCGGTCGATAAGCTGTACAAAGGGATGAAGAGGATCAGCATCGGCAATATGAACGTGCAGCTGGAGAACAAGCGGGAGGACGAGCTCGGTTATTTGACGGAAGCGTTCAACCGGATGGTGGTGGACCAGCGCCGCCTGATCGAGGAGCATTACGAGCAGCAGCTGAGGCTGGCCAAGACGGAGCTGAAGTTTCTGCAGACGCAGATCAACCCCCATTTCCTATACAATACGCTGGATTCGATCAACTGGACGGCCAAAAATTACGAAGCGGACGAGATCAGCGAAATGGTGCTGAATTTGTCCCGTTTCTTCCGGCTCAGCCTCAACAAAGGCAAGGAAGTGTTCACGGTCGACGAAAGCTTGTCCCATCTTCACTACTACATTCGCATTCAGCAAATCCGCTTTCTGGACAGCTTCACGGTGAGATACGACATCCAGGAGGAGAGCCGGCCGGTGCCGATCATGAAGCTGCTGCTACAGCCGCTGGTGGAGAACGCGATTCTGCACGGCATGGAGGGCAAAACCGAAGGCGGCTTGCTGGTCATCTCCAGCTGGATCGAGGACGGGGAGACGCTCCATATCGGAGTGAGGGACAACGGTCCCGGCATGAGCGAGGAGCGCGCGTCGTACGTGAGGCAGGAGCTGGAGCGTCTGAGCAGGCGCGACGACGACCTGTTCTCGCCGGAGGAGGAGTACAAGGATCTGTTCGGGCTCCGCAACGTGCTGTCGCGACTCAAGCTGTATTACGGGAAAGGCGCTGCGCTGACCATCGATACGGTCCCCGGCGAAGGGACCTCGGTCGTCATTACGCTGCCGCTGGCAGGATGCAAGGAAAGCCTCGGTTCGCCGGTTCACCATACTTGGGATAAAGGGGAGAGGTCCGCATGAATTTGATGATCGTGGAGGATGAGCTGCGTCTGCGCCAAGGACTGGCGAACAACATTCCATGGGAGGAGCACGGCATCGAGGTAGTGGGATTGGCCGCGAACGGCGTGGAGGCGCTGCGTCTCGCGGAGCGGAAGAGGCCGGATATTATGCTGATCGACGTGCAGATGCCGGAGATGGACGGGCTGACGCTGGTACGCAAGCTGCGGGAGCGGCCGGATGGCGGCGCCATGATGAAGCTGATCATTCTGAGCGGCCATGACGATTTCGCTTACGCGCAGGAAGCCATGTCCTACGGCGTATCGCAATATTTGCTCAAGCCGGCGGCGGAGGACGAGATTCTGGAGGCCGTGCTGGAAGCGGCCGGACAGCTTCGGGCCGAGCTGGAGCGATGGAGGGAGCAGTCGGAGCTGAAGGTCAAGTGGCAGGAGCATCTGCCGCATCTGCAGAGCGGCTTCTTCCAGCAATGGACGGCGGGCGTCTATGACGATGGCGAAGTGCTGCGCAAATGCAAGGAATATCAGATCGCGCTTTCGGAGAGCGACCGGATCGCCGTCGCGGTGGTCGATGTCGACCCCATCCCGCAGGGAGACGGGCGTATCAAGGCAGAGGATTCGCCGATGTGGCATTTCTCGCTTCAATGCCTAGCTAAGGAGCTGCTGCCCGCCCCCTCCTGCTGGGTTTGTCCCGATCGGCAAGGGTATACGCTGCTCGTCTTTGCGCTGCCGCCGGATGATCAGCCCGAGGATTCCAACCTAAGAGTGCAAGCCTCAGTCGTGCAGCTGCTTGCGCGAGCGAGGGAGACGCTTGGCTTAACCGCGAGCGCCGGCATATGCGCGGGCGCCGGAAGCATCGGCGAGATGAGCGAGCTGTACGCCCAGGCCTGCCGCGCTCTGCAGGAGAGAATCGTGTACGGGCATGATATCGCCATTCCTTACCGCGAGCAGGAGCGGAAGCAGCAGGGCGTTCAGGCACAGCCGGGGCTGGAGAAGGCGCTTGAGATCGCGCTGGAACTAGGCGACGAGGACAAAGCGCTGGAAGCGCTGCGGGGGTTGTGGGACAAGAGTCTCGAGCCCGTCGAATCCGCCGACGAGATGCACGAGGCCGTGCTGTATTTGAGCAGCTTGTTCATCCGCATTATTCAGAAGCAGGGTTGGATGATCCGCGACGTGGCGGGCGACGACATGGCGTACTTCCAGAACGTCAGGCTGCTGACCAGCAAGGAGCAGACGCGCGCCTGGCTGGCGCGGAACGTGGGCCATATCTGCGCTTACTTGCAGCGGCAGCGGCGCAGGACCAGCAACGGACTGGTCCGCTCTATCCTGGCCATCGTCGATCAGGAGCTGGACCGCGACATTACGCTGCACACGGTGGCCGACCGGCTGTTCGTCAATTCCTCCTATGTGAGCCGCTTGTTCAAGCAGGAGACGGGCGTTTCGTTCTCCGCTTACGTGCTGGAGCGGAAGATGGAGCAGGCCAAGACCGTCCTTCAGGACGGGGGCAAGGTGTACGACGCGGCGCGGCTCGTCGGCTACCGGGACGTCAGCTACTTTACGAAGGTGTTCCGGAAGTATTGGGGAGTTACCCCGGGCGGGGTGAAGGCTTGATGTTAAGCGCAGCGGCGGAACGTGGTGCAGTAGCGATACGTGAGGTCATTATCGCTATGTTAGAGTAACTAGTTTGCTCAATAGCGACCGGAGGTGTCGTTACTGGTGGCGAGATTGGCGGTGCGTGGTAGAGTAGCGATACGTGGGATCGTTATCGCTATGTTAGAGTAACTAGTTTGCTCGATAACGATCGGAGGTGTCGTTACTGGCGCGAACACGGCGGTGCGTGGCGGAGTAGCGATACGTGGGATCGTTATCGCTATGTTAGAGTAACTAGTTTGCCCAATAGCGACCGGAGGTGTCGTTACTGGCGCGAGAACGGCGGTGCGTGGCGCAGCAACGATACGTGGGATCGTTACCGCCCTGCCGGAGTAGCTAGTTTGCTGGATAGCGATCGCCGGTGTCGTTACAGGTGCGAGAACGGCGGTGCGTGGCACAGCAGCGACACGGGAGATCGTTATCGCCTTGCCAGAGTAACTAATTTGCTCAAGAGCGATCGAAGGTGTCGTTATTCGTGCGAGATCGGCGGTGCGTGGCGCAGCGCGATACGTGAGGTCGTTATCGCCTCGCAGGAATAACTAGTTTGCTTGATAGCGACTAGAGGTATCGTTACTTGTGCGAGAACGGTGGTGCGTGGCGGCGTAGCGATCCGTGATATCGTTATTGTTCGATGAGAATAAAGTATTAGACTGGAGTTGTTGATCTTGCGGGGTTTATGAATTGAAGGGTCGTCAGCTTTTGAAAAATAAGTTTTAGACTGAACCATTTATATAAAGCAGCGGCAGTTCAGACCTGATAAATAAAGTCCTGCCGCTGTTGTCATTCAACTAACGTTCTCCGATAGCGAGAAGGGCATGATTTAATATCCCATTGTTCTTTGAAGTAAACTGTCCCTTCGCTTAACGACAACAGGAGCAGTTGCCACGGCGGCAAACTGCTCCTGGATGGCTGAACTAACGTTCCCTGTTGGCTGAGTTGTAATTTTTTTTACTTAAGAACATGAAAGCAATAGCAACAAAGTGAAGTATTATTAGAAAAGGACCAATGGTAAAATACAAACAAGCAGGAATGAGCCAAATAAATGCAATTGTATTTATAAATGGTTTGTTAAACATTGATCCGATCAGTGCAAGTAAAGATGGTAATAGAAAGAGGTACAACATAAAATCCGTAATTCCGTTTTCAAAAAAGCGACTTCCATATACCGCTAACGAAAAACAAATTATTGAAAATAAGACCCCAATAATTTGACCAATTTTTTTACTCAAGACTATCCTCACCTCTATATGCGAGTTACGTAGACTTTCAATTGACTATTATAGTGTTTCCATCCTGTCCGTCAATTGCAATTCCTTGGCGAACAGCCCTGTGGTCGTTGCTCAAAAATTAAACTATCAGTTCAGGTACCCAGTAAAAGTCATCCAGTTACACTGATCGTTGTGACCAGCTGCTGAAGGGATTCATTCAGCTAACGTCTCCAGTTAGATCAATCGGTTAGGGAATATCTGCTGAATATCGCCTTTCCAATCAACTAACTCTAGGAGGTCCTTACGAAGTAAACACCATTCAATTATGATTATAACGAATCCAGGCGTAATAACATTATCATCCCAATACGGAGTCAGAACTCTTACCCAACCTTGTCGATAATAATTTTCTAACCCTCCAAATTCGATACCCTTTACCACAATAAAAGGTGGGCTATCATTATTTGATTGTCCTACATGGTAAGATAGAATAAACTTCTTATCTTCAGAAACGATACTAAGGTTGGTTAGTCCGTAATCCTCTGGATCTTGTTGGACATTCCAATAATATGTTCTACCTCTATGCACTAACTTTCTTTTCCCTTTTGAATTAACCCCCATAACTCGATTCCTCTCATTCCATGCGTCTTCTCTTTTCTTCAATTCTAGGGGCTAATTTTTTCCTGCCCTGTAGCAAAAGAAATGACAGCCGCTGGCCGACTGCCGTCATGTAGCATTGAGCTATTGTCTCCCGTTAGTTCAAAGAATTTTATGTAATATAAATCAAGATTTTCTATGAACATAGGTTCTTATTTTCAGTGTATTTCTGTCTTTAGCCGGCAACCAATTTTCAAAGTAGATTTGACTACACCAATATTCAACCGATGCATGGTATCTGAGATCATTCTCGTCTACAAAATCAACTTTAGACCAAAAAGCATTTATCCGTCCAATTGCCTCTTCAATAGTAATATTGAATTGTTCATGCATTTCTTTAGCGATCAACGAGCACAGGATCTCTGATTCATCATTAGTTTTAAAATTAAACACTAAATCCCCCTAATGCTTTGTAATAAAGCATGTATTAATCTCCTCTTGTACCGAGCTCAAATACCAAGGTAAATCATTTTATATTCACCCGACTCCACCATGATTGAAAATTCAATCATCCTACTTAGAGTATCAAGAACTTCTTTTCTACTAAATGACAGTTTGTCATATGCCCCAGTTGTTCGTGGGTCCTCATCTTCAACCCACATATACCATCCCGTTAAAATTATTTCTTCAGGAGCTTCTGAAAACATAAGATACCAGGCTTTCATGAGCTTCGTTAATTTTACTGCTCCCGTTTTTTCAATTATTGACCTTCCATAGTAATTAAATCCCAAAGCACTTTCGTTTTTGTCAGGATTTATGGTTTCTATCCATTTCAATGAATCTTGCATGTAACCAAACATGTCATCATGTAATTGAACAACATTTTCTTGATTACTGTCCTTGTAATTAAAGATCCCACTTAAAGAAATCTCTTCAAACTTTCGGCTTGAAATAAGTATGAAGTCATGAACTAAAGCTATAATGATGTCCTCCTTTTGCAAAATAAATCCTTATGTCTGTATTACCATGAATTGGAACTATCTTGCCCTTTAGTTCAACGATACACTGCGGCCGATCGAGTGGCCGACCGCCGCTGAGTCAAGATTAAGCAATCGCTTCCTGTTAATTCAACCGATTGTATTGGGGTCACACTTATACTTATGAGGTATTAACTCTAGTCCACTTTCAGACAGATAATTATGAGTAATTAAAAATTTTGATATATTTCTCATGTAATCATCACACAATGAAAAGTACTCTACATGACTCAAGTTTTTCTGATTTAATATAGAAATCTCGTCATCTGCTCGTTTAAAGAATAGTGCAACATCATCATACGATTCACTAATAAACAAACTTATCGAATTTTTAATATACGAAATAAGTGGGTAGTGAACCGAATTTCGTTTGAGACCAGAATCGGGAAGAGATCCTCTTTTCTTTAACTGTTTTATTTTTGCCATCATTAAATCGTTTTTCACTCACATTCACCTCAACCTATTATACAATAGGTACCACATATTGGAACTATCCTGCTAAATAGCTTAACAAGGCTGCCGATTTTTCGGCAGCCTCGTCGTGGTTGTTTATGGAACAAAAGTTTCTCATTAGGAACCGAGCTTTACCTACCAATCAAGAATAGTTTCTCCCCAAGATACAACTGGTAATGTTCAAAGGTGGATGAATCGGCGAATAAATCTAAAAAGTGATTTTCCTCAAATTGGATAATTAAGTCGCCTGTCTCAAAGTAGTGTATGTTGGTAATCGATTTGGAAATTAAACGATCTTTCAAGATAGATGAAAAGTCTGTTTCCTTTTTTTCATTAATACCAATCAGAATAACGGTAGCTAAGCGCAATCTCCAAGAACACTCAACGTTAATAATTCCATTCTCCAATTTCAGGTCAAGTAATTCGAGTCCTACTGAGAATATTTCTAATACTTTCTGTCCGAGAAATCCAGTAAAATCAATTTCTTTCGAGCTGTTCGAATAGTTCATTAAACTCACCTCAATTACAAGATTCCACTGTAAATTAAGAAACTCCTTTATTGCGCTATCCTGCCTGCTTAAGGGGGCGTCGCCAGTCTTTTCTTTAAACAGTTATCGCCATGTAAGAGTAACAAGTTTGCTCGATAACGATCGGAGGTGTCGCTATTGGTGTGAGAACGGCGCTGCATGGCGCAGCAGCGATACGTGAGATCGTTATCGCCTCGCCGGAGTAACTAGTTTGCTCGATAACGATCAGAGGTGTCGCAAATGGTGCGAGAACGGCGGTGCGTGGCACAGCAGCGACACGGGAGATCGTTATTGCTCACCCCGCATGAAATGACCAGAATATTAACTTTCAAACAGGCTGCTAATCGCAGTCTGTTTTTTTATGTCCGACCGTTCCCCTAATGAGCTCCCCCTCCGGCAACGCTGCTAACAAGTCATTCGCCAATCCCGACATCAAAGTACCAAAAAGAGTAATGGCTGTACCCTATAATCCCTACCGAATCCGAACTAAAATTTTGGTATAGAGGTTGTTCAAAAAGTCCACTTTTGATCACGAAGCTATATCAGGAAGTTAACTCGACGTCGAATATCTTCTGTTACCCACGAAAGTGAAGTGAAGCTTCGAAGCTTATTCCGATTACTTTCGCGGGGCCCGGTTCCAGCCGAAACAGCTTATGCTTTCGATGTGTGTTTCCTCCGGAAACACTGCAGGTGCTCACGTAGCTTTCACTACGCTCCGCTCCTCAGTTTCTAGCTTCATCGGATCTACGCGTTTTTGGAAAAAACGCAGCAGCGGAAGCATAGGCCAAGGTGCTGAAAACTGGACTTTTTGAACACGCACTTAAAGTTAGCAACGAATACGAGGGGGGATGCGGATGAAAAGCGAGACGGCGTCACCGCCCGGAACGACTCCGGCGACTCCGATCAAACGCGGCTTTTTCGCCAAGCTGGCGGCCGATATTAGACGGGACTGGGATTTGTACGCGCTGCTAATCCCCGGATTATCGCTACTTCTGTTGTTCAAGTACGCCCCGATGTACGGGATCACGATCGCGTTCAAGGACTTCAACATCTTCGACGGCTACGCCGCGAGTCCATGGGTCGGATGGAAGCACTTCGCCAAACTGTTCAGCGCTCCCGACTTCCTGCACGTGTTCGAGAACACGGTGATCATCAGCTTCCTCAAGATCGGCATTCTGTTCCCGCTGCCGATCATCATCGCCCTCATGCTGAACGAGCTGAGGCTCATGCTGTTCAAGCGCGTCGTGCAGACGGTCATCTACCTGCCGCACTTCTTGTCCTGGGTTATCGTCAGCGGCTTGTTCATCGATCTGCTGTCGAGCAACGGCGGTCTCGTAAACAAAGCTCTCTCTTCGCTCGGCATGGAGCCGATCTCGTTCTTCCTCGACAACAGCGTCTTCCGCGGCGTGCTGATCACCTCGGCGGGATGGAAGGAGACGGGCTGGAGCACGATCGTCTACCTGGCGGCTTTCGCCACCATCGATCCCGGTTTGTACGAAGCGGCGAAGATCGACGGAGCGGGCCGAATGAGACAGCTCTGGCATATTACGCTTCCCGGCATCGCCCCCATCATTCTGCTAATGTTCATCCTGCGGCTCGGCAACATCCTGGAGGCCGGCACGGAGCAAATTCTCGTCATGTACAACCCGACCGTGTACAAAGTAGCCGATGTCATCGGAACGTACGTGTACCGGATGGGGATCGGCAACCAAGACTACAGCTTCACGACCGCCGTCGGCGTGTTCGAATCGATTATCGCGTTTACGCTCGTGATAGCAGGCAATGCGCTCAGCCGCAAATATTTGCAGCGGGGCATCTGGTGAGGGAGGGGGAGCGACCGTGAAACAAACGGTTTCGGAAAAGCTGTTCAACGTCTTCAACTGTACGTTCTTCGTCCTGCTCGGGCTGACGACGCTGCTGCCCTTCATTAACCTCATCGCCAAGTCGTTCAGCAGCGAATCGGCCGTCATCTCCGGCAAGGTGAACCTGCTGCCCATCGGCTTCCAGACCGGAACGTACCTGTACGTACTCCAAAACGACATGTTCCTGAACGCGCTCAAGACGTCCGTCATCCTCGCCATCGTCGGAACCGCGGTCGGCTTGTTCGTCACCACCCTTACGGCTTATCCGCTGTCGCGCATTCAACTCCGGGGGAGAAAATGGATTCTGCTGCTATTCATCTTCACGATGCTGTTCAGCGGCGGCCTCATCCCCACTTACCTGCTGATGCAGGCGCTGGGCCTCATCAACGAGCTGCCCGTGCTATTCCTGCCCGCGGCCATCAACGTGTTCAACATGCTCATTATCAAAAATTATTTCGAGGAGCTCCCGGACGGCCTCGAGGAGTCCGCGAAGCTGGACGGCGCCAGCAACGTCCGCATCCTGTTCTCCATCGTGCTGCCGCTCTCCTTGCCAGTGCTTGCGACGATTGCCCTCTTCTTCGCCGTCGCCTTCTGGAACGACTATTTCACGGCGATGATCTACATTACCGATCAGGAGCTGAAGCCGCTGCAGCTGTTCCTGAAGGAGCTGCTGGTCGCGTCGAGCGGCGAGTTTCTGAAGGACAACGTGGATGCGGCGCTCAACACGACGCCGCAGTCGATTCAAGCCGCTTCGATCCTGCTCGCGACGCTTCCGATCCTGTTCGTGTATCCGTTCTTGCAGAAGTATTTTGTGAAAGGCGTGCTCGTCGGTTCGGTGAAAGGCTGAATGAAAGCTCATGAAGGGCGGTGATGCTACCCGAGGTAATTCCGGCCTAGGCGGTTATTGCCGGATGAAGCAGTTGGCTTCTCCATTTTAGAAAAACGGGAGGTTCTTCTATGAGAAAAAGGTCCGTATTCGCCATGATCGCCGCTTCTACTCTAACCCTTGCCGCATGCAGCGGCAATAACGCGCCGCCGCCGTCGTCTTCGCCATCGGCAAGCGCGAGCTCGGAAGCAACCGCAACGCCAAGCAGCGATACCGGAGGCGGCGAGAAGCCGGAGATGACGATGCTGATGCAGTACGGCTTGTTCGATCCGAACGCGGATCCGGTGAGCAAAGCGATCGAAGAGGCGACCGGCTATAAAACGAAATACGAGATGCTGCCGGCCGAGAACGCCGACGAGAAGCTGAACCTGATGGTCGCGAACAAACAAAACTTCGACATCATGAAGCTCGGCTCCGCCCAGTTCTACAAGCTGGCGACCGCCGGCGCGCTGGAGCCGCTTGACGAGCTGATCGAGCAGCACGGCCCGAACATCAAGGCTGCCCTCAAGGAAGATTCCTGGAAGAGCGCCACGATCGACGGCAAAATATACGCCATTCCGGAGACCGGCTCCGGCATCAGCGTCGGCGAAGAGCTGGTCGTCCGTCAGGACTGGATGGATGAGCTCGGGCTTCAGCATCCGACGAATCCCGACGAGCTGTACGAGGTGCTGAAAGCGATTAAGGAAGCGAAAGGCATCGTTCCGCTCACGGGAACGAAGGACTCGATCTACGGCGATATCGCGACGGCCTTCGGCGTCATCAACGAATGGACGGATATCGACGGCACGCTGGTTCATAAGGCGGAGCTGCCGCAGATGAAGGATTTCCTGACCTACATGAACAAGCTGTACAGCGAAGGACTGCTTGATTCGGAGATGCCGATCAACACGAGCGCGAAGGCGATCGAGAAATTCGCGAGCGGCAACGCGGCGATGTATAAGCTGGCTTGGTGGAGCGCGTCGAGCGCGGAAGCCGCCCTCGTCAAGAACTTCCCGGAAGCGAAAATCGGCATCATTCCTTATCTGAAAAACAAGGACGGCCAAGCGTCGGTAGGCGTTAACTTGGCTACAACCTGGTTCATCGCGGTGCCGAAGGTTTCCAAGCTGAAGGAAGACGCGATCAAGCTAATCGACGCCAAGCTCGAGAAGGAGACGTTCAAGAAGCTGGCAATCGGCGAGGAAGGCGTTCACCACGAGTTCAAGGAAGAGAAGTATTATCCGATCCTGCCGAAATTCAACGACGACCTGACGAACGCAAGCGTGTACATGACAGGCGTCGACGAGCACAACTACCCGACGTACTGGCAAGCGCGCGTCCGCAAGGATCCGGTGCTGCAATCGTATTATGAAGCGTTCCAAGCGAATGCGGCCAACACGAATATCGTCGTGGATCCGATGTCCGTCGCGCCGCCGATCGACGCGGTGTCCAAGAATAAGCAGAAGCTGACGAAGCTGCTCGACGATCAGGTGCTGATGTACATCGCCGGCTCGGAGAACATCGCGGATTACGATACGTTCCTCGCCAGATGGATGTCGGAGGGCGGAGCGGACGCGATCAAGGAAGCGAACGAGTGGTATAAATCGACGAAATAAACGTGCAAGTCATCCTAGAGCAATTCGGCGAACAAGCGGCCGCGCGACGCGGACTGCTTGTTTGCCAATCGACCGATCCCAATTCATTAAAGGATGGTGGATGATTTGAGCAAGCGATTTTTCAGAAGATGCAGCCAGTGGCTGGTCGCCGCTTTGTTGGTCACCTCGTTGCCGCAGTTTGCCATGGCGACGAGCGGAGACGTCCAGCCGGCCGGGGGCGAACCTGTGACATTGGCAGCTAGCGGAGCCGTCACACTCGTGTCGGAAGACGGTGCTACGCAGCTCGCCGTGCAGCATGTGAATATTAACGTGGACGCGCCGCCGCAGAAGAGCAATTATATTTCTTTATTTACGAGCGGCGCGGGCGTGAGCAACACCGACAACGTGAACGAAATATTCGTGAAGCAAGGCAATCTGGCGCTGGAGGTGAACGGTGACGGGCAAATCGCAAAGGTGCACGGACCGAGCCCGGAGCTGGGCGGCAACGGTAAGCCAGTTAGCTTTGAAGCCAGCCATCGGGTGACGATTCCGGAAGGCGGATACGTCGTGCTCGCCAGCGATGCCGACTGGACGACGTCGCAATACCGGAAGCCGGTTTACGAGCATTTCAAGACGGGGGATGTTATGACGCTGATGAGAGACGGAGCGGAGGTAACGGCCGAAGATTTCCTGAACGTGCAGCCGGGACTTGCCTTGACGTCTCCAGCCGCCGATGCGGAGACTGTGACGGTTCCCGTATACGAGCTGAAGGGCACGGTCCTGCATTACAAGGCAAACGATGGTCTCAGGGTCACGGTGAACGATGCCGACGTTCCGCTTAGCGGCACGGGCGCATTCGCGCTTACGTTATCTTTGGTCCAAGGAGCCAATGAGGCGGCGGTGAAGCTGTGGAGGGAGCAGACGGAGCTGGCGGCGAAGACGGTTGTTATTACGTACGACAACTCCGGCCAAGTCGGGGATTACATCGAGGTCGAAGCGGCTCCGATCGATATTACGATCTCTCTGGAAGGTCCGCGCAAGCAATTGACCGTTATGGACGTGCCACCGGCGGAAGCGGGCGTGACGGACTTCGTCGGCTTATACACGCGCAATTATGGAACGTCGCTGACCGTGCCGATGACAAGCGTAGCGGTGCAGGTCGGACCGGACGGCAAAGTGACGCGCGTCGTCAACCCGTCCATCGGCGGCAACCCGCCGGTCTGGACCGGGCCGACGGAGCTGGATATTCCGGCTGGCGGCTATGTGCTGTACGCGCAGGATTCCTCGTACGCGAACAATATGATCAAACGCTATCTCGCCACCTATTTCGAGGTGGGCGACGCCATCAAGCTGCGCAAAAACGGGAATGTGGTCTCTTTGACCGAGCTGATGGGCGACAACGGCTTGTTGGTGAGGCTGAGCCTGGACAATTACGACATGTATACCGTAACGGACGATTCGACTGCCATTACCGGCAAGCTTAGCAACCTCGAACAAGGCGCCGAGACGGTCTTAACCGTGAACGAGGCGGAAGTGCCTTACGCGGCCGACGGCTCTTTCTCCTATGAGCTCGCGCTGGAGGAGGGCATCAATTATGCCAAGGTCACGGTCACCAAAAACGGCATTTTGCAAAAAGAAGAAAATCTGGTCATCTACGCGCGTCCCGGCTTTGCGGGCGAGAAGCAGGTCATTCTGTGGGTCGACCAGGCGTCCAACGCGAAGAAGTTCCAGACCAGCGACAACGTGTATCAGTTCCTGAAGAAAGCCAAGGACAGCGGCATTACGGATATCGCCTTCGACGTTAAGGGCGTAGAGGGATTTGTTTCCTACAAAAAAGCGACGTTGACCGATAGGCCGTATGTCAGCGAAATTACGGCTCCGGGCAAAGCGGGCGCGAGCCCGAATCTCGATCTGCTGCAAGAGTTCGTCGAGCACGGACATGCGCTGGGACTGAAGGTACATGCGGCGATCAACGATTTTGCGGAGGGCTCCATTGCTAGCGGGGAGTACGCGGTGCTGGATGATCATCTGGACTGGGAGGAGCGGGTATACAAGCACCAGGACGGCGGCGTCATCAAGAGGCTGCGCGAAAGCTCGGCCCAAGGGCTGGTGGCGTTCGTCAATCCCGCGAACGATGACGTGAGAGCGTTCCAGATGGACACGTACCGGGAAGTCATCGAGAATTACGACGTGGACGGCGTTATTCACGACCGCGGCCGATACGACAACGAAACGGCGGATTTCTCCGACGTGACGCGCGCGAAGTTCGAGGCATATTTGGCCGACAGGGGCAAAACGCTGACGCAGTGGCCGCAGGATGTGTTCCGCTACGAAGGCACGACGCGCGTGGACGGTCCGCTGATCAACGAATGGTGGGCGTTCCGCGCAAGCGTCATCACAAGCTATTTTGATGAAGTGAAGGACATGGTCGACGCGTTCGAGACGGAGTCGGGGAGAACGATCGAAGTATCCTCTTACGTCGGCTCCTGGTTCGAAACCTACTACCTGAACGGCGTCCATTGGGGAAGCCCGAACTTCCGCTATGACGAGCGTCTGGGTCTGGGCAATCCGCAAGTGTATACCGACGATTATTACGAGAATGGCTACATCGAGCATATCGACTTCCTCATGATCGGCGCCTATCAGGAGACGGGACCGGAAGTGGAGAAATACATTACGCTCGGCAACATCGTGACGAACGGCGAAATTCCGCTGTACGCGGGCATCGCGATGAACAACGTGCAGCAGCCGGAGAAGCAGAGGGAGATCTTCCAGTCCGGTTTGCGGAATTCGAACGGTCTCATGCTGTTCGACGCGTCGCAGGTGAACTGGCCGGTCGTCGCCGCTTCGCTGCAGGATAAAGTGTATGTCAAGGACTACCAGCTGGGCCTCAGCCTGCCGGGACAGCCGGAGCAATTCCTGGAAGCCGACTATTTGGATATTAACCTGGTCGAGGGAGACATCAACGTCTATTCCGAGAGCTATGGAGCCACAACCGGCGGCGGCAGATACAACGTCGAGGTCGTCGTGGACGCGGACGGCGTCGTAACGAAGATGCCGAACCGGACGCAAGCGGTCAATTGGAGCTGGGGAACGACCGACGATACGAACAGCGCCATTCCCGCGGGCGGTTTCGTCATCTCGACGCTGGATCCTTCCGGAACGCGGACGAATCGCCAGCTTGTCGCGAATGCCTACCAGATCGGCGATATCGCGAAGGCGGCGGTGCTGAGGGGCTATATGCAATACGAAGGCATGCAGACGACAAGCGCCCAAGTTGAACTGCGCGGGCAAGCGGAAGTCATCGGCAACGGCGAGGCGGAGGTTATCGTGAACGGCGTGAAGCTGGCGGCGTTGTCGGACGAAGGTCTTTTCTCGACAACCGTTCCTCTTGCGCTTGGCGCGAATACGGTGACGATCGAAGTTTTCGTGGATGGCTACAAGACGAACGAGAAGTCGGTTGTCATGACGAGGAATGCGGGCGGCGGCGGTTCGACAGGCGGAAGCTACACTCCTCCGCAGCCTGAACGCGTGAAGCTCGAGTGGGAGACCGGAGCGGACGGAGAGCGCACGGCTGTTCTTCAGGTGAATAAGGAGAGCATGCTGAAGGAGCTGTCGCAGCTGAAGGGTAAGCCGGCATCCGATCAGGTGCTTGGCTATATGGTCAGCGCGGATGACTTCGAAGAGGCTTCGGGTGTCAAAGCCGTGCTTCCGGTAGAGGGAATGCTTCAGGCGCTGAACGACATTCCGAGTGGCATGATCGAGCTGGTTACGCCTGTTGGAACCTTCCGCCTGTCGGTGAGAGGATGGGCGGAGGCGCTTGAAGACGCGGAAGCGGGCAGCGAATTGGTTATTGGTCTTGGCGCGGCGGAGCTGTCGTCCGATGCTTCGGAGCTGCTCGCCGAGCAGGGCGGCCGCTTGTCGGGGGAACATGTGCTCGAGCTGCAGCTGGAGCTGGTGTCCGCCGATGGCCAAACAACGGAAGCTGTAGAGGGCTTTATCGCTCAGCTCATCCTCCATGCCGGCCAGGAACGTTCGGTTAGCGTGGCAAGCTCGGGAGGAAGCTCGGCGCGGTTAACCGCGATCTTGCTGGATGCGGAGACGGGTGAGCCAGGCTTTGTTCCGGCTCGATTCGTTAAGGATGAAGACGACGTTTTGGCCGAATTGCGCATCTCTGGTAACGGCGCGTACGGTCTTGCCGTCATCGAGAAGAGCTTTGCGGATCTGCAGGGCCATTGGGCGGAGGAAGACGTGACGCTGCTCGCGAGCAAGCTGCTAGTGGAGGGCTCGCCGGAAGGTCTGTACCATCCTGAAGCGGAAGTATCGCGCGCCGAGTTCGCGGCCTTGCTGACGCGGGCGCTGGGACTGCGCTCCGTGGACGTGGATGATGCGCCGTCGTTCAGCGACGTGTCGCCTGGCGACTGGTTCGCCGACGAGGTTGCGGCAGCCGCCGAAGCCGGCCTGATCCTCGGCTTCGAGAACGGCGAGTTCCGTCCGGACGCCGCCATTACCCGCGAGGAAATGAGCGTTATGCTTCTGCGGGCCTTGCAAGCGGCTGGCAAGGACACGGTATCGATGATTGAAGAAGCCGCCGGTCTGAACGAAGCATTGGGTATCGCCGACTGGGCTTACGTCTCGGATTGGGCAATCGACGCAGTTGCCGTCTCTATGGATTCGAAGCTGATGAACGGCCGCACGGACGGACGCTTCGACCCGCAGGCCTTGGCTAGCCGCGCCGAAGCCGCCGTCGTGCTGAAGCGACTGCTGCAATACGTGGAGTATATCGATTAGTCGCCGACGTCGGGCCGGTTTTGAAGTTATCATGAGGAATTTGAATGAGCTTGAAAGGATTGGAAAGTCGCCAGAGTCGCCAGAGTCGCCCTTATGGGGCGGCTCTTTTTTGTCCTCCGCTAGGAGAAGCGTAATAAGTGGGCGAGACCGACTTAAAGGAGCGGAAAAGGACCGGCCAAGTGAAATAAGCCGATGAGACGACTTTGACCTGCAGAAAATGCATTGACAAAATTAATAGTAGTAATTACTATTAATAATCGAAAAGATTACGGATAAGCGAGTCGTAAATTTCATTATAGCGGGAAAAGGAGATTATCGTTCATGTTGAAGAAAAAGGTAGCGAGTCAAGTTGTTTTGATCATGATGATGCTTATGCTGGCGGCTTGCGGCGGCAATACGGGTAACGCCGATAACGCTACAGAGGAGCCCTCAGCGGGGCAGTCGGCGTCCCCGGCGGCGGAGGAGACGGCGTCGCCATCGCCGGAGGCGGGCGCAGAGCCTTCCTTCGAACCCGTGACGGCAACCGACGTGACGGGCGTATCCGTTACGGTTGACAAACCCGTCCAGAAGGTGGCGTGCGTCGTCTCCCTGTGCGTAGACGTGCTGGCTGAGCTCGGCATGAAGCCGGCCGCGATCGCGGAGAGCGGCGTTCGCACCATCGCCAGCGCGCCGGAATTTTACGGAAGCGAAGGCGAGTCGTTCCCATCAATCGGCGGCAGCTTCTTCGAGCCGAGTCTGGAGGATCTCGTGACCGCGGCGCCGGATCTCGTCATCGGCCTGTCCGGCGTGCACGACTCGCTCCGGGAAGGCTTGAACGGAGTTGCGCCGCTCTTCCTGGGCAATCCGAAGAGCTATGAGGAGGCGATCGCGTTCCTCGAGACGATCGGCGAGCTGACAGGCAGAACGGAGGAGGCGGCTGCGGCTAAGAAGCGATTCCTCGACAAGCTGGAAGCGGCTCGTGAGCAGGCTCCGAAGGACAAGAAGGCTTTAATTATTTACGGCTCCGACGTCAACTTCTCGGTCATTACGGACAGCGGACTTGGCGGCACCGTCATGAAGGAAATTTCCGACTATCCTTGGAAGGTCGAGAATCCAGAGGACGATCCTTATGGGGAAGGCAGCGTGCCTTATTCCCTGGAGAAGCTGCTGGTCGAGAATCCCGATGTCATCTTCGTGGAGAGCTACTCTTACAGCCCGGGGACGAAGCTGATTTCGGAGCAACTGGCCGAATCGCCGCTGTGGAGCAAGCTGAAGGCGGTAGAGAACGGTCAGGTGCACGAGGTGCGATCGCCGATTTGGGGGGATGGCCGGGGAACTCGCTCGTTGTCGATTATGATGGACGAGGCGCTGGCAATTCTGTACCCGGACCTGTATTAGGAGGCTGGCCGTACACATGTCGAATCGGAACCCCATCATGAAGACCGGAAGAACCCTTATTCTTCCGGTCTTTGCTTTAGCAGCCGTCCTTGCGGCGACCTTCGCGGCGGGAATGAAATACGGCACTCCCGTAATCGACTGGAATGTCGTCTGGTCTGCCGTGCTCGCCCCGGGAGGGGAGGAGCTGGAGCATATTCTTGTAAGCGAAATCCGACTGCCTCGCTACATTATCGGACTAATGACCGGCGCTCTTCTGGGCGCTTCCGGCACGCTGATGCAAGGCGCGCTGAATAATCGGTTGGCAGGTCCCGAGCTGCTCGGCATATCCGCGGGCGCTTCGCTCGTCATAGCGGCCGTGACGGTGCTGCGGCTGCCGGTGCCGTTCCAACTGCAGCCCCTGCTAGCGCTTGCCGGGGGACTGGCGGGCGGAGCGATCGTCGTGCTTGCGTCCAGGGGCAGCCGGGGCGTCGCGGGCATGCTGCTAGTCGGCATGTCCGTGTCCGCCATGCTGAACGGTCTATTGGTCGTGCTCATCGCCCTTGGGACCAGCAACGATGTCAATCTGCTGTATATCTATTTGCTAGGCTCACTGGCCAACCGCAGCTGGGAGCATGTCGATCGCCTCATCCCTTGGTTCGCCGTGATGCTTCCTGTCGCCATGCTGCTCGCTCGTTCCGTCAATCTGCTGCAGCTCGGCGACGATGCGGCAACGGGACTCGGCATGAAGGTCGGACGTACCCGGATGCTGCTCCTTGTGACCTGCGCCTTGCTTGTCGCGGTTACCGTGGCGCAATGCGGACCCATCGGCTATATCTCGCTGCTGGCGCCTCATCTGACCCGGGCTATGCTTCGCACGACGGATGCCAGGCTTGTCCTGCCCGTCTCCGCGATTTGCGGAGCGGCGCTTCTGTCGGCGGCCGATGGATTCGCCAGGCTAATGTTCGCTCCTATGGAAATCCCGGTCGGCGTATGGACGACGCTGCTCGGCGGAAGCGTCTTCCTGCTGTACGTGCTGATTCGGAGAGGAGGCGGACCCGTTGGCTAAAGGAATGTTCGGCAGAGAACGCGGTTCGTTCCGCGCTTCCTATATTCTCGTACTGGCTGTGCTGGCCGCGCTGCTTGCGGCGATGCTCGTGCTCCATATCGCGTTCGGTCGCACCTCCTTCTCCATAGCGGAGGTAGCGAAGGCGCTGCTTGGCGTATCGAAGGATGCCGGCACTCGGCATATTGTATGGAACTTGCGACTACCCCGTGTTCTGGTGGCGATGGCGGCGGGCGCCATGCTGGGCCTGGCCGGAGCGATTCTTCAGGTCGTGATGCGCAATCCGCTGGTGGAGCCGGGGCTTATCGGCGTATCCGCGGGCGCCGTGCTGTCCGTTGTGCTTGCCATGCAATGGTGGCCGGGCGCGGCTCCGACAAGCGGCGGGCTGTCGTGGGCGGCGCTGGCAGGCGGCATGGCGGCGGTCGTCCTCATTTATTTGCTGAACGGCAGAAGGGGCAACAGCGGCGCCAGGCTGGCTCTTACGGGAATAGTGGCTACCTCGGTCATTCAGTCGGCGACATCGCTACTGCTTCTGCGCAATCAGGAGGGACTGTCCTCCGTCCTGCTGTGGAATTTCGGATCGCTGAACGGCAGAGTATGGATGCATTGGAGCCATATATGGCCATGGGGACTGGCGCTGTTCGGGCTTGCTATGCTGCTCGCTCGGCATGCGTCGCTCCTTCGGCTCGGCGACGAAACGGCCGCAGGACTAGGTCTTGCCGTGAACCGGATGAAGCTGCTGCTGCTTCTCGCCGCGGCCGCCTTGACGGCCGCGGCGGTATCGGCGGTAGGAGCGATCGGCTTCATCGGGCTGATCGGACCCCATATCGCCCGCCGGCTCGTCGGCTCTCAGCCGCTCCGGCTGTTCCCGGCGAGCGCACTGCTGTCCGCCGTGCTGCTGACGGCAGCCGACTGGGCGGGCCAGAGCATCACGCTTACGTTCGTCCTGCCGGGGATGCAGCATCATGTGTCAAGCCTGCCGGTCGGGGCGGTTACGACGCTGCTAGGGGCGCCTTTCTTCCTCTACCTGCTGCGCAGACCGGGGGCGAGGAGGTGAGCCGGCGCGCGGAATCGGCCGCAAACCAAGCTTCGTTGTGGGCAAGCAAAGGCTTCACACGATACTTCGCCTTCAATCTGCTCAGCTACTTTGGTTCGGGCCTTTCGGTTGTAGCGCTGCCGTTCTATATTTACTAGCAGACCTCCTCGCCGATCTTCACGTCCTTAGTCGCGGCAAGCGGAAGTCTGCCGTATTTGTTGTTTGGCCTGCTTGCGGGAGCTCTCGCCGACCGCGGCAGCCGAAAGCGGATCATGATCGGCTGCGATTTGCTCAGCGCAGCCGCGCTCGCTTCGGTGCCTCTCTCGGCTTTGCTTGCCGGCCAGGCTTCGCCCTGGCATCTCATCACGGTATCGTTTCTGGCTGCCGTCGCATTTGTCGGCTTCGACTCCGCCAGTCACGGCGCGCTGCTGCAGCTAGTGGGCCGGCGCAATCTGGTGGCCGCGAACAGCCTGCTGATCGCATCGGATACCGTCGTTCGAATGGCGGCTCCGCTCCTAGCCGGAGTGATCATTGCGGCGTGGGGCGCGGAATGGGCCGTTGCCGTAACGGCGCTCTGCTATTTCCTGTCCGCGCTTATAATCGGATCGATTCGTCAGTCGTTCCAGCCGGAACGGCCCCTCTTGGAAGCAATTCCCGAGGGGCGGCTGCGGAAGCTCGGGACGGATATACGCGAGGGTCTGCGATTCATATGGGCGGAGCCGCTTATCCGCAGTTTGACGCTGCTGGGCTTCGGCAACAGCTTCGTCGGGGGAGCCGCGGCCGGCTTGCTTGTCGTGTTCGCCGCAAGCGAGCTGGGCATTGCGGACGAAGCGCCGCAGTTCGGGCTGCTGCTGACGGTCGGCTCTGCCGGCGCTTTGCTGGCAAGCTTGAGCTTGCCTCGTCTCCGAATCAGGCTCAGACCGGGGCTCATTACGATCGCGGGCTTGGCCCTCAGCGGCGCCTCGCTGTTCGGCTTCGCCATGAGCGGCGCTCTTCCTTCGGCGGCGGCCTTCTATTTGCTATGGAGCGGAGCAAGCACGTTGATCATTATGAACGGCATCACGCTACGCCAGCAGCTGACGCCCGATCATCTACAGGGGAGAGTACATGCCGGCGGGCGCATGATCGCTTATGGCGGGTCGCCTTTCGGCGCGCTGCTCGGCGGATTGTCCGCCGCGAGCGTCGGCGTTCAGCCGACCTTCGCGCTGCTCTCCGCGCTGATGCTCCTCTTGTTCGTCATTGCGCTTCGTACGCCGCTGCGCGACGCTGCAGATTGAGCTGTCCGGTGTATTCTCTATGCCGGGCCATCGAACCGAAAAGCCGATTTTGGGCAAGGGGTTGCATTTTCGAAAATGTTGTTTATAATTAATCGTAATTATTACTATTAGTGAGGTGCCCTTATTGGCCAAAAAATCAAAAGTCGTCAAAGAAATGAAAAGACGCGCTACCGTAGCCCGTTACGCGGAAATTCGGAAACAGCTGAAGGAAAACAAGGATTACGAGGGGCTGAAGAAGCTGCCGAGGGACGCGTCGCCGACTCGCCTGCACAACCGCTGCGAAGTGACCGGCAGGCCGCATGGGTACTTAAGCAAATTCAAAGTATCGCGTATCGTGTTCAGGGAGCTGGCGTACAAAGGCCAAATTCCGGGCATTAAGAAGTCCAGCTGGTAACGGCTCAGCGCTCGGGGTGAAGATAAGATGGATTCATTCACGGTCAGAAGACTCGAGAAAATATTGGACGGCTACATCGAAACGAAGGTGCCCCATGGCGTGCGGTCCTCCGTCCGGTTGGCCTATGAGTGGGATGGCAACGTCCTGACCTTGTGCGAGAAAAGGCCCGCCTATCCGGAGCGGGAGTGGAGCCGCGCCGACATCGCGCAATTCCGGCTGGAAGCGGGAAGCTGGCGCGTGTATGCGAAGCGTGAGGACGGGGCTTTCGTCCCCGTTCCCGCCATACGGCCGGATTCCGACTTCGAGCGCCAGCTGGAGCAGGTGGAGTTGGACACAGAAGGCTTGTTCTGGATATCGTGAGCCGCAGAGCGGCGGGGCGGGATGTCCGGTCCTGCATAGACGCAATTCAAGGCAAGGGAGAAAATCAAGATGGGTAAAACGTCATCGAACACGCGACTGCCGCGCGCCAAAGGAATCGATATGGCCGCTTATTACGCGGCAAAGGAATGCGCAAGGAAAGTGAAGCGGATCGTCTTGCCGCCCCGGAACCGACAAATCGTCGAAGAATTTATTACGATTCTTGGGATGAAGGAGAAATTCGAGCAGCATGAGGTGCCGATCCCGAATAAGGTCGTCATGTTCGGCCCTCCCGGCACGGGCAAGACGCTGACCGCTTTCTATATGGCGTCCCGGCTCGAGCTGCCTCTCATTCTGGTGCGCTTGGATGCGATTATTCACAGCCATCTGGGAGAAACGGCGAGCAACGTGCGCAAAATATTCGAATACGCGAAGGCGACGCCATGCGTCTTGTTCCTGGACGAATTCGACGCAATCGCAAGAACGCGGGAAAACAACGATGAAGTAAAAGAAATGGCCAGAGTCGTCAATACGCTTCTCCAATGTCTGGACGAATTCGAGGGCGACAGCATCTTTATGGCGGCTACGAATTTGGAGACGGAGCTGGACAATGCGATTTGGCGCCGCTTCGATACGAAGATGGCGTACAGCCTGCCGGATGAAGCGGGAAGAGAGCAATATATTTCGCTCTTGATCGGCGAATTCGGGCAAGAGGAGGATGTTCGGGCGATCGCCTCGGAGCGGCTGGCCGGCTGCAGCTACGCCGACATGGAGCAAATCGTGCTGAAGGCCAAGAGGAAGGCGATCATCGAGGACAGCCCTCTTCGAACGGCTCATATTGACGAGGCTTTGGCCGAATACCAGCCCAAGACGTGTTGAACCGCTGCGTTCGGCACATTTTATTGATCCAAAATCGTAATTGTTACGGTTTGAGGCAGCCAGGCGGGAGTATCGCGGCACCTGGCACCGGCAGGGTTGTGGGTGGCCTCGCTGTCCGAAGAAGAGAGGATTTCTTACTTCGGGGAGAATTACCCGAAATCCCCTGACTGGGACGAGGAATGGGGCGATCGGGTTACCAAGCTCGTCTTGATCGGAATTGATCTCGACAAGGAAACCATTGCCCGGTCGTTGGATGGCGCGCTTCTGACGGCCGCGGAGATGAGCGGGAATTGGCGCAAGCTTCCGGATCCCTTGCCGACTTTCTAATACAGAGGAGAGTGGCGAAATGGCTTATATCAGTCACAGCGACGAATCGGAGGTTATCCTCAGCTCCCATAACGAGCGGCGCTGGAAGCGAAGAGATGAGGAGCTGTCCGGATGGGCTGCTGCCCCGAAGCGGAGGGTGCGCGCCAAGCAGACCTTGTGCTTCGGCGGGGCCGACGTCGATGCGGAGCTGCTGCCCGCTCTGACGATGTTCAAACGTCTCGGCATCGAGACGGAATTTTCCTGCGCGGGTGTAAGTCTGCTCGACGAGCCGGAGGAGCACTCGTTATACGCCTATATTACGTTTCCCGCATCGGCACGGATGGAAGCATTCGTCAGCCTCGCCATGAAGCGAATGAAGCATCGCCTTCTTGTGACGTATGAGCCCGGCAGGCGCCGCTATGATTTGTCTTCCTTCTATATAAGACATAACCGCTCGTTCTGCCTGTTGGTGGAGAGCTGCGCCAGGGCCATGTTGGAGAATGCGGCGGAGGCCGGTCACCCATGAAGTTGACACAAATACCGGAGCAGGCGATCGGCCTGCCATTAGACAAATGACCAGAGGTGCGAAACGATGAACGAAAACAAAAAACTGCCCGTGACGGTGCTCAGCGGCTACCTAGGCGCGGGCAAAACCACGATATTGAATCACGTGTTGAACAATCGAGAAGGGCTCAAGGTGGCGGTGATCGTGAACGATCTGAGCGAAGTGAACATCGATGCCGACCTGATCCAGGGAGGAGGAGACCTGTCGCGGACGGACGAGAAGCTGGTGGAGATGTCGAACGGCTGCATCTGCTGCACGCTGCGGGAGGACTTGCTCCGCGAGGTGGAGCGGCTTGCCAAGGAGGGCCGCTTCGATTATATCTTGATCGAATCCACGGGCGTAGGCGAGCCGGTACCAGTCGCCCAGACCTTCTCCTATATCGACGAGGAACAGGGCATCGATTTGACGCAATTCTGCAGGCTGGATTGCATGGTCACCGTCGTGGATGCCTACCGCTTCTGGGCGGATTTCGCCTCCGGCGAATCGTTGATGGACCGCAAGCAGGCCGTGGCGGAGGACGACGCCCGCGATGTTGTGGACCTGCTCATCGACCAAATCGAGTTCTGCGACGTGCTCGTCCTGAACAAATGCGATCTGGTCGGCGAGCGAGAGCTGGCTGAGCTGGAGAAGGTGCTCCGGACGCTACAGCCGCGAGCGCGGTTCATCCGCGCCGAACGAGGGCAGGTCAGTCCCTCCGACATTCTGTATACGGGGTTGTTCGACTTCGAGGAGGCCAGCCGCTCGGCCGGCTGGATGCAGGAAATGGAGAAGGAGCACCATACGCCGGAAACCGAGGAATACGGCATCGCGTCGTTCGTCTACGAGCGGGTAAGGCCCTTCCATCCGGAGCGCCTGATGCAGTGGATGAGCGAATGGCCGGAGGAGATTGTCCGGGCGAAAGGGATCGTATGGCTCGCGACCCGCGGCGAGATGGCGCAAAGCTTCAGCCAAGCAGGTCCTTCCATCCAATTCGGTCCGGCCGGCAAGTGGGCGGCGACACTTCCGGAGGAGGAGCGGCGGGAGCTGCTTCGCGAGGATCCGTCCATCGCGGAGAGCTGGGATGAGCGGTATGGCGATCGGGTCAACAAAATCGTGTTTATCGGTATGGACCTGGATCGTATGGCGATATCGGGAGAGCTGGACAAGTGCCTGCTGACGGATGAAGAGATGGGCATGAACTGGAGCGCGTTCCAGGACGACTTCCCGGACCATACGGGGATTCAGTTGGAGGAGCAATTCCGTTAGGAGAGGAGGAGTAGACGATGCGAGTGATTATTACGCTGGCCTGCACGGAGTGCGGCGATCGCAACTATACGACGACCAAAAACAAACGCACGACGCCCGAGCGGCTGGAGATCAGGAAGTATTCGCCACGGCTCAAGAAGTACACGATTCATAGGGAAACCCGCTAAGACGGGAGCAAGCATGGCCGCGAGCCGATCGCGGCCATGCTTTTTTTCAAGCCTTGCAGTTGCTTCTTCGGCAGCCCGTCACTCCCCGGTCCCCCCGGCAGCTCCTCGCTGCCGCTTCCGGTACTGGAGCGGCGAGCAGCCGTTCGCCGATTTGAACAGCTTGTAGAAGTTTGCCACGGGTTCGATGCCGATGAGCGAGGCGATCTCGATCATTTTCAGATCCGTTTCCCGAAGCAGCCTCTGCGCTTCCCGCACTCGCACCAGTTGGACGTATTCCGAGAAGCCGAAGCCGGTGCACTGCTTGAACTTGCGGCTCAGGTAATACGGGCTGACGAAGAAGCGCTTCGCCACGTCGTTCAGCCGCAGTGGCTCCTTATAGTTGTCGCCGATGTAGGAAGCGACCTCCGAGATCACGCGGTGCGCCGATGAAGGCTGAGCCTCCGGCTCCGGCTGTTCGGCCTGCGCTCGGAACAGAAGCATAAGAAGCTGCCTGAGCAGCGACTCCAGCATGACATCCCTGCCGGCCGCGTTCCCCCTGGCCTCCTCGATCAGCTCCGCGATCAGCGCTTCGCCCTTGTATTGCTCTTGCGGCGGCAGCGTAATAACGCCGTTGCTCCCATGCAGAGGAAACCCCGCAAGCAGCGCATGCGAGAAGTTGAGCACGACTCTCTCGTGATTCGGCACCCCCGTATCGATCGTCCGGTGCAGCTCCTCCCGCTCGATGAACACGAAGCTGCCCTTCTCCACCCGGTACGTCCTGTCCCGTATGAAATAATCCCGCTGCCCGGACATCAGATAGTAGAGCTCGTATTCGTCATGCGAATGCTGGACGGTCATCGTGAAGTTGCCCGTGCGAATCGTATGGTCGAGCAGGATCGTTCCCGCGTCGTTATGGTAGATGCCTACGATATCCATGTTCGCCTCCACTATGAGTGCAAGATTTGCGACTTTTTCATAAAAAAGAGCAAGTATTATAGTCGATTATAAGCGATACTTGCGTTACAGTAAAAGAAAACGTTATCAGTAAGTTTAAAAGGAGACTTGGCATATGAAGAAAAAGTACGCATTAATCGGCACCGGCGGACGCGCCCAGTTTTTCTACGGATCCCTTGCAAGAGATTATCGCGATACCTCCGAGCTTGTGGCGTTCTGCGACACGAACCAGACGAGAATGGACTACGCGAACAAAATGTTGGAGGAGCGTTACAAGCATCACGCCGTCCCGACCTACAAGGCTCATCAATTCGAAGAGATGATCCGCGCCGAAAAGCCGGACACGATCATCGTGACGACCGTAGACCGCACGCATCACACGTACATCGTGAAGGCGCTGGAGCTGGGCTGCGATGTTATTACCGAAAAGCCGATGACGGTCGACGAGGAGAAATGCCAGGAGATTCTGGATGCGGTCAAGCGCACCGGCAAAAACGTCCGCGTCACGTTCAACTACCGCTACGCGCCGCATAACACGAAAATTCGTGAGCTCATCATGAGCGGCGCGATCGGCGACGTACATTCCGTTCATTTCGAATGGCTGCTGAACACGCAGCACGGCGCGGATTACTTCCGCCGCTGGCACCGGGACAAGCGCAACGGCGGCGGCATGCTCGTGCATAAGTCGACGCATCACTTCGACCTCGTCAACTTCTGGCTCGGCACCCAGCCGCAGACGGTGTACGCGCAAGGCTCGCTGCTGTTCTACGGCAAGGAGAACGCGGAGAAGCGCGGCGTGACGGAATTTTATAGCCGGGCCCGCGGCAGCGAAATCGCCCAAAACGATCCGTTCGCCCTCGATCTCGAGAAAAGCGCCGATCTGAAGGGCATGTACGCGGACGCCGAACATGAGGACGGCTACTACCGCGACCAAAGCGTGTTCGGCGACGGCATCTCCATCGAGGATACGATGGGCGTGCTTGTCCGTTATAAGAACAAAGCGATCATGACCTATTCCTTGAACTGCTACATGCCGTGGGAAGGCTTCCAGGTCAACATCAACGGCTCGAAGGGCCGCATCGAGATGAAGATCGTCGAGCAATCGTACGTGAATTCCGGCGGCAAGAAGGAAGACGAAGGCGCTCTGAAGGCGAAGAGCATCACGGTCATTCCGATGTTCGGCGAGGCTTACGAAGCGGAGATCGAAGAGGGCGTAGGCGGCCATGGCGGCGGCGACCCGATCCTGCTGAACGATATTTTCGGCGTGCCTGCCGAAGATCCGTTCAAACGCGCGGCTTCCCATGTCGACGGCGCCATGTCGATTCTGACGGGCATCGCGGGCAACATCTCCATGCGCACCGGAATGCCGGTGAACGTGGACGGACTCGTGAAGTTCTAATTAGAGGGAGGGGAACGCTCGCTATGACATTCCGTTTCGATTTCGGCACGGCAGGCGCTGCCGGGGAAAACTATCGCAAGGTGACGCCTGCGGACGGGTACGATACAAAGCAAGGCTACGGCTTCGTGAACGGCGCGCAAGTATCGGCCGCTAGACGAAGCGGCGAGGCGCTGACCGGCGATTTCTGCATCCCGTTCGACGCGTCGTTCGTCGTCGACGTGCCGGACGGCAATTATATCGTGAACCTCGCCATAGGCGATGAGCTCGCTCCGACCTGCACCTCGCTCAAGACGAACGGGGAGCGACTTATTCTGAAGGACCGCCGCACGGTAGAAGGGCAGATCGCGTGGGAGAAGTTCTCCGTTAACGTGCGAGGAGGCAAGCTGAAGCTTCGCTTCGGCGGCTTGGCTCCCCGCGTGAACGCGCTCGAGATCGTACCGTCGCCGGAGCTCATCACGTTGTTCCTTGCCGGGGACTCGACGGTGACGGATCCGCGCGACGGCATCTTCCCGCAGTCCGGCTGGGGACAGATGCTGCCGTATTATTTCAGGCATGACGTGGCAGTTGCCAATCATGCGGTCGGCGGCCGCAGCTCCAAGAGCTTCATCGGCGAGGGGCGGCTGGACGTGATCAAGGAAGAGATTAAGGAAGGCGACTTCTTGTTCATCCAGTTCGGGCATAACGATCAGAAGCCGGACGAGCCGAGGTTCACCGACCCGGCGACGACGTACAAGCCATATTTGATGCAGTATGTGGAAGTCGCTCGCTCCGCTAACGCGACCCCCGTGCTGATCACGTCCGTTCAGCGTCGCCACTTCGACGAAGCCGGCAAGCTGAAGGATACGCACGGCGCCTATCTCGATGCCGTAAGAGAGCTGGCTCGCGAGGAAGGCGTGGCGCTGATCGATTTGGCCGAGAAGAGCAAGCGGCTGTACGAAGAGCTGGGCCCGGAGGAAACGAAAAAGCTTCTCCTGTGGGGAGCGCCTGGCGAGTGGCTTAACTACTCTAGCGGCGTCCAGGATAACACGCATTTCCAGGAGTACGGCAGCCTTCGCATTGCGGAGCTGGTCGTGCAGGGCATTCGGGAGCTTAACCTGATGCCGCTGACCATGTATTTGAGATAAGAAGCGGGGTATCGAACGCAGGACGCTGAGGTCATCGAGAAAAAGGATAGATGCTAACGGAAATGAGAGACGTTATTCATCGGAAAATGATGCGTTTTTGGCGGCTAACGGAACTCTGCGCTTTTATTACACTTGATTTGAATAAATTCGCCATTAAAACAGGTCAATAGCGTCGCTCAGTTCCATTAGCTCAGAAAAACGGCGAATATATCCGAAAATAAGGCTTCTCAGTTCCGATACAATCACGGCTTGATTACGTGCTGCTCAGCTTACTGGCGCTTCAAGCCTCCCGTATACCTAAGAGGTACAGTCTCCTCATCAATCTGGGGGCTGTACCTCTTTGTAGATCATTCGAGCTTTTTCAGCGGCATCCATCGAACGATGCATCCTTTTCCGATCAGGAGAGTGATTAAATGAGTATCAAAACATTGAAAGAACGGGGATTCGCGGTCGATCCCCGTACCAGAGCCTATATCGAACCAACCCGCATTGTATGGACGACGGCATCCGGCGACACATCCGAGATAACGAATCCGGAGGGGCTCCTCGGCTCGAACGGTTGCCAAGTAACCAAGGAAGCGCCGAATGCTTGCATTCTGGTCAACAAGGGCGAGGCGCCCGGCATCCTGCTGGATTTCGGAACGGAGCTTCACGGCGGCGTCCGAATCGCAGTCGTGGAGGGGAAATTCCCGGCTACCCGAACGGCTCGCGTCCGTATCCGACTAGGCGAATCGGCTATGGAAGCGATGAGCGAGCTGGGCGGCGAGAGCAACGCAACGAATCATCATGCCGCGAGGGACAGCGTCGTCGATGTCGCGCTTCTCGGCTATACCGAGTTCGGCACGTCGGGCTTCCGGTTCGCCCGGATCGATCTGCTGGACGAAGGCATGCTCCAGCTGCAGAGCGTGCAGGCCGTATTCGTCTACCGGGACATCGAATACAAGGGCAGCTTCCGGTGCAGCGACCCGCTGCTGAACCGCATTTGGGAGACAGGCGCCTATACGGTCCATCTGAACATGCAGGACTACTTGTGGGACGGAATCAAGCGGGACCGCATGGTATGGACGGGCGACATGCATCCCGAAGTCGCCACGATCAGCGCCGTGTTCGGCGAGCATGCAATTGTGACGAAGAGCATGGATTTCAAGAAGGATCGTTCGCCGTTGCCGATGTTCATGGACATGCCGACCTATTCGATCTGGTGGCTGCTCGTCCAGCATGATTGGTACATGCAGCACGGGAATGAGTCCTACCTGCATCAGCAGCGGGAGTATATAACGGGACTGCTGCGCGAGCTGGCGGGCAAGGTCGATTCGAACGGCCAAATCGACGTGTTCCGCCCGTTCCTCGACTGGCCGGCATCGTCCAATCCGGCCGGCGTAACGGCCGGCGTTCATGCGCTGTTCGTCCTTGCGATGCAAGCGGGAGCAAGACTCTCCCGGTTGTTCGGCGACGAAGAAAGCGTCAGCCTATGCGAGTCGCTCGAACGGCGGCTGCGAGAGAACGTGCCGCATCACGCGAACAGCAAGCAAGCCGCCGCGCTGCAAGCGCTGGCCGGCCTGATGGACGCGGCCGAAGCGAATCGCGAGGTGATCGCGCCGGACGCGCCGAAGGGGTATTCGACCTTCTACGGCTACTACATGCTGCGCGCGCGGGCGGAAGCCGGCGATATCGGCGGCTGTCTGGACAGCATTCGAGCCTATTGGGGCGGCATGCTGGAGCTCGGAGCGACAACGTTCTGGGAGGACTTCGACATCGATTGGATGGAGAATGCCGCCCGCATCGACGAATTGACGCCTCCCGGCAAAGTTGACGTGCACGGCACCTACGGAGGCTATTGTTACAAAGGCTACCGTCACAGCTTATGCCATGGCTGGGCTTCCGGCCCGACCGCTTGGCTGTCGGAATACGTGCTCGGCATTACGCCGGCGGAGCCGGGCTTCCGCAAGGCCCGTATCCGGCCGAATCTGCATGACCTCGACTGGGTGGAAGGAACGTACCCGACGCCGCATGGACTGATTCGCATCCGGCATGAACGGGCGGAAGACGGCAGCGTCCGAACAACATACGAGGCGCCTCCGGGCGTTGAAATCATGGAGGAGTGATCCGATGATCCACCGCTTATGGACGCACGACGCGCCGCTTGCCCAGGGCTCGAACGAAGAAGACATTCCGAAGCTGGAGCTGTTCCTGCTGAAGGACGCCGATCCGAAGGGACTGGTTATCATTTGCCCGGGAGGCGCGTATCATAGACGCGCTCCGCATGAAGCGTATCCGGTCGCGGAATGGCTGAATGCAATCGGAGTCTCCGCCGCCGTCCTGCATTACCGCGTTTATCCATACGCCTATCCTAGCGCATGGCTCGACGGGAAACGGGCCATTCGGTATGCCAGAGAGCACGCGCGGGAATGGAATATCGATCCCGAGCACATCGGTATGCTTGGCTTCTCGGCCGGCGGGCATCTCGCGTCGATGGTCGGCACCCAGTTCGACGCCGGCGACCCGTCGGCCGAGGATCCGGTCGAGCGGCACAGCAGCCGTCCGGATGCGCTGATCCTCTGCTACCCGGTGATCTCCTTCAGGGAGCCATATACGCATGCGGGCTCCAGAGAGGTACAGCTTGGCCCGGAACCGGAAGATCATCTGATCCAGCTGCTGTCGAACGAGCAGCAGGTGAACGAGAACACGCCGCCGGCGTTCCTATGGCACACCGCCGAGGACGTCGCGGTGCCTCCGGAGAACAGCATGCTGTTCGCGATGGAGCTGGCCCGCCATCGCATTCCGTACGAGCTGCACGTGTTCGAGGAAGGAAGGCACGGCATTGGGCTTGCGGACGAAGTGCCGGACACGGCCCGTTGGATGGAGCTGTGCGAGCGCTGGCTGGCGCGAAGGGGTTTCTTACCCTAGAAATAAACGAAAGCTGGAGCCGCACTGCCGGGCTCCAGCTTTTTCGCATTATTTCGCAGACGCCAAATTCATCTCCGCGCACATGAGAATGAAAGCGCCGGCTCCGTGCAGGTCGTTTTCGCTTGTCGGGCGGGCAATGTAGTGGGCGTAGTCGCCGATGCCCGTACCGATGCAGATCTTGCCGATGACGACGCGGCCGTTCTCGTCGAACATCAGCGTGTCGATGACGCCCTGATAGCCTTTCCATGCGTACTCCAGGAACTTGGCGTCCAGATAGCCGAACCGGACGGCCTTGGCAATTGCATGCGCGTACAGCGCGGTGCACGAGTTTTCCAGCCAGTTGTCCGGACGGTCTCCCTTGTCCACGACCTGATACCACAGCCCGGTGGCAGGATCCTGATACTTCGTCAGAGCGATGAGCAGGTCCTGGAGGATGGCGATAAGCTTCGGTTTATCCGGATGATTCTCCGGCATGTATTCGAACATCTCGAGCAGCGCGACGGGATACCAGCCGATGGCGCGGCCCCAGAACTCCGGCGCGAGTCCCGTATCGGGATCGGCCCAAGCGGCCTCCTTCGTTTCATCCCAGCCGTGGTACAGCAAGCCGGTTTCGGGGTCCTTCGTATGCTTCTCCATGAGGATCGCCTGGAAGGCCATCATGTCGAAATAGTCGCTTTCGCCGAAGGTTTGGCCGAACTGCGCGGCGATCGGACCCGCCATATATAACCCGTCGAGCCACATTTGATTCGGATAGCGCCCCTTATGCCAGAAGCCGCCCGACGGATTGGTAGGCCACGACTTTAGCAGCGGCACAAGCGTGTGCAATGCTTTTTTGTACCGCTCGTCACCGGTTTGTTCGTATAGAGTGAACAGAAGCACGCCGGGCTGAATGTCGTCGAGCTCGTCAGGGTTGAATTTTTTAATGCTGCCGTCCTCGAGTATCTGGCTGTCCACCCAACGTTTCATGTAATCGTACAGCTTCTGTTCGCCGGTCTGCCGCCACGTTTTCTCCATGCCGGACAGGAACACGCCTTGATGGTAGTGGAACCGGTCCGGAGGCAGCTTCTCCGGCTCGAACTTGGCCATAAGCGCCTCGCAGGCCTTCTGCGCCCATTCGATCGGGGTCAATACGGATGTGGATGATGTCATTGCTATCGTTCCTCCTTAATGCTCGTTATTAGTTCAATTCTAGCACCGGTACATGTACATGTTTTGCAGAAAATCGCTTTTTCTTCTCATATCTTGCGATATAATGAGAGGGATGCGAAAGGAAGTCGGAGCTTCGTGGGAGATCTCTATTACAAAAATAAAGCGGAAACCTTCGTGGTATCCCACCGGAAGGCGCTCAGTCACCATATGCCGGTCAGTCATTTTCACAGCACGTACGAAATCTACTTTCTGATGTCCGGGAAGCGGGAGTTTTTCATTCAGGACCGGACGCTCGTCATTAACGAGGGCGACGTCGTCATCATCGCCCCCAACGTCCTGCACCGTACGACCAACGCGGAGAAGCCGATGCATGAGAGGTTCATCGTCAATATTCATGAGCAGCATTTTTCGGCGGATGGCGTTCACCGGGAAGTGTTTCAGCCGCTGTTCGAGCAGGATTACCTGATCGTGGGCAGCTCCTTGCGCGACCGCTTGTCGATCGAGTCCCTTGCGCAGGGGATGATTGGGGAGATGCAGGAGAAGAAGCAGGGCTTCGAGCTGTTCGCCCAGTCGCTTGCCGTGCAATTGCTGATTACTTGCTGTCGGCATAGGAAGCAGAACGCAGTGGAACCGATCTCGTCACCCAGCCCCATGCACGAAAGAATATCGGAAATTGTCCGTTATATTAACGGGCACTACATGGACGAGCTGTCCCTTCATTTGCTGGCGGAAAGGTTTTATATCAGCCCCTATTATTTGAGCCGTTTCTTCAAAGAAGCGACGGGCTTCGCGTTCGTCGAATACGTGAACAGCGTCCGGATCAAGGAAGCGAAGAAGCTGCTGGAGAGCTCCTCATTGAAGGCGAATCAGATCGCAAGAAAGGTAGGCTTCGGCAGCGTGACGCATTTCGGCCGGGTTTTCAAGGCGGTTACCGGACATGCGCCGTTATATTATAGAAGACAAGATTAAGATCGCCCGGTCACAAGCATCATGGTTAGGACGGTTGAGGGTCTATGCGTATGCGCATAGGCCTTTTTTGTGACTTTTTTGAAGGAAAAGGGCTGCTCCTCCGACGTGAAATTAATGAATGTATTAATTAATATTGCATTCATATGCCATCATATTAATAAATGTATTTATTTATTTTGAAGGTGGATTCAAGCGATTTTGCTAATGAAGATTGCATGAAATATTAGTTAAAGTTAACGAAAGAAACCAGAGAAATATTATAGAATACTATTAAATATGCGATAAATAACTACATCAAAAAAAGGAAAAAAGAATGAATAAACGACTGATGTCGAGGAAGGGAGCGTATGCCAACATGAAATTATATCCGGGGGAATTGCAATGGAATTATTTTTCTAAAACAAGCTTGACATTGAAAGCGCTTTGAATTTTAATTTAATTAACAAAAAGGTTCTTATTAATAAAAGTGCTAACGATTGAACTAAACCTCGTTGTCTTACACTTATTGGGAGGCGTGATTGGAGATGAAAGGATGTACACGATTTCATTGGTATTCGTTTTGATTGAGGAAACCTCTAAGCCGTCACGTAATGTAAGCGCGTTCTTCTGTATTGACAAAAACATCTTCGTTTAATATTATATTAATATAAAACGTTTTAGATTTTTATAAAATAAAAGGTTTTAGGGGGAGAACGAATGAAACAGAAGCTGACGAGTATGGTGACACTGTTGCTGGCGATCGTGCTGATAATCTCGGCGTGCAGCGGGAACAACGGAGGAAACAACGGCGGCAGTGGCGGCGAAGCGGCCAATGCCGGAAGCAACGCCGAGAGTAATGCGGGCGGTAAGACGAAGCTGGAGTTCTGGACATTCCAACAGCTCCATGCGGACTTCTACGTCGAGATGGCGAAGCGCTGGAACGAGGTGAACCCGGACAAGCAGATTGAACTGGTCGCGAATGTAAGCCCTTTCGACGACGTGCACAACAAGCTGCTGGTGTCGCTGCAATCGGGCAGCGGCGCACCGGACCTCGCGGACATCGAGCTCGGAAAGTTCCCGAACTTCTTGAAAGGCGAGCCGCAGCTGGTGCCGCTTAATGACATCGTCGAGCCGGAGCTCAGCAATCTCGTCAAGGCGCGCTTTGACATCTACGCGAAGGACGGCAACTACTACGGTGTGGATTATCACGTTGGCGCGTCGGTTATCTATTACAACAAGGAATTGTTGGACAAAGCGGGCGTGAACCCGGCCGACATCAAGA
>NZ_JANIPJ010000027.1 GCF_024623455.1 Paenibacillus soyae | reverse complement strand
ACATAAAGAAAATAGCCATGCACCTCGCTAGGCAAGCGGGGTGAGTGGAACCACCGGTTTTTCCTCCAGTGATTTGTTCATTACGGAACCACGCTTCATAAAAATCGGGGGTTTCCCAACAGCCTGAATAACGGAGTTATTTTCCCTGCTATGTCTTATTTCAAAAAAATAGCGGCAAAAGTACGCTTATTTACGCCGATAGGCCGGAAAATCCCTAATCCGAACGGATTAGCTCCGTTTTTGCCGCTATTTCATGCTATATCAGGATTTTCACAAAAATAGCAGTACTTTTGCCGCTATTCACGCCGCCAGCTTTCAGCACCCCAAACAAAAAAGCGGGGGACTCTCTTCCACCCGACAGAGCATGTTGCCCTGTTGGCTGCAAGAAAGTCTCCCGCTATTGCAGGGGTGAGGCTCGCTCACCGGATATGAAACGTTAAGCCCAAGTCGGCTGTACCTTCAGCACGGCCACTTCCTTCTCCCTCTTGAAGGGAACCGCTTCGGCTGCCGGAGCGGCTTTTGCCGCCATGACAGGCACGGCCGCTTCCGCTTCTACGCGGTAGATCTGAGCGCCAAGCGACGCCAGCTTGCCTGTAATGTCGACGTAGCCGCGGTCAATGTGGTGCAGCCCCGTCACTTCGGTCTCGCCGTCGGCGCGAAGCGCCGCGCAGATCAGCGCCGCCCCGGCCCGCAGGTCGGTCGCGCAAACCTTGGCTCCGGTCAGCTTCGAGCCGCCCGTTACGATAGCCGTGCGTCCGTCCACCTTAATGTTGGCGTTCATCTTCTGGAATTCTTCCACGTGCATGAACCGGTTCTCGAATACCGTCTCCGTCACGAGGCTCGTGCCCTCCGAAGCGAGCAGCAGCGCCATCATCTGGGACTGCATGTCGGTCGGGAACCCTGGATGCGGCAGCGTCTTCACGTCGACCGCTTTGAGCGACATGCCCGCGCGAACCCGAATTCCGTTATCGCTTTCCAGGATCTCCACGCCCATCTCCTGCAGCTTGGAAATGACCGGCGTCAAATGATCGGCGATCGCGCCTTCGATGAACACGTCTCCGCCCGTAATCGCGGAAGCAATCATATAAGTACCCGCTTCCACGCGGTCCGGTATCACGTTATGCGTCGCGCCGTGCATGCGCTCTACGCCTTCGATGCGGATCATGCCCGTACCCGCGCCGCGAACCTTGCCGCCCATCGCATTGATGTAGTTCGCGAGATCCACGATTTCCGGCTCCTTCGCCGCATTCTCGATCGTCGTCGTGCCTTGGGCAAGAGCGGCTGCCATCATGATGTTCTCCGTGGCGCCGACGCTGGCGACGTCCAAATAAATTTTGGCGCCCTTCAGCTTCGTCGGCGTGCTCGCTTCGATGAAGCCTTGACCAAGCGTAATCTCGGCGCCCATCGCCTCGAAGCCCTTAAGATGCTGGTCGATCGGACGCGTGCCGATCGCGCAGCCGCCTGGCAGCGAAATACGAACCTTGCCGATGCGGGCGAGCAGCGGGCCCATCACGAGGAAGGACGCTCTCATCTTCCGAATCAGCTCGTAAGGCGCTTCAAAGGATGTAATGAGAGGCGCGGATATCCGCATTTTATCGTTATTATAGGTAATTTGTGCCCCGAGTGAAGCAAGCACGTTCTGAATCGTCATAACGTCGTCGAGGAGGGGAACGTCACAGATGACGCTGTCTCCTTCCGTCGCTAATAATGAGGCAGCAAGAATGGGGAGCACTGCATTTTTGGCGCCGCTTACGCGGACCGTGCCCGTTAGACGCTGGCCTCCGCGGACGATAATTTTAGTCATCTTGTGTTCCCTCCGCGAATAGCATTTTCGATTAATGTAAGTAAAATATTGGATTGAAACTTACGACATTTGACAGGGTTCGAGCTTATCACTAAACTTCATCTTACCATCCTGCCGCAAGAATCGACAAGGGCGAATTTTTTTCCAGATGTCTCCCCTGTTTCCGTCAAATTGGAGGCAATTTCCGGCTCCGTCTTCAACTTATATCGACAGGAAGCATGAAGTTATGAAGCTCCGTATTACCCATTGTTAACATATTTCGACTTTGTTATTCGACAAAGCTTTTGAGCATGAGCGTATAGTCCCAATATTGCAAAATAAATTGCGCGAACAAGTGCCCAAGCCCTACCGCGGCAACCAACTGGAGCATCCGAGCTTTGGGACTCAAGTGGTGGCGCAGGAACGCTTCCCACTTCACTTCCCGCAGGAGCATCCACACGAGCAGTATGCTCAAAATCTCCACCGTTATCGAAAACGCGCCGGTTAACCCCGTCATCGTAAACATCTGATCCATGACTTCGTCGTTTGTGTCCATGCCGTCTCCTTCAGCTTCTTCATCCATTAACGAAGCGTTCGATTACGTCTTGTAATAGCGGTACAGCAGCGAGGCGAACTCGGCCCGGCTGGCCCTGTTCTCGGGCTCGTAACGCTCCTCTGTGACGCCCTTCAGCTTGCCGCCCTCCTTCATGGACGTCAGCATCGGGGAATACCATTCGTACGGCGCCACGTCCTCGAACGGACGGGAGGCTCTAGCCCGCTCGGCGATCCCTTCGGCATGCCCGATCATTACGGCCATCTCGGCTCTTGTGACCGGCTGATCCGGTCTGAAGCTGCCGTCGGGGAAGCCTCTAATCCAGCCCTGCTGCACGGCCTTCTTAATGGCGTCATACGCCCAATGCTCCGACTCCAAATCGCTGAAGGCGTTCATGAACACGGATCCGCCGATCGGCTTGTAGGCCTTCACGATCATCGCCACCGCTTCCGCGCGGGTGACATCCCTCTCCGGTACGAAGCGGAACTGTCCTACCCCGTTCACAATGCCGGAGCCCGAGAGACTGGCTATCTCGTTCTCGGCCCAATGTCCCTTGATGTCCCGGAAGCCCGAGACGAGAGGCTCCGCGCTCAGCTTCAGCCGGTAGAATTGGGAATGAAACGCCCGGTCCGCCGTCAGCTTCACATAATAGACGCCCGCCGGCAGCACCTGCTCGTTCGTAACCAGCTCCCCCGCGGAGCCGGTGCGCTTCGAGAACACGACCGCCATCTTTTTATCATAGCCTTGGAGATTCAAGCTCACGCCATCCGGAACGCCAGACACGTTCAAGCTGACGACGCTCTCGTTCGCGAGACGGAATTGGAACCAATCCGTATCGGTATCGGCGCTCATGACGCCTTTGTATTCGGTCTTAGGATTCATGAGCAGCGCTTCATAGGATTGATTGTTCGGTTCGTTCGGATCCGTCAGATTGGGCGTATAAGCGAGCCGAAGCTCGTAAGTGCCGAGCGTCGGGCTGGCTTCCAGCGAAATCGCGTTATGCACCCGGATATAATACGTGCCCGGGGTGACCGATAGAACGGGTGACTGCTCATCCTCGCCCTCGCCGTTCTCGTCGTACAAGGTTAAGGTTCCATCCTCCCGCTGAAGGGACAGTCCGGGATCGATGCGCGCCGTATCCGTCCGGACCGATAGCTGAAGCTTGCCGTCTTGCTTGAAGGTGACGGCGTACCAATCGCGGTCGGCCTTCTGATGGAAGGAGCCCGCGACAACAGAAGAGACAGGCTCCAGTATGGCTGCGCTCCCCGTTCTATCGTTCGGCTCGTAACGATCCGGCGCCATCGTAAAGGATGAAGTCAATACATAGGGCAGGGCGCCGCTGGCCGACGGATTGCCCGCCCCCAACCGAATATGCTGCCTTCCTTTCTTGACATCGAAGGACACCGTCTTGGTCGAGAGCTTCACCACTTCGCTTCGCTGCTGCTTTCCGTTCACGATATGCGCAATCCGGATCGGCTGAGCCGCGCTTCCTTGCGGCAGCTTCGCTCCGTACTCGATCGTCAGCGTCCCGTCATAAGGGGCGTCGATCGTATACCAGTCCTGGTCTTTGCCATCCCCAAGCTCCGCAACCATCTGCGTTCCAAGCGGAAATAGCTTTGCTTGACTGGCGCTGTCGTTGGCTTCGCGAGCATCCTTCTTCAAGGACGCGGTCACCGCTTGGTCCAGCCGCAGCATGCCATAGCCGGATGCCTCATCGACGCCTGCGGCACCGACGTCCTTCGCCGTCTGACGGAGGAGCTCCCGCACTTGGTAAGGCTTGAAGTCCGGATGCTTCGCAAGAATCAGCGCCGCCGCCGCGGCCGCCTGCGGAGCGGCGAGCGACGTGCCTTCTTCTTGGTGATAGCCGCCTCCGACCGCCGTTGTATACACATGCCACGGCGCGATCAAATCCAGCTCCGTGCCCGCGTTGGAACGCGCGTCCGCCTTCCCGTCGCTGCCCGCTCCGCCAACCGCCAGAACGGTCGGATAGGCCGCCGGATATTTCACGGCCGCTTTGCCGCCCATCGAGACGCCGTCATTGCCGGAGGCCGCGATCAGGACAACCCCTTTGTTTTCGGCGTATTGGACGATGTCCTGCATGTACGGGGAGTGACGGTGCAGGCCGACGGACAGCACGATGACCTTCGCGCCGTTCTTCACCGCATATAGAATGCCTTCGCCGAGATCTTCTTCCGTGCCGTCGCCCCACTCATCCAGCGCTTTGACGGGCATCAGCTTCGCGTTCCACAGGATGCCTGCGACGCCGACGCCGTTGTTGCCTTTCGCCGCGATGACGCCCGCGACGCTCGTGCCATGCCCGTTATCGTCGTCCGGCGATTTCTTGGGGTCCACCAGGTTCACGCCGGCCACCAGGTTATCCTTCAGGTCCGGATGATCCAGATCAATGCCCGTATCGACCAGCGCGATCGTGATATCCTTCTGCTCCCGCAAGGTCTCCCATGCTTTATGAGCGCCTATGCGCTCAAGATACCCCTGCTTCGCCAGCTCGGGATCATTCGGTTTCACGACGGTCGCCGTCGCCGCCACTTTCGCCGCAGGTTCGCCTGCGGGCTGCTCCGTCTCGGCTTCGCCCGCTGGCTGCTTCGGCGCAGGCTCCGCTTCCGCGGCCTTTGCGCCCGAGTCCGCCATAACTCCGCTCTCTCTCGAATTCGTGTCCGCTTGCGCGCTGCTCTCTCTTTCCGCTGGCTGTATTGGCTCTTCCGCATCCCCCTCTTGCTTCGTGCTTAGATCGCCCACTGAAGAGAGTATGCTCGCTTTGCCGTTCGGATGCACGTACGCCACGCCCGGCTCGCCGCGAAGCCGGCGGAGCCAAGCGTCCACGTCCTCGCCCGCAGCCGCGGCGGGACGAACGACCCAGACGGCCGCCTCGTTCTGGCGGCCGATCACGTCCACCCCGCGCAGCTCATGCGCCTGCGCGGGATCGGTCCAGCCGAGCAGCCAGCTCTGCGGCTGCTCGGAAGCGGCGCCTTCGGCGCCGGGCGCCCCGTCAGCGTACGCGACGGGCGCCTCCGCTGCGGGAGCAGGAGCGAGGGACGGGGCGGCGGCATAGCCGTAGCCGCCCGTCGCGAGCGCCATGCTCCCGATCAGCAGCGCCATCGCGGCGCGGCGAAGCCTGCCGCGGCGCGATGGCGCTGGGCTGTGGCGGCGCTGCGCGGATGCTGGCGCCGCCTCTCGTGATAGATGCGTTTGACCGATTCTATGTATAACGGTGATCCGATTTGCGTCCTTCGAGTTCAAGTTTTCGTAAACGTCCGCCTTCTTCGGGCAGACTTCATTCCCATTGATTTCATTCATTATCATGCGAGTCGCCTTTGAAACGTATTTCCTTACTAATTCGTGTAGGAAATACGTTATCCCTTCTTCTGTTTTTGAGAAAAAAGGAGGTGCATTCTTCTCGACTATTTATACGCTTCGCAGGGCCGGTTCGTTTTGGGTCCGTAGTCCCCCATTGTTTTCCTATTTTTTATCGAGCGGCCTGTCTGCCTTTCTGTTCTTCCTCTCCTTACCCCGCGGGATGCAGCTTGAAACAGCCTTTTTCTACCCCGCCTTGCTCAATTAGACACTTCTGGCACCCTTATTCGCCTCAAACTACCCCGTCTCACTCATTTAGACACTTCTGGCACCCGTATTCACTCCAAACTGCCCCTCTCGCTCAATTAGACACTTCTGGCACCCGTATTCACTCCAACTGCCCCATCTCACTCAATTAGACACTTCTGGCACCCTTATTCACCTCAAACTACCCCGTCTCACTCATTTAGACACTTCTGGCACCCGTATTCACTCCAAACTGCCCCTCTCGCTCAATTAGACACTTCTAGCACCCTTATTTGCTCCAAATGGGTCAGCAACTAGTAACCAAACCCTTCTACGAGGTGTCATAGAAGAGGAAAGTTTGTGTGGAACCATTTCTTTGAGTAGAAAGGAAGAGTTGTCGATGAAGAAAATGTGGATCATCATGCTTGTGATCTTACTCCTAACAGGCTGCCGAACCTCCAGCGATTCCACTATTCGCCTTAATGGCTTTCCAAATGGCGGAATCTATAAGGCCTCCGTCATTGGCGATATCCCGCATACCAACTATACAAATGTGAGCTTTGAAGCCTTTGATCCGTCCGATGAAAAATTTACATTCGACGCGCTTTGGATTCTCGACCAGCGTACGTTCTCCACGAATTCCGACAAAAATATAGCGATAATGGAAGCACTTCTACATGCGGACATTCTTGTATTCATAAAAGACGACAAAGCTCCGCCCCAGAGCTTCCTCGAACATTTCGAATTGAACGGCAACGAAATACAAACGGGCGGCAGCACCAACCAAATTGGCTACTACCTATGGTCCGAGAACAACGAAACAAGGATGGGGAAGCTGTACGCGGACGAATTTCATGCGGACGTATTGCTAGAAAGGACAGCCGTTCAACATAGGTATTAAGCTTTGTGCGCGAAAAAAAAGCCGCGTGTCCGATCCGCAAGGACGATCCCTTGCATACGAAGCACGCGGCTCTGCTTTTAACTACGACATAATCCATTACCTATCCATCGGCACAAAATCCGTCAAAATCGAAAATACCGAGTCGATCACCGCTACGAGCGGCTGAGGGAAGATGCCCAGCGCCAGCGTCAGGATGGCGCAGGCCCAGATCACGATGCCGGTCGGCACGGGCACACGGACTGTTCCGTCCGGCCTGCCCTCCAAATCGGCAGCTGCCGTTCCGGCGCCATACGCCGGGTCCGGTTGCCCGCCAGGACCTCCATCCTCCACTCCCGCCGCAAGCTCCCCGATAACCGACTCTGCCTGCGTTCGTCCGCGCGCGCTCCCGCTTTCATCCAGACTCTCGTACTCGCTGACCGACAGCCGCTCCCTCTCGCTCAGCATCCCGTCGCCGCTGCGCATGAACATTTGGCGGACGAGGCCGAAGTAGAAATAGTATGAGATGACGCTGCTCAGCACCATGACGGCGACGATCCAATAATACTTGCCGTTCGCGGCGCCGAGGAGGATGAACAGCTTGCCGAAGAAGCCGGCCGACACGGGCAGTCCCGCGAGCGACAGGACAAGCGCGGTCATCGCGGCGGCCGTCCACGGCGCGCGGTAGTACATGCCCGCGAAGCCCTTCAGCTCGTCATGGCCGACGGACCGGCCGACGACGGTCAGCACCGCGAACGCGCCGAGCGTCATCAGCAGATAGGCGACCAAATAGAAGATCAACTCGGTTACATTGTTGCTGTGCGTCATCGTGACGCCCGCGCCGATCGGCACGAGCAGGTAGCCCGCGTTCGCGACGCCGGATAGAGCGAGCAGCCGCTTGACGTTTTTCTGCCGCAGCGCCGCCAGCGTGCCGAGCAGCATCGAGATCGCGGCCACCAGCAATACGGCGAAGAGGATATCATCCTTGAGCGCAGTACCGATTACCGAGCCGCCCACCCCCGCGAACAGCACGGTGGAGAAGAGGATGCGCAGCACCATCGCGAGCGCCGCTCCCTTGGAGACGACCGCCAGGAACGCGGCGACCGGCGTCGGCGCGCCCTGGTAGACGTCGAGCGACCAGGCGTGGAACGGCGCGGCCGCAATCTTGACCGCGAAGCCGGCCAGCATGCAGCCGAAGCCGACGTAGACGAACGCCTCGTAGCTTGCGACCGCCGCGGGAAGCGCCTCGCGAATCGCGTCCAGCTGAACGGAGCCCGTCACTCCGTACAGATACGACATCCCGAATAGGATGAACGCCGAGGAGACGCCGCCCGTTATGACGTATTTGAATGTGGCCTCCGCGGACAGAAGCGACTTGCGCCGAAGGCCCGCCAGCACATAGCTTGTAATGCTGAGCAGCTCAAGGCCGATATACAGCGTAATCAGGTTGCCGGACGACGCCATCATCATGGCTCCCATCGCCGCCGGCAGCAGCAGGTAGAAATATTCGCCCTTATCCGTTATCGCCGAATCCCGTTCGGCGGTGCCGAGACCCAGCAGGACGACAACCGCCGTCCCCGCCAGAACGAACAGCTTCAGCAGGCTGCCGAAATCGTCGATCCGGTAGCTGTCCCCGAGCAGCGAGATCACTTCCGCGGGCTCGCTGCCGTTCATGTCGATCATGCGCAGCAGGACAAGCACGCCCGCTCCCAGCAATCCCGCAAGCGTCAGACCGCCAATCCAGGAACGCCGGCTCGCCCGTCCGGGCAGCAGCAGGTCCAGCACCACCAACAAGACAAACCAGGCGCCAAGGACCAGCTCGGGAGCCATGATTCCGATATCCGACCATCGCAGCGGTTCAAACAACGTTTCTCCCGGCATCGCTTACCCCCCTGACCTTGACGAAAGTAGTTGTTCCATCCATCCGCCGACGCTCATCTGCACCGTATCCGTCAGCGCGGACGGGAAGCAGCCAAGAAGCAAAATGAAAGCAAGCAGCACGATCATCGGCAGCGCCTCGACGAACCTGGCATCCCGCAGCGCGGTATGCTCCTCGCGCTGCGGCCCGAACGTGATCCCGAGCACGCTTCGCAGCACGTACACCGCCGTCAGCACGATGCCCAGCGCAGCCGCGGCCGTCAGCCATCGCTTCGTCTCGAACAGCCCGAGCAGCGACAGAAACTCGCCGACGAACCCGGACAAGCCCGGCAGGCCCAGCGACGCCATGCCCGCGACCAGCAGCACGCCGCTCATGAACGGCATCGAACGGGCCAGACCGCCCAGCCGGGGCAGCTCCGTCGTTCCCGTCCGCTCGTAGAGGCTCCCGACGATGAGGAAGAGCAGCGCGGAGATCAGTCCATGGGAGACCAGCTGGAACACGGCGCCCTGCAGGCCAATTTCGTTGAATGACGCGAGTCCGATTAGGACGATTCCCATATGGCTGATCGAGGAGTAAGCCAGCACGAGCTTGAACTCGGTCTGCCTGAAGGCCAATATCGCCCCGTACAGCAGGTTGACGACGCCCAGCACGGCCAGCATCGTCGCCCCTTCTCTCGCCTGCTCGGGGAACAGGAACAGACCGAAGCGGATGAGGCCGTACGCCCCCATCTTCAGCAGAATGCCGGAGTGGATCATGACGACGGACGGCGGCGCCTCCTGATGCACCTTCAGCATCCACGTATGGAACGGGAATACCGGCAGCTTGATGCCGAACGCGACGAGCAGCAGAATGAACAGCGTCCAATGCATTCCCTCGCTCATCTGGAACGGGTTCACCCCTCCCGTCGCCTCGGGAGGCAGATGGACGAACGCTTGCGGATTGGCCATGTTCGCGCCGATATCGGCGTAGCTTCCGCTGTATATGTATTGATGGCCGCCAGCGGCCTCTTCGATGCGGAAGCCCGCCGTGTTCACCAGCAGCACGAAGGCAACGAGCATGATCGCGGAACCGATCCCGTTGTAGATCAGGAACCGGTTTGCCGCCCGTTCCCGGTTGTAATAGCCCCACACCCCGATCAGGAAGTAGGTCGCCACAAGCGTAATCTCAAAAAAGATAAAAAACAAAAACAAGTCCCGCGCCAAGAAGACGCCAAGCATGCCCAATTCGAGCAGCATGAACCAGCCGAAAAACGCTTTCCACCGCTTCTTCACGTGCCATGCCGCCCATGCCGCCATCGCGGTGACAATGCTCGTCAGAAGCAGCAGAGGAAGCGATAAGCCGTCGACGCCCAGCGCATATTGGAACGAAAACAGCATTTCCACAGTATCGTTTGTATCGTTATTGATCGGAATCGTCAGCCATTCCGCCGCCTCGTCGTACCCTTCCCCGCCTTTGGCGCGGTCATAATCGGCATACAGCCAGAACGACAATGCCAGGGGAATCAAGGTCGCGAGAATCGCGGTCCGTTTGATCCAGGCAGCGCGCTGCCCGGGTAGAAGCAGAATGACCGCAAGACCGAGCAGCGGCGACAACAAAATAAAAGTGAGAATCGGAATATCCTGCAGGAAGCTCATGACAGCATCCTCCTTCCGATGACCGCCAGCACGATGACGATAATGCCGAGCACGGCCGCGAGACTGTACGTCTGAACTTGGCCGTTCTGCAGCCGCAGCGCCAGCCGTCCCGCAGCGTTCGCCGCCAGCCCCGCAAGCTTGACCGCGCCGCCAACGACATAGCGATCGAACGCTTCAAGAACCGCTCCGATACCTCGAAGTCCGCGCACGAATACCGCCTCGTAAGCTTCGTCGATGTAATATTTTCGCTCCGCGAGCCGCACAAGTCCGGGAGCTCTCCCGGCAAGAGTAGCCGCGGCTTCTCCCGCTCCGCGCTCCCTTCCCCAGATCGCCCAACCCGCCAGCACGCCGAGAACGCCGACCGCAACGGAACAAACGATAGCAATCGCGCTGCCGTGCGCCTCCCCGGCTCCATCGGTCAGCCAATGACCGAACCAGCCGTTCCATGGCGTCTCCACGAAACCCGCCGCAACGGCGAGCGCCGCCAGCACGATAAGCGGAATGGTCATGACGGCAGGAGATTCCTTCGCTCCGGCTGTCCGCTCCTCCGCCTGCTTCGGCTTGCCCAGGAACACAAGGACGAACAGCCGCGTCATGTAGAGCGCCGTACAGAAGGCCGCCGCTAGCGCTACCGCGAAGAGCAGCAGATTTTCCTCCAGCGCGACCGCCAGAATTAGATCCTTGGACCAGAAGCCCGACAGAGGCGGGATACCCGACAGCGCCAGCGCGCCAATCGCGAACGTCCACGCGGTCGTCTTCATCCGCGAGCCGAGGCCGCCCATCTCCCGAACGTCCTGCGTATGTGCGGCATGGATGACGCTCCCCGCCGCCAGGAACAGGAGCGCCTTGAAGAATGCGTGCGTGAACAGGTGGAAAATGCCGCCCGCCAGCGATCCGAGTCCGAGCGCGAGCATCATATATCCGAGCTGGCTGACCGTCGAATAGGCGAGCACCCGCTTCAGATCGTTCTGCGCCAGCGCGATCGTCGCCGCGAATATCGCGGTGAATGCCCCGACATAAGCGACCGTCTGCATCGCCGCCTCCGAAGCCTCGAAGATGTCGAAGGTGCGGGCCACCAGGAAGACGCCCGCCGCGACCATCGTCGCCGCATGGATGAGCGCGCTGATCGGGGTCGGTCCTTCCATCGCGTCCGGCAGCCAGACATGCAGCGGGAATTGGCCCGATTTGCCCACGGCCCCCAGGAAAATAAGAAGCGCGATAAGGGTCGTAATGCCTTCCGTGATCGTCCCGCCTTGATTGTCGAAGACGCTTTCGATCATCGTGAAGCCCAGCGCATGCTCAGGCATGTACCAGAACAGCAGAAGGATGGCGAGGAACAGCCCGGCATCGCCGATGCGGGTGACGATAAACGCCTTCTTGGCGGCCGCCTTCGCCGCCGGTCTCGCATACCAGAAGCCGATGAGCAGGAACGAGCAGACGCCGACCAGCTCCCAGAAGAGGTAGAAGGAGAGCAGGTTATCCGACAGCACGAGCCCCAGCATGGAGAACGTGAACAGCGAAACATAACCGTAAAAAACGGTAATCCGCTCGTCTTCCTTCATATAGCCGGCCGAATACACGTTAACGAGGAAGCCGACCAGCGTTACGATGACGAGCATTAACGAGGTCAGATTCGTCACTTCGTAGCCGATCGTCAGCGTATAGTCGCCGATCGTGATCCAATCGAAGCCGTTGCTGTAGTCGACCGGGTTCGGCTTCAGCCGCTCGAGCAGCACGAGCAAAGACATGACGAACGCCCCGAGCGAGCCGATCGATCCGATCCATACGCCAGCCGTCCGGTAGCTTCTGCCCAGCGCCGTCAAGATTAGGAACGAAGCGAGGGGGAGGAGCGGTATGACCCAAGCGATTTTTGCAAACATATCCATAAGCCGCTTACCTCCTCATTCGGTCGAATGCATGGACGTCCACCGTGCCGCGCGCGCGGAACAGGGCAATCAGAATCGCTACCCCGACGGCCGCTTCGGCCGCCGCAACCGTTATGGTAAAGATCGAGAAGATCTGCCCCGTCAGCGCGGGCACGACCCCGTATTTGGAGAAGGCGACCAAATTCAGATTCACCGCGTTCAGCATCAGCTCTAGAGACAGCAGCACGATAATCGCGTTGCGCTTCGCCAAAGCGCCGTACAAACCGATGCAGAACAGAATGGCCGCCAATGTCAGATAGGATGGCAGCATATTAATCAGCCCCCTTCTTGGCCAGCGCGATGGCGCCGATGAACGCGACCGTCAGCAGCACCGACAGCAGCTCGAACGGTACGATATAGCCCGAGAACAGCAGCTCTCCGATCGCCATCGTGTTATCCTCCGCCACGGCGGCGGAAGGCGCCGCGTCCGGGAATTCGGTCGTGCGAATGGCGTAGAAGAACAAGCCGAACAAGCAGAGCGCGCCCACCGCGACCAGGGCCTCGTACAGCGGTCTCGCCGGCTGTCCGTCCCCGCCGCCATGCTTCGTCATCATGATGCCGAAGATCATAAGAATCGAGACGGCTCCCGCGTAGATCAGCACTTGGACGAACGCGACGAATTCCGCATCCAGCAGCACATACATGCCAGCCAGCCCAAGGAAAGCCGCCGCCATCGAGATAACCATGTGCACGACCTTCTCCAGACTGATCATGAGAACCGACCCGCCGATGATAATCGCCGCGAACGCGAAGAACGCGACGAGCTCTCCCGTTATGTCGACGTTAAACAATTATTTGGCGCCCCCTTTGCCCGGCGCTCCGATGTTGTTATTGTCCTGGCGCACAAGCGTGTTGTTGTCCGTCAGCCATTCGGCGTCCTTATACAGCTCATCCCGGCTGTAGGTCGCGAGCTCGAAGTGGTTCGTCATGACGATGGCTTCCGTCGGGCACACCTCGGTACAGAGATCGCATAGGATGCAAATTTCGAAATTGATGTCGAACGTATCAATAACCTTGCCCTTCTTCTCAGGGTCCGGATTCGGCTTGCCCGTCAGCGTAATGCAGTCCGTCGGGCAAATTCTCGCGCATTGGTTGCAGACGATGCAGAGCTCCGGAATGAAATGCTGGATGCCCCGGAAGCGGTCCGGCATCTCGATCGGGACGTCGGGATAGGAGGTCGTGACCTTGGGAGCGGTCAACGATTTGAGCGTAACGCCAAGTCCTTGCAGCAGTCCCTTTCCATTCATCGCAAAACCCCCTCATTTATTTAACGAACAGCTCCAGCCACAGCGCCGTTAGGAACACGTTCGCGATCGCGACCGGCAGCAGCACCTTCCAGCCGAGGCTCATCAGCTGGTCTATGCGGACGCGCGGGAACGTCGCCCGGATCCAGAACAGGGAGAAGACGACGAAGGCGAACTTCAGCAGAAACCAGATGATGCCCGGCACGAAGTCGAGGAACGGCGCCGGCGCGTGCCAGCCGCCGAGGAACAGCACCGTCGTCAGCGCCGCGATCGCGTAGACGTACACGTACTCCGCCAGCATGAAGAACGCGAAGCGGAAGCCGCTGTATTCGACATGATAGCCGGCGATGAGCTCCGATTCCGCCTCCGGCAGGTCGAACGGCGTACGGTTCAGCTCCGACACGGCGGCGATGAAGAATACGACGAACCCGATGATCTGCGGGAACAGGTTCCAGTGCCAGAACCAGCCGCCGTCCTGCGCCGTGACGATATCCTTGAGGTTCAAGCTGCCGCTGAGCAGGATGACGCCGACGATCGAGATGACGAGCGGCACCTCGTAGCTGATCATCTGCGCGGCCGAGCGCATGCCTCCGAGCAACGCGTACTTATTGTTGGACGCCCAGCCGCCGAGCACGATCGCGAGCGTCGTAATGCCGGACAGAGCGGCGTAATACAGCAAGCCTACGTTCAAATCGGCGAAATACAGCTTCTCCGAGTAAGGTATGACCGCCAGCACGGCGAACGATGGAATGAATGCGAGCGCGGGAGCCAGAATGAAGAGCAGGCGGTCCGCCTTGCGCGGGATCGTGTCCTCCTTGATCAGAAGCTTGAAGATGTCGGCGACCGTCTGCAGCAGGCCGAGCGGCCCGACGCGATTCGGTCCGACGCGCAGCTGCATCCAGCCGATGACCTTGCGCTCGTAATAGATCGCGTACGTGACGAAGCCCAGCACGATCAGCAGAAACACGGCAGCCCACAGGAACAGCACGAGGGCATTGCCCCATGAGAGCGGTTCGTCCAGCCATGCGCCCATCAGGCGTCCACCTCCCCAACCACGATATCAATGCCGCCGAGTATCGTAATCAAATTGGTCATCGTCTCCCCGACGAGGAGCTTGGGCAAAATTTGCAGATTCACGAACGAAGGCCGTCTGAATTTGAGCCGGTAAGGCTCCGCTTTGCCTTTGGAGACGATATGGCAGCCAATCTCTCCCCGCGGGGATTCGATGCGCACGTAGGTCTCTCCTGCCGGAGGACGAATGACGCGGGGCACCTTGCCCATCGTTTCCCCATCCTGAGGGAACTGCTCCACCGCTTGCCTCAGAATGCGAAGGCTCTGCCGGATTTCCTCCAGCCTCACCCGGTATCGGTCGTAGCAATCGCCGCTGCTGCCCACGGGCACGTCGAATTCGAACCGGTCGTACAGGCTGTAGGGCTCATCCTTGCGGAGATCCCATCTCACGCCCGTGCAGCGCAGGTTGGCGCCGGACAGCCCGTAGTCGATGGCGGTTGCGGCATCATAGCGGCCGACGCCCTTGATCCGAGCCAGAAAAATTTCGTTACCGGTTACCAGCTTGTCGTATTCCTGCAGCTTCTTCTCCATGTAAGGGATGAACTCCCGCACCTTGTCGATCCAGCCGGGAGGAGCGTCCCACTTCACGCCGCCCACCCGCATATAGTTGTAAGTCAGCCTGGCGCCGCACAGCTCGTTGAACAGGTTGATGATCGTCTCCCGGTCGCGGAACGCGTATAGGAACGGGCTCATCGCCCCGATGTCCAGCAGGTACGTGCCCCACCAGACAAGATGGCTCGCCACGCGCTGCAGCTCCATGACGATCAGCCTTAGAAACTCCGCCCGAAGCGGCACCTCGAGCCCCATCATCGTCTCGACGGCGTGAACGAGCACATAATTGTTCGTCATGGCCGATACGTAATCCATGCGGTCCGTATATGGAATGATTTGCGTAAAATTCAGGCTTTCCGCGATCTTCTCCGTGCCCCTGTGCAGATAGCCCATAACCGGCGTCGCTTCGGTGATGACTTCCCCATCCAGCTTCACCACGATCCGAAAGACGCCATGCGTGCTGGGATGCTGCGGTCCGACGTTGAGCAGCAGTTCTTCTGTCCGAATCACCGTTCGCTACACCTCCGAGTCGAGCGGTTCATAGTCTTTGCGGAGCGGATGGCCCACCCAGTCGTCAGGCATCATAATGCGTCTCAAGTCGGGATGTCCCGTAAAATGAATGCCGAGCAAATCGTAAATTTCGCGTTCGTTCCAATTCGCGGTCGACCATGTCGACGTCGCGGAGGGGATGGACGCTTCCTCCCGATCCGTCCGGAGCTTAATGGCGACATCGGCCTTGCTGTTCAACGACAACAAATGATAGACGACCTCGAGATGCGTCTCGTAATCGACGCCGGACACGTTCCGGAGATAATTGAAACGCAGCTCCGGATGATCTCGCAGCAGCGGCGCGGCCTGCGTCCAGCTCGCTTTGTCCAGTACAAGCGTCGGCATGTCGACGCTCAGCTCGTTCAGATAAGCCTCCGCGATCGCCCCCGCTCCCAGCCACTCGTTCAGCACCGAGACGACGCGGTCGAGGTCGGGCTGCCTCCGCGACGGCTCCTTCGGCGGCTCCGGTTCGGCGTTCGCCGCGGCCTCCGCCGCTTCTGCCTCGCTCTTCGCCTTGGCAGCGGCCCTCGCCGCTCTCGCCTCAGCGGCCGCCTTCAGCTTCGCCTCACGCTCCGGATCAACTGGCGCCTCGGCTTGCGGCTGTCCCTCTTCTGCCTCGGCCTTCGCCTTGGCCGCAGCCCTCGCCGCTCTCGCCTCAGCGGCCGCCTTCAGCTTCGCCTCGCGCTCCGGATCAACTGGCGCCTCGGCTTGCGGCTGTCCCTCTTCTGCCTCGGCCTTCGCCTTGGCGGCGGCCCTCGCCGCTCTCGCCTCTGCTGCCGCCTTCAGCTTGGCCTCGCGCTCCGGATCGACGGGCGCCTCGGCTTGCGGCTGGGCCTCGACCGGCTGCGCCTCCTGGGACTTCGCTGCCGCTGCCGGTTCATTCCCTTGCTCGGCTGGCCGCTCCCGCTCCGCTTCGGCGACTTGGGTCTGCTCCTCTTGCTCCTTCGGCTCCTCCGCCGCCGGCTGCAACTGCTCCGCTGCCTGCGCCGCTCCCCCGCTATCCGCCTTTGCCGCTTCCGCCGGCGCTTCCGCAGTCTCCGCCCTCACCTCTTCGGCCTGCGGCTCCGGGGTGACCGACGCTTCGCTTCCTTGCGGCTCCCCTTCTACGTGTAAGCCTTCCGGCTTCTTCTCCTCCTCGCTCATCGGCCCGTCACCCGCTTCCCGGTCTTCGCCTCGAAGCGAATTTTCTCCTGAAGCTTGTTAATGCCGTAGATGAGCGCCGCCGGATTCGGCGGGCAGCCCGGGATATATACATCGACCGGCACGATCTGGTCGACGCCTTTGATGACGGCGTACGATTTCACGTACGGACCGCCCGCCGTGGCGCAGGAGCCCATCGCGATGACCCATTTGGGCTCGGGCATCTGGTCGTACAGCCTTCGCAGCAGCGGCCCCATCTTCTTCGTCACCGTGCCCGACACGATCATGACGTCGGACTGGCGCGGCGACGTTCGGAACATGACGCCGAACCGGTCGAGATCGTAATGCGAAGCCCCTGTGCCCATCATCTCGATGGCGCAGCAGGCGAGGCCGAAGGTGAGCGGCCAGAGCGAATTGCTTCGGGCCCAGGCCTTCAGCTGCTCCAGCGTGCCCATGAACACGTTGCGTTCCAGTTCTTTGCGTTCCTCAAGCGTAATGGATCCCAGGTCCAAGCCGTTTAGTTCCATTTGAGCACCCTCTTCTTCCAAGCATATAGAAGTCCGACGAGCAGCATTCCCGCAAAAATGAACATTTCGACCAGAACAAAAAGGCCGAGCTTATTGTACGCAACGGCCCAAGGGTATAAGAAAACGGTTTCCACATCAAAGATGACAAACATAAGCGCAAACAGATAGTACCGGATGTTGAACTTGACTTGACCTTCGCCTACGGGCTCGTTGCCGCTCTCGTACGTGCTCCGCTTCGGATCGGTCGGCTTATGGGGCCTCAGCCACCGTCCGACCGTCAGCGCGACGACCGGCAGCAGAATGCCCAGCACGAGGAAAATGGCGACCACGACGTAATGGTTGACATAGTGATCCATACAATCGCCTCCGTCACAGGATGGTATGCAGGATGTCTGTACATGGTCAATTTTTCCTCACAATTATAGCAGAAGCGATTCGGACCGTCTATGACGGAGTTACCCCTGCTTGTCCGCCGTCTCCCCGGCGCTGACGGGGGTTTTGGGCGTTTTTTCGGGAAATCTGCCGTCCTCCGCGCTCTTCTTGTCGAACAGCCTGGCGACGGCGAGCAGCGACAGCGGGAGGATCACTCCCTGCAGGACCGCGTATACCGACCACACCTCCAGAGCGAACGTGCCCGCATGGATGCTGTTGCGGTAAACGATCAGCGACAGGGGCACGATAAGCAGGCACATCGGGAATACAAGGGAGCGATACGTCCTCAGCTTCAGCATTTGCGATAGCATGACGACAAGCGAATACACCGTAATGGCCAGCTTCGTGAAGACGGTGCCGATCCACACCATCGCGACCAAAATTTCGACCCGCACGAGAATTTCTTCGATATTGATGCTCTTGGCCATCTCGTAGACGGAGAACGGACTTCTCATCGCTTCTTCGACCCCAAGCACGGACACGATCAGAAACGAGATGATGACGCCGACACCGCCGCTCAGGAGCACGGACCAGCCGATCATTCGTTTCAGCTTCGTCCGTTCCTCGTCCTTGATCATCGGCAGAATAGCCGTCAGGAATACGCATTCCGCAAGGGGGAACCCCAGGACCGGATAGATGCCTTTGACCGGGCCGCTCCAGCCGTTGTACAGCATCGGAAGCAAGTTGTCCGCATGCATTTGGTTGATCAGCGTGAACGAGATGAGCCCGATAATGAACAGCGTCCAGGCAAACAGAATTTCCCCGGTGCGGGCGATCGTCTCCACTCCCAAAAAGACGGCATAAGCGATACTGATCATAAACGTGCCGCCGATAAACCAATCCGGTGTCTGGGGAAGCACCGATTTCGACAAAAAATCGGTGACGTTATTCAGCACCAGCCCTCCAAGCAGGGCGAAAAAAAACACAAACGTCAGGGTCACGGCTTTGCCCAGCCAAACCCCGGCGATCTTCTCCGCGTACTGGGCGAGCGTCATCTTCGGGAACCGCTTATGTAGCAGGAGATAAATATAGATGAACGCGTAATGGAACGGAATGACGAGCAGCATCGAAATCCAGCTGTCCTGCTTCGCGATCGACACGACGGCGGTTGGCAGCAGCAGCGCCGCGCTTCCGATGCTGAACAAGAAAAGCAGCTTCGACAGCTGACCCGAAGTAATGGTTCCGTTGGCGGCTCCGGTTCCTTTGGTCATATCGTTATCCCCCCTTTATCCAAGCAACGATCGGTTTGTACAAAGGAGCGGTAATGGCGGCGACCCAATCCGTCGGCGGCGACATCGGAAGGTGCAGGAGCTTCGCGACGATGACCGCGATTGCCCCCCAGAGGAACACAATCGCCCATACCCCTTCCTTGATTTGCTGTCTTTTTTTATTTTGGTGCCACAACAAGATTGACATGGCTCCGGCGAACAGTACACAGGCGATGATTGGCCCCACGCGCTTCCCTCACTTCGCAATGGAATTGGACCTGATCCCCATGGATTGGATCCGGCTAATGCATTCAAGCTCGTATGGGACGTTCGGGAATACGTCGTTCCAATTCCCGGATATTCGTTTCCACATGGCCGGCTGGTCTTGATAGACTTCTCTCCCCCAGCCGAGCGCGTCGCTTCTCAGCTTCTTCTGCAAGGCGCCTATGGCTGCGTCTAGCTCCGCCTCCACCGCTTGATTGACGGCCAGCTCGACTTCGCGGAACGAGCTCTCGTCATGAACGTTGAAGTCCTGGCAGGTCAGCTCGTGGATGCTGGCCTCCATGCGAACCTGCACATGCACGAGCGGGGTATCGCTGCTTTGCGGAGACTGCCGGACTTTCGTGCGGGTATCGGAGTCAAAAATTTCGACTATATAGTGACCGTCCGTTCGCGGGCAGCTCAGCTTCAGCACGGAGCTCTTGATCCGATTCCGCAGAAAGACGTACCCTCTTGATTCCTTCGGAGTCAGATACCCGGCGAGCTCGCCATCGCGGAAGATGGCCATCGTCGTCAGCTCCGGTATGACGTCCGGCTTGATCTGGGTCACGTTGTTATCCTTATTGCCCGCTTCCGGCATCCCTTCCACCCCTATGGCAGGCACCGCCGCTTCCTTCAGATGGGAGTCGGCCATGCGGACGATGTCCCGTACGAGCACGCTGAATACCTGTCCATGAGCTTTCTCGTTCACTTCGATCGCTTCTTTCATCTGATTGGCCGGAACCGCCTCCATCTGCGTTCGGATCTCCAGCAATTGCTCCGCCCTCAATCCCCTCGCGATGACGACGCTGATGTCGGACCGGATGTCCGCGTTGCGGTCGATGAGATCAAGCAGCGGGTACAAATCTTTTTTGGCCGTATTCTCATGGATGGCCAGCAGCTGCATGTGCGAGAAGAACAATCGTCTCGACGTCTTCGCCGACATTTTCCGAATCGCCTCGAACAGCGTATCGCCCTTCTCGCTGATCGTCATGACCGGGCTGCCGTTGCCCGACTGATCGCCTGGCGAGGCATTCCGGGGAAGAACGACCTGCACCGTCACCTGGTAGCGAAACTTCCCTTTCGGATCGTCGTCGACGCCTACCGCCAGCACGACGCCGAGCTGATCCAAATATTGAATGTCCCAGCACGCGGAGAGCGGCGCGCAGGCCGCCATCAACAGGACAAGGAGCATTAGCCTGACAAGTCTCGCCCGGAGTTTGCCTGGTCCAATTCCAGCCGCGCGTCTCATTGGGAGGGCTCCTTCCGTGGCTTCAGCTTCGTGCTCTGGCGGATGTTGTCGTCTTCGGCCGCTTTCTGCGGTCTCTGCTTCATGAGCCACATCGGCACGCGAATCAGGGAATCCTTCATGTCCTTCCAATAGAAAGGCGCGAACGGCTTCAGATATGGCACGCCGAAGGAGCGGATATTGCTTAGATGCAGCAGAATAACGAGCGTCACGAGCGCGATGCCGTAGAAGCCGAGGGTCGAAGCGGCGAACAGCAGGAAAAACCGGAGCAGCCTTGCCGCGATGCCCAAGTTATAGATCGGCGACACGAAGCTGGCGATCGCCGTGAAGGAGACGACGATAACGACGGCCGAGGATACGATGCCGGCTTCCACGACCGACTGGCCGATGACCAAACCGCCGACGATCGACACGGCGCTGCCGGCGGCGCTCGGCATTCGGAGTACGGCTTCGCGCAATATTTCGAACACGAACTCCATCAGGAACGCCTCCAGATAAGCGGGGAACGGCACGCCCTCGCGTTGCGCCGCGAGCTTGAGCAGCAGCTGCGTCGGAATCATCTCCTGATGGTAGCCGATAATGGCCACGTAGACCGACGGCATTAAGAGAGCGATGACAAAGGAGACAAATCGAAGCATCCGCAGGAACGTCGCCATTTGGAAGGTCTGGTAATAATCCTCCGCCGCCTGGAAGAACGCGTTAAGCGACACCGGCAGGATCAGCGCGAAGGGCGTGCCGTCCACGAGCAGCGCGATTCTGCCTTCCAGGAGCGCGGCCGCCACGACGTCCGGACGCTCGCTGTACATAATCGTAGGGAACGGCGACCACTTCTGGTCGCTGATCATTTCCTCGATATAATTGGTTTCCAGAATGCCGTCGATCTTGATCGCCTGCAGCCTGTCGCGCAAATCCTCGATGATCTCTTCGCCGGCGAGCCCTTGAATGTACATGATCGCCACCGGCGTCTGCGTGATTTCTCCTACCTTATGCTGTTCCAGCCAGAGCTTGGGGCTCCGGATTTTGCGCCGGACCATCATGGAGTTCACGCGGATGGATTCCGTGAATCCCTCGCGAGGGCCTCGTATGGTCATCTCCGTCTTCGGATCGTCGACTCCCCTGCTTGCTCCTCCCACGATATGAGCGGAAATGCCTTGCTCTTGGCCTTCCATCAGCACGATCGCGTAACCCAGGAACAGCTTCTCGAACAAGTCCTTGAAGGTCTTAAGCTCCGATACGATGCCTATGGCAAGCAACTTGTCCTTCATCCGGACATAATCCTTCTCCGGCTCTTCGCCCGACAGCATATCCTCCTGCATGGTCTGGATAATAAACTCGTCGAGCCTCGTATCGTCGATCATGGCTTGAATGTAGACGACCGCTATCGTCTTGGCGCTGCTCGGCTCGCTGCCGCCGAACTCCCTTACGATAAGGTCTGCGCTCTGCCCCAGCTCCTCTTGAAGCCGTTCCGTCATGGAAGCGAGGCTGGGGTCGATCGGCATTTCTTCGTAGACGCTCATCTGCTGCGCCTCGTGCTGCCGCGCCATTGGGGATTCGCGTTGTCCGCCGGCTTTCGGTTTCAGCGTTTTGGTTTTACCTTGCGGGAACATGGGCGGCAGCCTCCTTTTTACTGGGCTAAGATCACTCCTTAGGGTAGCTCTTCCATGGGTAAATTATGTATGGCTCTTATGGAATAACGTCAGTTATTCCGCTTTTTTTCGAGGCATAGTTTCTAAAACATCAAAAAAAGCCAAGCCCGCTTAAGGGGGCCTGGCCATTCCTTCGAATTGTACATGGATGATTGCATGATTAGCGTACCATTAACGAATGCGGCTCTCCGTCAGTTTGAATTGCCCCACCATCTGATGCATCAGAGTCGTAATCCATTCCACGTTCTGAGACGTCTGCTGGACATTCTTCATCTCGTCGATCAGCTCGTTCATCCGGCTCTCCACTTCGCCGGACACCTTCCGGTTCTCGCGGCTGACCAAAGCGATATTCTCGAGCAGCTGCACGACGGCGTCGACAACCTCCGACTTTCTCGCGTCTTGAGTATGGGCCGCGGATAGCGTGGCTCTGGCGGCGGCCACGTACTGATTGCCCTCTTCGACAACCTGCGTGCCTTCATCCATGGATGCGTATGCCCGTTCCGCCTCCCGATAAATTTTTTGCGTAATGGCGTGTACTTCCTCCGTCGACTCCTTCGTGCTGCTTGCGAGCTTACGGATTTCGCTTGCGACTACGGCGAACCCTCGTCCCTGCTCGCCTACGCGGGCCGCTTCGATCGAAGCGTTAAGCGCCAGCAGATTCGTCTGGGAGGATATTTGTTCGATGACCTGCAGCACGTTTTGAATGTCCTGGACCGTCGCCATGAAGGAGCGAATCGTTTGGTTCGTTTCGCCTACCTTGCTCGAGATATGTCCCATTTTATCGCCGATGCGCTCCACTTCCTTCTGCGCCATAACGATTTGCCCGGCGGCTTGCTCCTCCAGTCTAAGCAGAGTCTCTCGCATCGTATCCGCGGTTTCCTTGGCCATGTCGATGTCCTTCAACTGCAGGCGGATGCTCCCGATCATCTCGGATATTTGGCCGCTGACTCTGCCCGTCGAACGGGAGGTGGCGTTCGCCGAATCGTTAAGCGCCCGCTGGCTGGCCGTGACATCGGATGCGGCGGCCCTCACTTGCAGCATGATGCCTTCGAGGGAATCCATCATATTGTTCAGCCACTTGGCCATGTCCTTCACTTCATCGTTATCGAACGAGCCGAGAGGGAGACGCTTGGTCAGGTCGCCCTTCCCTTCCGCGTTCATGCGGATGAACCTTGTCACGTCACGTATATGAGTTACGACGCGATGGTCTTCTTTTTTCTTGAAAAACCCGATCACGCCGAGGCCGAATAACAGATTAAAGCCGCCTGCTGCCAGCCCGATCGCCCAGACCGGAGCTTGCATGGCTACGAACGTCACGAGAATCGCCAGAAGCGCGCTTGCCGTTATCGTCGTCAGAACATGCAGCCTGCGCTGACGGTATTTGAGGCTTCGCAGCCTGTACACCTCTTCGAGATCGCCCTCGCACATCATGCCCCACTTGTCCGGACAATGCGGCAGCCGGAAGGTAACGCCCTTCCCGATTACGGGAATATGCCGATAATCGGAGTACCCGGGAAATTCAACGAAGCAATTGCTTCCGTTACGAATGGTGTTCGCCACGCCCGGATGAAGCTCGCCCGTCGCCGGATCCGTGAAGAGCAGCTCCAGCTCGGTATGCTCCTTCACCGTCACCATTCCCCATTCGGTCTTGACGCCGTCCTTCAGATTCTCGCCGTGGGTGAACGTATGATCCTCGAACCGGCTGCGGGATAGCGCCGTTCCCGGTTTGATGCGCTTGTTCAATACCGGCTCGGCCATGAACAGGTAGTTGTCCCCGGAATCCGGATAGATATGACCCGATTCCCGTTGGATTAGATCGCCGAGGCAATCGTTCGGCACGCGGCCGCATACGAAGCCCGCTATATCTCCGCTTTGCTTCACCGGTGCAACGAACAGAAGCGTAACGGCGTCATGAAACGAGGAGGTTCTTGCGCCAAGCCGCAGCGTGACCGGATCGCGATACGGACCGAACAAGCAGTTTCGCCCTTCGATGCCCTCTCCCGCATATTGCATGGCTTCATGCAATATGCTGTCCGCGCCATACTTTTCGCCTAGATGGGATTCATGCGTTGTCGCCGCAACGCTTCCGTCCCTATCCAAATAGAAAAGCTCCGTCATATCGGTTGCCCTGTTGTACGTGCTTCTCAGTAAGGCTTCGATCCGCGCCTTCTGCACAGTAACAGAGTGTTCGACGCTGGCCGATCCCTTAGAAGACTTGGACGCGATCGGCATCTTCAACGGTTCTTGCGAATGAGGCAATTCCGGCTTCAGAGCAGCTTCCACTTCCGCGCGCAGCCGTTCCATCAAGGTCCAGTTGTCGCTTGCCCAGCTGAGCAGCAGCTCCTTGCGCGTCTCCGCGAAGCCTTCAAACGTCGATTCCACGTCTTCCTTCCAATCCTTGTTCAACTGCCACGATACCCAAAGCGGAAAACCTGTTTTCATGCCCAGCCAATCAAACACAAGCATCTCCCCACTCTCTTCGACAATTCTCTCTCTCTTTTGATGTTAACTATTCTAACATAAGTCTTTAGTAATGGGTAAAAATATTTATTCGCGACCAGCAACGAAATAACGGACATTGTACCCTTATTTCGAGCTAACTTTCCCTTTTTCCGAGAATAGAGGCGATTCTACCGTTATTTCAGCCTATATTGCCCGGTCAGTCACCAGCCCTAAAAATTAACGGTACTATTGCCGCTATTCCTGACCAATCGAATAAATCCATGCAAATAACTCCGAAAATGCCGCTATTCCCGATCGAACCAAAGCCAGCAAATAGGATGCCGCGCCCGAGAGCGGGATGCCCTCCTGTCGATATCCAGTAGCAACACGAGATGTCGCTACCGCTTAGCTAGACGCGCACACAACAAAAAAAGGCATCCCGGCTGTTAAGCCTGCGGATGCCTTCTTCTTATTATTCGATTAACGCTTCGAGACGTTCAGACGATTCATCGCGCGCTGAAGCGCTAGCTCGGCGCGACGGAAATCGACTTCATCTTGTCTTGCGCCTAGGCGCTGCTGAGCGCGTTGCTTGGCAGCCTCGGCACGATCCACGTTAATGTCTCTCGCCAACTCAGCGCTTTCGGCTAGGATGACGACTTTGTCCTTGCGGACTTCGATAAAGCCGCCGTTCACGGCTACGACATCGACTTGGCCATTGCGCTTGATTGTAACCGGAGCGATGCGAAGAGGCGTTACAAGCGGAATGTGGTTCGGCAGGATGCCGAGCTCGCCTTCCACTCCCGTTACGCTAACCATGTTCGCCGTCTCTTCGTACACCTTGCGCTCAGGCGTTACGATTTCTACCTGAAAGGTACTCATGTGGATTCCTCCCGCCTTCCGCTATTAAAGCGTTTCGGCTTTCTTCACGGCGTCTTCGATGACTCCTACGTAACGGAATGCTTCTTCCGGAAGATGATCGTATTTGCCTTCGAGAATTTCCTTGAAGCTGCGAACGGATTCCTTAACAGGAACATAGATACCTTTGTTGCCTGTGAAAGGCTCGGCTACGTGGAACGGTTGGGACAGGAACAGCTGGATGCGGCGCGCGCGGCCAACCGTTACTTTGTCTTCTTCGCTCAGCTCGTCCATACCGAGGATCGCGATAATATCTTGAAGCTCTTTGTAGCGCTGAAGAATTTTCTTCACGCCTTGAGCTACGTTGTAGTGCTCTTCACCCAGAACCTCAGGCGACAGGATACGAGAAGAGGACGCCAGCGGGTCAACCGCAGGGAAGATACCCATCTCGGAAATTTTACGCTCAAGGTTCGTCGTTGCGTCAAGGTGAGCAAACGCCGTAGCAGGAGCCGGATCCGTGTAGTCGTCCGCAGGAACGTAGATCGCCTGGATCGATGTAACGGAGCCTTTCTTCGTGGAAGTGATACGCTCTTGAAGCTGACCCATCTCGGTTGCCAGCGTCGGCTGGTAACCTACCGCGGAAGGCATACGTCCCAGAAGGGCCGAAACCTCGGAGCCCGCTTGCGTGAAGCGGAAGATGTTGTCGACGAACAGAAGAACGTCGCGGCCTTCTTCGTCGCGGAAGAATTCAGCCATTGTCAGACCCGTCAAAGCAACGCGCGCGCGCGCGCCCGGCGGTTCGTTCATCTGACCGAATACCATCGCGGTTTTGCTAAGTACGCCGGAGTCTTTCATCTCGTGGTACAAGTCGTTACCTTCGCGCGTACGCTCGCCTACGCCGGCGAATACGGAGATACCGCCATGCTCCTGAGCGATGTTGTTGATCAGCTCTTGGATCGTTACCGTCTTACCTACGCCGGCGCCGCCGAACAGGCCGATTTTGCCGCCTTTGGTGTATGGCGCGAGCAAGTCGATAACTTTAATTCCTGTTTCCAGGATTTCCGCTTGCGTCGACAATTCGTCGAACGCCGGAGCGGAACGGTGAATCGGAAGATTCACTTCGGATGTTACGTCGCCAGCTTCGTCGATTGGCTCGCCCAGTACGTTGAATACGCGACCAAGCGTCGGAGCGCCGACAGGGATTGTGATAGGAGCTCCAGTATCAACGGCCTCCATGCCGCGAACCAGACCGTCCGTCGTGCTCATCGCGATTGCGCGCACCATGTTGTCGCCAAGGTGAACGGCAACTTCAAGCGTAAGGTTAATGTCGACACCGCCGTTTGTGGCCTTCTGGTCGATCTTGACGGCGTTCAGAATCTCCGGCAGATTGCCGCGTTCGAACTCCAAGTCGACGACTGGACCCATGACGGATACAACGCGTCCTTTTTTCATTGCTTTCCCTCCTGCTTCCTTCTTATATGCTGAATATGAAATTACGATTGTGCGTTAGCACCCGCAACGATCTCGGTAATCTCTTGCGTGATCGCCGCTTGACGCGCCCGGTTGTATGTGAGCGTCAATTGGTTGATCATCTTCGTGGCGTTCTTCGTCGCGCTGCCCATGGCCGTCATACGCGCGCCGAATTCGGAAGCCTTGCCGTCAAGCACGGCGCTGTAGATCAGCGTTTCCGCGTACTTCGGCAGAAGCACCTCCAGCACGCCTTCCGGCGACGGCTCGTATTCGTAAGACGCTACCGATGTTCCTCCGCTGATTTCCTCGAGAGGCAGCAAGCGGATTTCCGATGGAATTTGGGTAATCGCGTTTACGAACTTGTTGTAGACCAGGTAAAGCTCGTCATAGGCGCCCTCCGAGAACATCTTCACGGCGGCGGAAGCGACCGACTTGATGTCGGCGAACTGCGGAGAATCCGACAGTCCGATCACTTCTTCGATGATCGGCATGTTGCGGCGCTTGAAGTAATCGCGGCCTTTGCGTCCGATAACGAACAGAGCGTACTCGTCCGCGGATTTATGCTTTTCCTTGATGGTTTGCGTCACTTTGCGCAAGACGTTCGCATTGTAACCGCCAGCTAGACCACGATCGGAGGTAATAACCAGATACCCGGTCTTCTTGATCGGACGGGATTCCAGCATCGGATGCTTGACATCCTTGGTGCCCGCCGCGATGCTCGCGACTACCTCTTTCAGCTTATCCGCGTAAGGACGGGATTGCGTCGCCGCCTCTTGCGCTCTTCTAAGCTTCGATGCGGCAACCATCTCCATCGCTTTCGTGATCTGCTTCATGTTCTGTTTGCTTTTGATCTCGCGTTTAATATCGCGCATGCCTTTTGCCATTTCGTTTCACCCGCCTTCGAGTGCCCCGAAGCGATTCGGGGCGTGGTAAGGGTCTACGCCCGGACGGTGGCGCCGAGCGTAGGAAGTCTATTCTGCAGCCCATTCGATAGATTCAGCGGGACGGCCTAACGCCGCCCTGCGCTTCTCTCGATCTTAGGCGAAGCTTTTCTTGAATGTTTGGATCGCTGCCACGAGAGCTTTCTCGTTGTCCGCTACCAAGTCTTTGGTGTCGCGGATGGAAGCGCCGATTTCCGGATGGTTGGAATCCAGGAACGCCAGGAACTCCTTCTCGAAGCGGCCGATCTTCTCGATCGCCACGTCGTCCAGGTGGCCTTTAACCGCTGTGTAGATCGAGATGACTTGCTTCTCGACCGGCATCGGCATGTTAACGCCCTGCTTCAGGATTTCCATTGTGCGCGCGCCGCGGTTCAGACGAGCCTGAGTCGACTTGTCGAGGTCGGAGCCGAACTGAGCGAACGCTTGAAGCTCGCGGTATGCCGCAAGGTCCAGACGGAGCGTGCCGGCAACCTTCTTCATCGCTTTGATCTGCGCGGAACCGCCTACGCGGGATACGGAGATACCGACGTTAACCGCCGGACGTTGGCCGGAGTAGAACAGGTCGGACTCGAGGAAGATCTGACCGTCCGTGATCGAGATCACGTTCGTAGGGATGTACGCCGATACGTCGGATGCTTGCGTCTCGATGAACGGCAGAGCTGTGATGGAGCCGCCGCCGAGCTTGTCGCTCAGCTTAGCCGCGCGCTCCAGCAAGCGGGAATGCAGGTAGAATACGTCGCCCGGATAAGCCTCGCGGCCCGGAGGACGGCGGAGAAGCAAGGACAATTCGCGGTATGCCGCGGCTTGCTTCGACAAGTCGTCGTATACGATCAGGACGTGCTCGCCTTTGTACATGAAGTACTCGGCCATGGATACGCCCGCGTAAGGAGCCAAGAACAACAGCGGAGCTGGCTCGGAAGCGCTCGCCGTTACGACGATTGTGTATTCCATCGCGCCGTGGCGGCGAAGGGTTTCCACAACGTTGGCTACCGTGGATTGCTTTTGGCCGATTGCGACGTAAATACATTTTACGCCGTTGCCTTTTTGGTTGATGATCGCGTCGATCGCGATCGCCGTTTTACCTGTTTGACGGTCGCCGATGATCAGCTCGCGTTGTCCGCGGCCGATTGGCACCATCGCGTCGATGGCTTTGATACCCGTCTGCATTGGCTCGTGAACCGATTTACGGTCGATAACGCCAGGAGCCGGGGATTCAACCGGACGAGTTTGAGTCGTGTTAGTCGGACCTTTGCCGTCAACCGGCTGGCCCAGCGGGTTAACGACGCGGCCCAGAAGCTCGTCGCCAACAGGTACTTCCATGATGCGGCCCGTGCGTTTCACTTGGTCGCCTTCGCGAATGTCCGTGTAAGGACCGAGGATAACGACACCTACGTTGCTTTCCTCGAGGTTGAGCGCCATGCCGACAACACCGTTCGCGAATTCGAGCAGCTCGCCTTGCATCGCGTTCTCAAGGCCGTGTACGCGAGCGATACCGTCACCGACGTTGATGACCGTGCCGACGTCTACGACTTGAATCTCGGATTTATATTGTTCGATCTGTTGTTTAATCAGCGTGCTGATTTCATCAGGTCTGATACTCAATTCGTTCACCCCTATCTACAGTGCTTTGGAATTTAAGGATTTTTGTAAACGTTCCAGCTTGCCGGACAAGCTTCCGTCGTACAGACGGTCGCCGATGCGGACTTGAATGCCGCCAAGCAGCGCTGGCTCGACAATTTGCTGTGCAATGATTTTCTTGCCCGTGATGCTTCCGAATTGCTCCGCTACTCCCGCGAGCTCGGCGTCGGACAGCTTCTGCGCGGTGTATACCGTCGCATGCGCTTGACCCAGCACGTCTCCCGCGATTTTCGTGTAGGCTTCGTATACGTCGCCGATCAGCTCTTGACGGCCGCGCGATACGAGAACCTTCAGCGTGTCCAGTACGAGTCCCGACACTTTGTCGCCGAATGCCGATTTCAGCACGTCGATCTTGGATGCCGGAGCAACGCTAGGCAAGGAAAGAAATTTCCCGATTTGCGGGTCTTGGTTCAGGGCTTCGGAGATCAGCTTCAGCTGGCCTTCCACTTCCGAAACGAGACCTTCGCCGGAAGCAAGCTCGAACAAGGCTTTTGCGTAGCGCTTCGCTACTACCGTGTCGCGGCTCATTTGCTTCCTACCTCTTTCAGGTATTGATCAACCAGCTGCTCTTGCGATTTCTCGTCCACTTGCTTCTCGATGATCTTGGAAGCGATTTGGACGGAGATGCCGCCAACCTCTGTGCGGAGCGCTGCGATCGCTTTGTTCTTTTCGCTTTCGATATCCTTCAAAGCGTCGTCCTTCAGGCGGGACGCTTCGTTTCTAGCGGATTGAACGATTTCGTCCGCTTGCTTCGTGCTAGTCGTTCTTGCTTGCTCGATAATGGCGTAAGCTTCTTTGCGCGCTTGCTCGAGCGCCGCCTTCTGCTCTTCCATCGATGTCTCTGCTGCTTTGCGGCTAGTCTCCGCCGTGCTCATCTGCTGTTGGATCAGCTGTCTGCGCTGCTCCATGATCGAGAACAACGGGCCAAAAGCGTATTTGTTCAACAGCCAGTACAAGATCAGAAACGCCGCGATCGCGAATACCGTCGATTCCCATACAAAATCCATTGTGCCACTCCTTCCTACCAACTTTATAGAGGTAGTTCAAAAAGCCCGATTTTGATCACGAAGTTATTCATGAAGCATACTCGGCATCGAATCTTGAGTTCAGCCGAAACTTCCGGTTCTCACGTAGCGCTGCTACGCTCCGATCCTCATTTTCTAGCTTCACTCAACCTTCTCGGTGCTGAAAACCGGGATTTTTGAACCTTATTTGAAGATTTATTTACATTCATTTCGAAATGTTTTCGTATTCATAACGAAGGCGAAGAGGGCTAGGCCTTCCCCGCCAATGGCTTGTGTTTCGTTTATTAGCCGAAGAACGCTAGGAAGCCGATAACTACGCCGATGATCGGCACGACTTCGACGATACCAACGCCGATAAACATTGTTGTTTGAAGCTTGCCTTGAAGCTCAGGCTGACGAGCGATACCTTCGATTGTTTTGCTTACGATCATACCGTTACCGATACCAGCGCCAAGTGCGCCCAAACCAACTGCTAGTGCTGCTGCCAAAACTCCGTAATCCATTTAAAAATCCTCCTCGAAAATAGGTTTTAGATTTGTTGTGGTGCTTGTTTATAACTAATCCCGCGCAAGTAATCGATCCCGACCCTCAGACGGGGCTTAAACCAAACATTAATGAGCTTCTTCCTCGTGATGATGAATCGTCGCTTGCGAGATGTACACCATTGTAAGGATTGTGAACAGGAACGCCTGGATGGCGCCTACGAAAATACTGAAGCCCTGCCACACCGCCAGGAACGGAATACCGACCCAGCCCAGCATCAGAATCGTGGAGATCAGGACCTCGCCCGCGAAGATGTTCGCGTAGAGACGAAGAGCCAGCGTAACCGGTTTCGAAATCTCCTTGATGATGTTAAGCGGCAAGAACACCGGGAATGGTTCCACATAGTGTTTGATGTAGTGCTTCGTGTTTTCTTTCAGGCCCAGGTAGTGGACCAGGAAGATCACCGTTATCGCAAGACCGGCCGTAACCGCAAGGTCGGCAGTCGGCGATTTCCAGAATGCCATGTGAACGGCTCCGTGATGTTGCTCAAGTACTTCCTTCGTAATGCCGAGGAATTCGTTCTCGTGGTGGAAATCGAACACGATACCGAATGGCAAACCAAGCATGTTGGACACGAAGATGAAGATAATCAGCGTCAGGCCGAGCGAAATGTAACGCTTAACCTTCTCGAGCGGCATCGTGCTCGCGATCGTCGTGTGGACGAACTCGACAACCCACTCCATGAAGTTCTGCAGCTTGCCCGGGTTGTGCACGGACAAATTCCGAACGGCTAGACGCGCGAGCAGAAAGGTGATGATCGCGGAGATGATGATAGCTCCCCACGTGGACAAATCGATGTTAAAGCCACCCAATTTCGTTATGGGAAATTCATGCATGTAACAATTTCACCCCTTTCACATGTTAATGGCGTTTATGGTGTAGAAAAGCGGATACCAGCGTGAAAAACGGCATCACCATACTTGCCGCAAGCGTAGCCGGCAGGTTGAACGTTTCGGGATTCTTGTAGGCGACCATGGCAACGAGCAGCACCATCGCGATGCGGCTGCCGAGTCCCATCCCCATGCGGCGGTTGCCGCCTGCGGCTTGTCCTACAATCTCCACTCTGCGTCTCAGCATAAGCGCATTCAAGAAGCTCGCGAACACGCCCAGCAGTAGACCAGCGCATACGCTCTTCCACTCCGGCATAATGACCCAGAGCAGCAGGCAGGCAGCCGCAAAGATAAGCGCCCAACGCATCGCCGTTTTGAAAATATTATCTACCATCGGTCTTCCTCATCACCTTCCTGACAATCAGAATGGCTGAAAGAATGCCGACAGCCAGACCGACAAGCAGCCCGGAAAGCATCCAGGACTTCGGATCGCCGAACCGTTCTCCGGCGAGCGAGCCGAGCCAATACCCCAAGAATATACAAATCCCGACATCGATGCCAAGCCCGCCCATAAGAGCCGCGGCCTTCCATGGATTGTCATCATTGCGCTTCTCATTCATATTGTCCCAACCCCTGTCAATCCTCATTTATTTTATCCAAGCGGCGCAAGGTTTGTCAATTGATTAAACGGCAAACATTGCGTGAACAAAGGGGGGAAAACCCTTATAAAACAAGGATTTCTGACCACTTAAAACCGTACAGTGCCACTGTATGCTGTACATTCCGGCTTTATACGCCCGCTGGAGCCAAACTATGAACGTTGTGTGAACGTGTCGGGACGCTGCGCATTTCGGCCAAAATGATGGAGAATGGCGTCAACGATCCGCTCGGAAGCCCGTCCGTCGCCATAAGGATTAGCCGACTGGCTCATTCGACAATATAGGGCGGAGTCGTTCAGAAGAGCCTTCGCTCTGCTATATACGGTCTCTTCGTCCGTACCCACCAGCTCCAGCGTGCCGGCTTCGATGCCTTCCGGACGCTCCGTCGTGTCTCGCAGCACCAATGTCGGCACGCCGAACGAAGGCGCCTCTTCTTGCAGTCCACCGGAGTCCGTCATAATCATGTACGCATGCGGATAGAAGTTATGGAATTCGAACACGTCGAGCGGCTCGATTAGACGAATGCGCGGGTGGTCACCGAGAATCTCGTTAGCCGGCTCTCTTACCGCAGGATTCGGATGGACCGCGTAGACGATGACGACATCCTCGTGCTCGTCGGCGATGCGCTTGACCGCGCGGAAGATGTTGCGGTGCGGCTCGCCGAGCGCCTCCCTGCGATGCGCCGTCATCAGGATCATCCGTTTGCCCCTCGCCCACTCCAGCACGGGATGCGCGAACGACTCGTCTACCGTGTATTGGAACACGTCGGTAGCCGTGTTGCCCGTAATGTAGATCGAATCTTCGGACTTGTTCTCCTTGCGCAGATTGTTCGCGGACCATTCCGTCGGCGCGAAATGGATATCCGAGAGAACGCCGGCGAGCTGACGGTTCATCTCCTCCGGGTACGGGGACATCTTGTTCCAGGTGCGGAGCCCCGCTTCTACGTGCCCGACCTTGATCTGCTTCAGGAACGCGGCGTAGCTCGCGAGGAACGTCGTCTGCGTGTCGCCGTGAACAAGCACGATGTCCGGCTTCGCTTCCGCCAGCACGGGCTCCAGTCCTTCCAGCACGCGAACCGTCGTCTCCGTCAGCGTCTGGCGTTCTTTCATGACGTTGAGGTCGTAATTCGGTTTGATCTCGAAGAAGTCGAGCACTTGGTCGAGCATCTGGCGATGCTGGGCCGTAACGCACACGATCGATTGAATTTTGTCATCTCGTCTTTGGAGCTCAAGCACGAGCGGCGCCATCTTTACGGCTTCCGGACGGGTGCCAAATATCGTCATTACCTTTAATTTCGACAAAACATTCCACTCCCACTAAAAGGTTGTTCAAAAAGTATGTCTTTGATCACGAAGCTCCTCCAGGGAGATTCCCGACATCGAATATTGAATTCAGCCGGAACTTCCGGTGCTCACGTAGCGCTGCTACGCTCCGCTCCTCAGTTCTCGGCTTCATCCAATCTTCTCGGTGCTGAAAGACAAACTTTTTGAACTATCATTATATTTAGACCGAAACTCAGTTCGTGCCGAACATGCGGTCGCCGGCGTCGCCGAGGCCAGGGACGATGTAGCCCTTCTCGTTCAGACGCTCGTCCAGCGCGGCGATATAGATATCCACGTCCGGGTGCGCTTCCTGCACCGCCTTCACGCCTTCCGGCGCGGCGATCAGGCACATCAGCTTGATCTGGTCGCAGTTCCGGTTCTTAAGCGAGGAGATGGCAGCAATCGCCGAGCCCCCCGTCGCCAGCATCGGATCGATGACGATCAGAAGCCGATTCGGCGCGTCCGTCGGCAGATTAATGTAATATTCCTTGGGCTGCAGCGTCTCATGGTCGCGGGCGAGCCCGATATGGCCGACCTTCGCCGATGGGATCAGCTTCAAGATGCCGTCCACCATGCCGAGTCCCGCGCGCAGGATCGGAATGAGGCCGAGCATGCGGCCCGACACGATCTTCGCGTCGGTCACGGCGACGGGCGTCTCCACCTGGATCGTGTCCAGCGGAATGTCCCGCGTAATTTCGTAAGCCATCAACGTTGCAACTTCATCCACCAGCTCGCGGAAATCTTTCGTATTCGTCTCTTTATTCCGAATAAACGTCAATTTGTGCTGAATTAAGGGATGGTCACAGATAACCAGTTTGCTCATGGAGCGTAATTCCTCCCAATCTCCTAATCGACAGGCCCTGCCTTTGCAATTACCTTTTACCTATTAGCATGGTCACAATCCCATATATTATAGCACTGTAAAGAAAGCGTTGCATCTGGGGTTAGAAAAAAATAATGTAAGCCCGTTTCGACAGAAAAAGCGGAAATAATTGCTCCCCCCGCGCATAAAATAGTCATCGTACCGCCAACCATTCGTTATGGCCTGCGCCCGCGAGCAGAGGAGAGGATAAGGTTGATCGAAAAAGTGAAGAAGGTCAAAGCTTTTCTCGGCATATCCGGAAGAAAAACGATACTCGCCCCTTCGGGCCGCGAGGTCGTGCAGTACGAGATTCACCTGGATAAACCGATTCCTCCCGCATCGCACGGAACCGTCATGCTGCTCGGCAAGCAATAATCCGCCGCCAGGATATCGATAAGACTCCTAAGGAATTAGGGGTCTTTATTCTTTTCCCGAAAGCCCTTACATATATATACAGTAGCTCGTCAAGGAGGAGGTGCTTCGCAGGCATGAAAAAAATCAGACAAGCCGTTATCGGCTCCGCGTTAGGCAAACTGACCGTCTGGGTGCTGCTCGTCGTGATGCTGCCGGCTATCGTGGAAGAGCTGTTCGAGCTGAATCGTTTCCTCTCCATGCCCTTCGGGCTGCTAGCCGATTGGAATACCGGAGGCACCTTGGAAGGCCGGATCAAATTTCTTGTTTTATTCGTCTTGTACGCCTCTCCGGTCGTCATTCTATTCGCTTATCTGTCGAAACGAAAAAAAACGTCCGAGCCGCCCTACCGATCCTGCCATGATTACGAGAAGCTCATCGCGGACGTAAAGGAAACGGTCAAGGACCGGCAAGCGCCGAAGGAGCTGAAGGCCGACAAAATCGACAGCTTGTTCGACGCCTTGATCGACGACGTGTGCAACCTGTTCCAAGTGCAGAGAACCGACGTGCGCGCGGTGCTCGTCGCGAACAACAGCCGGGGCAGGCACAAGCTGACGGGATGGCGGTGGGGACGCGCCTGCACGCCGGACCAGGACCGCATGGACTCCAAGGCCATCGATAAATTTCTCGAAACAGAGCTTACGTATCCCATCTGGCAGGAGGTGAAGACCCACTTCGACCATTCGGATTCCGACACGCTTCTGTTCTTCCGCAACAGCGGAAAGCTTGAGCTCGGCTGTCTGATCGCCATCGCCGGCTCCGTAGACGTCGAGCCGCATATCGCGGAATGGGAGCAGATCGTCAAGCCTTTCACCATGCTGGGGCACATCGACAAGCTGGTCAGATTCGTCGTCCATTATAGCTGAAGGAGCCGATTGGAATGTTGAATGCGGTGGATAGGATACTGGGAAGGAAAGAGCCCGTCAAAATCGTCAGGAAGGTCAAAAGCTCGAAACGTCCCGCATTGACGAAAGCCAAGCACGGAACGGTCATCCTGCGGGGCAAGATTGAGGAAGATGCCGGGAAAAATAAATAGCAACAAACCCCTTAACCTATCGATTAAGGGGTTTGTTTGCGGCTCTGGCTATTACCCGTTGCGGTCCGGCTGCCGTTCCTTCCAGAACGCCGTTACAACGAAGCCGTCCGCGTTGTTGCCCGACAGCTCATACCGGTCGCAGACGGGGATCGGCACGACGGTCGGTCCGCTCTCCTCGGCTTGCACGAAATAAATCGCCGACTTCTCCCCATCCCCATCCTTCGCCAGCCATTCTCCTTCATAAGAATACCGCTTAAGAAAACCGATATATTCCTCCAGACAGAAGCCCAGCCGCTCCATCCATTCCGCGTGAGGCGCGCCAACATACCGGAAATGCCAAGGCTCGCAGGCGATGCTCGTCCATTGCTCCTTGCCTTCCTTATATCGCTGTATAAAGCCATGCTTCGCGGCAAGCCTCTTGAACGCCAAGCATCGACCTTCATCCGGGAAGGAAGGCGCGATCAAATCCAGTACGTCGTCATACCTCCGCTCGCCTACGTCGACCGCGAGACCCGATTGATGCTCGCTTCTGCCGGGCAGCGCGACATAGCTCGCCGTATAGACCGGACCGTTATCCCTTAGCGACTGCTCGTATAGCAACGTCTGCTCCTCCATGGAACGGTAACCGCTGACGACTAGGATGTCTTCCTCGGCTTCCGCCTCCGCTAATAGCGCGGCCAACGCATGCAAGCATGTTTCTTCCAGCGCAATTCGCGGCTCGAGCGACCGAATGCCCGGAAGGCTGCCCGCGCGCGCGAGGCTCGCAGGCTCTCCCTGGCCTCGAAGCGGATGCTCCGCGTTGATCAGCAGCAGCCTCCCTAGATAGACCCGTTCCCGATCCATCTGTAAATAAAGGGACTTCTCGGAAGACCGAAAGTTCTCTTCACAGTGAATCCCTCTCTCCTTGCTCACGCCGCCCCCTCCTTCTCTATTCCGTATAAATGCGTTCGACCCGTTCCGAAAGCCCGGTCGAGATTTCCTGAGGCACGCTGCCCACGCAGGCCGCAAGCTCCTTGAACGTAATCCGTTCCTCCCCCTGTCTGCCGATCAGCACCACCTCGTCCCCCGGCTCGCAGCGACCGGGCAGGCGCACCATGAGCTGGTCCATGCAAATTTTTCCTACCACCTGCACCCTGATCCCGTTCACCAGCATTTCCGAATGCCGCAAGCTCTGCGACCAGCCGTCCGCATAGCCGATCGGCACGGTGCCGATCCATTGGTCTTCCTCCGCAACGTAAGAATTGTCGTAGCCGAGACACTCTCCCCTGCGCAGAAGCTTGACCTGAATCAGACGGCTTCGAAGGCTCAGCGCGGGACGAAGCGACACGTCTCGCACGAGCTCCTCCGGATAAAAGCCGAACATGGCGGCTCCGATGCGGACCATGTCCATGGCAAGCTCGGGGAACCTCAGCGCCGCGGCGCTGCCCGCGCAGTGATAATGCCGGACGGCGATTCCGGACTCGGCGACCCACGTCTTCATCGCCAGGAACGTGTCCGCTTGCTGCCGCAGAAACCTTGTGTCCTCCCTTGAAGCCGTCGCGAAATGGGTATAGAAGCCGTCGACCTCCACATCCTCCGCGCTCAGCCACGGCGCAAGCTCGTCCCACTCCTCCCGGGTTCTCAGGCCGATTCGCCCAAGGCCGGTATCGGCTTTGACATGCACCTTCAGCTTCTTCCTGCAGGAGGAGTGGCGGTAGGGAGCCATGCGCCGGAACCAATCCGCGCTTGCGACGGTAATCATGAGGTCATGCTCCAAGGCAAACATCACCTCGGCGGGATGGATCGGAGTCAGAATAAGAATAGGAAGCAGGGTCCCCTTCGCTCTCAGCTGAAGCGCCTCGTCCAAATAAGCGACGGCGAGCAAGTCGGCGCCCGCCCGCTCGGCCGCCGCGGCCGCCACGGCAGCCCCGTGACCGTATCCGTCCGCTTTGACGACGGCCATCAGCTTCACGCGAGCCGGCAAAGCGCGCTTTATCCGCGCGACGTTATCCCGAATCGCGCCAATGCTTACTTCCGCTACCGTATCCCTGTGCATGTCCTCACCTCGTATATTGAATGCCCTGCTTATCCGCATGGCGGGTAAAGGCGTAATCGATCAGCTTCTCGATCAGCTCGGCATACGTCGTTCCGTTCGTGCGTTCCCACATGACGGGATACATGCTCGTCGCCGTAAACCCTGGCAATGCGTTGATCTCATTCAAATAAAGCTCCCCCTCGCCATCGAGGAAAAAGTCGACTCGCGCGAGGCCCGAGCAGCAGAGCGCCTGGTAGGCGTCAACCGCATTCCGCCGAATTCGATCAGAGACGCCCGGAGGCAGCTCCGCCGGCACGGACATCACAAGCTCCTTGTCCTCATACTTCGACTCGAAGTCGAAGAAGCGGCTCCGGTGAATGAACTCGCCCGGGAAGGAAGCGAGCGGACGCTCGTTGCCCATGACGGCCACTTGAATCTCCCTGCCGGCGACTTCCTTCTCCACGACGAGCTTGTCGTCGTAACGGAACGCCGTCTCGATGCCCGCGAGCAGCCGGGCCAAGTCTTCGCAGCGGCTGATGCCGATGCTGGAGCCGAGCGACGCCGGCTTCACGTAGCAAGGGAAGCCGATTCGGCTCATCATCTCCTCCAGAAGGAGGCCGTTCTTCTCCCGCCACTCATGGATGCGGAAGCTGACGTGCTCCGTTTGCCGGATGCCGGCTTGCTCTATCAGCTGCTTGGTGACGGCTTTGTCCAGCGTCAGCGCGGAAGAGAGCACCCCGTTGCCCACGTAGGCGATATTCAGCAGCTCCATGAAGCCCTGCACCGTTCCGTCTTCGCCGTTCGAGCCATGCAGCAGAGGCAGGGCAACCTTCTTCCCTTCGACTAGAAATAGCTTCAGAAGAGCGGCGCCGATCGAATGCGGCACGGTGTTCTCCTCCGGAACGAGCACCAGCTCTTCCATCGAACCCGGAGGCAGCTCTTGAACGCCCGTTCCGCACCATAGGCCGTCTTGCGTAATGTAAATCGGATACACGTCGAATTTCCGGCGGTCGACGGCTCGGAGCACGGTGAGGGCCGTGCGAAGAGACACTTCGTGTTCCACCGATTTGCCGCCGTACAGAACGTACAAATTTATTTTCATAAAGCATTCCTCCACGCTCGAATTGGCTATCTGCAACTAAAGATACTCCCTATTCGTTAAGAGGCTTGTAAGCAAAACATAATAAAAGCTTAAATCATTCTGAGGATCCCTGAAGTTTTCCATAAGGGCGGAAGCCGGCCATCGGCTTCTTCTTTATGTTCACATAGCTCAATTCTTTTGGCGGCTGCTGTTCATTTTTTCCACGAAAATGCCGTTATTAATGAAAGGAAGAAACTTTTTCCAAGGAAAGGGAAGGGACGTATTGAAAGGAAACAGCAATAGAATTCTGTCGTTCAAGTTGGCCCGCAGGTGGCTTGCAGCCGCGCTCACATTGACGCTAGTCATGGGCAGTCTGGCCGGAGGCGCGTATGCGGCAGAGGATACCGTGACCGGCATCGAATGGAGCTATGCGGAATCGGATTACAATACCGGCACGTCGTCGCTCGAGATGTATGTGGAGGATGGCAGCGTCAAGCTCTCCGTGCTCGCGTCTATATCGGGCTCGGCTTCCAAAAAAGACGTAACGGCGGACGCCGCATGGAAATCATCCAACAGCTCTATCGTCAAAGTCGACAAAGGCACGTTAAGCGGGGTTGGCAAAGGAACGGCCACGATTACCGCTACTTATAAAGGTTTTACCTTATCCATCAAGGCCGCTTCGGATTTCGTGTATGACCAAGTCACCATCATGCAGAACAGCCAGTCCGCTCCCGCGGCCTTAAGCGATGTGCTGCTCGGTCAATCGCTTGTCTTCACGCTCGACGGAGACGGCCAGAATATTAGCGACGTCGCAGCATGGAGCACCTCCAGCTCGTCCGTCGCCACCGTCGACGAAGGCCGCATCACGCTGGTCGGCGCAGGCACGGCTACCATTACGGCGAAGTACAAAGGCAAGTCCGATTCAATCAAGCTGACGGTGTCTTCGCCTTACAAGTCCATCGAGATCAGCCCGGAACCAGCAAACGATCTGCTCGAGCTTGAAGTAGGCGGCGACGAATTCGCGCTGAAAGCAGCCGCCGCGCCCAAATCGGGCGGAACGCTCGACGTGACGAACGAAGCCAAATGGACAAGCGCTAACACGAAGGTTCTGACCGTCAGCAAAGGCGTCATCACCGCGGTCGGCGCCGGCAAGACGACGGTTACGGTATCCCATCTGGGAGTGACCGACACGCTGACCGTCGTCGTACGGACGCCATACCAGTCCATCAAGATTGCTCCGGAGAAGGCTTATCACATGCAATTGCAGGACGCGCCTCTTCAGATCAAAGCCGAGGTGCTGAGCAATTCGAATGTTTCGTCAGACATTACGGCTGCCGGCGACTGGACATCTTCGGACGTTACCGTGGCTACGGTCGCGCAAGGCAAAGTAACGCCGAAGGCGATCGGCACAACGAAAATCACGGTGTCGTACCGGGGCGTCAGCCGCAGCATCGATGTGACGGTGTATCCGAGCATCACCAAGCTGAAAGCCGAAAAAACGACGATCGACGGGTTCAAAGGAATTGAAGGCGAGCTGCCGAAAATTACGGGAACTACCTTCGACGGCTCCAGCGTCGACGTCTCGAAGCTCGTGAAGTGGACGGTTTCGGATGACGAAATCGCCGAGCTTGAAGACGGCGTCTGGACGGCCAAGAAGCTTGGCGAGACAACCTTCACGGGCACCCTGCAGGGCATGAAGGTCGAAGTGGACCTGGTCGTTCATTTGAAGCCGATCAAGCTATTGGCGGAAGCCAAGGATGTAAGCATTATTTTGGGAAAAGCATCCGATCTTCCTAAGGTAACGGTCGTCTATGAAGACGGGGAGGAAGCCGATATTTCGGAAGCAATCGAATGGACCACGACCTCGGATAACATCGTGCTAATGGAGAAAACGATGAAAGGGCTGGAGACATCCACCGTTACCCTGACGGGCTCTTACTTGAACAAAACCGTCTCCGTTCGCGTCAAAATCGAAGAAGAGATCGTCAAGCTCGTCGTCGAGCCGGCGAAGCTCGAGCTCAATCCGGGACGCTCCAAGTCGATCAAGGTCACCGGCTACTACAAGAGCGGCAAGAAGGTATCCGTCGGCACCAAGATGAACTGGGTCGTAGGGAACGAGGAAATCGCGACAATCAGCGGCTCCTCTGCCGTCAAAGCGCTTGAAGTAGGCACGACGAAAGTGACGGGCATCTATCAAGGGAAAACGGTGGAGGTCCCCGTTACCGTGACGCCGAAGCTGAAGGCGCTGCAGCTCTCCAGCAAGTCCGCGCAGCTGGCGGCAGGCGGCACGTTTACCGTCACGGTGCAGGCCGTTTATTACACGGGCAGCCCGGTGGATGCGACGGAAGGCGCCGTTTGGAGTTCTTCCAACACGTCGGTCGCTACCGTCAAGGACGGTAAGATTACGGCGGTCCGCAAAGGCAGCGCTACAATTAAAGCAGCCTTCGGCGGCAAAACCGCCTCCATTCGGATCACGGTGAAGTAACGAGCAACACGAAACAAATCAAACAGCCCTGCCCGCAACGATCGAACGTTGCGGAGCAGGGCTGTTTTAGTTGGTTGATTCAAGCACGCACGGAATAAGGCGAAATAACGACACAACAGACGTTACTGGTGCGCGTAGCACAACATGAGGCGGGATAGCGACACGTCGGATCGCTACTGGTGCGCACGGCACAACATGAGGCGCTTTAGCGACACGTCAGATCGTTACTGGTGCGCGCGGTACTACATGAGGCGAAATAGCAACACGTCAGATCGTTACTGGTGTGCGCGGCACTACATGAGGCGAAATAGCAACACGTCAGATCATTACTGGTGCGCACGACACAACATGAGACGCTTTAGCGACACGTCAGATCGTTACTGGTGCTGCGCGCGGCACAACAAGAGACAAACTAGCAACACATTCCCATGCCCGCCGCATGCAAACAAAGCACCTCAAGCACGCGTCACCCAACAAAAAAAAGACGAGGCGGATTGAACTCCGTCCTCGTCTTTCGATTATGCGTAATGGCAAGCCGCGAAGTGGCCTTTGCCCACGTCGAGCAGCTTCGGCGCGTCGGTCTTGCATTTGTCCGTCGCGATCGGGCAGCGCGTGTGGAACTGGCAGCCGCTCGGCGGGTTGATCGGGCTCGGAAGGTCGCCCTTCAGCACGATGCGCTCGCGTTCCGCTTCGACCTGCGGATCCGGAATCGGAATCGCGGACAGAAGCGCGCGGGTGTACGGATGGCGCGGGTTGTCGTACAGCTCGCTGCTTTCCGCGAGCTCGACGATCTTGCCGAGGTACATAACCGCCACGCGGTCGGAAATATGCTTAACCATGGACAGGTCATGCGCAATGAACAGGTAAGTCAGCCCCATCTTGCGCTGCAGATCCTGCATCAGGTTCACGACCTGCGCCTGGATGGACACGTCGAGAGCGGAGATCGGTTCATCGGCGATGATGAACTTCGGATCGACCGCCAAAGCGCGGGCGATGCCGATCCGCTGACGCTGACCGCCGGAGAACTCATGCGGATAACGCAGCGCATGCTCCGGATTCAGGTTGACGAGATCCAGCAGATCCTCGACCCTGCGTTTACGCTCGGCGCGGCTGCCTGCCAGGTTATGAATATCCAAGGCTTCGCCGATAATATCGGTTACCGTCATACGAGGGTTAAGCGACGCGTACGGATCCTGGAAGATCATCTGCATGTTGCGGCGCAGCGCCTTCATCTCGGCGCCCTTCAGCTTGTAGATGTCCTTGCCGTCGAACGTCACGCCGCCGCTTGTCGGCTCGTACAGGCGAAGAATCGTGCGTCCTGCAGTCGACTTGCCGCAGCCGGACTCGCCGACGACGCCTACGGTCTCGCCGCGCGCGATGTTGAACGAGATATCGTTCACGGCTTTCAGAATATTGCCTTTGCCCAAGTTGAAGAACTTGCGCAGATCATTGACTTGAACGAGTGGAGAGCTCATTATACCGGCACCTCCCGTTTCGCGTAAGGATGCAGCATCCAGCAAGCCGCCGCATGCGATTCGCTGCCCTTAATATGATGCAGATTCGGGTCGTTGTCCACGCACACCTTCATCGCTTCGTCGCAGCGCGCGCAGAAGCTGCAGCCCGCAGGCGGCTTGATGAGGTCCGGCGGCGTGCCCGGAATCGGGATAAGCGGCTCGTCTTTCCTCTGGTCCAGACGAGGCAGGGAGCGGAGCAAGCCGCGCGTGTACGGATGCTGCGGGTTCTGGAAGATCTCCCACTTCGTGCCGGTCTCGACGATACGGCCGGCGTACATTACGATAACGCGGTCGCAGACGTCGGCAACGACGCCGAGGTCATGCGTGATTAGAATAATGGACGTGCCCATCTTCTGCTGCAGGTCCTTCATTACGCGCATGATCTGCGCCTGAATCGTCACGTCGAGAGCCGTCGTCGGCTCGTCGGCGATCAGCAGCGAAGGATTGCACGCAAGCGCGATGGCGATCATGACGCGCTGGCGCATACCGCCCGAGAATTGATGCGGGTATTGCTTGATGCGGGATTCCGGATTCGGAATACCGACCAAGTTCAGCATCTCGATCGCTCTTGATCTCGCTTCGGATTTGCTTACGTTCTGATGCTTAATGAGGCCTTCCATAATTTGCGCGCCCACGGTCAACGTAGGATTTAATGATGTCATAGGATCTTGGAAGATCATGCCGATTTTGTTGCCGCGCACGGATTGCATTTCCTTCTCCGACAAGCTCAGCAGCTCTTGGCCGTCGAACTTGATGGAGCCGCTCTTAATGCGGCTCGGCGGAGAAGGGTTCAATCTCATAATGGATTGGGCGGTAACGCTCTTGCCCGAGCCGGATTCCCCGACGATCGCGACGGCTTCCCCTTCCTTCACGTCGAAGGAAATGTCGCGGATCGCCTGGACTTCGCCGGCGTATATATCGAAAGAAACGCTCAGGTTTTTGACTTCCAGTAAGGTCTTCTTCATCCTAGAGTGACCTCCTCTCAGCTAAAGCTGTGTTGTTATTTTTTCAGCTTCGGATCGAATGCGTCGCGCAGACCGTCTCCGAAGACGTTAAAGGCAAAGATGGTTAAGCTTAGGAATAGCGCAGGGAAGAACAGGCGCCATGTATAACCGCTCATCATCGCGCCCGCGCCGTCGTCGATCATCGTTCCCCACGATGCGACCGGCGATTGAACGCCGAGACCCAGGAAGCTCAGGAACGCTTCCGTGAAGATCGCGTTCGGAATGGTAAGCGTCAGGGTAACGAGAATCGGACCCATAGCATTCGGTATAAGATGTCGGAAAATAATGCGCATCGCGCCGGCGCCCAGAGATTTCGAAGCAAGCGCGTATTCCTGATTCTTCAGCTGCATGATCTGACCGCGCACGATCCAAGCCATATTGATCCATCCGGTAATCGACATCGCGACGATTATCGTCGTTATGCTCGGCTCCATGACGACCAGCAGCAGGATAACGATGAGCAGGTAAGGAATCGCGGCCAAAATTTCAGAGAAACGGTTCATTACTTCGTCGACTTTGCCGCCGAAATAACCCATAATGCCGCCGTAGATGATGCCGATGATCAAGTCGATCAATGCGGCGACTATGCCGACGAACAAGGATACTTGGGCGCCTTTCCATACGCGCTCGAACATGTCGCGGCCCAGATCGTCCGTGCCGAACCAATGCGTCGCGTCAGGAGGCATGTTCTTATTCTCCAGATCGTTCGTGAAGTGATCGAACGGCCAGAAAATCGGCGCGAATATGGCAAGCAGGACCATTGCGACGATAATCCAGAAGCCGAACATCGCCAGCTTGTTGCTTACCAGTCTTTGGCGGATATCCTGCCAAGCCGTCAAGCTTTTGCGGCCGACTTCGTCGACGCGAACCTCGTCCCTCTCCAGCTTCTCGAACATCTCGGGAGACAGCTTATCGGAGCGCTCCGTCGAAGGAATATTTAAATTGAAGTCGGACATAAGTTATTTCGCCACCTTTCCGCCGGCACGCATGCGCGGATCCACCAGCACGTAGGCGACGTCCGCCAAGAAACGGCTTAGCATCAGAATAACAGCGTAGAAAATGGTAATCCCCATAATAAGCGGATAATCGCGATCTATGACACTCGTAACAAAGTGCTTCCCGATGCCCGGAATCGCGAAGATCTTCTCCACGACAACCGAACCCGTAATAATGCCGGCGGTCAAGTAACCCAAATACGTAACGACTGGAAGCATCGAGTTGCGCAGCGCATGCTTCACGACGATCACGTAACCGGAAAGCCCTTTGGATTTGGCAGTTTTAATAAAGTCAGCGTTCAATACTTCAATCATGGTCGATCTCAAAAGTCTTGCGATAAAAGCAATCGGACCGGAAGCGAGAGCGATTGTAGGCAATACATAGTCCATCGGACCGTTCAAACCGGCTACCTCAAACCATCTTAACTTCGTGCCTAAGAAGTACTGCATAATGGGAGCGAGCACGATACTCGGTATCGCTAGTCCTATAACAGCCAAAATCATGGCCAGATTATCAATAAATTTACGGTGGTACATAGCAGCCAAAATACCTAAAATACATCCGACCAAGACCGACGTAATAATGGCGGAAATGCCGAGTCTCAGGGATGGGCCGAACGATTGCTTAATCATTTTGTCAACGGATTGGAACTTCTTCTTCATGGAAATACCCATGTCGCCTTTGGCGAGATTCGCCAGGTACTTCCCGTATTGGACAATTAACGGCTTGTCCAGGCCGTAATACGCTTCCAAGTTTTTCTGAACGGCTGGATTCGGTGCTTTCTCCGATTGCAGCGGGCTGCCCGGAATCGCGTTCATCAGCATGAACGTCGCGGTAATAAGCAAAAACAGCGACACCACCATGAATACCAATTTGCCTAAGATGAAACGGAGCATTTCGATCACCCACTCTCTCACAATCTTTTTAACATTTCAAAAGGGTATATATAGGGAGACTATATATACCCTTCTGGAATAAGTTACTCTAAGTTAGCCGTTATGAATGGACAAGGTTGAGTGACCTACTTTTTGCTGCCGTGTACCCAGTCCAGGTGACCTGCGTAGTCGGACACAACGCCTTCGAAGCCTGGTTTCAGCATCGTTACAGTTGTGTAGTAGTAAGTCGGCAATACGCCCATATCTTCGGAAACCGCGATTTTTTCCGCTTCAGCCATCTTCTGTTGGCTTTCTTCCGGAGTTGCAGCGACAAGGGAGTCGTCAAGCAGTTTGTCTACCGCAGGGTTGTTGTATTTGCCGTCGTTGTTGCCGGATTTCGAGTGAATCAGGTCGTACGTGAAGTTGATCGGGTGGTTGATGTCTGCGCCCCAACCGGAACGTGCGATATCAAATCCGCCAGCTTTTCTTGTTTCAAGGAATGTGCCCCACTCTTGGTTCGCCAGTTTCACTTCGACGCCAAGGTTTTTGCGCCACATGTCAACAGCCGCTTCAGCCAGTGCTTTGTGGCCTTCGCTTGTGTTGTAGAGCAGTGTTACGTCAGCAGGGAACGAGGACAGGCCAAGCTCCGCAAGACCTTCGGCAAGAAGCTTCTTCGCTTCTTCTACGTTCTCGGAGAAGTAACCAGTATCTGGGTAAACTTCACGGAACATTTTGCCTTCTGGACCCGTGATGGACGGCGGCACCAGACCGAATGCCGGTTGTTGGTTCGCTTGCGCCACGTTGTCGATCAGGGATTGACGGTCAAGAGCCATCGAGAATGCTTTACGAACTTTTACGTTGTTGAAAGGTTCTTTGTTGTTGTTGAACAGGTAGTAGTATACGGAAGCAACAGCTGTGATTTCAGCTTTCTTCTCGGATACGAGCTGTTGTACAAGGTCGGAAGGTACGGAGCCAGCTTGCGCGCCGATCCAGTCGATCTTGTCTGTTTCATACAATTGGTAAACCGTGTTCTCGTCTTCAACCAAGGAAATCGTTACTTTGTCGAAGTTGATCGCATCAGCGTTGTAGTAATCAGCGTTCTTCTCAAGAACAAGCTTGTCCGCATGAGCCCACTCGGTCAGTTTGAAAGGACCGTTGGATACGATTGTGCTTGCTTCTGCAGCCCAGTCAGCAGCAGCTTCTACCGTTGCTTGGTGAACCGGCAGGTACGTGTAGTGCGACAGAAGGCTTGTGAAGTAAGGAGCTGGAGAATTCAGCGTTACTTCCAGCGTGTACTCGTCGGAAGCCTTAACGCCTACTTCGTCAGCCGAGCCTTTGCCGGAGTTATATTTCTCGCCGTTCGCCAGGTAGAACAGCATGTAAGCGTACTCGGATGCCGTCTCTGGGTTCAGAGCGCGTTTCCAAGCAAATTCAAAGTCGTTAGCGGTAACAGGGTCACCGTTGCTCCACTTTGCGTCTTGACGAAGCTTGATTGTATATGTTTTGCCGTCTTCGGAAGCTGTAATCGATTCTGCAAGAGCGTTCTCAGGCTCGCCTTTTGTGTTCAGACGAGTCAGGCCTTCGTACAGACCAGCTGCAACGATGGAGGATTGAGCATCCGTCATCAGGGCTGGGTCCAAGCTAGGCGGTTCGCTTGCAAGCGTGAAACGGAACTCTTGCGGCTCTTTCGGTGCGTCTGTCGCGTTTGTTCCTTCGTTTCCTGCGTTGTTCGCAGGATCTTGCTTGTTGTTGTTACCTGTGCAAGCCGCTAGCAGCATGCTGAATGCAAGTACGAGTACGAGCATCAGGTGTACAGGCTTTTTGAAATTTCCTTTCACCAACATCAACTCCCACTTTCTATATAATTTTTGTTAAAACCATAAGTAATGAGGCGGAGCTGTTATAAACCATGAATGTAAGATTATTTAACATGGTTTTAATATTTATTCGACGTAAAACAATATACAACTTCATTTGAACAATTGTCAACAAAAACAATGTCTAAATGGCTCTGCTTCATTGTTTTTACTATTTCCTATTGCTAAAAATTTTATGAGCAGCCTTATACACGCTTGAAAATTCGCACGGCTTTATCGCTTTGATAGGGTTATGTATTAAAACAGACAAGCACTACTGCGTATAAGCATTAATGCGGGTTTGTGGTGATGCTTGCTAGCATTATGGCGAATGTGTATTAATGCGGATATGCGATGCATTAACGGCGCAACCCCTTCTCCCCACGAACTCGCAGGGGTCATTTCACACCGCTTGGCAATCTCCACTATACTCCTTTCTCACGAAAAACAAAAAGCTGAGTCGTTACAGTACTGTAATATTTTTACAAATAAAAATAATGAATAATTTCTGGAATTAAATTTCAGCGAAATTACCTTCTTACGTTTTCGATACATAAACCATTTATTCATGGGAATGCTATCCTGCATGCAAACTCGGTTAAACGGGAGGTTCGCACATGCCGGAGACGCGGAATCGAAAGGATGCTGCCCCACACGATGCTCCCGGAAAAGAGCTGCTTGACCTGTTCTCGTCCACCGAGGATCTGGTCACTCGCTCGATTCGGATACTCGGCCTTGAAGGCCGTCTCATTTATTTGCACGAAATGATTAACCAGACCGCGCTAACGAATATAGAGCAGTCGCTTACCGATCTTGCATGGATGCAGCCGAATGAATCGGACGAGTCCAGGCAGGAGCACAACAAGATGGACCTGCTGAAAGCAAAGCTAGCAGGCGGCACGTCCCTGGACGAGGATGGCGTAGACTCTCTAGTTGATCCCATCCTGTCGGGTAAAACCGTGCTTCTGTTCGAAGAGCTGCGGCAAGCCTTCCTGCTCCCCACCTCGGATGCCGAAGGCAGGAGCATCGACGAGCCCGTTACGGACCAAGTCGTACGGGGGCCAAGAGACGGCTTCGTCGAGCTGATCTCGAAGAATTTGATGCTCATCCGCCGCCGGATCAAGAGCCCGGACTTGAAGGTGGAATACATTACGCTTGGCAAGCAGACTCGCACGGAAATAGCTATTGTTTATTTGAAAAATATTGCAAACGAAGGCATCGTCGAGGAAGTCCGAAAACGTCTGTCCCGCATCGAAATCGACGGCATTCTGGAGAGCAATTACATAGAGCAGCTCATTCAGGACGCGCCGCTTTCTCCCTTCCCGACGATGGCCGCAGCGGAGAGACCGGACCGCATCTGCGCGTCGCTGCTTGAGGGCAAGGTGGCCATCGTTACGGACGGCACGCCCTTCGTGCTCACAGCGCCCAGCGTGTTCGTCGAGTTTCTCCACTCGAACGAGGATTATTACGATGGTGCGATGCCCGCCTCCATCATTCGCTGGATCCGGGCGCTCGGACTGCTGATCGCGACCTTCCTGCCGGCCTTCTACGTCGCGATTACGACCATTCATCAGGATTTGCTGCAGACGCCGCTGCTCATCCGGATTGCTGGTTATCGGGAGGATCTTCCTTACCCCGTGCTCGTCGAAGCGTTCTTCATGCAGCTGACATTCGAGCTGGTGCGCGAAGCCGGGCTGCGCATGCCGAAGGCGATCGGCAACGCCGTCACGATCGTCGGTACGCTCGTTATCGGCCAAGCCGCCGTGCAGGCCGGCTTGGTCGGGGCGCTGATGGTTATCGTCGTGGCGGTGACCGCCTTGACAACCTTTATTCTGCCCAACTACGGCTTCATTCAGGTCGCCCGCTACACCAGCTTTCCCATGCTTATCTTGGCGGGACTATTCGGGTTCATGGGCATTATTCTGGGCCTCATGTTCATCCTGGCTCACTTGTGCAGTCTGCGATCGTTCGGCGTGCCGTACTTGTCGCCTATATCGCCGGCGCACAAAGACGCTTGGAAAGACGTGTTCTACCGCGCGCCTTGGTGGAGGATGGACATGCGCAACCCGGAATCTGGAATTCGGAATCGGCGCCGGTCGCGGACGCCGATCCCCCACCCGCCCGATCCGGAGACGGAGGGACCCGGATGAGCAGGCTGGCGAATCGACTGCGCGGCGCCGTCGCCGCGGCAATCAGCCTGCTGCTCGTCTTGCCGCTCGCGGGCTGCTGGAGCACGACGGAGATCAATGATTTGGCCATCATAACCGTGCTTGGCATTGATCAGAACGAGCATGGCGAATTTCAAGTGTCGGCCCTTGTCATACGGCCCAGCAACATCTCGCAGGGGGGACTTGGCTCCGGCTTCTCGGGCGGCGGAGATAACCCCTCCTACGTTGTCGCGGAGGCCGTGGGAGATACGATGTTTCAAGCGATGCAGAAGCTGTCCAGCACATTATCCAAGCGAATGTATTGGTCTCATCTGCAAGCGATCGTTCTCGGCCGCAAAGCCGCCGACGAACATTCGGTCACCATTCTCGACATTCTGATGCGGGAACAACAGTTCCGCAAAAATATCGATGTTCTAGTGACCAAAGGCAAAGCGGTGGACATCGTTAAGACCAAGCCGCATCTAGAAGGAAGCCTGGGGGCGGAAATTCATGGGATTATTAAATACTCGAAGCATACCGCTACGACCATCGTGCAGGATATCAGCCATTTCGCGTCGTCCATCTCCAGCAGCGGCATCGACCACATTACCGGCGAGATCAGCTCGACCGCAGACCGCGGCAGCAGCATCTCGGAGGACGGCACAAAAACGCCTTCACTGAATATAACCGGTTCTGCCGCATTCAAAGAAGGCAGGCTGGCCGGCTTCCTCGACCGGGTCGAAACCCGCGGCGTGCTATGGATTGTGGGCCAGGTGAAGACCGGGTCGACCAAGATGAGCTGCCCGGAAGGGAACGGGAACGGCATCAGCTTGGAAATTACGAACGCCCGGTCGAGCCGCATTCCCAAGAAAACGGCGGACGGCATCTCTATGAAAGTGGTGGTCGATATAGAAGCCGAAATTCGGGAGATCGCATGCGATGGCTTTGAGCTGAATCCGGATCGAATGGATCAGTTAAACGAGCAGCTTGAGAACACGATTATGGATGAAATGAACCACGCTTTGAAGAAGGCCAAGGAAGAATGGCAGAGCGACGTGTTCCAGTTCGGAACCACGATCTACAAAAAGTATCCGAAAGAGTGGAAGCAGCTCAGGGCTTCGTGGAGAGAAGGAGAGTTTCGAAGAATGAAAGTAGAGCTCGAGGTTAGAGCACAGATCAAGCGGGCCGGATTGATTCACGATTCGATCCGGGTCGATGAACGCAGGTGACGGCGGATTATGAATTTGTTATACAGCCTGGCATTCGTCGCGTTAGCGGTAGCATCCGTCGCCTTCCAAGCGGCGGATGCGATCCGGCGCAAACAATTCAAGGTGCTGGCGGCCCAAGGCGCAATCCTGGCGCTGGCTATCGTCCTCGGCATCTTGGCGATCTATAACTTCCGGATCCCGTCCATGGCCGAGCTGCTTCAAGCGCTTGTCCCTTGGCAGGCTTAATAAAGAGGAGGCCCCGTCCATGATTGAGAAAGGGCGCATCAGCAATATTCAGTCGGCTATGCTCGCGATCACGTCCCTGACGATTATGGGGCATCTCATCGTGCTGACGCTTGTCATTAGCCACAGCAAAGAAAACGGATGGATCGCGGCCATTATCGGTACGGCGCTCGGCTTGATCGGCATTGTGGCGGTTACTCGACTGTCTCAGCGCTTCCCCGGTCTCACCTTGATTGAAATCTTGTTCCGGCACTTCTCTTGGCCGGGGAAAATCGCGGCCATTGTGTATTTGCTGTACTTCTTCATCTTGACGTTGCTTGCCGTCCGGCTGTTCGGCGAGGCGTACAAATCGATCCTGTACGAGACGCCTCTCACGGCATTCATCGTCATCATCCTGCTCGTCTCGGCCTATGCCGTCTACTTGGGCTTGGAAACGATCGGAAGGATGAACCAGATCATGCTGCCGATTCTGGTCGTGATGGCCATCGTGGTCGCTTACTTGACCATGCCGAACAAGGATTACTCCAACTTGCTTCCCATCCTGGGAGAAGGCTGGATGCCCGTCGGAGCAGGCGCCCTCTCCGTGATGGGATGGTTCGGGGAGATCGTCATTATGGGCATGCTGCTGCCTTATGTCCAGAAGCCGGAGCGGCTAATGAAAGCCAATTTGTGGGTAGCCGCGCTGACTCTCATCTTCTTCCTCGGCCCGGTGACCGGGCCCGTCGCCATGTTCGGAGCTACCGAGGCGGCCAAGATGACGTTCCCTACCTTCTCGGAAGTCCGTTACATCGAGGCAGGAGAGGTGCTGAACCGATTCGACGCCATCGCCGTACTGTTCTGGACGGTCGGCCTGCTGTTCCGCATCTCCATCTTCTATTACGGATTATGCCTGGGAACCGCGCAGGCGCTGAAGCTGAAGACGTACCGCCCGCTCGTGCTGCCCTTCGGCTGGCTGATCGGAGCCGGCTCTCTCTGGTTCGCGGCGGACTACGAGGAGATCCAATCGTTCCTATTCGGCGTGTATGCCCCGCTCAATATTACAATGGGCGCACTGCTCCCTGTCCTGCTGCTGCTTCTCTCGCGGCTGATCCAGAAGCTCCGGAAACGAAAGGAGGTCGCCGAAGAGCGATGAACACACCGCTTCAACTGCCGCCCAAGACCTGCTCCATTGATCGTTTGATTACGCTCGAAGCGGATATTCAGCTGGTATTGGCCGGCCGCAAGACCGCAACCCGCAGGAACGGGCGGTACGCCGATCCCGGGGAATCGACTGCATTTCATGGGCGCCGGCTGGTCGTCATCGACGTATACCGGCAGAAGGTCGGCGAGCTGTCCGATGACGATGCGCAATCCGAAGGGTATGAGAGCGTAGAAGCGTACAACCAGCATATTCTGCGGCTTCACCCCGGAATGCCTTGGCTGCCCCACATGAATATGTGGGTGCACGACTTTCGGTTGGAGTAGCGAGCGCCATGTCGGCTCGGCTTCCCGAGGCTCTCCAAAACCAGAAACCGCCTTGGCGCATGCGCCAAGGCGGTTTCTCTATCCGTAAGCGGATTAGTATGTCATGCTCGGGTACAGCGGGTACTTCGCCGTCAGCTCGCGCACCGTAGTTGTCGCTTTGTCCAGCACGGCTTGATCCTCCGGACTCTTCAGAACGTTCGCGATTACTTCCGCGATGACCTTCATCGCTTCGGCGTCCATGCCGCGAGTCGTCGCCGCCGGCGTGCCCACGCGGATGCCGCTTGTTACGAACGGGCTGGTCGGGTCGAACGGAATCGCGTTCTTGTTCACGGTGATGCCCACTTGGTCCAGCACGTGCTCGGCCGCTTTGCCCGTAATGTTCAGGCTGCGCGTGTCGATCAGCATCAGGTGATTGTCCGTGCCGCCGGATACGATGTTAATGCCTTTGGCCATCAGCTCTTCGGACAATACCTTCGCGTTCGTCACGACGTTCTTCGCGTACTCTTTAAACGAAGGCTGAAGCGCTTCGCCGAAAGCAACGGCTTTGGCCGCGATGATGTGCATCAGAGGTCCGCCTTGGGAGCCCGGGAATACGGCTTTGTCGATAGCCGCCGCCCACGATTTGCGGCAGAGAATCATGCCGCCGCGAGGTCCGCGAAGCGTCTTGTGCGTCGTCGTCGTCACGAAGTGCGCATGAGGCACTGGGCTTGGGTGCAGACCTGCCGCTACAAGACCCGCGATATGCGCCATGTCGACCATGAACAGCGCGCCGACTTCGTTCGCGATTTGGCCGAGCTTCTCGAAATCGATGACGCGCGGGTACGCGCTCGCGCCCGCCACGAGAAGGCGAGGACGATGCTTGAACGCCAGCTTGCGCACTTCTTCGTAATCGATCGTCATCGTATCTTCTTGCACGCCGTACGCCACGAAGTTATAGAGCAAGCCGGATGCGTTAACCGGGCTGCCGTGAGTCAAGTGGCCGCCATGAGCCAGGTTCATGCCGAGAACGGTGTCGCCCGGTTGGAGCGTAGCCAGGTAAACGGCCATGTTCGCTTGAGCGCCGGAGTGCGGCTGCACGTTCGCGTGCTCCGCGCCGAACAGCTCCTTCGCGCGATCGCGCGCGATGTCTTCCACGATGTCCACGTGCTCGCAGCCGCCGTAGAAACGTTTGCTCGGGTAGCCTTCCGCGTATTTGTTCGTCAGGACGGAGCCCATCGCTTCCAGCACCGCTTCGCTGACGATATTCTCCGACGCGATCAGCTCGATGTTGTCGCGTTGGCGTTGCAGTTCAAGGCTTAGCGCCTTCAGTACCTCTGGATCTTGCTTGCGTAGTTGTTCCACTATTATATCCTCCTTAAAATGAATGTCCTATTATACTTAGTCGCAGGTCGGCGCGGTCTGTTCCGGCCGCAGCCGATAGGTCTCATCGTACACGGCTCTTGCTCCGCCGATCAGCTTCGGCCTTGTGAACGCCATGGTGACGTGCGCTTCGCCGATCGACTTGACCGTAGGCCGGACGGGAACGGCTACCCGCTTCAGATGCATCCCGATGAACGTGTCGCCGATATCGATCCCGGCATGGGCTTCGATCCGTTCGACGAGGCAGGGACGCTCCATCCGACCGTAGGCGTAAGCCGCCATGGATCCGCCCGCCTGGGGCACGGGCACCGCGTGGACGATCTCGAGTCCGAGCCTCTCCGCTATCGTCTGGTCGATGACCAGCGCGCGGTTCAGATGCTCGCAGCATTGGAAGACGGGGACGAACCCGATCGCTTGACGGACCGCTTCGACGCCCGCATAGATCGCGGCGGCGGTCTCTACCGCGCCGGATGTCCCGATTCGCTTCCCTAGCACCTCGCTCGTGCTCGCCCCGACGACGAGCAGCTGCCCTGCTTGTAACTTACCCGCTTCAGCCAGCTCGCGAACCACCTTCTCGACGGTTAACGCGATTTGGTCTTCCCTCATGTCTGGCATCTCGCTCATATCGCTCCAGCTCCTTCCCTTGCTCCCGGGATTAGGGGTGAACGCTGAATCGTTTCTCCAGCTCCATGACTTTGCTAATGCGGCCTACATGACGGTCCTGATTCGAGAACGGCGTCTCCAGCCATACGCGGACGATCTCTCCGGCAACCCCCGGCCCGATGACGCGTTCGCCCATCGCAAGCACGTTCGTGTCGTTATGCTCGCGAGTCGCCTTGGCGGAGAAAATATCATGCGTCAGCGCGCAGCGAATGCCCGGATATTTGTTCGCGGCGATCGACATGCCGATGCCCGTGCCGCAGATCAAGATGCCGCGGTCGGCCTTGCCGCTGGTCACCATCTCGCATACCGGCAGCGCGTAATCCGGATAATCGACCGACTGCTCGCAGCTGCAGCCTACGTCCAGAATCTCATGGCCAAGCGATTCAATAATCGGAACAAGCTCGTCTTTCAGACGGTAACCTCCATGGTCGGCGCCAATTGCAATTTTCAAAGCGAACACCCTCCAAGTTAAGTTGTATGTTGCTCATAACACCCTGCAGCTAGTATACCTTGTTTTGTCCGAAAAGTCGCAGGACCGCCGCCTCGGCATCATGATCTTGAATGCCGCCACTCTGCGGAAAAACCCCCAGAAAAAAGAAAAAAAGAGCAACACATGCGAAAATACGCATGCTGCTCTTTGCCCAGGCGACCGGCCGTATATTCCGATGCTCCACCGTGGTTAGCCCACTTCCGTCGCCAGTTACATCGGAAACCATTATTGTCTCCCTCATCATAGCTCAAATCCCGCTAGAAATCAATCGGCAAACGCCGCGATTTAACCCCGTTTGGCCAACTTGTCCAGCATCCTGCCAAGCGCTTCCTCTATCTCCCGCGAACAACTGTCGTAGAGTGACTGCGAGCCCCCGAACGGATCCGCGATATCGAAGCTCGGTATGCGTTTCTCCAGCTCGAGCAGGCGCTGTCTCTCCTCTCCGGTCAGCTGCTGGCCGAGCGCGCTTTTCATCTGCATCTCCGTATACAGACCTTCCAGCTCCCATATATCCTGCTGAAGACGATCATCCAGATAGGCAAATTCCTTCAGCGTATATGTCTTATCCACCGCGCCCGGGTGATAATGGAGCAAATCCCGCTTATGCGCGGCCGTCATCGTCAGGATCAAGTCGGCCCATCCGACAGCCTCTGCCGTAAGCGCCCTTGAGGTACCCGAATGCTCAATGTTGCGCGCCTTGAGCGAGTTCAAGGTATTAGCGGAAACCGGCAAACCGTCGATCGTCGAGACGCCCGCCGACCTTACGGCTACGGCGACGCCCCGCTTCAAGGCCAGATGGTGAAGCATCGCCTCCGCCATCGGCGACCTGCAGGTATTGCCGGTACAGATGAACAATATTCGCTTCATAACGTCAGCCCCTTCCGATGATGTAAGCTCTGTTTCCTACAAAATAAACATCACGCCGAACACCAGCAATATCGCGCCGCCGCAAGCTTCGCCGTATTCGCCCAGCTTGCCGCCCACCTTCCGGCCAAGCAGCAGGCCCAGCATGGACATCAGACCGCCGAAGAAGCCGAACAGCAGAATCGTCAGCAGCATGTTGGCGGAGAACATTCCCAGCGTCACGCCCACGGAGAAAGCGTCGATGCTCACGCTAAGCGCCAGCACCAGAAGTCCGACCGTCGACCGGTGATTGAAGGACTGCACCTCTTCCCCGCGGATGGAGCTGTAGATCATGTGCCCGCCCAGAAGCACAAGCAGCACGCCCGCCGCCAAAGTCGCCACGTCGCCCAGCAAGCCGCTGACAAGCTGTCCCGTCAGAATGCCCCCGATCGGCATAATGATATGGAATAGACCGATTACAACGCCCAGCTTCAAAATATCGAGCAGCCGGATTCCCTTCAGTCCAATCCCCAGTCCCAGCGAAAACGCGTCGAACCCCAGCGCCATCGCAATGATGAGCAGTGTCAAAAACTGTCCCGCATATGCACTAGCATCCATTAGCATAAACCCTCCATGTCCGCCGCATTCTCTACCAACATATGCGGACAAGAGGGTAATCATACTACTTGTCTAACACTACCTGTCTAATCGAATCGCGCGGCCGCCCGCCGCTTTCAGCATGCGGTTCATCAGGGCGCCGCCCAAGCCGCCCGGCTCGCAGCCCTCCGACCAAATCCGGCCGACGCCGGCTTCGTCGAGCTTTCTCAGGTGGGCGTAGAGCCGATGGGCCGCCTCGTCCAGCCTGTTCTCGCTGCCCAGATCGAGCACCAGATCGGCTCTGTAGCTGCCGGCATGCTCGCTGAAGGCCAGCACGCCCGTCTTCATTCCTTCATGTCTGGCTTCCTCGGCCAGAAGGTTGATATACGAGATGACCCGCTCTTCAGGTCCTTGCACGACCGTCAGCTCGCCTCTCGGAGCGTAATGGGTATATTTCATCCCGGGGGAACGCGGCTTGGCGGGCTGCTCCCCCGTCTCGGCTTCGCTGATAACGGAGACGGCCGGGAAAGCCCGCTTGAGAGCCTCCTCCGTCACGCCGCCCGGTCGCAAAATACGAATGGCGCCGTTGCCCTCCAGCTCGACCACGGTTGACTCCAGGCCGACTCCCGTCGCGCCCCCGTCGATGACGCCGTCAATGCGACCGCCGAGATCCTCCAGCACATGGCCCGCCAGCGTCGGGCTCGGGCGGCCGGACCGGTTCGCGCTTGGAGCGGCGACCGGCACGCCCGCACGGCTCAGCAGCTCGAGCGCCAGGGGATGGTCCGGCATCCGGACGCCCACCGTCGGCAGATTCGCCGTGACGAGCGGCGACAGCGCGCCCGGCTTCGCGGGCAGCACGATCGTCAGCGGCCCCGGCCAGAACCGCTCCATCAGCTCCCCCGCGAGCGCGGGGTAGGGCTCTACGAGCTCGCCCAGCTGGCTTCTGTCCGCGATGTGCACGATAAGAGGATTATCCGACGGCCGGCCCTTCGCCCCGAAGATGCCCGCCACGGCTTCGCTGCTTCTCGCATCCGCTCCAAGGCCGTACACCGTCTCCGTCGGAAACGCCACGAGCCCCCCGCGCCTAAGCGTCTCCGCCGCTTGCTGTATGCCTTGCTCCTGCCATACTATCGTATCGATCATATCGGTAATCAATCCTTGCTTTCGCCTATAGTGTCCATTTCACCGCTATTATAGCATATTCACTGCCGAGAGTGCGGCGGGGGTAACGGAGAGCGGCGATCTACTCCTTGGCCAGGCGGCACTACCTCGGGTGCAGGAGTGATTTTTACTCTTGCAGATCCGTTCGACGACGCTTCCTGCGGCGTCATCGCAAAAAACGCCGCGTCCTCCCAAGAGAACGCGGCGCCATATTTTTTAGAATAACGATTTAATCCAATCGATGAACGACTGCAGCAGCTCCCACAGGAAAAACTTCGCTTTCGGAGCTTCGCCCGCTCCCACATCCGCGCTGTCAGCCGAAGCCGCCTTCACGCCGCCGTCCGTCCCTGCATCAGCGGACGCCATCTCGGCGGAAGCAGCCGAGGCTTCGCCCGTTGCCGCATCGACAAAACAGAGCGGAGGGAACAGCACGCACCACCAGTTTTGCCCTTTGCCCTCGCCGATCGTAATGAGCAGCGCTTCGTACTGGCCTGCCGGGTACACTTCGCTGCCGTACATTTTGGTTGGGAAATCGACGAGCCCGAGCTCGGCAGTGGAATCGTAGGAGAACCCTCTGCTCTCCAGCACGCTCGCGACAATACCCTGCAGCTCCGGAAGCTTCTTGCGGATCGTCTCGCGCGCTTCCTCGATCGTTTCTTGACCCGTTGCCCAGCTGTTCATCGCTTGGACGACCTCATCGCGCACGATGCGCTTCACCAGCTGATCCGACGCGCTGTCGGAATTCGCGAGAATGCGAAGACGGATCGCCTCTTCCGGAATGCTGGACTGCACGATGGCGGCATCCATTTTCTGAGCTTCCCAGCTCATGATTAATACAAGAATTGCCATTATAATAAAGCCGTAAGATGAACGGAATGGAATGCGGTACGGACGAACACTTGCACGATAAGCGGTATAATCGGAATAAAAGGAATAATTTCGGGACATTACACAAGCTCCTCTCGCGCACCCGCCGGTGCGTCTGCTTGCGTTCCGGAACGTCTCTATCCGTCATTATGTCCGTGCAACCTTCTCTATAAACCTATCGTCTACCAAAAAAATAATAGATAACGGAGGTCCTGGCCCATGAACACCAACCCGACCTACGAGACGCACCGCCCCCTGCTGACCAACCTGGCGTACCGGATGCTCGGCTCCAAGGGCGATGCCGAGGATATCGTGCAGGACGTCTTCCTCGAATACTATCAACGGGACCAATCCCATATCGAGCACGAAAAAGCGTATTTGGCCCGAATGGTCACGAACCGCTGCCTGAATCTGCAGAGCTCCGCCCGCAAACGCCGGGAGACGTACGTCGGCAACTGGCTGCCCGAGCCGGACGTCGCGTACGGAGCCGCCTTGCCGTCCGACCCGCTGGAGCTGTGGGAGCGGAACGAGACGATCACCTACGCCATGCTCGTCATGCTGGAGCAGCTGAGCGGCATCGAGCGGGCCGTGTTCCTGCTCCGGGAGACGCTATCGTTCGATTATGACGAGATTGCCGGGATCGTGGGCAAATCCGAAGCCAACTGCCGCAAAATCATCAGCCGTGCCAAGCAAAAGCTCGGCGCCGTTCCGGAAATTCCGACGTTCCGAAGCGAGCGGGCGGCTGAGCTGGCGGGCGCGTTCATCGCGGCGGCCGAAACCGGCAACACGGAGGCTCTGCTTGGCATACTGACGGAGGATGCCGTCATGATCTCGGATGGCGGCGGCAAAGTGCGGGCAGCCATCTTCCCGATCATCGGGCGCGACCGCGTCGCGGCCTTCTACGAAGGCTTGGCCCGCAAAGGCATTGTCAGCCGCGGATACATCCCCGCATTGGTCAATGGCCAGTATGGACTTTTATTGTTCGAGAATGGCGAGCCGAAGCGCGTCGTGACGTTCCAATGGGATGCCGCCGGGGAGCGGATCGAGCGGATTTTTCAAATTATGAATCCCGATAAGCTCACTTCTGTCACAAACTCGATCGCTGATTTGTCTTAGAAGCATAGCCGGCCAAAGTACAGACCGGCGAGATCATGACGAGGAGTGGTGGAGAATGACAAACGCACACGCTACGGAAAGAGTAAAAATCTTGAACGAGGCCCCTGCCGCGTATCAAGCGATGCTGGGCTTGGAGAAATTCGTGAAGTCTTCCAGCCTGGAGCACAGCCTGATCGAGCTGGTCAAAACCCGCGCATCCCAGATTAACGGCTGCGCTTTCTGCATCAACATGCATACGGTGGACGCTAGGAAGGCCGGAGAAACCGAGCAGCGCCTCTACGCGCTGAGCGCATGGAGAGATACCCCGTACTTCAGCGAGAAGGAAAGAGCCGCCCTAGCCTTGACGGAAGCCGTGACGCTCATCGCGAACAATCATGTGCCGGACAGCGTATACGACGAAGCTGCCCGCCACTTCGACAGCAAGCAGATGGGCGAGCTCATCATGGCGATCGTGACGATCAACGCTTGGAACCGCATCGCGATCTCGACGGGCATGATGCCGGAGTAATTCAGTTCCTATGTGGCCATTCTGGTATGCTTCCCGAAGTCGGGGAAAATGGGACGGTAATGGGGTGCCTGAGCGGAGAGCGCTCTTCCGCCCCTGCTACCAACAGAGGAGCCTGTCAAACATGACGGGCTCCTCTTCTCTATTCGTGAAAGACACGGCTACTCTTTGCCGCGCTTGGCGCGTTTGGAACGCAAATCCTCGAGGATGGCCTTGCCGGTCGGCGTCTGGGCTAGACCGCCGCCGGCCGTCTCGCGGTGCTTGTCGGGCATGGCGGAGCCGACCTCCAGCATCACTTGGATGACCTCGTCGGATGGAATGACGCTGCGCACGCCCGCAAGCGCCATGTCGGCGGCGGCCAGCGCGGTGACGGCGCCAAAGCCGTTGCGCACGATGCACGGCACCTCGACGAGACCGCCGACCGGATCGCAGATGAGGCCAAGCGTGTTCTTCAGAGCGAGGCCTACGGCATGAACCGCCTGCGCGGGACTGCCGCCGCGAAGCTCCGCCAGGGCACCGGCCGCCATGCCGATCGCCGAGCCTACTTCGGCTTGGCAGCCGCCCTCGGCCCCGGAGACGAACGAATTGTTCGCGATGACATAGCCGATGGCGCCGGCCGCGAACAGACCGTAGGTCATGTGCTCGTCGGACAAGCCGAACCGTTCCTGGCAGCTGACGAACACGCCGGGTATGATGCCGCAGGAGCCCGCCGTCGGCGTGGCGATGATGCGCCCCATCGACGCGTTCACCTCCGATACCGCAAGCGCATAGGCCATCGCGTCGCCCGCGATGCCGAGATTGGAGGTCCCTGCGCCGTTATAGGCGGCCACCCGCTGCGCGTCCAGCCCCGTAATCCCGCTTCGGGACGTCGTATCCTCCGTCAGCCCCCGTTTGACGGCATCCTTCATCACGGCATAATAATCGGCCATCTTGGCGAACTCCCACGCGGGCGGGTGCCCGGACTCCGCCGCCTGTTCGGCCAGCATGAGCTCCCCGATCGTCAGCCCTTCATCCGCGCAAAGCTTAGCCAGCTCGTTCAAATGGCGAAACCTCATGACCGCTCATCTCCTCTGTATTCGTAGCTCCCTATGAATCCGTCAAATCCACGACCCTGACCGATTGTACGGATGGACAAGCCGCCAGCTTGGTCAGCAGCTCCTCCGTAATATCCGTATCCAGCTCGATGACGGTGAGCGCGTCGCCGCTCCTGCTCTTCCGGTCCACCGACATGTAGCCGATATTGGAATGCTCCTCCCTCAGACGCCCCGTTATTTCCGCGATGACGCCTGGAGTATCCGCATGAAAAATCGCGAGGGCCTTATAGACGCCCGTCATTTTGGCGCGGAAGCCGTTAATTTCGACGATCTCGATATTGCCCCCGCCGATGGAGATGCCGACCGCCTCGAGCGTCTGTCCCGACGAAGTCTTCAGCCTGACGCGCGCCGTGTTCGGATGCGGGTACAGCCCTTTGCCCTCGCGGAACGTGACGCTCATGCCGGCCTGCTCCGCTAGGTTCAGCGCGTCCGGAATACGCGGGTCGTCCGTCGCAAAATCCAGGATGCCGCCGACGATCGCCACGTCCGTCCCGTGTCCCGCGTACGTCGCGGCGAAAGAACCATAGAACGTGATCAAGGCTTCGACCGGATTCGCCGCCTCTCCATCTCCAAGCAGCTGCCTTGCCGCGCGCCCGATGCGCGCCGCTCCCGCCGTATGGGAGCTCGACGGGCCGACCATCGCGGGACCGATTATGGAGAACACATCCTTGAACCGCATCCCTACCACCTCCGCAAGTAGCAGGCAGCGAGCTTGAAAAGTAATACAGCGGCGAAGCCTGCTTTTTAGTTTGCGTCATCCGTGCCCCATTCCATCCGCATGGCGGGAGCCTCGATTGGATGACTTGTTTTATTTTATGCGGGAGACGGCCGAAAGCCAGTGTCCCTGCCAAATAAAATAGGGGCGCCGCCGGCACCCCTGTTCGAAAACCCCGTCCTATGTCCGCACCGCGACGATATGACGCTCGATTCCGCCGTAGTCGGTAATGATGCGAATATCGTCCCATTCGCCCATCCCGCGCATGAGCTCCGCGACGATGCGCGGCTGGCCCATGCCAAGCTCGAACGCCACGATGCGCGGCATGGCCGGCAGCAGCGGCAGCTGCTCCAGCATGCGGCGGTACGGATCCAGCCCGTCCGCCCCGCCCTCCAGCGCGAGATGCGGCTCGTACTCCCGCACCTCGCGCTGCAAGCCCGGCATATCCGCCGACGGAATGTACGGCGGATTGCTCACGAGCACGTCGACGCGCGTCCCTGCGCCGTCGACGGCAGTCCCCCCGCGCCCCTGAGCAATGAGGGGCGCGAGCAGGTCGCCCTGCGCGAACGCGATGCGGCCCGCCGCCCCATGGCGGGACGCGTTCGCGCGGGCGACTTCAAGCGCGTCCGGCGACAGGTCGGACGCGATCACGCGCCAGTCGTGACGCTGCGCCGCAAGCGTCACGGCGATGGCGCCGCTGCCGGTGCCGACGTCGACGACCGTCGGCGCCGCGGCGCCCTCTGCAGCCGCCGGAGGCCAGAGCCGGCCGGCGGCTTCCAAGACCGCTTCCACGAGGAGCTCCGTCTCGGGGCGCGGGATAAGAACGGCGGGCGTCACTTGGAACGGACGCCCGTAGAACCATTCCTCGCCGAGCAAGTATTGGAGCGGCTCGCCGGCCCCTCTGCGGCGGACGAGCGCCGTCCAGGCCTCCGCCTTCGCCTCGGGGAACGGATCGCCCCATGCCAGGAGCAGCGCCGGGCGCTCCATCCCCAGCACATGCTGCAGCAGCCGATCCGCCTGGCTCCGCCCGTCCTCGACGCCCTGCTCCTCCATCCACCCGGCCGCTCGATCCCGCGCCTGCCGAATAGTCATCGGCGGTATGTAAAACGTCGCCGTTAGCTCCATCCTCTCTCCTCCTCTTTCCTCGAACCTACCACCTGCTTCGAGGCGCATTTAGACGTTCCTGGCACGTCTATCCGCACCAATCCGACCTTCCGAGCTCTTTTAGACGTTCCTGGCACGCCTATCCGCACCAAACCAACTTGCGTTCGGTCCCCAATCAAAAAAACCGGCCGCCGTCCGTCTGCCACAAGGCAAACGGAGCAGCGAACCGGCTGTAACGGGACTCCCAGCGGGGATTCCCTTATTAGTTGGTGCCCATCGTCTCGCGTTCCAGCGCTTCCGCCTGCTCCGCGATCGTGAGCGACGTGATGATGTCGCCGATGTCGCCGTTCATGACGGAATCCAGACGGTGCAGCGTCAGGTTGATGCGGTGGTCGGTCACGCGGCTCTGCGGGAAGTTGTACGTGCGGATCCGCTCGCTGCGGTCGCCCGTTCCCACCTTGCTCTTGCGCTCGCCCGCGTATTTCGCCTCTTCCTCTTGGCGGCGAATGTCGTAGATGCGCGCGCGCAGAACCTGGAGCGCCTTCTGCTTGTTGTCGTTCTGCGATTTGCCGTCCTGGCAAGTCGCCATGATGCCCGTCGGCACGTGAAGCACGCGAACCGCGGACTTCGTCGTGTTGACGGACTGGCCGCCGGCGCCGCTCGAGCAGAACGTGTCGATCCGGATGTCTTTGTCCAGAATTTCCACTTCCACGTCTTCCACTTCCGGCATAACCGCTACTGTTGAAGTCGACGTATGGATCCGGCCGCCGGATTCCGTTACCGGAATGCGCTGCACGCGGTGAGCGCCGCTCTCGTATTTCAGCTTGCTGTAAGCGCCTTTGCCGTTGATGGAGAAGATAACCTCTTTGAAGCCGCCAAGGTCGTTCTCCGTATACTCCATCAGCTCGACGCGCCAGCCTTGCGTATCGGCGTACTTCGTGTACATGCGGTACAGCTCGTAAGCGAACAATGCCGCTTCGTCGCCGCCGGCCGCGCCGCGGATTTCCACGATGACGTTCTTGTCGTCGTTCGGGTCCTTTGGAAGGAGAAGAATGCGCATTTTCTCCTCAAGCTCGGTCTTGCGCTCCGACAGTTCGTCGATCTCCATCTTCACCATCTCGCGCATCTCGTCGTCTAGCTTCTCGCCCAGCATCAGCTTGGCGTCGTCCAGCTGCTCGGACACCTGCTTATATTCCGTATAGGCGTCATGCGCCTCTTGTAGATCGGATTGTTCCTTGGATAAGTCGCGCAGCCGCTTCGGATCGCTGGCCACATCCGGATCGCATAGAAGCTCGCTCAGCTTCTCATATCGGTCGGCGAGTGCTTGTAATCGGTCAAACACATTTATTCACCTCTGTTACTTTCCATTAAGATATACAATATTATAACACAATGCGAAAGGTGTATCGATATGCGGTTTTACCCACTCGGCACAACTTATCCACAGTCCGTGCACAACCTGTGCACATCGTGTCCACATTTCCATACACACTATCCACATGACCTGTTGAGAACCCGCATAAACTCTACTCTTTTTGATTGTTCCCGCAATCCGATAAGTTATCCACATGTGCACAATTCGACAAAAAAACCCTGTCCACAACCTGTGAATCGACACGATTTCCACATCGAATAACTCCAAAAAAAAGCGCGCGGGAGCCGCTCCGTGGTGGAGCAATTCCCGCGCGCCGTTCAAGCGGCCGAGTTGATCCCTGACCAACTAGCCGACCGATCTGGCCGTTCTATACGTTAAACCGGAAGTGCATAACGTCGCCGTCGCGCACGACATACTCTTTGCCCTCAAGACGCAGCTGGCCCTTCTCGCGAACCGCCGCCATGGAGCCGGCCGCCGCCAGATCCTCGAAGGACACCACTTCCGCGCGGATGAAGCCGCGCTCGAAATCGGTGTGAATAACGCCTGCCGCTTGAGGCGCCTTGGTGCCCTGACGGATTGTCCAGGCGCGAACCTCTTGCACGCCAGCCGTGAAATACGTGTACAAGCCGAGCAGCTTGTAAGCCGCGCGGATGAGACGGTTCAGGCCGGACTCCGCCATGCCCAGCTCCTGCAGGAACATCTCTTTGTCCTCGCCTTCAAGCTCCGCGATTTCGGACTCCACCTTCGCGCTGATCGGCACGACCTCCGCGCCTTCCTCGGCCGCGTACTTGCGGACGATCTGCACGTATTCGTTGCCGTCCGAGTTCGCCGCTTCTTCTTCGCTGACGTTGGTCGCGTACAGCACCGGCTTCATCGTCAACAAGTGAAGGTCGCGGATGAGCAGCTTCTCGTCGTCCGTCAGCTCCATGCTGCGGGCCGGCTTATCGTTGAAGAGCGTTTCCTTCAGGCGCTCCAGCAGCTCCACCTCTTGCGCAACTTTCTTGTCGCCGCCCTTGAGGTTCTTCCGCGAGCGCTCGATGCGCTTCTCCACCGTCTCCAGGTCGGAGAGGATCAGCTCCAGGTTGATCGTCGTAATGTCGCTGATCGGATCGACCTTGCCCGCGACATGCGTAATGTTCTCGTCCTGGAAGCAGCGCACGACGTGAACGATCGCGTCCACCTCGCGAATGTGGGCGAGGAACTTGTTGCCGAGGCCTTCGCCTTTGCTCGCGCCCGCCACGAGGCCCGCGATGTCCACGAACTCGAACGCGGTCGGCACGATGCTCTTCGGCACGACCAGCTCCACGAGCTTGTCCAGACGCTCGTCCGGCACCTCAACCACGCCTACGTTCGGATCGATCGTACAGAACGGATAGTTCGCCGATTCCGCTCCCGCCTGCGTGATCGCGTTAAACAATGTCGACTTGCCGACGTTCGGCAATCCTACGATTCCAGCTTTCAATGCCATGTATCAGACACTCCCTATTATCCGTGAATGTAAACAACTCCCGTCATTATACCCCAGCGGCATGCACAATGAAAGGGCAAAGCCCGCTATTAATAAGTGTTCAAAAAGTCCAGTTTTCAGCACATGGGACGATGCTTACGAAGTTGCGTTTTTTCAAAACGCTGCAGAAGATCGGATGAAGCTAGGAAAATAAGGAGCGGTCAACGTTTTCGAAGAAAACGACATCGTAAGCATTCGCTTAGCGGTAGCTACGTGAGCACCTCAAATGTTTCCGGAGGGAAACATACTTCGTAAGCATATGCTGTTCCGGCTAAAACAGGGCCCCGCGAAAGTAATCGGAATAAGCTTCGAAGCTTCCCTTCACTTTCGTGGGAAACAGGAGGTATTCGACGTCGAGTATGCTCCTCGATATGCTTCGTGATCAAAAGTGGACTTTTTGAACTACCTCTCCCTGAATGCCTCCGTCCGCTCGGGCAATACTATGCGGAGCGAGGGAGGTGACATCCATGGAAAATCAGAACCACAAGGGCAATTACAAAGGCACGACCGCGATGCATGCCAAGAATCAGGACATGGCGTTCGTGAACGACACGATTGAGGACGCCAAGTCCGTCACGAACTTCTCTAACAAAAAGGAGAAAAAAACGGACTCCAGCTTCTAATGTTTTCTTATACGTCAACAGCTGCGCCGAACGCGTCTCCATAAACTCCTACAGCCACGTCATAACCGGTCCTTACCGGTTACAGCGTGGCTGTAGAGCGATCGTTCGGGAGCAGGCGCGCGACGGTTCATTAGCCTTTGACCGCGCCTTCCGTCAGACCTTTCTCGATATATTTCTGGATGAACAGGTAGATGATCAGCACCGGCACAACGGTCAGAGAGACGGCCGTCGCCATCAGACCGAAGTCCGTTCCGTACTGGGAGCTGATCTCGCTGAGCAGCGCCACGATCGGGCGAACCGTCTCTTTGTTCACGAAGATCAGGGCCGAGAACAGGTCGTTGTACGACCACAGGAAGACGAATATCGCGGCAGATGCGAACGCGGGCCGGGAAATCGGGAACAAAATTCGGGTAAACAGCGACCAGCGGTTGCACCCGTCGATAAAAGCCGCTTCCTCGAGCTCCTTCGGAATGGTCGACATATAGCCGGCCAGAACGAGGATGGCGAACGTCAGGTTGCCTGCCGTCTGCGGGAAAATAAGACCTAAATACGTATTCACGATCTTCCACTTGATCACCAGCTCATAAACCGGTACGACCGTCGCAAACGCAGGAATGAGCAAGCTGGCGTACAGAATCGAGAACAGCGCCCTTCTCCCGCGGAACTGGAACCGGGACAGCACATAGGCGGCTAGTCCGCCGAACAACAGAACCAGCAGAACCGTGCTGCCGGACATGATCAAGCTGTTCAGATAGCTTTTGCCGATGTTGATTCGGTCGAATGCATTTGTATAGTTATCCATAACCGGATCGAATGCAAGGGTAAATGATTGGTTCATGACATCCCGGGACAGCTTGAACGAGTTGTTCACGATCCAAAACATGGAGTAAATCGTCGTTAAGGCCCAGCCGAACAAGATGACGTAGATGAAGACGACGCCTGGCTTTATGCGGATAGGCTTCTTCACTGATTGCACAGATTGCATACGCGTACACCCCTAATACCACTTAGTATGTGATTTCATCCCTTTTCAGAAGACGGTTCGCGAGCAGCGACAGCAGCACGCCGAATACGACGATGTAGATCGCGATCGTCGAGCCGTAGCCGAAGTTCTGGTCCACGAGCGCTTTTTTGTACATATACGTACCGAGCACTTCCGTGTCGTTCTGGCCCCGGGTCAAGACGAATATGAATTCGAACACCTTGAGCGTGCCGGTAATCGCGAGCGTGATGACGACCTTGATGTCGCTCATGATAAGCGGAATGGTGAGCAGGAACGTCTTCTTGATCCCGGTTATGCCTTCCAGCTTGGCCGCTTCGTAGAAATCGGACGGAATCTTGGACATAGCGGTCAGGAACAGTACGAAATAAAAACCGACGTAATGCCATACCGTAGGAATCGCTACGGCTTTTAATGCCATATTTTCGCTAAGCCAGTTTACTTTGTCGAAACCCATATCCTGCAGCAGCGTATTCAGCAAGCCGAATTGGAAATTGTAGAACAGCACGAACAGCAAAGCGATGGCCGTTCCGGAGATGACGACCGGGAAGAAGAATACCATCCGGAAGAAGCCTTTGCCCCAGGTGATATTGTCGACCAATATCGCCAGCAGCAGCGCCAAGCCGACTTGGAAGATGATGACGTAGGCCATCAGCTCGAGCGTGTTCAGCGTCGCGGCGCCAAGCAGGTCGTCGGAGAACATTCGAACGTAGTTGTCTAAGCCGACCCAGGTCTTGGTCGTAAAGCCCTTTGTCCGGAAGAAGCTAAGATACATGCTCTTAAAGAACGGATAATACAAGAAGATGGACAAGAATGCCGCCGCAGGCAGCAGAAACATCACGATATACTTGCGATCGCCCTTCATCATTCATCACCTTCGATGTTTATTTTTCACGCAAGGCTCTGAAATGATGACGCCGCCCTTGAATCAGAGGGGCGGCGACTATCATTCGTTCGGGTTGCGTTAACTCCGCTATTATTTCGCTGCGGTTTCAATCTCTTTCGCTTCGGCAAGCGCTTCGGCAGGCGTCTTCTTGCCCGTTACGACCGGCTGGATGTTCGCGCGGATCGTGTTGAACGTCTCCGGCGTCACTTTGGAGTCGATCGGCGAGTTCACGGAAGTCGCTTCGGATACCATCGCGAAGCCGTCAAGCACCGCTTGCGCCAAGCCTTCCGGCTGCACGCCGGCAGCTGCAGGCGTACCGCCGTTTGCTGTCGCGATGTTTTTGATTACTTCAGGGGAAGTCAGGTGTTTCAAGAGCGCGATTGTAGCGTCTTTCTTCGCCGCGTCGTCGTAAGCCGCTTTCGACATGTAGAAGCCCGTACCGAAGCCTCCTACCACGTCTTTGCCCGTGCCCGCGCCGCCAGGGATCGCAGGGAATGGAAGAACCGTCGTGTTCGCTTTCACGTCGTCGGAGAAGCCGCCGATTGCCCACGAACCTTCAAGGATCATAGCCGCAAGGCCTTCGGAGTAGTAGTTCGCCGCCATGCCCAGGTCGATCGTCGCCGCGTCCTCGGGGAATGCGCCCAGATCGTACACTTCTTTCATCGCCGCAAGGCCTTTCTCCCAGTTCGGGTCGACGCCGTCTTTCAAGCCTTTCTTCTGACCTTCCGCGCCGGCTGCCGCCAATACGAAGTGCTCGATCAGGTAGTGCGATTGGTCGAATGGACCGGACAATGGAATAATGCCTTTTGCTTTCAGAGCGGATACTGCTGCTTTGAATTTCTCCCAATCGGTAGGAAGCTCGATGCCGTTATCGGCGAAAATCTTCTTGTTCACCATCAGACCTTCGAAGAAGCCGGTCAATGGAATCGCGTACGTTTTGCCGTCGGTGTGCTTCGTGAACTCGAGAGCTGCCGGAGCAAATCCGTTCTTCCACTCAGGGTCGGCCGCCAGCTCTTCGTCCAGCGCTACGACTTTGCCGGAGCTGATGATTTCGTTGGCGTCGGCGCCTACGAAGTAGAACAGCAGGTCTGGTTCGTTACCGCTTGTCATGTCCGTGTTGACTTTCGTACGGAAGCCGTCGTCGTTCGCGGACATTACGTCGTTCTCGATCTTCACGTGCGGGTTGGCCGCCGTAAAGTCGTCCAGCGCTTTCTGGAACGCTTCGCGGGCCGCGTCCGTGCCGCCGAAGGTCGAGAATACGCGAAGGTCGACCGGATCCGGCGCCTTAGAAGGCTCGGTTGATTCCGAAGGCGTTGCCGATGGCGTGTTTGTCGCGCCGGTATTGTTGTTGCCGCCGTTGTTGCCGCCGCCGCAAGCCGCGAGGAACATCGACATCATGAGGATAAGGCTAAGAATCGTGAGTGCTGATTTCTTCACTGATAAATCCCCCTTAAAGTTAGTAGGACCAGAGCGGGTTATTTCCCGAGTTCTGCGTGCCTTACACTTAAAATTCTAGGGCAGATTTACTAGTGAAATCAACGGTTTGCGGGGCTACATTCCTATCATTTCGGGGGAGAGATTCCTCTGGGAAATAGGGAGATTTTTCTCCGAAACAGGGGGAAATTTCGTATTCCCGCGAAGCAGGGATACTTTCCTAGGGTGCTCTTTCTATCCATTTCTGGCGATACGGCAGAAAGGGACATTTCGCCTAGGAAATGTCCCTCTTCGTCTATATGCGGTTATTTCGGACCAGCCGTCTGTCTATTACATCCGGAGCGGCGCTTCCTGAAGCTCCGCCCGCTTCTGCAGGTAACGATAGAACGCGATGGAGGCTTCCGCTCGCGACACCTCTTTGTCCGGCAGGAACTTGCCGTCCGACAAGCTCATGATCTTGAGGCCGACCACGATCGCCGCCTGGCCCTTGTTATCGATCGCCGCTTCGTCCTTGAAATTCGATTTGAAGATATGGTCGTAATCGGCCAGCGTGTTATAGCCCAGCGCCCTTACGATCAGCTCCGCCATCTCGTCGCGCGTGACCAGCCCCTCCGGATTGAACGAGCCGTCGCCGAGGTCGATCAAGTTCTGCTGGAGCGCGCTCTCGACATAGGCGAAATATTCGGAGTCCGCCGCCACGTCGGCGAAGGATGCCGTCGACTTCTCCGCCGATCCCGCCTGGTCCATTCCGTACATTGGATAATAGCCGCCGCCGCTGTTCCTCGCCAGTACGAGCATCTTGATCAGCTCGCCGCGCGTTATTTTTTCGTTCGGTCTCACCTTGCCGTCTTCCAGATCCAGCGCTTTATACGCCACCATCAGACTAAGAGGCTCCTCCGCCCAATGCCCGGCGGCGTCCGTCGGCTTCGGCACCTCGAGCGTCGTGACCGCGCCCGTCTCTCTGCTGCGCCACTCGCCGTTCTGCGCGTCGAGGAATACGGATTCGTGCAGCGGCTTCTGCTGCAGCTTGTAGACCAGCTCCACCTTCGATTTCGACTCGACTTCACTGCCTTCGATCTCGCCCGACGCCATCATCAGTTTGTATTTCTCGATGGGAAGCGGATTGCCTTCCCACCAGAATTCCTGGAACACGCGATATGTAAGCGCGACATCGTAGTAATTCAGATAGCTCTCGACCGCCTCTGCCGCATCGATCGTCTTCGGCGCATTGGACGGGTAGTCGTATTCCGAGATGCTCGCATCGTAGCTCTCCACCTTGCCGGTGCGCGCGTTGACGTTCAGCGATACGTAGTCGTAATCGACCGAAGCGCCATGCACCTTATGTTTGAACGAGATCCGGTACGAACCGATTTCGTCCGGCGCAACGTTTTTGTAGCGATCCTCATTCGGCTTCACAAGGTACAGCTCGTCGGTCAGCCACGGGAGTTGGGCCTTAACGGCATCAACTGCTTTCTGTAAGGCTTGATCCAGCGGCAGGACCGAGCCCGTCGCGGCCGGTTCGCTGTGGGAATACCCGTAGTAGGAACGCACGGCGCCCGTGCTGCCGTTCACGCTGGCGAAGACATAGCCGTCTTCCTTGCCGTCCTTCATGAGAGACCAGCTCAAATCCCAGCTCGTGCTCGTCTCTCCGGATTCCGTTACGTATTCATTGTAATTGGATTCCGTCAGCTTGGCGCCCTCCGGCAAGCCGAACGCCTTCTTCACCGCTTCGGCAGCTTGCTCCTCGGACAGCTTACCTGCCTTCGGGGGAGCCGAGAGCGGCTTCTCCGTCAGCGGCGCATCCTGCACGACGCCGTCGTCCCACGCGCCATAGCCGCCGGCCTGCAGCTCTTCGCCGGTTGCCGCATCGATAACGATCGGAGATAGGCCGTACGATAAGATAGGCTCCCGCTTTCCTCCTTCGCCATGGGTCACGATATAGGCCAGCTCCGGCTTCGCCAGCTTCTTCACGGCCGCCGTCGCTTGCTCCGCGGTTAACGTTTTCGAAGGCTTCGGAAATTCGATGGTGTCATCCCACTGCAGCTGGAAGCCGAGAACGTGACCTTCGCTGTCTACGCTTAAATGAATGTAATTGTCCGTATACGGCATGCCGTTCACGATCCGGTCGAAGCGCAGCTGATGCACGATCTTGCCGGACAACGGCGGCAGCAAGTCCGCGCCATCCGTTTCATTGAACGCGATCTGCGGAACATAATCCGCGGCCACTTCCTTAATAAAGCCTTCGGCCAGCTCTTGGGCGGCCTCGCGGTCCACCTTAAGCGGATAGGTCGGGGCCGCCCCTGGCTCGTTCGAATAAGAATCGAAGCCGAGCAGCTGACCGGTATCCGAATCCAAGGACGCGTATATATTGCCCATCTCTCTGCCGTTCACCGTCTTCGTGAACACCAGACGCCATATTTTTTGCTCGCCGTCGAACAGCTTCTGGCCCGAATAGCTGGACCGCTGCAGCTTATAATCGTCCGGAATGCTGATATATTGGCGCAGCAGCTTCTCGGCTTGCTCCTTGGAGATGGCCGCGTCTTCCGGATCCTCGGCGGTTTCTCCTGCCGGGGATTCCGCCGGCACCTCCGTCCCCTCCGTCGTTTGCGACTCCGAAACGGCGTCCTCCGCGAAAGCGGACGGCACGACCGCCGTTCCGACCAGCATCGCGGCCGCAAGCAGAATAGCCATTTTCTTTCTCATATGTACGCTCACTTGTTATTAACCTCCTTAAATAATTGTAAATATCTTCATTTTTTAGACGAGGCTAGCGGACGATCGGTTGCAGCAGCGCACAAAAAAAATCCGCAGGCTTGCAGCTCTCGCTGCATAACCTGCGGATCTTACCGGTATTGCTCTTACAGCTGATTCGAAATTTTCGCTTTCAGCGCGTCTTTGCTTTGCAGACCGACCATCTTGTCGACCGGCTGGCCGTCTTTGAACAGGATCAGCGTCGGAATGCTCATTACGCCGAATTGGGAAGCGAGCTCAGGCTCTTCGTCCACGTTGATTTTCGCGATGGTCGCTTGGCCTTCCAGCTCTGTCGAGAGTTCGTCTACGATCGGAAGCTGCATTTTGCAAGGTCCGCACCATGGGGCCCAGAAGTCTACCAAAGATACGCCGCTTTCAATGCTTTGCGTGAAGTTGTCTTTCGTCAATGCTACTGTCATTGTCAATCATCCTCTCTATCCAATGTATGATTAAGGGAAAACCCGTCTCACCCAAGCTTAAGCTTCCTAGCAGGCGTGAATCTTCTTCAGCACATCGCTTATCGTAATGCCGCTGAAATGATCCTCCAGATGCTTCTCCGCCTTGCAGAAGATGCCGTACATGACGGCGTTCATGTTGGAGCCTACGACGCAATCCATCTCCGGATTGCCGGAGCACCAGCTCGGAATCAGCGACCCCTGCGCCATGACGCGGTAAATGTCGGCGAGCGTCACGGAATCCGGATCGATCGTTAGGCGGTAGCCGCCTCCCGAGCCTTCCCTCGTCTCCACGTAGCCGCCCTTGCGAAGGCCGCTCATCACCTTGCGGACGCGCGCGGAATGCGTGCCGACGTTCTCGGCGATCATATCGCTGCTTGCCATCTTATCCGGCAAATAAGCCAAATATACGAGACTGTGTACGGCGATCGTAAATTCACTATTCACTGTCAGCGGGCCTCCCTGCTTTATACTGTAATAATATCCGTTACAGTTGATGTTGTCAAGAGTCCGCCGCCCGCGTCGCTTATAGTTTGGGGCAAGAGCGGTTTGCTTATTCGAACTCGCCTCAGAATGAAACTTTTCTCATCATGCGACGAAATCGTCATCATGGCATCCCATACCCGAATATACATGTAACGAGTCTCCAATTTGCGCACTCCAAGGCGCCTAGGAGGTGAACACGATGGGTTTGTTTGGGAATCGTTGGGTCGTCATGCGGTCGGAGAGCGGCGCAAGAGCCGATGAGATCGACCGGCTGTACGCGTTGTTCAAGGAGCAGGGCCTCAAAGCCAAGGTCGAATTCGACGGCGGCACGGTGAAACGGGTGAAAGTGCACAAGAACGATGTGGAACGGGCAAAGGAGCTGATCGACGTCTTCGACAAGGAGCGTTAGCGGAAAATAGAGTAAAGCGAAGAACGGAGCGCACCTGACGGGGCCTCCGTTCTTTGGCTTTACGGATTCTCAATATCAGGAAGCGCAACATCTTTTCTTCCAATTGCGTTTTATTAAGTGATGACTACGCAAGAGGAAAGGAAGACTATGAACACGCTACCCTCAATCGTAAAAAAAGAACGTATTCCCGAGCTTCAGCTCGTCCGCGCGATCGCCATCATCGGCGTTCTCTCCGTCCACGCAAGCGCGTCGGCCACCATCTACATGCAGGAGTCCGCTTATTATTTCTTTTATAACCTGGTCAATATCTTCATGCGGTTCGGCACGCCGACCTTCATCCTGCTCAGCAGCTTCGTCTTGTTCTACAGCTACTACAACCGCCCGCTCGACAGGAAGCTGATCACCGGCTTTTATAAGAAGCGGCTCTTATACATATTGATTCCGTACATCGTCTTTTCGGCTATATATTTCGTTTATATCAAACTAGTGAACAACCAGCCGCTGCTGTCTCCGGATTCGCTTCAAGAATTTTGGACGAAGCTGCGGAAGGGAGATGTCTATTCGCATCTGTATTTCGTCTATATTAGCATTCAGTTCTATCTGCTGTTCCCGATCGTGCTGTGGGTGGCGAAGAGATGGCCTCGCATCGCGTACGGCTTCATCCCCTTCGGCTTCGCGGCGCAATGGATTTTCGTCGTATACAACTATTACGTGGAGCCGGTGCCGGACAAGGGAAGCTGGTCGCTTTCCTACTTCTCGTTCTTCTTCACGGGCGCGTTCCTCGGCATCTATTACCCGAAGGTGAAGAAGTGGATCGCGATGACCCGGGAGCATGCGACGGCCGGGCGGGTCGCTTTTTGGCTGCTGCTGCTCGGCGCCTGGCTTACGGTAGCTCTGTCCCATGTGTACATGTATCACAACGCTCGCGCGAACGGGGTTATCTACCATGGTTTGTGGTATGAGTATTTATGGAATTTCCATACACTATTTTCCGCGTTCACCGCGCTTGGCCTTTCGTTCTTCATCTATCGCCATCTTCCGAAATGGATTTCGGGAACGCTGCACGGCATCGGACAGCTTTCATTCGGCATTTATTTGATTCATCTCTTATTCTTGTTCCTGTACGACCGCTTTATCCCGCATTTCGGCTCGGCCCTGCTTGAGCACTTGCGCTACTTCGGCAGCTGGGCGGTTATGCTCGCGGGCTCCTGGATCACGGTCGCGCTTGTCTCCCGCTTCGTCCCGTTCGGCTGGATCCTGTTCGGCCAAGTGCCGGCTCGGGAAGTGACGGAGAGGCCATCCGGGACCGCCGTCAAGAAAAAGGTCGTCATTGCCTCCGTATCGCTGCTCCTCATTGCCATCGTAACGACGGCGGCGGGCTATGCCTGGCTGCGGACGAACAGCACGGAGAACGGCCATCCGCGTCAGGAGCTGGAGACGATCGCTTCCGCAAGCGAGATTCGGAGCGGCTACGACGTCATCGTGGCGGGGACAGACGCGGAAGGCATAGCAGCGGCTATCTCCGCCGCGCGGAACGGCCTTAGCGTGCTGCTCGTCGACGGCAGGGAGCGCGACATTCTGGGCGGCCTGCTCACGGAAGGCGGACTGAATTCGCTCGACCTTAACTATTCGCCCAAGAAATCGGCAATTCCGGGCCAGCTTATTTTTCTGAACAAAGGCATCTTCCAGGAATGGTACGACCAGCTCGAAGGAACGTCCTTCGATGTGCATTCGGCCGCCAACGCGTTCAACCGCATGGTGAAGGAGGAGGAGAACATCGACCTGCTGCTTAAGGCGCAGTCGATGGAGCCCTTGGTCGAGGCCGGACCGGACGGCACTAGAGCCGTGAAAGGCCTGCGCATCGTGCAGGAGGATGGGACCGCGCTCGACGTTACCGCGCCATCCGTCATCGACGCCACGCAGGATGGCGATATCGCGGCGTCGGCGGGCGTTCCGTACACGCTCGGACGGGCGGATATCGGCGAACCGGACGCCCAGATGGCCGTTACGCTTGTCTTCGCTTTGAAGGGCGTGACGCAGGAGATATGGGATTCGTTCGACGACATCCCGGATACGAGCATCGATTCGATGAGCGCGTGGGGCTTTCACAAAGCGAAGGATTACGTGTCCAGCAACCCGGAGCGCGTGAAGCTCCGCGGGCTTAACGTCGGCCGGCAGAACGACGACACCATTCTGATCAACGCCATGCACATCTTCCAGGTCGATCCGCTGGATCCGGACAGCCTTCGGGCGGCCATGGAGATCGGGCAGGCGGAGGCGCCGCGCATCGTGGAGTATTTGAAGGAAACCTACGAGCAGTTCGAGAGCTTGGAGTTTGCCTATACGTTCGATGAGCTGTATGTCAGGGAATCGAGACATATAGAGGGCGAGTACCGCTTGACGATGGCCGACCTGCTCGATAACCGCGACCATTGGGACGCTATCGCCTACGGCTCCTACGACGTCGACATTCAAGCGGCCAGTCACACGGACTGGGGATACGTGCTCTATTCGCCGGCGCAGTACGGCGTGCCGTTCCGCACGCTCGTGCCGCTTGAGGTAGACGGTCTGCTCGTCGTCGGACGCGCCGCGAGCTTCGACTCGCTGCCGCACGGCAGCGCGCGCGTCATCCCGCTCGGGATGGCGACCGGCCAAGCGGCGGGCGCGGCGGCTAAGCTGGCCGCCGAGAACGGCATGTCGTTCCGCGAGCTGTCCCGCTCGAAGGAGCTGATCGCGGAGCTTCGCCAGCGTCTGACCGACCAGGGCATGGATCTGTACATGAACGTGGACGCGATCGAAACGCCGTACTACAAGTCGCACAAGGCGTACCGAGGGCTGGTCGCCGCCGTCAGCATGCTGCTCACGAGCGGCGGCGAGAACAATATGGACTTCGACCTGGACGGCAAGTCGAATCCGGAGCGTGTCGTCAACAGCATGCGGCGGGTGTCGAAGCAGCATCCGGACTTCTTCCTCGGCGACCCGTCCGCCGCGCTGGTTGGCGTCGCGGAGCCTTTCGACGAGCAGCCGCTGTCGCTGGAGCAGGCCGTGAAGACGATCGGAAGCGCGATCGGAGGAGAAGAAGCGGCCGCGCTCACCTTGGATGAATTCGTAGCGCGAGGCTGGCTGCTGCCGGAGACGCTGGACGCGATCGACGATCGCGCCGCCATCACGAACGGCGAGTTCTTCATGATCGTCCGCGATGTTGTGGAGTTCTACGCGGGGGTTGTGTACGAGTAGCCGGCTACTCATGCCAGAGCCGCTTTGCTCCCGCAGCTTCCTATGACTATCCGAGAGAAATAGCGGCGATTGTACCGTTATTCTCCCTATTCTACCGGGATACTGGTAGCGTCAAGAAGTTTGTGTAAGCTTGTAGAATATCCATCTGGGATGGATCAATGAGGTGCCAGGCGGGGGAGGAGGCCTCCTCCCCCGCCTGGCCACCTGCCACCTTTTTTTGTTAGATTTCTG
>NZ_JANIPJ010000026.1 GCF_024623455.1 Paenibacillus soyae | reverse complement strand
AAAGGGCTGAAAAGTTTACTTTCTCGTTATTTAGAACTTTGTTAACCTTTTGGAACCGCCGTATGCGGACCCGCATGTACGGTGGTGTGAGAGGACGGGGGCTAGCCGCCCCCTCCTACTCGATTATAAACAAACGATTTACATGCGGAGCCCACTTGTGGTATTCTTAGAGGACTTCTATGTAGTTATGTTCAAAAGGACACAGTTAAAACATTTTATCTATAATTATATCTTAGCACGGGTTTCGGCGGTTTGTCAAATGCTTTATTAAAAACCCATGAGGAGCGTGTTCGTAAACGATGATCAGCGAAAACGATTGGAAGCAGGAGCAAGAGCGGCTGGAGCTGGTGACGGAGCAGCTGAAGGATAGAATCGCCGAGCTGGAGCCCGAGGTGTCGGGGCTGCGCAATCAAGTAACGGACATCCGCAAGCGGTTCTGGGAGGAAGTGACGGTCAACACCAGTACGCAGGAGGATTTCGAGGAAACCTTATACAGCATCCAGCAGCAGGAAGCGCTGTTGTCCGAACGGGAGAGAAGCCACCGCAAGCGGATGCAGCAGTGGAATAATATGAAGCGGCTGCTCCCGTCTCCTTACTTCGGGCGCATCGATTTCGAAGAAGCGGGTATCGGCGGGAGCGAGCCTGTCTATATCGGCGTATCGTCCTTCCTCGATGAGGAGGGTCTGCAATTCTTGATTTACGATTGGAGAACGCCAATCGCCAGCTTGTACTACGACCATTCCCCAGGGCCGGCCGCTTATCAGACGCCAGGCGGGCTTGTCGAAGGGACCATGCTCCTGAAGCGGCAATATCAGATCCGCGACGGCCAGCTTCGGCATGTGTTCGACACCAGCGAAACGATCGGCGACGAGCTGCTGCAGCAGGCGCTTGGCGGAGGCGCGGACGCGCAGATGAAAAGCATCGTGGCGACGATTCAGAAGGAGCAGAACGCCATCATCCGCGACGACAAGAGCCGCATGCTCATCGTGCAGGGGGCGGCCGGCAGCGGCAAGACGTCCGCCGCGCTGCAGCGGGTCGCGTATTTGCTGTATAAAAACCGAGGCCGGCTGACGGCCGATCAGATCGTGTTATTTTCGCCGAATCCGATGTTCAACAGCTACGTATCCACGGTTCTTCCCGAGCTTGGCGAGGAGAACATGCAGCAGACGACGTTCCAGGAGTACCTGGCCTACTGGCTGGAGCCGGAGATGCGGGTGGAGAACCCGTTCGATCAGATGGAATACGTGCTGGCGGCGGAGCCGGCCAAGGAATACGAAGCGCGGCTGCAGGGCATCCGGTACAAAGCGTCGGAGGCATTCCTAGAAGCGCTTCAGAGCTATGCGGATTGGCTTTGCAAGGAAGGCATGCGGTTCCACGATATCCGGTTCATGAATCGTTCGCTGATTACGGCGGAGCGGATGAAATCGCAATTCTACAGCTATGATCCCGCCATTCGATTGGATAATCGGGTCGCCATGCTCAGGGATTGGCTGCTGCGGGAGCTGGCGGTATTGGAACGCAAGGAGCGTCAGGCGGCGTGGGTCCAAGACGAGCTTGATTATCTGGACAGCGATCAATATCAAGAAGCTTACAACGCGCTGCTGAAGAAGGTGCAGCGGGAGGAAGCGGTGTTCGATGATGTGACCCGGCTGTATGTCGATGCCTCCGACAGGAATCGGGGGGTGAAGGAGCTGGGGGAGGAGAACATGTACGATTTCGCCGAGCAGGAGGAGGATATTCTTCGCCGCATGGTTGTGAAGGAACGCTTTCGGCCGCTTAGAAGGGACGTGAAAGAGCTCCGATTCGTCGATGCGGCGGGGCTTTATACGCAGCTGTTCGGAGAAGAGGATGATTATCGCCGGATGACCGGCAGGTCGGAAGCGCCGGAGCTGTGGCCGGAGATTAGCAGGCAAACGAGAGAGAAGCTGGACCGGCAGGAGCTGCTCTATGAGGATGCGACCCCATTCTTGTATTTGCGTGAGCTTGTGGAAGGCGCGCGCAGGAATACCGATGTCCGGCATGTCTTCGTCGATGAGGGCCAAGATTATTCTCCGTTCCAGTACGCGTTCCTGAAGCGTTTGTTCCCGCGCGCCCGCATGACGGTGCTTGGCGATTTCGGCCAGGCGATATTCGTTCAGTCTACTCATTTGCACATGGAGGATTCCCCGCTGGTTCGCTTATACGGCGAGGACGAAACGCGACTGATTCGCCTCGTTCGCAGTTATCGCTCCACGCAGGAAATCGTGGCGTTCACGAAGGCGATGCTGCCTGGGGGCGAAGGAATCGTTCCGTTCGAGAGGTACGGCGGGAAGCCGCGGCTGGTGAGACTCGGCAGCGGCGAGGAGCGGGCGGCGAGGATTCGGGATGACCTCGCGATGCTGAAGGCCGAGGGCTTCGATTCGATGGCCGTTATTACGAAAACGACGGCGGAGAGCCGGGAAGTATTCGACAGGTTAACGGGCATAGGGTGCGAAGGACTGAGACTCATTACGAAGGAGACGCTCACCTTCGAGAAAGGGATCGCGGTCATTCCCGCTTATTTGGCCAAAGGCGTGGAGTTCGACGCGGTGCTGATCTACGACGCTTCCTCGCAGACCTATCATCGGGAGAGCGAACGGAAGCTGTTCTATACGGCATGCACGCGCGCCATGCATCGGCTGAGGCTTTATGCAACAGGGGAGTGGACGCCGTTCGTCGGATCGCTGGATCCGTCCCTATATGAATAGGAAATGAATGTAATAGCTCTGGGGTGCGCAAAATAGGAGCATTATGCACCTGGAGGTATTCGCTGTGATACAGATCCTGCAATGGCTGTTTTTGTTTTTGCCTTGGTTAACCTTATTCGCAGCCCGGCGCGGAGCGGTAAGACGTTACATGCCGACCGTCGTGTTCACAAGCCTGCTGATCACGATCGTATCGGTTATGGGATATGAGTTCAATTGGTGGAGGATTCATGAGCAGATCGTCCCCTGGGGCGACATTGTCGATATCAGCTTTGTTTACGGTCTATTGCCTGTCGGCACATTCTGGATTTTCTATTTCACGGCCGACCGGTTCTTGCTTTATATGCTGGTCAATATAGCAGTTGATGCGGTTTTCTCGTTCGCCATCATTCCGCTAATGGATCGGTTCGGGATCACGACGCTGGAGAGGATGGCGGCCTGGCAGACCTTTGTGCTGGATATGATCATCATGCTGCTGCTTTACGCCTACTATAGGTGGCAGACAGCCTCCGTGGACACGATGGGGACTATCGACAGGCCGTCGTTCTCGGGCGGCAGCCGCGACTGGGGGGTTCGCTCCCGGCGAGGGGCGCGTTGAGCGGATTAGAAGAGCTAAGCCGGTTAAGTGGCTTAGCTCTTCTTTCCTGTTCCGATCTTTCTCGTCTATAATAAATGCGAGCAAACGAATGGAGGGACAGCTAAGCTATGATTACGAATATTGGAACAGTAGCGGTATATGTAGAGGATCAACAGAAAGCAAAAGCATTTTGGACGGAAAAAGCCGGATTTACCGTAGTCGCGGAGCATCCAATGGGACCGAATGCCTTCTGGCTCGAGGTCGCTCCCGAAAACGCGAAAAGCCGATTGGTTATTTACCCGAAATCTATGATGCAAGGATCGGAGTACCGCAAGGCATCGATCGTCTTCGAATGCGATAACGTGCTGGAGACTTACAAAAGCATGAAAGCGAACGGCGTCGAGTTCAAAGAGGAGCCGCAGGAAATGCAGTGGGGGACGTTCGCTCAATTCCAAGACGAGGACGGCAATGAGTATTTGATCAAGGGATAGCCGGCGTCAGGCAACCCTCTCATAAGGACAGCTCATGCAGGGCACCCGCCGGGGTGCCTTTTCTTATGCGTCTAGAGCCGCTGGATGATCCGAACTGTATCATGGGCGAAACAACCAGTGCTTTCCTTCGTATAACGGTATACAGATTTTAACTCAGCAAGGGGGCGGCTGGATGAAGAGGCGGGTAACACCTGCTCTGCTATTCATAGCGGGATTTATTATTCTACTCGGGTTATTAGGGGCATTCGACGACAACACGGAGCTGACGATCGATAAGGTGGATATCGTAGCCGATGTCATGCCGGACGGAGACTTGTACGTGGAGGAGCTGTTCACGTATACCGTTCGGGGTGAATTCACCGGTTTTAACCGCTATATGGATGATTACGGAGATTCGAATGTTGAGTTTTTCGAGGCCTACGTCCCTCCGGACGACAGGGAGCTGGGGCAATTCGGTTACGAAGGCTTGGAGCGGTATCCGGCGGGCTTGCGGTCCAAACGAGGCTCTTATCGCGTTGAGGCGGAGACGAAGGACCAAACGGTGCAAATGTATTACCGCTACCGTCTCGACCGGGAGGCTCTGAAATACGAGGACGGCGGGGAGCTCGATTGGGTGGCCCTCGATAACAACGAGGTGGATCATCGCAACGTATCCGTTACCGTTCGTCTGCGGCAGGCGGCAGCCGAGCCTGTAATCGGCTATGCGTACGATCGCTCCGGGGGCGCCATGGTGGAGGAAACGAACCAAGTGGTTCGCTACGAGAATGAGCTGTTGCTGGAGAATGACAGCGTCAGGCTAAAGCTATTCTTCCCTGCGGAGGTTCTCCCGGAGTTGGAGGCGTCCCCGTCTTCCGTCACTCTAACCGAACGGTTGGCGGATGAGACGGCCCTGCAGCAAAGATTCGCGAAGCGGGAGGAGCTGCTGGAAATCGGCCGGCAGGCAAGCCGGTGGCTAACCTATGCCGCTGCGGCGGGCATTTTGTTCTATGTGTTGTCGGTTAGAAAGCTGATTGCCTGGGGGCGGGGCCGGCGAATTTCTCTCCAGGAATTGGAGGACATGGATCCGATTCGACTGGCCTCTCTATTCAAGAAAGGAAATCCTCATCGGATCGAGGCTCTCGCCGGCGTGTTCGCGCTGCGCAGGAGAGGCATGATCGACATGGATATGGTACAAGCCGGTCCCAGGTTCCAGGAGGATCGGAGGGCGCCGAAGCAGCTTCCGCAGTTTGTAGCCAGAGGCAGTCGTGCCGGCTTGAATCGGGCGGAGCGCCAGCTGCTGAGCTGGCTGTTCCGGGGAACAGGCGTAATGAACCTGGAGAACGTAGCGGGCCCTACGAAGACCGAGCGCAGACGAAAATCTGCCGTGGCTCCATATATGAAGCGCTTGCGGGGCTTGGAACGGGGCTTTGTCCGGTGGCGCAGGTTGATGGAGAACGTGGATGACCGATTCGTAAGGTATGTGGACTATCGCCCGAGGAAAATCATCGTGCCGGTCCTCGCACTTGTGCATCTGGCAGTGATTGTCTACTTGCATGTCGCGGACGCGACGGTATGGGGCTGGGTAGCGTCGATAGCCGCTGTTATGGGCATCGGCGTAGGCTGGGTCGCGCTGCGCAGAAACCGCAAGAGACATATTACGATTTTTTTGATCGCATGCCTCTTCGTCGCGGCCCAAATCGTCCACGAGCCGGCCGTCAACGAATACTTGAGTTTCGTATTCCTGTCGCTGATGCTCGTTGCGGTTCTCCCCCGCAGGGTCACGGATTCGGCCTCGGCTGCCTATCGGAGCGCCATCTTGCGGTATCGCCGAAGGCTGGCCAAGGGAGGAGGAGACGCGGGGAACGATCCCGGGCGTCTCGAACGGCGAATGGAGGCGGCGCTGCTGCTGGGCGTAGGACGTCGCTTTGCCGTACGCGCTAGGAAGAAGCTGCCGGCATCGAGCTTCTACTCGGCTTCTCCGCTGCTGGATCCAGCGGCTGCTGACGCGATCGAGTACGCTTTTGTCCGCTCCTGGGAGGGAGTCAAGGATCCGTCGAACTCCGGCTCGGGCGGTTACGCAGACGGAGGCGACGGAGGCGGCTCTTACGGGGACAGCGGAGACGGAGGCAGTGATGGCGGCAGCGGTGGAGACGGAGGCGGCGGCGATGGCGGAGGCGGCGGAGGCGGAGGAGATTGATCCGCGCCGAGGGACGTCGCTGCCGCTCAGAGAGAATATGGCCAGATAGAAGTGAAGCAAGCTCTTTCCCATTAGGGGAGGGGCTTGTTTTGTTGTGCGAAATTAGCAGTTAGGGAATGGCAATATGTTCGCCGTCCCCCGGGATCCTGACGAACTCCGTTAGATGATGGGCTTTGACGTACTCGGCGACATCCCCTCTCGTCAGCGTGCAATGGCTAATGGCGCCCAAGTGAACGGCTATTATTTGCGTCGAGGGGGAAAGCTGATGAATTCGCGAGAGATCCTCCGGCGTCATCGTTATAATCGAGCCAAGTAGGAGCTGGGCTCTGGGCACATTGAGCATGCAGACCTGCGGCTTATACCGTTCGAACGTTTGGCGGATCGCATCCGTTAAGATGCAATCGCCTACGATATAGAGAGAGCCGGCTTCGGGCGTGCTGAGGATGAACCCGGATACGGGGCCAAGCAGCTTGGCCACGAGTCCCTTGGCGTGCTGACCGCTAATTCTTCGGAAATCGATGCCGCACCACTGGAGGGTTTCCTGTATGGGAAGGACGTCGCGGAAGCCGTATGCTTCAATCCGGTGCCGATCCTCGGGCTGACAGAAGACGGGGAGTCCCTTGTTCAGCACCCGCTTGGCTGTCTCGTCGAAATGGTCGAAATGCAGATGGGTGATGAGGATAGCGTCGATTTTCTCAAAAGCATCCATCCCGACCGGCAATGGCACAATGGGATTTTTGCGCAGCGTTCGAGTGAAGGGGACGGCGGGCAGCTCCTCCTTCCCGCTTAACATGGGATCGACAAGGATTGTTTTACCGTTCATCGTGATCAGCGAAGTCGCATTTCGGATATGCTGAATCGTTAGCGTCATGGGCAGTCTCCCTCGTTCTGTATGTTTTTAATAAAAAGTACCGACCGGTCTGTTTTTAAATTAACAAAAGGGAAGCCGCAACGCAACATATTTTTTTACAGGACGAGTAAGAGGAGTGAAGGTTGAGGGAAGCTCGACTTGTGTTTTCGGCTAGGCATGTGCTATTTTAAGACCAATCGGTATTTTTTTGTGGGCGGGAGGATCATAGCATGAGGAAAGGTCAAATGACCAAGGAGCATATCATACGCGAGTCTGCAGAACTGTTTAACACGAAGGGCTATAACGGGGCATCTCTGTCCGACATTATCGAGAAGTGCGGGATTCGCAAGGGCGGGATTTACAACCATTTCGAAAATAAGGACGAGATCGCGCTTGCGGCCTTTGACTATTCGTTCTCACAAATCCTGCAGCTTCTGTCTGAAGCTCTTGCCGAGGCGGCTAGCTCGAGAGAAAAGCTGCTCGCCATCTGCGGCGTGTACGTCGAGATTATCGAAAGTGATGTTCTGGCGGGAGGATGCCCTGTGCTGAACACCGCCGTCGAGCACGATGACGGGCACCCCGCGCTGAAGGAGCGGGCTCAGCGGGCGATGAAGCAACTGATCGACAAGTTAAACCAGATCCTCATCGAGGGGATAGACCGTAAAGAGTTCAGAGCGGATCTCGCCGTCGACGAAGCGAGCACCACAATCATTGCCCTCATTGAGGGCGGCGTCATGCTTAGCAAGCTGATGGATGACAGCAAGTACATCCGCCAGTGCGTGGGTCAAGTGGAGAGGTGTTTGGAGGGTTGGGTGGCGGAATAGTTCACGGAGCTGCAGCTTAATGCCGCACCCCGTGTTGTAGACAAGATCTATTTGGCACGTCGAGGGGAGTTATCGCCTGACAATTAAGTCATATTGGCGAATGACGTTAATTTTCTTTTTAGCTACCATCACATTGCGGCGCATGCCGCGGAGGAGTGCGAGGGGCTTAAAACCATGCGTCCGATATTGGACTTTGGCGACGAGAATTCTAATGCGAAACGGCATGCCCGGCGTATGATAACTCGGCCGCAAGGAAGCGCCGACGCGGACCCAGCTGGCGAAGTCGCCTGTTGCCTGTTCTTCCGCATAGTGATTAAGCATATCCTGCATGAACTTCTTGGCCTCGGCCGCGTCCACGCGAGGGATTGTATGGCCCGGCTCGGTGCCAAAATACAGGGAGCAAACTTGAAGCAACAGGCTTCCGAACGGGAGAAAACCGGTCGTATCCAGCATACGGGCAATATATGGCCAATCCAGATCCGGATGCGAATGAATAATGAGGGCCATTTCGAATAGATGTCGGAGCTTAATGCCGTGGTAGATAAAGTGTGCGAATTCCTCCTGAAAATCATTAATAACCTGTAGCAGGCAGATAGATCCAGTGAAAATAATCTATCTGCCTCCTTAAGTGTAGAGGGACAGCCTACTTACGACCGTTGCCCCGGCCATTGCCGCCGCCGTTTCCATTCCCGTTCCCGTTATTGCCGTTGCCCGGTCCTCCCGGGAAGACCCCGCCATTACCAGGGAAAAGGCCCTGATCCTTCGAAGGGTTACCACCCACGCCGTTTCCTAGACCCGGGAAGTTGTTACCGCCACTTATGGTTGTTTCAAAGACAATGGGACGGGAGCTAACGACTTCCGGTTTTGCGTATGCACGTTTTGCCATGTTATTCACCTCCCCTCTATTGTTCAAAGTAAATCAGCTTGGTCATGCGGATGTGCTTTGCTCAATAAGCTGCCGCTGAAGCAGGCGTTGATAGGGACCGCTCTGCTGTACAAGCTCGTCGTGCCGGCCCGCCTCTACAATACGGCCCTCCTGCATGACAATAATTCGGTCTGCATGGATGACTGTCGAGAGCCGGTGAGCAATGACAATCGTCGTCCGCCCGAGTTGGAGCTGCTCCAGGGCTTGCTGCACCTCATGCTCGGTCTCGCTGTCGAGTGCCGAGGTCGCTTCGTCCAACAGCAGAATCGGCGCATCTTTCAGAATGGCGCGCACGATGGCAATCCGCTGGCGCTGGCCGCCTGACAGGCCGATGCCGCGCTCGCCAACCTTCGTCTCATACCCCTCCGGCTGTTCCATAATGAAGTCGTGAAGGCTGGCTGCCCGCGCGGCCGCAACCATCTCCGCCTCCGTAACGCCTGGCCTCGCCAACAGTAAATTATCCCGAATCGTGCCAGCGAAGAGAAAGGTGTCCTGCGAGACGACGGCGATGGAGCTTCGAAGCTCTGCCGGCGAAAGCCTGTCAATTGGTATGTTGCCTACCGTAATTTCGCCGTATTGAGGTCGATACAACCCCTGAAGCAAGGCGAAGAGCGTTGACTTCCCCGCCCCTGATGGTCCGACGATCGCGACGGTCTGGCCAGCCTCGATATGAAGTCCGATGTGATGGATAACCCGATGCTCGTCGTCGTAACCAAAGCACACGTCCTCAAACCGAACCGGCAAGCCATGCGCTTCGGACGGAGTATACTCGGACAGCCGTGTCGACTCGGTTGGCTGATCGAGCACCGCGGCAAGCCGCTCCAGCGCCGGAATACTATTCTGAAACCCAATCCATAGACCGGCCATTCCGGTTAACGGGTAGATCAGGTGACCCGTTAAATTCAGGAAGGCTACCATGGAACCGACCGTAATCTGGGCGGTGGAGACGAGGTAGGCGCCGAAGCAGAGACTGAATAGAAAAATACCCGAACCGGCAACCTGCCCAAATGCGCTATATATGCCGCGCAGGCGAGTTTCTTGCAGGGCGAGTCCATATAGCCGTTCACTTTGTGCGGTATAGCGGTCGTAGGACTGCTTCTCCAGCGTGAAGGAACGAATTACGGACAGTCCGTGAATAATTTCGCTGAGAAAGACGTTCATCCGCTCGACCTGGTCATACGTTGCGCGACTGTTGCGCTTAAGCAGTAGGCCGAACGTGCCGCCGACGACCGCGACCAGGGGAGCAGCCGCAATGCTGACCACTGCCAGCGCCCAGTGGATTTGCGCCATGTAAATTAATACGGCCGCGAAAATAATCGGAAAACGCAAAATCTGAATTAGATTAGACCCGATCATTCCTTCGATTCCATAGATGTCCTGGTTGAAATGCGTCAGTAGCGTACCGGCCCGGCTCTGATCCGTATATCGGGGCGGAAGCAGCAGAATGTGGCGCAGCAGCTGCTCGCGCATGTCTCGCATCAACCGGTCCGACGCGCGAAGCTGCAAATGAATTCCGATGTATCCGGCTGCAATGTTCAGGGCGACGATGCCGACCGCCCAAGGTATCATTCCTAGCAGCTCCTCGAATCGTTTGCCGACGGCCGCGTCCGTCATGGCGCCCATAAGCCAAGCGGTAACGAGCGTCAGTGCGATCTCCACAAAAACGAGAACAAGCAGCCCGGCATGCGCCCGCCAGTGACGAATTAGCAACGGAGCCAATAAACGCCGGCCGATGCTTGCGGCCTGTAAGGTCGATCGCCACTGATCTCGCAGCGCCCCTAACAGGACTCGGACCGCGGAAGGGTTTCTCGTCACCGACTTACTCCCCGGCGATCCGAATGAGCCCGCGCGCGAGCAGATCCTCAAGAAATAACGCGATATCTGCCTCAACGGCACCGGCACTAATCTCGAACTCATTCATAACGGACTCGACTAGCTCCGTTAGGCTGCGTGCCTCAACCAGCTGCCGCCAGCAGAAGCTGCCAACCTCATTCAGTTGAGTCGCCGTGTATTGCTCCAGGTCCAAGACGATACAGTCTTTATCGAGCTCCATGGCCTCCGTTTGCGTTGTTTGAATGTATGTGCGGCTCATTTAATCAATCAGCTCCCAGAATGTAGGTTCTTTGCGGAAATAGAGATGGTAGACAGGAACTAATCGGCTGAACGTTCCTAGCAGACGCATAATGCTCTTCGCGTCTTCGGGCGAAGGCGACCAATAGAAGACTACGGCCATCAAAGCCATCACCGCATCGGGCCGGGATACCGGTTCGCGCCGATTGACGGGCGATTGATGCAGCATGTTGATGCTGGCGAGCGGGCAGGGAGATAGTTGATCGGCAAGCGGCGTATGCAGCTCGCTTCGGAAAGGTGAATGGTAAACGATCACCTGATCGTCCGTAATTTTGACCAATGCGGCCTCGTCTGCATAGAGCCCGCGCGGGGCTGACAGCGCTGCGGCTGTCGACTTGCCCGCACCGGAGTGGCCGCCGAACAGATGGGCGGACATTCCCGAGCGGACGACCGAGGCGTGCATGAGCAGGCCCCACTGGCGGTGCAGCGCATACAGACTGAAGAGGTGCATGCAGGCATGCTTGAGGGCGAAGCCATCATAGACGCGGATGAGGACTGCCTCAAATGAGCTGTCGATTGTCAGTTCATAATCCGCGCGCGTATGGCTCGTCCGTCCGGCCTCGTCTACGGAAGTGCGGGGCTCGTAGTCCTGAAAGGATGTACCGAAGCCGTCCTCCAGTTTAATCGTCAAGCCCGGGTTCTCGCTCGGAGGTTCGGTGTTCAGATACGGGAAGGCCGCGTTAAACAGTGCGGCGGCGGATTTCGAATGAAATTCCACATTCCATATAAATTCACCGATCGTTGTGCTCAGAGTTGGTGCCATATTAAAATCTCCAAACTAGTTCTGTAGTCCTACAAATTGATTAACGTGGTAAAAAAGTAGCAGTTATATCAATCATTATATCTCTCTTCCATAGAGGTAGCAATAAGAATTGACAAGCTCCTAAACTACGTAGTCGTCATGTACTAGGAATGGTATACTAATAGAATAAATAGGATGAAATCGTATAGTTCGGATGGTGGTGGGGTTAATGCCGCAGATTGGAAAATTAGTGAATAAAGGCCTATGGCACCGTGCTCGAAGGGCTGCCAAGCTGCCATGGAAGATGAAGCTATTAATCTTAGCCTCCTTTATTCTAATGGGCGTGTTTCGTTTTGCCATTCTCTTCGTACCTTTTCGCCGGCTGGCACAGGTCATGGGGCGTAAGAGCGGGAGTACTCCCGAGGATGTCGGCCGTGAGCAGATGTCGCAGGCGGCTAAGGTTGGTTGGGTTGTCGAGCGGATGAGCTGGCTCACGCCTTGGGAAAGCAAGTGCCTGGTCAGAGCCCTAACGGCGCAGCTGTTGCTTCGAATGGTGCGCGTGCCGACGACATTGTACCTAGGGGTGGCCAAGGATGAGGCCAATCAATTAATCGCGCATGCTTGGCTGCGCTGCGGGAGGCTGATTGTGACGGGGGGCGACGAGAGTCCCAACTTCCGACCGGTCGCGCAGTTCGCCAGCCTGAGCGGCCGAGACTAGAAGGAAATATAGATATGAAATAGGAGGCTAGTGCAGTGGGGGCCATATTTGGAGTAGTGGCAAGGGAGCAAATCCCCGCGTTGGTCGATGTGGGCGCGGCCGCGATGGCGAAGCTCGACGTGTATCCTTTCGACCGTGTCGGGACAGAGACGGAGGCTAACGCTTTTTTTGGCTGCGGCCTCACGTATAATACTGCGGAGTCGTCCCGAGAGGTACTCCCGCGACGCGTTCGGGATCGCTATGTCATAACGGCTGATGCCATTATAGATAATCGCAGCGAATTGTTTCGCGAATTCAGCGTACCGGACGAGCGTCAAGCGGGGATGACGGACAGCGAGCTCATTATGCTTGCGTACGAGCGGTGGGGGCATGATTGCCCGAAGCGGCTGCTCGGCGATTATGCGTTCGCTATCTGGGATGGGGAGCGGCAGGAGCTTTACTGCGCACGAGACGCTGTGGGCACTCGGGCCTTATATTATTATGAGCGTGAATCCATTTTTGGGTTTTGTACCGTTGAGCAGCCGTTGCTTGGGACCGTTTGTTCCGAGGTAGAGCTTAATGAAAGATGGCTGGCAGACTTCCTTGCAATCGATAGCATTCATCATGAGACCGAGGCCGGAGAGACCGTGTATCAGGGTATTCGGCAAATGCTACCCGCCCACTACGGAGTATGGGGAGCGAGCGGTCTCCGCACGGTACAATATTGGAATCCGCTTGAGCACCCGCCTATTCGATTTAATACAGACGAGGAGTATGTGACGGCTTTCCTCGACCTGTTTCAGGAGGCTGTCAGTTGCCGCCTTCGCAGTGCGGGCGATATCGGCATCATGCTGAGCGGCGGCATGGATTCGGGCTCGATCGGATGCGTGGCGGCCGGGCAGCTGGCGGCTGACAACAAGAGGCTGCAGGCGTACAGCTCCATTCCGGTTCGGGATTTCCAGGACAAGCCTGAGAGCCGGGCTGACATCTACGATGAATCCGGAGAGATTGACTTGATTGGGAAGGCATATCCCAATATTAACATTACGTACTGTGATTGCGCCGAGCATAACGCCTGGGCGGACATGGACGATTTGCTTCAGGTGTTCGGATCACCTTACAAGGTGTTCCGCAATATGTCCTGGTATCGCCCCATTCTGCGCCAAGCGGCGGCGGATGGGTGCCGGGTTATGCTGAATGGACAGGTGGGCAACGGGACCATATCCTACGGCGAGTTCGTCGCTCACTTCCTGTCGCTATTCCGTTCGGGCCGATGGATTGCCGCTTATCGGGAGATCCGCGGATTAGCACGAATATTCCGGCGTCCTGTGAAGCAGGCGTTCAAGTTCGCCATTCGCGCGACTATCCCTTATCAGCTGCGTGACCGGCGGGCGCGCAGGCGGCAGCCGGCATTCGACCGATTCCATAATGTCATCGTGAATCGCTTGCTTATTGAGAAGTGGGGGGTAGAAGAACGACTGGATCGCATGGGGGCCAACCTGCTGACGACACAATTCCGGAGCTACGAGGAAGAGAAGCCGATTCGAGTAAGCCCGTTGAATCTGAGTCATATCGGAGCAATCGAGACGAAGCTTTCTCTGGAGACCGGCATTATGATTCGGGATGCGTCGCGGGATCGGCGCATCGTCGAGTTCTGTCTATCCATTCCATCGGATCAATATGTGCGTCACGGCAATGAGCGCTACTTGCTCCGCCGCGCAATGACAGGCATTCTACCGGATTCTATTCGTAATAATATAAAAACGAAGGGCGTACAAAGCGCAGACTGGCTGCACCGTCTCCAGTCGGATTGGCCTGATATCCGGAAGGAGCTGGAGCGAGTAGCGGGGTCGGAGCATGTGGACCGTTATCTGGACATGGACAAAGTTCGCCGCGCGCTGAAGGGAATTCCGTATGAAGGAACCCTGAATGACGCGCAGGTGGCGCATCAAGCGCTTGTCGCTGTCATTGTCGGCAAGTTTTTACGCACGTTTCATCACAACTATTCCAATAACCGCGCTGATAAGGTGCACGTCAAGAAAGAGGAGAGCCTGTGTCAGTAATGGAAGTCTATCGTTATCATGCATTCGGCATGCAGATCGAATCTAGTTTCCCGCTGGGCGGCTACTTGCCCGGAGTCGGCGCTGCCGATGTGATCGTCCGGGAGGGTTCTGTTCCGGTGACGTTCCCCGGTCCGCCGGGAGAGAATTCGTTCGTCGTCGAGCGTCCGGGGTCATTCGCCTATCGAATTAAAGAGATCGCTTCGTACCTCATACAGGATGGGCGAGAGGTTATTGTAGAGAAGGACGAGCGCAGCGTGGATCACGCGTTCAGCAGCTTCTTCTCCGGCACGTGTATTGGCGCCCTTCTGCTGCAGAGAGGTAAGCTGCCGATTCATGGGAGCGCCTTGCTAATCGATGGCAAGGGAATTATTGTGACCGGACAGTCCGGCGCAGGCAAGTCGACGGTGACAGCTTCGCTCAATAAGCTTGGTTATGAATTTCTCGCGGATGATATCGCGGCGCTTGAGCTGGAGGATACGGAGGGGGCGACCATTTACCCGGGCTTCCCCATTCAGCGGCTCTGGAGGGATACTGCAACCCGTATATTCGGCGGAGTCGAGACCTTCGAGCGTATACCGGGCATTCGTGACAAGTTCAATATTCCTATTCCGCCAGAGCAGTTCGTAACGAGCAACCGTAAGCTTCATGCCTTGTTCGAGCTGTTGCCGGCGGATTGCGCCGCGGTTGAGGTTGAGGAGCTGCGAGGAGCGGAGAAAATTACAAGAGTCATTAATAACACATACTGGTATGATTTGGTGAACGTAATGGGTTTGCGGGAGTGGCATTTCGCCCAGTGCGCTAGAATCGCGAATCAAATTCGCGTATTCCGAGTCCGGCGGCCGCTGCATGGCTTTACTACAGACGAGCAAATCCGAGGCATGCTGGAGGCGTTACATAAATAGAAGGACTGTCCGGCCTATGAGCTGGACAGTCCTTTTCTATTCCTGCTGAGTAAGTTTCAGCAGCCGTTGTTCACGAATTCTGTACACTTGATCGCAGATGTCGATGACGGAGAGCCGGTGTGTAATCGCGATACAGGTACGATGCGGCGAAAGTTGCTTGATTCGTTTAAGTACTTCCATCTCAGTATCAAGGTCGAGCGCCGATGTCGCTTCGTCCAGCAGAAGAATAGGGGCAGGCCTTAGCAGTGCTCGGGCTATTGCTATTCGCTGGGCTTGGCCTTCGGATAGGCCAATGCCATTCTCTCCGATAACCGTTTCGAAGCCGAGCGGCAGTTTCTCGATAAAGTCGAGCGCGCATGCGCTGCGAGCCGCTTCGCGGAGCTCATCATCGGTGGCGGACGGGTAGCCCATGATAAGGTTATCCCTAATTGTGCCAGAGAATAAGGTGTTGCCCTGCGGCACATAGGAGAAGTAGGCGCGGGTGTCGGCGCCAATGGGCAACGCTTCGCCGGCAGTGGTCCGAATATACGACTGCCCCTCCTGAGGGGTAATTAGGGCCAGCAGTAATCGCAGCAGTGTCGTCTTGCCTTCTCCGGAGGTGCCGACAATAGAGATAATTTCCCCAGATTGGATGGTGAACGAGATGTTCCGCAGCACCGGTTGATTGGGATCGTATCCGTACGAGACGCGGTCGAAGTCAACCGACGCAATAGGCGCAGTCGTCTGGCTCGGCGAATGCTCAACCTGCCGCCGGTCATCTTCATTGGGGAGCTGCTCCATCTCGCGGAGCCGCTCGGCTGATGCCAGAGACGAGATAATCATAGGTAGCGTTCGCGATAGGCCCTCCATTGGCCCTTGGACATAGGCAACTAGTTGCAGGAATGCGGTGAATGTGCCGAAGGAGACCGTACCTCGCGCAAGTCGGGAGGCTCCGATAATAAAGGCAATGAAGAAGCCTGCACGGTAACCGAGCGTAATAACCGTATTGACCAAGGCGTTGAACAAATTACGCTTCAGCACCCAGAACAGCTTCTGCTGCTGGAGCGACTGAACCTGATCAAGATTCCTTCGCTGATTCTCGAAGGTCTTAATAATGAGAATATGACGAACGCTCTCGGTTAGATACGAACGATAGTTACTCTCGGATGCCTGAACCTGGAGCTGCATGCGCTTCAGCTTGCGTCCGATTAACCAGCTGAATAGGATGGACACCGGACCGAGCAGGAAGGCGTAGATGGCCAGCGTGGGATCGAAGTACCACAGAGTGCCAAATGCGGCGATGAGCTGAAAAATCATGGCGATGATGGTGGGGACGGTATTGGTCCATCCGTCTACCACACTACCCACGTCGCTCACAAGCCGGGTCTGAATGTCGCCGTTCGGATAGTTATTTAAGGCCTTCCAGTCAGTGCGGTAATACCGCTCCATGAATCTCAGCTGAATGCCATGGCTCATGGTCTCTCGCAGCTTGCCAGTCCGGTAAGTTAGATAAGGATTGGCGAAGGTCTGCGCGATAAGCAGCAGCGCGAAAAGGGCGATTAACCATGCCGTCAGCGACTTATCGTGAGCCATGAAGGCGTCAATGAGCAGCTTGGACACCGCCGCAACGGCGACGCCGCTTAGGGAGACCAGAACATGGAGCAGAATAACGAGAAGCAGGGGACCCTTGTGGCGGTCGACCTGCTTCGCGAGCCAGATGTAGTTATGCCAAGAAGTAAGTCGTTTCAGCTTAGTTAACATTGCTCCTCCTGAAGTGAGGTGTTCGCACTCTTACTTGACCAGCAGCCGATTAAGATGCGCCTGCATGGCTTCAATGAGTGGTTTCTGCAGATCGGGGGTTCTGAGCGCAAAGTCTAGCGTCGTCAGGACAAAACCAATCCGCTCTCCTACGTCATAGCGTGTGCCTTGAAAGTCGTAGGCATATACGTTCTGGAGCTCATTCAGCTTCTGAATAGCATCGGTCAGCTGAATCTCTCCGCCGGCCCCGATCTCTTGCTTGTCCAGGAAGTCGAAGATCTCCGGTGTGAATACGTAACGGCCCATAATGGCAAGATTCGAAGGAGCTGTACCCAGCGCAGGCTTCTCTACAAAGCGATTGACCTTGTATAGCCGTCCGTCCTGCTCGGATGGATCAATAATTCCGTAACGGTTCGTCTGGTCGTCGGGAACCGTCTGAACACCGATTACCGAGCTTCCGCTCTTCTCGTATTCTTCGATCAACTGGCGCGTGCAAGGAACGTCGCCAGTTACTATATCGTCGCCAAGGAGCACCGCAAACGGCTCATCGCCGATAAAGCGTCTTGCACACCAGACCGCATGGCCGAGACCGCGTGCTTCCTTCTGGCGAATATAGTGAATATCAACCTGTGACGAACGTTGTACTTCTTCAAGTAATTGAAGCTTACCGGACTCAAGCAATTTCCCTTCAAGCTCAAACGAGTTGTCGAAATGATCCTCGATGGCACGCTTGCCCCTGCCCGTCACAATAATAATGTCTTCAATTCCGGCTTCGATAGCCTCTTCTACTATGTACTGAATAGTCGGTTTGTTAATAATCGGCAGCATTTCCTTGGGCATCGCTTTAGTAGCCGGCAGGAAGCGGGTACCGAGCCCGGCGGCGGGAATAATCGCTTTTTTTACTTTTTTCATCGATTTGTCTCTCCACTCTAGTATTTTTATATAAGTTGACTTGCCGGTTAGCTCGCTAAGCAACAATTCGAATGAGCTTCAGATAAACGAGGTTATGAATAAACTCAATGGTCTGCGCGGTACACGTAGGCTCATCTACGTCATACATATCCAGAAGTCGACTCACAATGGATTGCACGGTAATCGGACTCTTTGCCAGAAGCCAGATATCGGAGCTCACGCCGTCCAGCGTGTAGTAATTTCCGGAGTCGATGTGAAGCATACTAATCTCGCCGTCGAGCTCTGTCGCGAGGACATCTTCATTAACAGCGATTGTGTCCGTTAGTTGTATGGATTGCTGTTGCATTTTGCTTATCTCCAATGTCAGGTTTTATATTAAACAAAAAAGAAATCGCAAATTCGCGAACGAAGTTTGGATTTCTTTTTTGATTGACTCAAGCTGTGTAAGTAGAAATTACGAGAACGAGTAGAACGTGTACTTACCGACCGTGATAACGGCGTCAGGGTTTACTTTCAGCTCGTTGCCGTAAGCTGTCTTTGCGACTTCCAGAGATTTAACTTCTGGTTTCTCCCATGTCTTTTTCATTTATCTCACCTCCTGTTTTATTAATAGCTCCGCAGCACCAATAGGTCTAGTTGACTATACGTTAGAAGATATTATAATAGAGCCCGCAAGAATAAACAAGCACGGCTTCCAAAAAATATTAAAAAAACACCAAGGTTAGAAGTTTGGAGGGCCAAAGAATTACCGTCATAGCAAAAAAATAGTAGATGGCTGTCGAAGCATATGGTACATTATACTTATTTAAAAAGAACGGGTAGGTAGGACAGAATGCATAGATCTAATTTGCTAGCTTCAGTTAATTTGCGACAGTTTTTTATTGATGTTTCAGCTCTGGTACTATCATTTATTGTTTCTTATGCCTTTGCAGGGCAATTTTCGGCGTTAATGGCAATCGGCGAATATGTGTGGATTTTATATATTTTCGCAACCGTGTGGCTGTTCTCCATGCATGTCCAACGAATGTATGACAGCACGACGTTCACCTATTCGGATCGCATTGTTAGGAGTGTAATTTTCTCCTCCATTGCATCAGTCATTCTGCTGGGAGCGCTATTCTTTTTTATCAAAGAAACTCATATCAGCAGACTGCTAATCGGTATATATGTATGCTTGTCTACCGTGCTGCTAAGCGCCGTCAGATTCATCAACATTAAGCTTACCAAGAAGTATGGCACTCAGAACAGACCAAGAGTCGTCATAGTGAGTACACCGGCGCTTTCTAAGAAGTTAAGAAGATTTTTGGCCAAAACGAATGTCCAACTAGATGTTATAGGTTACGTACAAGCCTATACCGAGAAACGACTAAAAAGCGGTTATCACCTTGGCTACCTGTCGGAGCTAGAGGACATTGTGAAAAACGAAGTTATTGATGAAGTCATCTTCGCGTTACCAAGAAACTATGTCGGGAAAATAGAACCGTACATACTGAAGTGCGAGCAAATGGGAATAACGGTTAGGATGGTCATCGACTTCTATAACCTCCAGATTTCGCGCACTCATCTATCTAGCATCGGAACCTTCCCCGTATTAACGTTCCATTCCGTCACGATAAATCGCGTGAATTTATTAATTAAGCGCTTGATTGATATTGTAGGAGCTGTTGTTGGTCTGATTATCGCCGGAGTTTTGTCTATACTTATTATTCCACTCATAAAGCTGGAGTCCAAGGGGCCTGCGGTATTCTCTCAGGTGCGCGTGGGCTTGAATGGTCGGAGATTCAAGATCTATAAATTTAGATCCATGTATGCCGATGCAGAGGAGCGGAAGAAAAAGCTAATGGAACAGAATCAGATTAGCGGCGGGTTTATGTTCAAGATGAAGGAAGATCCAAGAATAACGAAGGTTGGGCATATTCTGCGGAAAACCAGCTTGGACGAGCTTCCGCAGTTCATTAACGTGCTGCTAGGCGATATGAGTTTAGTAGGAACAAGGCCGCCTACTATTGATGAAGTGGACCGATATGAATCTTATCATCGGAGAAGGCTTAGCTTTAAGCCAGGATTAACCGGTATGTGGCAGGTAAGCGGACGGAGCAATATTACGGATTTCGAAGAGGTCGTAAAACTAGATACAAGCTATATTGATCAATGGTCGTTATGGTTGGATGTAAAAATTATCTTTAGAACAATAAGAATGGTTATTCATCATAAGAGCGGCGCCATGTAAGCCATGTATCAATTCAATATGAAGGATGGTTAAGAAATTATGGGACAATTAATAGATGATCAGTATAGCGTCAGTGTAGTAATTCCCTCATTTAATAGAGCGAAGACAATTTGGAAAGCTTTGGATAGCGTATTGAATCAAACGTACCCAATCGCGGAAATTATTATTGTCGATGACAATTCTCAGGATGATACGGAAACAGTAGTGAATTCCTATCGAGAAAAACATCCAAATATTACCTATTATAAACATAGTGTAAACCGTGGTGGAGGGGCCGCGAGAAATACTGGCATTGAATTGTCCAAAGGGAGATATATTGCTTTTTTGGATAGTGATGATGAGTGGCTGGAAAATAAAATCGAAAAACAAATGAAACTAGTTTCCACATTAAAGGACAAGAACATAGGTATGGTATACACGGGAATCTATAATGTGTACATTAATCAGGGAAACCGGGTATCAAAGTACTCTCCAAATCGGTATAAAGATATCATGTACGGGTTGTTATGTGAAAATTTTATTGGCAGTACCTCTGTGGTGTTATGTTCGAAGGAAGCTTTGTTAGCAATCGGCGGTTTTGATGTCACATTGCCGAGTTGCCAAGATTGGGATTTATACTTAAAGATTGCAGAGCGTTATGATGTCGTAGGAGTCGAAGAGCCCTTAATCAGATATTATATTCACGATGATAGTATCACCGGCTCGTCAACGAAAGTTATCACCGGACATGATATTCTCCATAGCAAGATAAATAATCAATTGCAATTGCAGAAAAAATATAACAGTAGGAAAATTACCGCCACGCACTCCCTTACGTTAGGGCGTTATTTTGTTAATAAAGGGGAGTATGCGAGAGCTCGAAAATATTTAGTGGATGCTATTAAAACCACAACGAGTGTAAGTATTATTGTTAAGTCGTTGTACCATTTGATATACCGAAGCGTAATTCGAAGATCGGTTTAAGCTCCACTTAAGAAAAAGTAAAAGTAAGTAAGAATTAGAGAGATGGAGAGAATAGTAGATGAAATTAGCAGTAGCTGGAACGGGGTATGTGGGGCTGGTCACAGCAGTTTGTTTGGCCGAAAAGGGACATGATGTGACGTGTGTGGATGTAGATAAGCAGAAGATAGAATTGCTTCAGTCAGGCGTTTCTCCTATCTTCGAGCAGGATCTAGAGGGATTGATGGCACGTAACGCAGAGAGGCTTCATTATACTACCGATTACGAGAGCGCATATCGGGATGCGGAAATCGTTTTTATCGGTGTTGGCACTCCGGAGAAGAAGGATGGGTCTGCGAACCTGACCTATGTCTACAGTGCGGCAAAGCAAATTGCTGAAACGGTGCGGCGGGATTGCGCCGTAGTATTGAAGTCAACGGTACCGATTGGCACGAATGAGAAGATTGAGAAGATCATGCATGACTATAAAGTGCCAGAGGTCATGATTCATGTGGTTTCCAATCCTGAGTTTCTAGCACAAGGGACGGCGGTGCGCGATACTTTGTTCCCCAGCCGGATTGTAGTTGGTGTGGAAGACGGCCAGGCGGAGCGGATCATGCGTGAGGTTTATAAAGGTTTCGAGGCACCTCTGTTAGTGACTAACCGCAGAAGCGCAGAGATGATAAAATACGCATCTAATGATTTCCTGGCACTCAAGATTTCATACATTAATGAGATTGCTAATCTGTGTGAACTGGTTGGCGCGAATGTGCAGGATGTGGCTAAAGGCATGGGCTTCGATCCGCGTATAGGCAGCAAGTTTCTAAATGCGGGCATAGGATACGGTGGCAGCTGCTTCCCTAAGGATACGAAGGCACTTCACTGGTTGGCCAGCATGAATGATTACGAGTTGAAGACAGTAAAGGCAGCCATTGAGGTGAATGAACAGCAGAAGCTCAAGTTGATCAAGAAGGCGAGGAAATATTACGATAACCTCAAGGGTCTGACTGTCGCTGTACTAGGGCTTACCTTCAAGCCGGGAACGGATGATTTGCGAGAGGCTCCATCGCTTGTAAATATCCCCATTCTATTGGAGGATGGAGCTTATGTGAGAGCCTTTGATCCCATTGGGGTTCCAAATTTCAAGAAGTACATAGAACAGACTGGAGTCGAAGGGCTCGACAATCTTTCATATTATGAGAGTATAGAAGAGACAATTAATGGTGCGGATATTTGCTTTATTTTCACGGAGTGGGATGTAATCAAACAGTACGAATCCAAAAATTACAAGAAATTAATGAAAAAGGCCATTGTTCTGGATGGACGGAACTGTCTGGATGTCGTTTCTTCAGATGGCTTGATCTACGAATGTATTGGGAAATAATCGGGTAGCAAAGAGAACGGAGGTCTTATTGAGGCTGAGTCCCAAACCACTCCTAGAATGGGTTGTTTGGGGTTTTTATTATTAATCAAAAAAAGGAAAATAATCATATGAGTGCAATCGATGAGGGTATAGTAAAAAAAACAGGACTCTATTTCATTGGCAATTCTGCTTCAAAGATCATAATGGCCATAATCATCCCATTTTATGCCTATTTTGTAAGCGTTGAAGAATTGGGTGTGTTTGATTACTCCCAAACCATTATGAGCACCGTTTCACCAATAATGTTCCTGGCATTATGGGAAGCTATTCTGCGTTTCCTAGTAGCTGAGAAAGATGAGGAACAACGTAATCATGTTATTGCCACTTCTGTTCGGATTATTCTATTTATCATCATTATGATGTCGGCAACATCTATAATAATAGCATTTACCAGCAGTCAAGTTGCAATGTACACCTTTCTAATGATTATTGTATATGGGGCCGCGCAGGTATGGCAGTATTACGCAAGGGCATTGAAATTTAATCAAGTATATGTTGTTTCCAGTATTATAGGGACAATTCTAAATTTTACAATGCTTATTTTGATGATATGCGTTTTGAAAATGGGCGGAAAAGGATTGTTCTGGTCTTATATTATAGGCCAGCTGTCGATAATCGTGGTTATAGAGTTTAAGATACGCGTATTGAAATATTTGAAGATTGGTACATTTCAGTGGCATTTATTGTGGCAAATGTTAAGATTCTCTCTGCCGTTGGTTCTCAATCTTGCATCAGTTTTTTTAATATCCGGATTTGGAAGGATGATTATCACAAGTCAACTTGGTGCATACGATAATGGATTGTATTCATTTGCAATGAAATTCGGTATCATTATCTCTACTTTGGGCACAGTAATTTCAATGGCATTGATCGAGGAAGCAATTATTAAGAATGAAGAAAAGGACATTGATCAATACTTTTCTAATATTATACAGTTTGTATTCAAGCTTTTCTTGACTATGTGCATATTTGCAATTCCATTTATATCAATATTCTACCATTTCATCTCTAATACGGGGTACTCAGAATCATATACTCTGGTTCCCATCTTTTTGGTGTATGCGCTGGTTATGACGATGTCCACTAACGTAGGGGCTATTTTTCAGGCGAGAAGCAAGACTAATATTCTGTTCTATACAACGGTATTCGGAGCGGTTACAACAATTATTCTTTCGTACTTAACGGTCAATCATTACGGGATTTTGGGGGTAGCCTTCGCTCAAATATTGGGTGGACTTACAATGCTGCTGCTAAGATGGTTGTTTGCCAAGAGATTAATTCATTTTGTCGTTCGTTGGAACAAAATAGTTGCCCTCTCTTTCATATATGGCCTAGTTGTGTTTGCTTGTATCAACGGGGCCAATGTCATGGGAATCGTGACTAGCGTTATAGCTATGTTAGTTGTCTTGTACCTAAATAAAGATATGATTATCGATATGAAGAACATTAAGAAGGGGAATAAAGCACTAGAACAACCCGTTGCTAAAGACCTGAATAGTTAAGAGTTTTTGTCGAAAGAGCTTGTTTTTTTTACTTCTCAATGTTACTATATCTATGTAAATAAATGTTGTTGTCGAATAGAATGAAAACAAACGATAATGGCAAACTTCGTGAAAGCGAAGGGCGCAAAACTAAAGGGGCTAAGTGGGAAACCATATGCCAGCCAGTTCCCGAAAGGTTTTCAGGACTTTGTACCCAAAGAGATCCTGAAATCAGGGTCTCTATTTTTTTGAGATAGTAACTTTGTGAGAATAGTAAAGTGTTTATATACATGAAAACAAACGATAAAGGCAAACTTTGTGAAAACGAAGGGCGCAAAGCTACAGGGGCTAAGTGGGAAACCATATGCCAGCCAGTTTCCGAAAGGTTTTCAGGGCTCGCACTCTAAGAGGAGAATCCTGAGACCAAGGGTCTTCTCTTTATCGTCACTAAAAGCGACGGGGTGTCGGGCTCATGAAAAAACTAATACAAGTTTTATGTGTAGCTATAATGGTGATGTCGATTGGAACTGTTGGCTGGGTGAATGCGGCACATGCAGCAAGCGGAAGTGTGGTTATTAATCTTGTCGATTATAAATCCCATGTCAAGGACCTCGGGACGGCTAATGAAGACTGGGCCCCTGCAATTAAAAAAGCTCAATCTGTTCCGCATACTATTATTCAGTTTCCTGCAGGCGTGATTCGGGTTTCTGAGGTTAGTTTTAAAAGTAAAGAAACGTGGATCGGAAATCAGACCAAACTGCTTCTGAAACCGAAAGCTATGATTACGATGTACAAAGTACACGATGTTGTGTTAGACGGTTTTGAAGTAGATGGCAATAATTTCTTGAATGAAAAAGTCGGCATTAACGTCACGGCTTCAAAAAATGTAACAATCATGAATTCTTACTTTCACCATATTGCGAATAATGCAATTAACGTTGACAGCGATAATGGTTCTGAAAATGTAACAGTTCAGAATTGCAAGTTTGATAATATCGGAAATGACCGAGTAAATCCTACGTATCAAGGCAACGCTGTTTATTTGAAGAATGTGGTAGGCGCTAAGGTTGTTGGTTCGACTTTTGAAAAAATTCGTGGACATGCAGCGATCACTTTTATAAAGTCGAAAAATGTGCTGATCGATGGAAACAATATTCGAAATACTTTTTACAGAGGGATCGAAGGATATTCCAGTAACAGATCGAATGTCAACAAGGGAATTACAATCTCCAACAATGTATTGAACGATATCGGCGGAATTAGTACCGAAGCCGGTGCAAATTCGGCAGTTGCTCGTAACGGTATTTTTGTTCAGAATCCGTACGGCACGGCAGAAGACATTTTAGTTACAAATAATAAAATTACAAACACTGTAGAAAATGGTATCGAAGGGAAAGGTACTTTCGTAGGGAACACAATCGAAAATACATTTTATAAAAAAGACTTGGATACCCCCTCGAAGGAAGGTATTTATCTCACTGCTGGTTCAATCGCTAGAAACAACACAATAATCAATGCGGGCTCGGATGGAATTCTCTCGTTTGGCAACCCCAGCCAATTAACAATAACCGGAAATACAATCATTTCGCCTGCAAGATATGGCATCAGAATTCAGGCCGATGGTCAAGTTGCTTCAAAAATCACAATCGAAGATAATTCGATCGCTTTAAAAGACAATGCAGCCGATAGTAATAATCGTATTCGTCTAATCGCATCCAATGGGGGCCGATTTGTTCAAGAGAGTGTCTCCATGAAAAACAATAAATAGTACGTATACAATTCATATGAATAGAGAGCGTCATAAAATTGAACTACACCCCGACAAGTGGGCAGTGCAAATAATTAAAAATTTAGGCGGCCTTGGTCCTACATGCCATCGGACTAAGGTCGTTTAAATTTGCTTATAGTCGTGATTGTAAAAATCGATGTAGGCCTTAATGTTCCTCTCAAGATCTTTAAAGGTATGGTACTTGTGCAAATCATACCTCTCGCAATTATAGGTAATTGACAAATAAAACCCACGTTTTCAAGCCCCGCAAGAACTGTCACCTTAAAGGCAACGAGAACGAGAGTAGTGCTATAGCATGACCTATCCAACGTTGCTATCTCACTAGGAGAAGCAGGTTGAGGCCTATCGCAAGAGTGGGTTGACTCTACAATCCTGGTATGATCGACAAGGTATTTCCCCAGATTGAATGTTCCCCAGATGAAGCGTGAATGACACACCGATATGGCGTGTGATCTTCCACACCAGATCATGAAACATAGCGTCAAACATAGCGGGATCAAGTTCCCGCAGCTACCGGGAGAGTTGAGACGAGCTGATCAATTCCAGTTGAACTGTCTGCTGTAAAGCCTTCTTGTTTTAAAGGGCCAGGCTATTATCTTCGAGGGATATAAACTGCATAAGCTGGGCAAAAATGAACGGTTTGCTTGTGGTAACGGTATCAAGCTTCTTCACATAGCGATCAAACTGTAAGGTTTTTACCTGCCTGTAACAAAATGTTGGTGTCCAGAGGAATGAAGTATTCCCCGAGTATGGATTTCGTGGTATCCTTGTCCATAGTCAATTCCTTTTGGGAGGTAGTTATAATTAGTGGGTTTGGTGAGAAAAGGAAAAGGATAACCGAAGTTGAGTCAATAAGGGCAATTGCTTGTCTCTGCGTTGTTTTACTGCATTCTATTAAGTACACTGTTGGGTTTGAGTTGAGTGAAGAGTCAACACTTACTGATGAAGTGTTCTTATCCATTGCAGGTATACTGGCATTCGGAACGCCAACTTTCGTTTTTATTTCGGAGTTAATTCTAGCGCGTTCTTATCCGCTGCACTTACCAGATGGATTTTACTGGAAAAGAATTAAATTCATTTTGTTTCCATTTATCACTTGTGCAGTCATATATGCGGTAGCGGATCACTACGGTAATCCTACAAGTATACCGACTAACATCGTTGTGAATTTACTAGGTGGGTATCATGGCTGGTTTGTTTTGGTTGTGTTTCAGTTCTATATACTTCATAAGATAACAGCCAAATATCTTTACAAACATCGTCCAATAACAATTATTTCAGTTTCCCTTTTTGTAAACATCATGTATCTTGGAATATTTAACCTAGTTACTCCGAAAAGTACTGCATTTACCGACTATTTTTGGGACAGGGGCTTTTGGGCGCTTTGTCTAGGATGGGTGTTTTACTTCTTTATAGCTTATTATTGCGGAAAAAACTATGAGTATTTTATTCAGATTATCCGCAAGTACCAAATATGGATATATTCTTCGCTGCCTTTGACCTTAGCCATAATTTTGTTTGACAACCAATCAGGGATATTTGGTTATGGATCAAAGCGCATGGACATGATACCGTTCACTATTAATATAGTATTGGTACTATTCTTGATATTTTCTAGGCTAAGTAAACAACCTAGTTTTCTCCTATTCGTAAGTAAATATTCATACGGGATATATCTAGTGCATCTGTTATGTTTAATGGTTATTAATAAAACGCTTGGAGTACTCGGTATTAATCTTGGATATGGCAAGATGATGGTATTGTTTGTTTCTGCTGTTGTCACATCGATAATTATAATTAAATTAGTGAACATATTTAGTTTTGGGAAGTATCTAGTTGGGGCCAATGGAAATCTGGAGAGTAGAGAGACAGGAAAAAGACGAAAGTACCCTGTTAATGTGTAAACCATCTATATACTTCTTTCGCAAACGAACGTCGTTAGCGAAAGAGTAATCGCGCAAGGGTCGTCCGCAATCGCGGCGGCCTTTTTGCATTCGCGAGTATCGTGTCCTAACTTACATGACGTTAAACGGTCGAGTAGACTGGGGGTTAAATTAATTTGACCGCGGATGACGTGCACGTCTGGGGAATCCAGAAAGTAACTGCTCGTCAATATCTCAATGCAATTGTCCTACTGGCTTCAGCACTTGCACTAGTTGGGAAGAAGAAAAGAGTGGTTGCTTAAATGAGTCGAATGCTGAAATTCTGCGAGTCTATTCATTTTGAAAACTTTGTACTAGTCCATGGGGTCATATTGGCTGTTAATAAAATTGAGGAATTATGCAAAATGCCCTAGTTTAAAAGTTATTCGTTGACATGTAATATGTCCTATCGTAAAGTGAATCTATGGTCCGACATTTTTTGCGTATTTATGATTAAAAAGTATATTGAGTAGGTCTTTGGAGGGAAAAGGGTGGAACTAAAAAATTTTATTCAAGTGATACGAAAGAAAATGTGGTTGTTATCTATTTTTGTTTTAGTCGGGATAGTTGGGGCGTTAATCAAAAGCTATATACTTACAACCCCTCTATATCAAGCGGAAGCGCAGTTGATTGTTAACGATGCTTCTTTGATTGAAAATACGGGGAATGTTAATTCTAATTCCATTGATGCAAGCATCATGTTGATTAATTCCTATAGTGAGATTATCAAGTCTGCAGCGATCATGAATAAAGTTGTCGCAGCATATCCGGACCTAGGCTATACTCCAAAAGAACTATCCGCAAGCGTATCTGTAACCTCAGCCAATCAATCTCAGGTGATGAATCTTACACTGATTGGAACTTCAAATAAGAATGTAACGAATGCAGTTAATGCCATAGCCCATGTATTTATAGCAGAAATTCCTATGATTATGAACGTTGATAATGTCACCATTCTCAGTGAAGCAGTGGATGAAGATAGCAAATACCCTATAAATATGAGCCCTGTTTTGGATTTGATGGTGTCTGTTGTTGTGACTTTATTTCTGGGAATAGGATTCGTTGTGCTGCTTCATTATCTGGACAATACAGTCAAAACTGAAGATGATGTTTTTGAAGTATTGGCCGTCCCAACCTTAGTAAGTATTGCCGAGTTTTCGAAGAAGAATCTCAAGAAGCGTGGGCGGGTTCAAAGGATGGAAGGGGAATCACTTAATGTCTAGAATAGATAAATCATTTTCATTAATTACACATTTGAGCCCGAAGTCTTCTATTGCAGAACATTACCGTAAATTAAGAACGAATATTCAATACTCTTCCATCGACACCCCGAAAAAAGTATTAATGGTCACGTCCACGAAACGTAATGAGGGAAGAACAACAACGATCAGCAACCTTGCTGTAACGTATGCGCTTGATGGTAAAAAGGTATTGTTGTTGGATGCCGACTTGCGTAATCCGCAAATGCACCAGATTTTTGCGTTGAGTAATACGTACGGTTTGACAAATGTTTTGAATGGCGATCTTAGTTGGCAGGAAGCAGTTCACAATACCCACATTCCAGGCCTTTCCGTAATGACGTGCGGAATCATTCCGCCAAATCCTTCGGAAATGCTAGGTAAGAATGAAATGAAGCAATTAATTACCGAATTGAATGAAACATACGATTATGTGCTCATCGATACCCCTCCCCTTGATAGTGTAGCCGACAGTGTAATTGTGAGTTCTTACTGTGACGGGGTAATCATTGTAGTGTTGGCAGGTAAGGTGGAGAAGGATCGTTTGAAGAAGGCCAAAAACAGCCTGGACCTCGTACATGCCAATATTTTAGGGGTCGTATTGAATGGTCGCGATCCAAAAGATGTAAAGGGTGCAGTTTGAAAATAGTATTTGAGGGTGGGTAAGATGTTAGGTCGAAAAACATCTTCAACGTTGTTTGATTTTCCTGTGCGGCAAATGTCATTGATCGTCACTGCAATAGTTCTCTCAACCATCGCTGTGTTTATTCCGATCCCTATGGTCATTCTGGTGTTCGGAGTATTTATTTTTGTTTCATGTCTTCGGTTCCCTCATTATTTGGGGTACATTTCCGTGGTTTCATTTGCCATTTCATTTCAAAAGTATATCGAAATTAGTATTGCCGGAATGGACATTAACTCATTTCAGAAGCTTGGTTTATTTGCCATGATGATTCCCATCTTCTTAAGAGACGGGGGAATCAGGAAACTCTCGGCGCCAACTTTCGTATTTATTTACCTTTTATTTCAATCCTATTTTTTATCCTCGTTACCGTTGGATAACCGCGGGCTAGGCCCAATGAAGGCTTTTATTGGTTTAGTGATTCCGTTCGTCTTTTTATTTATTAACTGGAAGGTGAACGTTTCTAAGAAAATCATCCTTCTAATTATGTTGCTTCCGATGGTTAGTGTGTTATTCGGCTTCCTTCTAAGCATGGCGAATATGGCTCCCTTCATCGGAATTGAATATTCCGGAGCGGTTCGGTTGCAAGGAGCAAATATAGCCGCACATTTAGCGATGCTTGGATTTATTGGGTTTGTTGCAGCGATGATTGAAGTTAGCCGAAATCCAGATAAAAGTCTTGCATTTTACGCAATCGCAGTCGTTAACTTTGTAATTATTGTAGGTTCGGGTACCAGGGGTGCCTTAATAGCTTTAGCGCCGTTTGTGATTGTTTATGTTTTTGAACATGTGCGAAAATTCCTTCGGGGCCGTATTTTAGCTATCTTACCGTTCATTTCGTTTCTTGCAGTAATGGTGGTTATTTTCTTTCATCAGCTTAACAACTATAAGGTTAGACAAAGCACTAGTCTGCTCTCGGGGAGAGATGAAGCTTGGAGCTACTTCTTAAAGGGTGCGAAGGAGACGCCGGTCTTCGGTAAGGGACTCGGTTCGGTACTGGTTGGGAATGACGGAACGTTATACGGCGGATTTGTGGTTCCTCATAACGAGTATATTCGTTTTTATTATGATTGCGGCATTGTTGGTGCAACCCTTTTATTTGTTTCATTATTTTTGATTTTCGCAAGAGTGTACCGAGTGCAGGAGAAAAGAATTCGTGGATATTATTTAGCGTTTATTCTGGGTGTACTTATTTACAGTATCTCGGATAATACTCTTTCCACAAACCAATTTATTATGCCGCTTTGTGCATACTTGAATGCCCTTTATATTATAGGAAGGGAAAAGGCACAAGTTGGGAAAGGTGTTGTGCCCATATGAAAGTTTGTTTGATCAGTTCCACCGGCGGGCACTTTGATGAGCTGCTAAAGATTGTACCGGCAGTGAAGGATTACGATTATTTCATCGTTACTGAACACAGTCAATTGACGCTGGGAGCGGGAAAAGATCACAAAGTGTTGTATCTTCGGCAGCAGGAACGAAAAGACGCAACCTTCGTGTTTACATTCCTGATCAATATTTTTAGATCATTTCGCTACTATTTAAAAGAACGGCCAAAAATTGTTGTTACAACCGGTGCTGGGGCTGCTCTGCCCATGTGTTTAATCGGAATGATTTTTGGTTCGAAAATTGTTTGTGTGGAAAGTTATGCGAAAATCTTTACGCCGAGCATGACAGGGAGATTATTATATAAAATTGCGGATGAATTTTATATTCAGTGGGAAGAACTGGCGGAAAGTTATCCGAAAGCGAAGTACAAGGGGGCGCTATATTGATTTTTCTAACAATTGGTACCCAGCGCTTCCCATTTGGTCGCCTCTTGGAAACTGTTGATTTATTAATTGAAAATAAAATCATTCAAGATAAGGTAATTGCTCAAATCGGATATACGGAATATAAGGCCAAACAAATGGAGACCTTTCAATTTGCTGATGCTGAAACGATGGATAATTATTTGGCTCAAGCTGATTTGTTAATCTGCCATGCAGGAGTCGGGACCATCACTAAGGCACTCAGTATGCAAAAAAAAGTGCTCATTTTCCCAAGGGAGAAGAAGTTCGGTGAGCATGTTGACGACCATCAGTCAGAAATTGCTGCAGTATTCAAACAGCGTGGACATTTGACTGTCGCACATAATTATGAAGAAATGAAAGAACAGATCATGCATATATATGAACAGGACTTTGTCCCATTCCAACCACAACCGTCGTTTCTTTTGGATTCAATTCGAGATTTTGTGGTCAGCATCGATAGAAGGGGGAAGCTATCGTGAAGCGGAGAATCATGGTAGTCGGCTCCTCTCTTAAAGATATGGGTGGTATTGTAACAGTAATTCGCAATATCGAGAATTCAAGAATTGCACAAGAGTATGAACTTTCACGTCTGGAGACATATATTACGGGAAGCGTGATTGCAAAACTAGCCATATTCCTTAATGGAGCTATGAGATTTCTTTGGAGAATGTTCTTTAAACGTCCCGAGTTAGTACATATTCATATGGCTGAGAAGGGAAGTTTTTATCGTAAAATGTTTTTCATTTTGACATCGCGTGTTTTTAATGTTCCAACGATCGTTCATATACATGCTGCAAGTTTCGATGAATTCTATCGCTCAAGTCGATTTCAGATGAAAGTTTGTGATTACGTTCTAAGAAAAGTCAATAAATTAATAGTATTATCCAATTATTGGAAAGATTACTTCTCCTCCATTGTACCAGAAGAACGAATTGAAGTTCTTTATAATGGAGTCTTTTATAAGGAACCCTGTATAAAAGCAGCCCGGAATGAACCAACATGCTTGTTTCTAGGGCGTCTCGGTGAAAGAAAAGGGACGTACGACTTGCTTCAAGCGATCCGAATCCTGAAGCAAAGAGGGGTTCGAGCCCAATTCCTTCTTGCCGGTGATGGCCAAATGGAACTAACTGAAAAGAAAATCGAAGAATACGGCATAGGCGGTTGTACGAAGCTTCTCGGGTGGATAGATGGGAAACAGAAGGAAGAACTCCTTCAAAATGCTGATGCGTTGGTGCTACCTTCTTATAATGAAGGGCTGCCTATGGCAATCCTCGAAGCTATGAATGAGTGCCTACCGGTCATATCGACCACTGTAGGCAGCATTCCTGAGGTAATCGTAAATGGAGAGAATGGATTTCTTATTCAACCCGGTGATATAGAAGAACTGGCGCGTTCTCTTCAAGATATACTTCTCAATGAGGAACTTCGAAATCGTATGGGCAAAGCGAATAATCAAATTATCAGCGAACGGTTTGATTTAAACAACCTCATGGGCAAGCTTTCCTCGGTTTATCGCGAATTACTGTCTTCACCAAAAAAGGAGTTCACCTCCTGATTGATTAAGATTCACGGTTCAGATGAGGTAAAGGCAGAGCTTGAATTGAAACACAAAGGAGTTCAATGGACATGATCTCGGAACCGACAAACGACCTTATGCCGGAATTACGGTTTGTAATTGCATGCTTGACCGTCGACCCGGATAAACGGCTTGAGCGTATGGAGGAGTTTCGTGCATGCAGTTTGGATTTTCACTTGGTCTATCAGCTGAGTATTCATCATCGAGTATATCCTTTGGTTTACCGTGCTTTGAAAGAGCTCACGCCCGATTGGATTCCAGAAAGTCTGCTGAAGGATTTATCCTCGGATTACAAGTGGAATACGATCCATATGGTCTTTCAGGAAAACGAGCTGGAGAAAATCCACCGGTTGTTTGATCAGGCTAACATCCGCTTGTTAAGCTTAAAAGGGCCTTTTTTGGCGGAGTGTATATACGGTGAAATTTCGCTCCGAACCTGTAAAGATATGGATGTCATGATTTCATTGGTCGATTTCGATGAGGCCAACCGGATTCTTGTCGAGCTTGGATATAAGCCTGATATCAAGAAGAAAATACTCAACAGCTGGAAATGGAACGATCATCATCTGTCATACATCCACCCTGGGAAAGGGCTTGAAGTGGAGCTGCATTGGCGCTTAAATCCGGAAATTGGATTTGAACCTTCCTTCGATGAGTTGTGGTCAAGGAGAAGAGTATTGGCCCAGAGGGGTGTCCCTTATATGGGCAGTGAAGATCTATTCATGTTTCTCGCAACGCACGGGGCCAGGCACGCCTGGTTTAGGTTGCGCTGGTTGATGGATATCGTGATGTTGCTGCGATCGGAGATCAATTGGGATTTGACACTTGCCCTCTGGAAAAAGTACCATGCGCTCATTCCAGGCGGACAGACGCTCTTGCTTGCAAACCGGCTGTTTGGCAGCCCCATCCCGGAGGTCGTCCGAGAGTTGGCCCACTCCTCTAAGTCGGAGGAGATGGCCGACAAGGCCATGGTTTTCATTACGGAGATGACCGATTTTACGGTCCTTCGGGAGCGCGCTGTTTTCTTCCGGAAATATCTTTACGGTCTCCGCACGGGAACTCAACGTTTCAGCTATATCCTGAGCCAGCTCTATCCCAATTGGCGGGATGCGGAGACGCTGCCTCTGCCCAAATCTCTGCACATATTGTATTTTCCGCTCAGGCCATTCTTGTTTTTGTACCGGAGATTGAAATTCGGAACCATGGAAGACTAAAAGCGAATGACTGATGTTAGTGGTCAATGGTCCCAAGCCATTGGCCTTTCTTCACTTTATGCGATTATGGAGAATGCACGATGCTGGTGAAATGGGAATTTATTTCAGAAGGAACTCTACGACTTAGTGGATATATTTACCGGCAATTGAACGTTCATTTTGGACAACAAGAGAAAAAGTAGCTGTATCTGCAAATGAGCGGATGTCTAATTATAGATTCTCTTGTAATTTCAAGAGATACCCCAAGATTCGGGTACTGTCGGAAGGAGAAACAAAGAATTGATAGTCTTGAAACGATTATGCAGTCTGATGGTCTTCCTTTGTTTGTTTTTTTCTCTCATTGCAGCTTGTAAAACGAATTCCGCCAAAGTGACGGAGGTTGTTCCTGAAGCTCCTTTGAGGTCAGCAGCTTCACCGGTTTCGCAATCTGACAATTCCTCGTTTGTTGCAAGTAAAATGCAACCTGGGATGCCGTTGATCTTAGCGGATCGGAATGGGCTTGCATCCTTTCGAGATAACTTGCCCCAAGAACTCGGATATAGTATGCAGATCTTGAAGTCCGCCGCCGAGAAAGCATTTAAAGAAGATCCGCCTTCGGTAACAGCCAAGACTTCACTTCCGGCAAGCGCCGATCCGCATGATTATGTTAGCTTCTCCATCTATTATTGGCCGGACCCGGCCAAGAAAGACGGCAAGCCCTACATCTTTAAAGACGGACATGTCAATCCGGAGTACGAGGACTCAACGAAATATGATTCGATCCGCATGAATCATATGATCACGATGGTTGATCAATTAAGTTACGCTTATACGCTGACAGGTGATCAATCTTATGCCGAGGCAGCGGCCAAGTTGTTGAAGGTGTGGTTTTTGAACGACGATACCAATATGAATCCGAACATGAAATTCGGCCAGGAAATACCCGGGAAAGCGAACGGATCGCCGAGCGGCATCATTGAGGGAAGGCGGTTCATTTCGGTAATCGACAGCGTACATATGATTGAAGGGTCAGATGCATGGACGGAAGCGGATGACCAAGGCATGAAAAAGTGGTTTCATGAATATGTGACATGGCTCCGAACAAGTGAGTTCGGAAAGCGTGCGGAACGCTCCAACAATAACAACGGTGTTTGGTATGATGCCATAACAGCTGCTTCCGCTTGGTTTTCCGGGGATGTGGACCTTGCCAGAACGATCGTTGAAGCAGCCAAAACTAATCGAATCGACAAACAGATCAAGCCTGACGGCACCATGCCGAGGGAATTGGAGAGGAACAAATCGCTGCAATCCACGGTTTCCAATTTAGAAGCCTTCATTACGCTTTCCAGGATCGGGGATATGGTGGGTGTGAATTTATGGGATTACACATCCGGTAGCGGCCAAAATCTCAAGAATGCGGTTCATTTTGTATTGCCTTCTATTCTCGGGCAAAAAAAGTGGGAATATAAGGATATTGGAGGGGCGAATCTGGGCCCGGGCTTTGCCCGCTATGTAAGCATGTGGGCATTGCACGATTCGGATGTAGATATGAATGAGGTCAAGGACCGCTTGCTGCAAAGCAAATACGGAATCGAACTAATTTCCACGATGTCATTCATGAAGTAATGAAGGAATGAACGGGCTCTGCTGACCGGTAAGGTCGACAGCTCCTTTTTTCTACAGAGTTTACCAAGAGCATGCTCAGTCAGTAGAAGGGCACCGAAAATGTCAAGTCAACTTAGAAGCACTTGCTGAAAGCGCCGGGCGTCATGCCATAATCATTAGCGCCGTGAATGCTCAGTTGTTCGGATTCGCACGCGAATGAGCCCAAAAGAAGAAGCCCCTTCGACTCGGAAGGGGCCTTACAACTACTTATCGGAAACCTCAGCTAAGGAATGCTCCAGCTCTGCGAACAGCTGCGAACGAAGACCGTCGACGATCGAAAAATCCGTAGCGGCCGTATGCAGGGCCTTGAGCTGGGCGTCTATGGCCTCGGCCTCCGCCAGATGGCCGGTTGCTTCCTTCATCTTCGCGGAGTAGAGCGACTTTATGGCAGCCAGTTCGTCCGCGTAAGTCTCATCCGTGCCCGGCGTCATCGCGCGCTCATAAACATCCAGAATCTCGTCGCCCTCCCTCTCGGGAAAGTATTCGTGAGGGGCCGTGCTGTCGAAGATAGCGGTGCTAAGCTCGGGAAAGATGAGCATGTCGAGGCTGTGCGGGTCGAGGCCGCAATGGAACACTTGGACCTGGACGCCGTTCATCTCCGCGCCGGCCGCCAGCTTCTTCAGCATGGTCGATTTGCCGGAGCCGGGTCTTCCCTTGATGAAGATCCTTCTTCTCAGCGATGCCGTTAAGTCTGGAATGAAATCGAAGGCGCCCTTCGGCGTGGCGGCCCCGAAAAACAAATGGCGTGTAACCCCTGGCGCTCCTTGCGGCTGGCCGGCGAATAGATCCTCCATGAGCTCCCAGACGATTTGATCGCATTTGGCGAAGTCCAGACTCTCGATATAATATTTTTCCCAATCGTCATGAATCCGCAGCGCGGCGCCATATCCCTCTAGGGCTTCGGAATAAGCGGCGGGGAACCTCTTGTGGAGCTCATCCAACATGTTCCGTTGCTCCGCGGACAATCGACTGAGGTCGAGGGCATCGACGAAATCGAAGAAGATCGTTTCGCCTGCCTCGATGCCCGAAACTCCCCCGCTGGCTTGCTCGTCGATAATGCCAACCCTCAAGTCCGTTGCGATAATGCCGTCCAGCTCGTCGGGGCGCAGAGGGGAGTGGAAGCACTGCACGTGCAGGCCTCTCTCCAGCAAGCTGTCCGCCAAGCCGCGAATAATGGTCGACTTGCCCGTCCCCGAAGGGCCTTGGAGGACAAATAACCGATTTAATCCCTGATAGGCGGATTCATACAAGAAATGGGCTCCGCGGGCCGTGTTGCCTCGGGCGAAGTAATGGGATGCCGTCTCTTTCATATTGAACACTCCTTTAGGTTTTTCATGACACTGATAAGGCTTACAGGAAATACGGGACTGCGAAATGCATAAGTACCTGGGATAATGCCTACGCCCAGCATATTCCGGGACAACGCAAGAGGTGTTTAGCAAATTTATGCTCAGAGCCAGTCGATATCAAGTATAATGGGAGGCATAGAAGAGACTAGTCGCAGAGAGGATGAGGGTCATGTCGGTTGGAGTATTGGCGCACTTGCTTGGAAAATTGCCTTATAAGGAGCTTGCCGGGAAGGTGGCGGAGCGGGGCTTCCCTTATGTTCAGCTGGCGCTGGCCAAAGCGTTCTCGGATGTGGATTCCGGACTGGGCAGGCTTAACCCGGGACTGGCGCAGGAAGTGGGCGGGGCATTCGCCGAACGGGGCGTTCGCATCGCGGTGCTGGGCTGCTACGCGAGCCTGGTTGAGCTGGATGACGAAGCTTACCGCCACAACGTAGACCGGTTCAAGGAGCAATTGCGGAACGCGAGGCACTTCGGAGCGCCGATCGTGGCGACGGAGGTCGGCGGCATGAAGGATCCGGAACTTCGTCCGCAGCATATGGAGCGGCTGAACCGGGCGCTGGAAGAGCTGGTCGAGGAAGCGGAGCGCTGGGGCGTGACGATCGGGCTGGAGGCGGCCCAGGGACATCTTATCGATTCGACGGAGACGCTGGCCGAAACCATTGAACGGTTCCCGTCCTCGTGCGTCGGCGTCGTGCTGGACCCATGCAATCTGATGAACCGGCAGCGGTTCGAGGAGCAGGACCGCACCATCCGGGAAGCCTTCCGCCTGCTCGGTGCAAGAGTGGTCAGCGCGCATGTGAAGGATCTGCGCCGCGGAGCGGATGGCTCCCTGAAGGAGACGGCGGCCGGCCTCGGCGAGCTGAACTATTCGCTGTTCTTCGAGCTGCTCGAGCAGTACAAGCCGTATGGCTTCGCGACGCTGGAAGCGGTAACCGAGGAGCAAATGGCGGAGGCGGCGCGGTTCATACGGGAAGGCCGCGCTGCGGCAAGACTTCAAACGCGGCAATAGGTACGGAAAGGAGAGAGCGCCCATTCGGCGCTCTTTTTTTGTGTTTTTTTGAAACGTGCGGGAGAAAGGAAAAAGCAATCTATGCATATAAACAAGACAAACCATGCATACAACATCCTCGGCAACCTGTGGTAAAGTTAGAACTACTTAAGACCAATCACAGGATAACCCGGGAGGTGGAAGGTGGATGACAACGAAGCGGGATCTGGCGATACTGCTTCAGTTAAACGATTTTTCGATGGATTGCAAGACGGATCTGAAGTATCCGAAACAGTTCCATTCCCATCCGGGCTACGAGCTGGTGTGGATGATGGAGGGCGAGGCGCAATATTCATTCGAAGACAAAGTTTATCAGGTAACCGGCGGACAGCTGCTGGTGTTCAAGGGCTCCGCGCTGCATAAGGTACATGTACATCCGGGCCATGCGTATAAGCGGTGCGTCATCCATTTCACCCGTCATTTTTTTGCCTTCGAACAGGAGGTATACGAGGAGTTTCAGCGCATGCTGGACCGCCTGGAATCTCCGCACTTCCTGCTCGCTCTCGAAGACCGGGATGCGGGCGTATTCCAAGGCATTATCGATCGCCTGTACAAGGAGAATCAGAGCGACGATCTGTGGGGGAAGAAAGGCGCGATCCAAATTTATTTGCTCGAGCTGCTGCTCTTCGTCTGCCGCGAATTCAGGCATAAGCGGCCGGGGACGGAGCGAAGCGTCCAAGGACCCTCCGACAGGGTGGACATGCTGGAAGCGGTGCTGCGGGAGCTGAACGCGGTATGGAATACGGCATGGAGCCTCGAGGGGCTGGCGGGACGGCTGCATATGAACAAGTTTTACTTGTGCCACTTCTTCAAGAAAGAGGTCGGCGTCACGATTCAGCAATACATCCTTCAGAAGCGGTTCCACGAGGCGCAGAAGCTGCTGATCAACACCGATATGCCGGTGCGGGAGGTCGCTGCCGCGGTTGGTTTTGTAAGCGATTCCAACTTTATTCGCAGCTTCAAGAAGCAGATGAAGACGACGCCCAAGCACTTCCGGGAATCGGCGGCGAGGCAGGATTACAAGCTGTAGCGTACATACCCAACGACTCGAAAGGAGATTCACATGAGCAAAAGCAAAATGAGGTTTGCAGGCAAAGTTTCTCTCGTATCCGTGCTGGCAGCGGCGAGCATAACCTCCGCGCTCGGAAACATACCTTTGGGCGACCGTCTTGGCCTTCAAGTGGCGTCGGCGGAGGCGGCGGAGCAAACGTCGTCCCCTGCCAAAGGAGATATCTACGAGGCGGAAGAAGCGGGAGCCATGGAAGGCATCATTATCGATACGAAGCATGCCGGCTATACGGGAGCGGGCTTCACGGATTACAATCCGAACGCGCCGGGCGGATACATCGAGTGGACCATCGACGTGCCGGCGGCGGGCGAATATACGCTGGAGTTCCGTTACGGGCACGGGGGCACGGACAAGCGGCCGGCCGCCATATCGGTTAACGGGGAAGTCGTGGAGGAGGAGCTGGCGTTCGATCCGACGGGAGATTGGACGAACTGGCTGACCATCTCGACGAAGGCGGAGCTGAAGGCTGGGAAGAACGTCATCCGCGCGACCGGCGCCGGAGCCAGCGGCGGGGCCAATATCGATCATATGAGGGTGTACCAAGAGATCGATATCGTAGCGGAAGCGGAAGAAGCGGACGCTATGGAAGGCGTCATTGTGGACACCAAGCATGCAGGCTATACAGGAGCAGGCTTTACTGACTATAACCCGAACGCTCCCGGCGGCTATCTGGAGTGGAAGATCGACATGCCGGCGGCAGGCGACTACACGCTGGAGTTCCGCTATGCGCACGGCGGTTCGGACAAGCGGCCGGCCGCCATATCGGTCAATGGCAAGGAAGCGGCGGCCGAGCTGGCGTTCGATCCGACCGGCGGCTGGGATGTTTGGCTGACGACCTCCATGCCGGTCTCTCTTCAAGAAGGGGAGAACGTCATTCGCGCCACCGGCGCTGGGGCGAGCGGAGGAGCGAATATTGACCATCTGCGAATTCATAACAAGCCGAATGGCGGCGAGGAGACGGCCCCTCTGGAGGTTGTGGAGCTGTCGGAGCTCGTCAGCGGCCTGCAGCTTAAGCAGTTGAAGGAGCTCGGTTTGATCGCAGGCGAAGAACGTCAGGATGATGAGCCCATATCGCGATTAGAGTGGATGTCGCTCGTGAACGATACGTTCGGCTTCGTCCATCAGGAACGGTTCGTCGGACTTGGGGTCGAGAAGAGCGTATGGGAGGTTTCTCTTGAAGAGTGGTATGCCTACGTATTCGAAGCGGCGAAGCAAGCCGGCTACGTGAAGGGCTTCCCGGACGGCACGATCCGGCCGGATGAGCCGATGACCCGGCAGGAAGTCGCCGTCATGGTGGCCGGCTTGCTGGACCTCGCGCCGAATCCGAAGGCGGCAGGCGGCTTCGGCAAGCTGCCGGACTGGAGCAATGGAGCGATAGGCGCGGTTGCGGCCGAAGGCTATATGACCGGCGCGGGAGGGGGCTTCAGTCCCGCTAAGCCATTCACGGTTGGCGAAGCGAAGGAGCTGGCCGCCGAGATCGCCAAGCGTCACGAAGTAGAGGCGCCTCGCGTTCGCATTGTAGCCGCGCAGGCGGTGGCGGACAATCTGGTCGCGGTGACGCTGAACAGCCGCTTCGACGCCTTCGACTTCGAAGATATCTCGATCAGCGTTCCGACGGGCAGCTGGGATACGCTGACGCCTAACCTGAAGGAGCTGCGCCTAAGCAGAGCCGCGCAGGGCGTGAACCGGCTCGGTCAGACGGTGCTCCTGTACGAAAGCCTCGATAAGTGGGACGGCGATGTCCGGTTCGAGGCCGAGGCCGCGGAGCCGAAGTTCACGGGAGACCTGGATGCGGCCACCCGGCAAGCGGATAACATGGTCTCGTGGCAGATGGAGCACGGCGGCTTCTCCAAGGCGATCGATTACAGCAAGCCGTGGGACGGCAAATCGAAGCGGTCGGAGTGGCAGGGGCCAAATGGCGAGGATCTGGGCATGATCGACAACGACGCGACCGTCAAAGAGCTGCAGTTCCTGGCCCAGATCTATCAGGAAACCGGCGATGCCGCGTACAAGGAAGCTATTCTGAAGGGCTTCGAGTTCCTGTTCTTGCTGCAGACGGATACGGGCGGCTTCCCGCAGGTGTATCCGAAGCGCGGCAACCCGGGCGACAACGTGCAGTATTCCAACGCGGTAACCTTCAACGATAACGCGATGATTAACGTCCTTGACCTGATGGAGGACGCGGCGGAGCGCAGCTATCCGTTCGGCGGTGATCTGATTAGCGATGAACTGGCAGCGAAGCTGAGAACTTCTATGGCAGACGGCTTGAATTACATTCTGAAGGCCCAAATCCAAGTTGACGGCCAGCTGCAAGGCTGGGGCGCGCAGCATGACCCCGTCACTTACGAAGCGGTTGGCGCTCGCGCGTACGAGCATGCTTCTCTATCCGGCTCCGAAGCGGTCGGCATTGTCCGCTATCTGATGGCAAGGCCCGATCAGACGCCGGAGATCAAGCGCGCGATTCAAGCGGCGCTTGCTTGGTTCGACGAAGTGAAGCTGGAGGGGATCCGGTACGTGAGCGCCGACCCGAACGGTGTCTACTTCGTGGAGGATCCGAATACGACGAGCTGGTACCGCTTCTACGAGATCGGCACGAACGAACCGATCTTCTCCGGCCGCGACGGCGTGAAGAAGCGGACGATTCAGGAAATCGAGCAGGAGCGCAGAGACGGGTATTCATGGGGCGGCAACTACGCGGAGCAGCTGCTCGAGACGGCGTCGACGACCGGATACTTCCCGGGACGCGTCTATGCGGAGGTGACGGCGGCCGCGTCCAAGGATGGAAGCGGGCGGACATTGGCGACAGGCGATATAAGGCAGGTGACCAGCTTGACGAAGCAGCTAAGTGAATTGCAGAACGAACTGACGGTAGCGCAGGACGGCACCGGAGATTACCGAACGGTTCAAGCGGCGATCGACGCCGTGCCGGCCGGCAACGGCGCGCCGGTTACGATTCATGTGAAGAACGGCATCTACAAGGAGGTTGTTCGAATTCCGAGCGACAAGCCGTTCATCACGCTGGTCGGCGAGGACAGCCAGAAAACCGTTATCACGTACGACAACTATTCGGGTCGGGATAACGGCGCAGGCGGCACGTTCGGCACGAGCGGCAGCGCGACGGCGTTCATACAGGCGAATGATGTGACGGTGCGTAATATGACGTTCGAGAACAGCACGGACGAGAGCAAGGTGACGGAGAAGGATAAGCAGGCGGTGGCGATGAACGTGCGCGGCGATCGCGTCTCGTTCGCGAATGTGCGCTTCCTGGGCAATCAGGATACGCTGCTGACTAACGGCGGCACGCAATACTTCAGCCAATGCTACATTGAGGGTGACGTCGACTTCATATTCGGCGGCTCGCGGGCGGTATTCGACGATTGCACGATCCATTCGCTGGACCGGGGCTCGGATACGAATAACGGCTACATTACGGCGGCAAGCACCTTGATCGAAGAGCCTTACGGCTATCTCATACTGAACAGCAGGCTGACGAGCGATGCGCCTGCGGGCACCGTCTATCTCGGCAGGCCATGGCATCCAAGCGGCAATCCGAACGCCATTGCGAGCGTAGTCTTCATGAACACCGAGATGGGGCCGCATATTAAGGATGAGCCGTGGACGGATATGTCCGGCTTCTCCTGGAAGGAAGCCCGGTTCGCGGAGTATAAGAACACGGGAGAGGGCGCCGTCGTGAACGAGTTCCGCAAGCAGCTTACGGACGAGGAAGCGGCGGAGTGGACAGTCGAGAACGTGCTGAAGGGCTGGGATCCGAAGCAAGCGGAATAGCGGGCGACGGAGGATATTCAAGTACACGAAAAAAGGGCGGCGCAGGAGATCATCCTGTGCCGCCCTTTTCTCCATAAGCTTAGGACCCGTTCTCGTCATCCGTCAGCTTCTGCTGAAGCTTGCGCTCATACTCATCGAACGCCCCGAGCGACTGCCAGCCGCGCTCAGCCATAAGCGACTCGTAGCGAAGCCTCTTGAGCGACAGCTCTCGCTCCAGCCTCTCGCGTTCTCCATCGTTCCGGCAAGCGGAAAGCAGGTCGCCGAGGGTGACCATCTCCTTGCGAAGCTGCATCTCCTCGGGAAGCGCCCCGGCGTTCTTAAGAAGCTTGTAGCTGATCCGAAGCTCCTCCGGGATGCCCTCCAGCTCATCCGGCGGAAGCGGCTTGCCCATGCCGGGCAGATTGTCGAACTCCCCGCGGCGGATCGCCTCGCGTATTCGTTCTTCCGCGATCATGCGCATAATATCCATTGTCTTCAGCTCCTCGGATCACTCGGATGATTGTAGCCTATCCTTATTCGCAAGGCCGAATACGGCTTAATTGTCGCTTCCGGCATGCCGTTCGGGCCTCGGAAGCTCCTCCCTCATCTGTTGTTCCAACTCGCTCGCCTTGTCCTTGTTAGCCGAAGCCATCAGCTTCGCTATGCCTATGACCATCAAAACGCCTAACAGTACAGGCACGACGGCGATCCACATCCATCCGTTCATTCCTCGAACCATCCTCTGCGATTACGTCGAATACCTCCTATTATACTCTCTCTGCACACCCGATTGAAGAGCTGCCCGAGGCTAACCTTGCCAAGAGCATGCATAAGGGCCCCCCCATATTTGCAAAATATAAGGAATTGGTAGGTTGAACCGCTTCCAATAACTAGGTTACAATAAAAAGCGGGTGGAAGAAATGACGCTTTCACCTCCGTAAGAAGGATGAGTGCTGTTGGAGCTTGATCGAAAAGCCGAAATCGAATTGGCGAGCCACGCGGGCAGAGTGCTGAGGGAATCCTTAGGCAAAGGCCCGCAATTTATCCATGTCTCGATACGCCGGCCCTTTGTCGTCTTCTACATGCGGGGACTATTGTCTCCGACCGAGAAGATCCTGCTCGAGCAGGATCAGGTATTCTCTGTCCAGCATACGCGGGATTTACTAATGAAGACGCTTATACCCGAGCTGAAAGCCTATACCTCATTGATCGCGGGTATGAATCTGCAGGAGTTTTATTATGACTGGGGCTTGCACAATCAATCCGCCGTGTTCGTGGGCATCGAATCGGATGATGGACGTTACGAATCGCTAAGCGGTGAGACGTTTACCGGCAAGCAAGCGCTGGAGCAGGAAATTGCGCACATAAGTCAGCTTGTCCAGAAAGCCCCGGAAGGTATCTACTCCTGCATGCTTAACGAACGAACGCTTCTCGTCGTGCGGAACGGCATTCTGATCAGCATCGAGAAGGAATTGATCCGGCTCGGCTATGAAGGGAATTTGAAGATAGCCAAGCGCAACTTGGAGAAGCAGCATTTGCATAACAACGGCCATTTCGAAAGCATGTTGAAGGCCAGGGTGATCGACGCGTATGCGGACTGGGATTTCCAGCTCGACAAAAGCGTCATCGTGTTTATCCTGAATCCCAAACCATAACCAGGCAGCAATGCTCCAGAGATCGCGCTGGACATAAGCCTAGATAAAAGCTGATTGTGCAGCTTTTATTTAGGCTTTTTTATTTTACCTGCGGTCGTTAGCCAATGATGGACGAGTTCTACATTCAAGCATCGAAAGAAGGGACGAACATTGTCTGTATCAAATGGAAGTGAAGGGGTCACGGAATCCGACTTGGCGCTGGACCGTCTGGCTTCGGTCGGGCAGATCGCGATGGGTATCGCCCATGAGGTCAAGAATCCTTTGACGGCGGTGAAAGGCTTTCTTCAACTGATGATGAAGAACGAGTCCTCGCATAAGTACCTCGATTATGCGTATACGGAGCTCGAGAACGCGCTCGACACCCTGCAGAATCTCTTGCATGTGTCCAAGCCGGACATGGAGAATGAACCGATCGACGCCATCAATTTAAGCGCGGAGCTGGAAGCGCTGCTGTATCTCTTCCAAGAGCAATCTTATCAGATCGCCATACATAAACAATTCGCGGATACGAGCGTGAGAATCTACGGGAAACGAAACCAGCTGAAAAAAGCGTTGTTCAACCTTTTGAAAAACGCCTTTGAAGCGATCGAGGACGAAGGAAGCATCACAATTAAGCATTATGTGTCCGATCAGCATCTCATGGTTTCGGTCGCGGATACCGGAGTGGGGATCCCTCAGGAAAAAATCAATATGCTCGGCACGCCTTTCTACACGTCCAAGACGCAAGGTACCGGTATGGGATTGGCACAGGTATTCTCTTCCGTGTATGAGCATAGCGGCAAGATCAGGGTAAGGAGCGAGGTGGGGAGCGGAACGGAATTCGCGTTACAGTTTCCAATCGAGAATACGAGCGGGCAGGGGGATGTCATCATGAACCTGATCTATACGGAAGGTCAGAATTTTTCGCAATTCTACTCGGCGAATCAAGAGTCTTTCATGCAAGCCCTTCTGTTGCAAGGGCAAGGGAGGGAAGTGCTGGACAAGGTCCGAGAAGCGGACCCGGAAGATGTCCTGGAATCCGCCCGGAAGATTGTCGCCCTGCTCAACGGCGGTGACGAACACGGCTTGATTACGCACGCCAAAGAGCGCGGGAGAAGCTGGGCAAGCTATCATTTGGACCTGATATCGAAGCTGGATTGGATTCAGCTATTGCGCAGAACGTACTGGCATTTTCTCTGTCATTACTGCTCGCATGTCGAGCGATCTCCGATGGAATTTTTCGAGCTGGAGCGTCAGGTGAATGACCATTTCGACCTCTACTTGAAGCATTTCGCCTCCAGCTATTCGGAGTATCATAACGAATCGCTGCTCTCGCAACGGGAGGTCATCGAGGAGCTGTCGGTTCCCGTTATTCCGCTTTTCGACCATTTGGCGATTCTGCCGATCGTCGGCACGCTGGATGCGCTCCGGGCGAAGAGGCTGCAAGAGCAGATTCTCGTCCGCATCTACGAGATGAGGATTAAACATATCGTCATTGACTTATCCGGCGCCGCCTTCTTGGATGCGGACATCGTCTCGCGTTTCTTCAAAATCGTGAATGGCATCGCTATTCAGGGCTGCAAAGCGACTATTACGGGGATACATCCGGAAATGACGAAGACGATTTTGGAATTAGGAATTGCGCTGCATGAGAAGATCGAGACGAGAACAACTCTGCAGCAGGCTATCGAGGAGTACGGTAACGCGTGAACTAAGCGGGAACTCTTGCTAAATGATGATGAAATGATTAAAATAAATTTGGGCAAAAGATATAGCGCTTTTGCCTTACGGAATGATGCGGGGAAACCCGCGAACAGGGTAGACCAACTAGCACTATACACGAGCTTGGCAGTAATGAGCCAGAGGTTGAGCTGGACATAAGCCTGAATAAAAGCCGCTTTTGCGACCTTTTATTTGGGCTTTTTTTCTTTTCCGGGCCTGTTCTGCGCAGGCAGTGTCCAAATCCCCGAGATCGAGGATGAATGGTTTGAATACGAATGAACATCATGTACAGAATGAAATCGCAAGTCACATGGGAAAGCTTCTTCGGGACGCTTTCGGCAAAGGACCGCAGTCTATTCATGTCAGCATCGGCGGGCCGTTCCTTATCATCTATCTGCGCCACTTTCTAACGCCGACGGAGCGGATACTGCTGGAGCAGGGGCAGATCTTCGCCGTTAAGCATACAAGAGCGATTGTGATGAAGTCCTTGATTCCCGAGATTAAGGCGTATCTGCTGCTGCTTACCGGCATGCATGTATCCGAGTTTTATTATGATTGGGACCTGCAGCATCAGTCGGGCGTCATCGTGGGGCGTCAGCGGGAAGAAGAGCCCTTCGCCGCGCTTTCGCAAGAAGGCTACGAAGGACGGGAGCAGCTTCACCAAGAGATCGAGGCGATTAGTCATCGTGTCCAGAAAAAGCCGGATCTTATCGAATCCTTCCTGATTAACAGACGAACGCTGCTTGTCGTGCGCAGCGGGATTCTGATCGACATAGGCAAGGAGCTGATTCGGCTGGGAGATGAAGCCCATCTTAAGCAGGCGGTGCAGAATCTCGAGAAAAAGCAGTTTCGGAATAATTCGCGATTTAATCAGATCCTGAAGACGAAAGTGCTTGATGTTTTTGTCGATTGGAATTTCGGGCGGGACCGCAGCGTCATCGTGTTTATCGTCAGCCCGAAAGCGTAAGGAAAACCAAAGCCCAACCCCTCGCATATGAATAAATATGCAGGGGCGGTGATGGTTTTTTTTATTGCCCTGATTTTTATTTTTTATCATGTTGTGTACGTTTTCTGACTTTTTGCGCAGCAGCGGGCTATGAGCGAAATTTACCGGTTTTTAAAAACCGTGCAACTATTCTATAATAGAATATATCTCAATTTATAATAAGGACGGTTAATATGAGTAACGAACAAACAAGCACAGACGTCATCTTAATTGGCGCCGGCATCATGAGCGCGACACTGGGCGCTCTGCTGAAGGAATTGGCGCCCGATTGGAAAATCAGGGTGTTCGAGAAGCTGTCGAAGGCCGGTGAAGAAAGCTCGAACGAATGGAATAACGCGGGGACGGGGCATGCCGCGTTATGCGAGCTTAACTACACAAGCGAGAAACCGGACGGGTCCATAGATATCAGCAAAGCGATTAAAGTCAATGAAGAGTACCAGGTGTCCAAGCAGTTCTGGTCTTACCTGGTGGAGAGCAAGCTGATCCGCAACCCGCAGGACTTTATTATGCCCCTGCCGCATATGAGCTTTGTGCACGGCGAGAAGAATGTCGCCTATCTGAAGAAGCGTTACGAAGCGATGACCGCCAATCCGTTGTTCGAGGGAATGGAATTTTCGGATGATCCGGCAACCTTGAAGAAATGGATTCCGCTCATGATGAACGAGCGCGCGTCGAAGGAGCCGATCGCGGCCACGAAGATCGACACGGGTACGGACGTCAACTTCGGCGCTTTAACGCGAATGCTGTTCGATCACTTGAAGACCAAGAACGTAGAGATTAATTACAAGCACAGCGTGGACAATATGAGACGCGCGAACGACGGCTCGTGGGAGCTGAAGGTGCGGAATGTCGACTCGGGCGTCGTAGAGCGCCATAAGGCCAAGTTTGTGTTCATCGGCAGCGGCGGCGGAAGCCTGCATCTGCTGCAGAAATCCGGCATTCCGGAAGGAAGAGGCATCGGCGGCTTCCCGGTCAGCGGACTCTTCATGGTATGCACCAATCCGGAAGTAGCGGAGCAGCATCACGCCAAAGTGTATGGCAAAGCTCCGGTAGGCGCGCCGCCAATGTCCGTGCCGCATCTGGATACGCGATATATCGACAACAAGAAATCGCTGTTATTCGGGCCGTTCGCCGGCTTCTCGCCAAAGTTCTTGAAAACAGGCTCCATGTTCGACCTGATCACCTCGGTAAAACCGTATAATGTCGTCACGATGCTATCGGCCGGTGTCAAGGAAATGGGATTGACCAAATACCTGATCGAGCAGGTCATGTTGTCCAAGGAGAAGCGGATGGAGGCGCTGCGGGAGTTTATTCCGAACGCCAAGAGCGAGGATTGGGATCTGGTCGTAGCGGGTCAGCGCGTACAGGTGATCAAGGATACGCCGACCGGCAGAGGCACGCTGCAGTTCGGCACGGAAGTCATCAGCGCCGCCGATGGCTCGATCGCCGCGCTGCTCGGCGCTTCTCCGGGCGCTTCGACGGCCGTATCCGTCATGCTGGAGGTCATTAACCGCTGCTTCCCGCAGCACATCAAGGAATGGGAGCCGAAGCTGAAGAAGATGATACCTTCGTACGGGGTGAAGCTGCTTCAGAATCCAGAGCTGATTCACGAGATCCATACGTCGACGGCTCGTACGCTCGGTCTAGCAGGCGAGCTGCAGAGAGCGAAGTAGATGAGAAGAAACCGTTCCGCGGTAAGGCGGAACGGTTTTTTTTGTTGATTGTGTAGTTATGCATCGCCGAGAAGGGGAATGACGCTTGAAGTTGTTCCGGCGGCATTGGGAGTTGTAGGGGAATAGCGGCATAAATGGAGTTATTCCTAAACAACGACAGGCTTCCGCTCAAATAGCGGCATAAACGGCACTAAATCCTTAGAAAATGAGGGCGAGTCCTGAATAGGGAGCTATTAACCGTATTTTTTGCCGCTATTTGGCGATATAAAGAAGTTTCTGTAGAAATAGCAGTAAAATTGCCGTTATTCCAAAACAGCGCCGTCTCATCGGGTGAGTGAGGGCTTGGAATTCCGAGCTGTTCTGTCGCAAGGAAGTTTAAACCCTAAACGGTAAGCTTTAAAGCTTAAAAGTCGAAGGTTAAACGTTAACGTTTAAAGGGTAAAGTTTAAACTTTAAATCTTAAAGGATAGTAAGTATTTTTCGCCATCCAGGCTAGAATGGCAGGTTGTTATTTGCCGGTTGCTGTCGCATTATCATGGAAAATATATTTATGAAAATCTTCTAATTTTCCCCATAAACAAGCCCTGATCTACGAAACTATTTATATATCAAGTAGGTTGGGGGAGATCGATAGTATGGCCAAACAAGAAAGTCTTGCCACCACCATCACGTTAGCAATCGATAATGGAAGCAGTCACATAAAAGGCATTTACGATGATTTGAATAACACCTTCATTTTCCCGAATGTGGTCGCGCAGCCGTTCGGCGAACGCTACTTCTTAATGGATCAAGGGGATCCGCTTGATTTTCTCGATGTGCAGATTACTTCGCCCGCGATCCAGACGGAGCAGTACCGACATGTCTATGTAGGCAACCTGGCCATCGGCGACGGAGGCATCGTTCACGAGATCATCGGCGACAAGGCGGTTCAGAAGAAAGCGCAGCGGCAGGAAACGATGGTGACGCTGCTCACGGCCGCGGCTTACGCGATCGCGTCGAAGCATGAGGATGACATCAAGCGGGGCAAGAAGCGAATCCGGGCCAAGGTTAATCTTGGGACAGGCCTGCCGATTCAGGAAATCGCGAAGTTCCGCGAAGAATACGCGGAGAAGATCATGTCGGGCATCCACACCGTCTCGTTCGTCACGACGCCGGTCTTCAAAGGCGTGACGGTGGAGATGGAGATGGTGCTGCCGACCGATATAAGCATCGACGACGTCTCCGGCGTTTACGATATGGAGGCGTCCTCCAAGGCGCATCTCGCGGCCAAAGGGTTCGGCATCGCCGACGTCGGCGGCGTGGATATGGATATCGCCTTCTTCCGGCCGGGACTCGATCTGGACCAGCGTCTCTCGACCGGCGCGAAGATCTACCTGAATAACGCGCTGGAGAACATCCGGAACGAAGTGAACGCGCAGGGCGAGGAGCTCATCTCCAGCACGGCGGAGCTTACGCTCATGCTGGTGAATAAAGAATACGCGATTTACGCCGAAGGCAAGGTCGCGTTCGATATGACCGAGCTCGTAAACCGCCATATGCGGATTCTCGCGGAGAAGGTGCTGAAGTACGCCCGCAACGCGTGGAAGCATGCCCGTTACGCGGGAGAGTTCTGGTTCATCGGCGGAGGCTCCGTCGTGCTGCAGCCGTGGATCGAGAGATTGAACGCGGAGCTTGGCTTGCCGCTTCGCTTCGACAACTCGGATTACAGCCAGTTCCGCAATGTCCGGGGAACCTTCTTCCTGTTGTCCCACGCGCTTGGAGCGGGCTCGGAGGCTGCGGCCGACGTGGAAGAAGCGGCGCCGCCCGAGAATCTCGACGGGAGCGGTAAGGATTGAAGAAACGTCGCCAGATGGTCATGGTGGCGCCCGGCAAGGATGTGACGCTGTACATCCCGTCGGATACGCCGCCTGAGGTCATTCGTTATTTGAACAGGCTCAAGGCGGAAGGCGTCTTCAGTCAGGGCATTATGGATATTCTGAATGAACATATCCTTGGGCGGAAGGCGGCAGCGGCAGCGGCAGAAGGGTTTGACTCGGAAGCCGGCTCCGCGCCTTGGGACGCATGGATCGACGAGTCTGCCGCCGCAGCCATGGAAGAAGCTCCCGAGCCGGAGCCATCCGCCCCCGACTTCGCGCCGGAGCCTCCGAAGCCGTTCAGCCCGGAGGATATTATCCGGCAGGCGACGCGGAATGCGGGCAAGCTGCTTGGTTGACCGGAAGCGCAACGAAACGATGTAAGCCCGGAGCGATCCGGGCCAATAGGAGAGGGGAATCGCGTATGCCGAACGTACCACCAAACGATCAGGCGCGCATGATCACCATTTCCGAAGATATTTTTCACCACCCGGGGTTGGATATCTATTCGCAAATGGTGTATATCGTGCTAAGGGGGCAGCTGACCTCCGAAACCGAAGCACCCGAGGTGTCGGAGGTGTCCAAGCTGGGCCGCATGACGGAGAAGCAGACGATAAAAGCCTTGCAGAAGCTGGTCGAAGTCAAAATATTGCCAAACAAGCTGTACCGCCGGATGGTCGGCGATTTCCGGGATGATCGTCTGTCCTGGGCGGCCAAGGGGCTCCTGCATTTCTGCAAGGAGCATCCGACGATCGACATGCAGACGCTTCTCGAGATGACGGGAGAATCCGGCGACGACGAGCAGAATGTCCGCAAGGCGCTGAGGGAGCTCAGCGAGCATGGTTATTTGGAAGAATATCCGGCCTGGAGAAGACTGGTCAGTTAATACGATCCATACCACAGCCATAGTACAGCCGCCTAATCGGGTGGCTTTATAACGAAAGACAGCCCCAGTCGCGAGGTTTGCGTCCTGGAGCTGTCTTTTTCGTTTGGTGTAGGCACTGGGCGCTACAAATAGGGGTTCGATTGTTCTTTCTCCGTATAGACCGAGATGAGGACGATGGCCGTCTCCTGGCTTATGTTCTTCACGAGATGGGGGACGCAGGCGTTCCAGCTGAACGAGTCGCCTTCCCCGAATTCGGCGTTGTCTTCCCCTTGCTCGGCATAAATTTTCCCCTGGAGCACCAGATGAACCTCTTCGCCTTCATGCGCATGGGGAGCGTCGCCCGTCGAAGCGCCGGGCGGGATTTCGACGATCATCATTCTGACGTTCGGCGTGGAGCCGAGATGCTCGACCTTCAAACGCTCGACACCGCTTTTGCTGATCCGCCGCTCGTCCTTGCGGACGATCTGCATCCGTTCTTCCTGGCGAAGAAGCAAATACGCCAATGGCACCTTAAGCGCCTTGGCGATGCTCTCCAGCGTGGCGATGGAAGGCGAGGTTTTATTGTTTTCGACCTGGCTCATGAAGCCTTGGGATAAGCCGGTTTCCTCGCAAATTTGCATGATGGTGACGTTTTTGCGCTTACGGATCGCTCGGATCGAAGAGCCAATGTTCATAAGGAATCCACCTTAACGAAATATTTGTCATACGCAACATACATTCATAATAGCAATATATCTATTGACAGGCTACCCGTTAGTATTTAATATAAGTGTTACAAAAGTAAATTTAGTATTAGTAATATATATAGGAGCTGATCGTATGCACCCAGCCTATCAGTACGACATTCAATATCCGCCTCATATGGACCCGGAGAAGAAATACCCGGTCGTCTTCATGCTCCATGGCAAAGGCTCGAACGAGCAAAACATGCTGAATCTGGCTGCGCCTCTGAACGAGGAGTTTATTATTGTCGGTATTCGCGGTAATCTTAGATTAGGCAACGGCTACCAATATTATGATTTGATCAGTCTTGGCAACCCCGTTAGAGCCATGTTCGACGATGCGGTCGGACAGCTGGATGCCTTCATCCGCTATGCAACGGACAGGTACCCGATTGATCCGGCCAAACGCTATGTGCTCGGCTTCAGTCAAGGAGCGATTCTGTCGATGACGCTGGCGCTTACCATGGGGGATCAGCTGAGAGGGATCGTGGCTTTGAACGGTTACGTGCCCGGCTTTGTCAAAACGGAATACGATTTGAAGGACGTCAGCCAGGTGGCGATGTTCGTCTCCCACGGACAATTCGATACCGTATTCCCGATTCGAATCGGCCATGAGACGGCCGCTTATCTGGAGACTTTGTCGCCGCGAAGCCTGATGTTCAATATCTACGAGACCGACCACGGCGTCTCCGGAGAGAACCAGAAGGATTTCGCGAATTGGCTGCGGCAGGATGCCGGAATAACTTCCAACAAGGAGTGAATGATAAATGATGCCATCCTATTTTTTCGCGCATGGCGCGCCATCGCTTGTATTAGAGAATAACGAGTATACGGACTTATTGAAAAAATTCGCGGCAAGCGCTCCAAAGCCGAAAGCGATCGTGTTGTTCTCCGCGCATTATGAGCAGTCGACGCAATCGATCGGCGCGGCGGATAAGTACGGCACGATTTACGATTTCGGAGGCTTCCAGGACGAGCTGTATCAGATGACCTATCCGGCCCCGGGTAACCGGGCGCTTAGCAATCAAGTGGCGGACTTGTTCGCCAAGCATGGCATAGACAGCGTGCTCGACGAAGAGAGAGGGTTGGACCATGGCGCATGGGCCGTCCTGAAGCTGATCTATCCCGACGCGGACATTCCGGTTGTCGCGTTGTCCGTCAACCGATACCTGACGAATGAGCAGCAATACCGAATCGGCCAGGCGCTTGGCGAGCTCCGGGAGCAGGATGTGCTCATTATCGGAAGCGGCGGTACCGTTCATAATTTGCGAAGATTGAACTGGCGGGGAGAAGGAATCGACGAGTGGGCCGCATCGTTCGATAACTGGCTGCAGGAGAAGCTGGAAGCCTGGGATACGGAGGCGCTGTTCCGTTACGGGGAAGAGGCCCCTTATGCCGCAGAGGCGGTGCCGACGAACGAACACTTTATCCCGCTGCTGCTCGCGATGGGGACGGGAGACAAGAACCGCCAAGCGGAGCTGCTCCACCGAAGCTATCAGTACGGCAATTTAAGCCTAAGCTGCTGGAAGTTCAATTAATGTTGAAGGCAGCTTCGAATATAAAAGCGAATCTAGAGCTGGCGGTCATCTTCTCGATGGCCGCCGTGTTTATCGTTCTGCAGCTCACGCATTGGCAGCCGCTGACAGCGGTGCTCGGCTGCTTGGTATTCGCCGCGATCGCCTTGTTCCTGCGGCATCTCAGAGGACTGACGCTGTGGCTGACGGTTGCTTTCATGACTGTAGGGGTGCTGCTGCTTCTGGTTCAGAGGGCGGAAGCGGGCTACTGGTTCGATGCGGCCAGCGTCAACGTCACGCTCGTCACGTTGTTCGTCTTCGCCCCGTTATTCGGCATTCCGGTTCGTCTGCCCGCGTATATGGACGCCTTGAAGCGGTTCTACGAAACCAGGCTGCGCAGCCGGTTCGTTCTGTTCGGCGGGACGCAACTGTTGACGCAGATCATGGGCGTCTTTCTAAATGTCGGCTCCATTCCCGTCGTGTATCACATGGTGTTCGCCAAGGCGCACCCGGGCATGGCTCTGCTGCTTGCCAATGCGCTGAATCGCGGATTTGCGGGAGCGATTCTGTGGTCGCCTTATTTTGCCGCTATGGCCGTTGTGCTCTCTTCGCTGTCCGTCGAGTGGACGGCCATTCTGCCCTATATGCTTGGACTCGCAGTGGTCAGTTTGCTGGTCAGCATTGCGGTGGATTTCAAGGAATTGCGCAAAGCGGGCGGTGCGGAGGCACAGGAAGAGGAGAAGCACATCGTTAGCCGGACCGATCCCGCGGCGGGCAGTGGCGAGAGGTCCGTCTTCCCGGCGGGGCTCGCGGTCTATTTGATCGGGGCGATTGTCGTCATCCTTGTGCTGGAACGGATGATGGAGCTGCCCATGGTGCTTCTTACATGCTTGGCGGCTGTTGTGTATCCGCTGATATGGTGCCTCGGCAAAAGGGCAATGGCAACCTATCGCCAAGGATTGGCGAATCATCTGTCCGTGACGCTGCCGGCGCTCAAGAAGGAGATGACGCTGTTCCTGGCGGCGGGCTTCTTCAGCGGATCGATCGGCATAGTAGGCTTTGGCGATTACGTGCCGGTTCTGCTGGAATGGATCCCCTTGCCGGTCGCGCTATCCTTCTCGATCTTAACGATTGTGATGGTGATGGTAACGTCGATCGTCGGCCTTCATCCAATCGTGCTTGTCACGATCCTGGCAACCGGCATCGAGCCCGCGGCGGTACAGATGAGCGCGAACGAAGTCGCGGTGCTGCTGCTCGGCAGCTGGTGCCTGTCGAACGGCATATCGCCGTCCTCGGCCGTGAATAACCTGCTGGCAGGTCTGTACCGGAAGTCGGTCTATGAGCTTGCGCGGCCGAATTATAAATTCGCAGCCTGGATGGGCGTGGCGCTGCTTGTTTATTTAGCGATCATGAGCGTCTAGATGCCGTGATGCGAGTGTGGTACGATGGAAGCCTAAACGGATAGAGGAAGTGACAATGACACGTGATACTTATTACCATTCCAACGCCTGATGTAACCATACTGAAGCAGGAGAATCCGCAGCTTAGCCATATTTACGGCTTTACGGATTTCCATCTGATTACGCGTGAGCGCGGCGGCATCTTCATGTTCTACAACGACAAGGACGAGTTGCTGTTCGTGGGGAAAGCCCGCAAGCTTCGCCAGCGGATCAAGAAGCATTTCGAAGACACCGTCTCTCCTATGAAGAATCATCGGGACGAAGTCGCGAAGATCGAGGTTTGCCTCGTAGAGGATCCCGTAGAGCGGGAACTATACGAGACATACATCGCCAACAAGCATAAAGCCAAGTACAATCCGGACAAAGTGACGCAAGGCTAGGGGCTCCGGGGCGGCGGAGGCGGACAGGCTTTCATGGATGACCGAGCTGCGGGCCCCGGATGCGAATGCACGGCTACCTCTGATGGTTCTTGACAAAACATTTAGAAGTAACTAAAATGGTTACAACGGTGGTGATGCACATGAAGCAGATCAGTACGCGCTTTTCGATGGCGGTTCATACCCTCTCCCTTATCGCGGCCAGTCCGCAGGATTGCACCGGGGACTTCATTGCGGGGAGCGTGAATACGAATCCCGTCGTCATCCGGCGGATTATGGGCATGCTGAAGAAGGCGGGATTAGTGGATGTGCGCGCCGGCGTGGGCGGCGCTTCATTGCGGAAGGAGCCTAACCGGATTACGCTTCTCGATATTTACCGCGCGGTGAACGTGGCCGAGGAGAATCAGCTGTTCCGCATTCACGAGGGACCGAATATGGCTTGTCCCGTAGGCCGGAATATCGAGCAGGTGCTGCAGGATGAGCTGAGAGAAGCGCAGCTGGTGATGGAGCAGAGACTCGCGCAGACGACGCTCGATCAGCTGATCACGAAGTTTGAATAATCACCTATCAAGTTTAAATAGGAGCTCTGTTAAGAGAGCTTTTATTTTTACACATGTTGTAACCAGTTTGGTTATAACATAATAAATCAAAACAAATAAATGGAGGTAGAGGAGAAATGAAGGTATTAGTGACAGGAGCAACAGGCAAGCTGGGATCCAAAGTGGTGGAGGCTCTATTGAAAACCGTACCGGCGGGCGACTTGGCCGTCAGCGTGCGCAACCCGGAGAAGGCGGCGAGCCTTCGCGCCCTCGGAGTGGACGTTCGCCAAGGCGATTTCGACCAGCCGGAGTCGCTGGACGCGGCGTTCGCTGGCATCGACCGGATTCTGATCATCTCCGCCGACGGCGATACGGAGACGCGGATTCGCCAGCATACGAACGCGGTCGAAGCGGCGGCTCGCGCGGGAGTCGGCTTCATCGCGTATACGAGCGTGGCTAATGCGGCAGACAGCAAGCTGTTCCTCGCCGAGCCGCATCAAGCGACCGAAGAAGCCATCCGGAAGACGGGCATCCCGTATTCGTTCCTGCGCAATAACTGGTACCTCGAGAACGAAATCTCGAGCATCCAAGGCGTACTGGCTGGAGCGCCGTGGGTCACGTCCGCGGGCGCCGCTAAGGTCGGCTGGGCTCTTCAGCAGGAGTACGCAGATGCAGCTGCGGCGGTCCTCGGAGGCGAGGGACATGAGAATACGATTTATGAATTGTCCGGCGTATTGCTGACCCAGGAAGCGCTGGCGTCCGCGCTTGGCGACGTGCTCGGCAAGGAAGTGCCGGTCGTCCAAGTCGATGATGCCGGTTATGCCGACATCATGAAGAACGCCGGCGTGCCGGACTTCGTGATCCCGATCCTCGTCGGCATTCAGCAAGGCATCCGGGAAGGCAACCTGGAGGTGGAGAGCGGCGACTTCGAGAAGCTGCTGGGCCGTCCTCTGACGCCGGTTCGGGAGGCGCTTCGTCAGATCATGGCTGCGTCGAACGCGTAAGGCTGATTGCGCTTGGTAATTAGCCGGCAGCCAGCCGACAGTTAGCCGACGGCAGCAGGAGGTTTGCCGGGCAATAGCGGCAAAAATGGCGTTATTGCGAGCCCGCCATCATACTGTAAACCCCATAACGCCCAAAGTACCTCTAGTTCGGATGGAGACCGTAAAAGGCCTTCCAGTCGGCGGAAATAGAGGTACTTTCGGCGTTATTTTTGCTTAAACCGCCTTCTGGCGGAGAAATAGCGGTACATTGTCCGTTATTCCTTTCATTCGAGATTCGCGTGATTCCCGTACATCGCGCGGGAGTCCCGCTCGCGGAATTCCATGATGCGGAGAATGACCGCATCCAGGAAGAGCAGCAGCGTCTGCTCGTACAGGGAGCCCATCGGCTGGACCGTCAGCTCGGTGCCGTCGCGGTCCTTGGGCACGCCCGGCAGCGGAACGACGATATCGGCGCGGGAACCGATGGAGGACTGCGGCTGAATGGTCACCGCCGCAACCGTGGCCCGGAGCGACTGGGCCTTGTCGGTCATGCCGATCAAGCTCCGGGTTTCGCCCGAGCCGGAGCCGATTACCAAGAGGTCCTTCCCGGTTATGCCGGGCGTTACCGATTCGCCTACGACATGAGCGCGAATGCCGAGATGCATCAGGCGCATGGCGAAAGCCTTCATCATGAGGCCCGACCGTCCGGCTCCGGCGACGAAGACCTGATCGGCGCCCAGGATGGCCTCTGCAAGCTGCTCGCCGGATGCGTCCGCCAGCGAATTGGCCGCCCGCTCGAGCTCCGTGACGATTCGAGCGACGTGGCCTTTGATCGTCGCAGCCATCTTATCGGGCCGCGATGAGCTGTCTCATCTCGGCAGCCGCGGCGCGTTTGTCGGAGTGGCCGGTAATGCCGCCGCCGACGATGACGAGATCCGGAGAAGCCGCGACGACTTCCGGCAGAGTAGCCAGCTTGATGCCGCCGGCAATCGCCGTCTTGGCGTTTTTCACGACGCTCTTGATCACGCGAAGCTGCTCGAAGGAGTTCTCGCCTTCGGCCTGCAGATCGTAGCCGGTGTGGACGCAGATGTAGTCTACGCCGAGCGCGTCGACCTCGCGGGCGCGCTGCTCGAGGTTTTTGACGTTAATCATGTCGACGACAATTTGTTTGCCGTGTTTCCGGGCTTCCTCGACCGCGCCGCGGATCGTGGAGTCGTCGGTCGCGCCGAGCACGGTAATATAATCGGCTCCCGCCTCGGAAGCCTTCAGCACTTCATAGGCGCCGGCGTCCATGATTTTCAGATCGGCCAGCACTTCCAGATCCGGGAACGCCTCCTTGATTTCCTTGACCGCGCGCAAGCCCTCGTTGATGACGACCGGCGTGCCGATCTCCACGATATCGATGAACTCCTGAACCTCCTTGACGACTTCCTTGGCTTCCGGAATGTTGACCAGATCGAGCGCTAACTGCAGTTTCATAGGGCAGGTGCCTCCTTCGAATTTTGAATGATTTCGCATCGTTATGCGTGTTCCGCTTGCGGTTTTATTATAGCGAGACAGTATTTTTCTTGTAAGTAGGCACATTTTTATTATATAGTGTCGGAAAGTATACTATGGGACAAAGAAGGGGATGGAGCATCATGTCCAGAAATACGGAGAAGGTATTCAACTGCGAGAAGGAGCTGACGCTCTCTATCATCGGCGGAAAGTGGAAGATGATCATCATGTGGCACCTGGGCAAAGAAGGGACGAAACGCTTCAGCCAGCTGAAAGCGCTCATCCCCGATATTACCCAGCGCATGCTGACGACGCAGCTGAGGGAGCTGGAGGAGGACGGCATCGTCGACCGGGTCGTCTATCCCGTCGTGCCGCCCAAGGTAGAGTACAGCTTGACGACCCGCGGCCAAAGCTTGATTCCGATACTGGATCTCATGTACGAATGGGGTAAGGAGTATATTGCGGAGTCCGGTCAGGCGGTCACGATCCGGAACGTGCCGGAAGCGAAATAATTTTTTTGAGGACGTGTCGATTTCCGGGGAAGTGGTTCGTCGTTAGAGTAAAAGCCTGAATGGAAAGAGGGATGATCGGATGAATCGCGTCCAATCGAAAGACGGCACGTCCATTGCTTTTACAAGAAGAGGGGAAGGCCCGGCCTTAATCCTGGTAGACGGCGCCCTCTGCTATAGGGAATCCGGGCCGAACGAGCCGCTTGCGGAGCAATTGGCGCCGCAATTCACCGTGTATACATACGACCGAAGGGGCCGGGGAGAGAGCGATCAAGCGGGGCCGTATGCGATTGAGCGGGAAGTGGAGGATATCGCCGCCCTGATCGGGGAGGCGGGGGGATCGGCTTTCCTGTACGGAATATCGTCGGGTGCGGCATTGGCGCTCGAAGCGGCGAGCCGTCTTCCTTCCGTTCGGATGCTTGCTCTCTATGAAGCGCCGTTCGTCGTGGAGGGCAGCCGCCCGCCGGTGCGGGACGATTACGCGGCGGTCATGAATCGTTTGCTCGCGGCGGGGAAGCGAGGTGCCGCGGTTAAGCATTTCATGCGAAGAGGCGTGGGCTTGCCCGCGTTCGCGGTGGCGATAATGCCGATGATGCCCGCGTGGAAGAAGCTGAAGGCCGTCGCCCATACGCTCCCGCATGATACGATGCTGACGGCGGACTACCAGCGCGGCAAGCCGCTGCCAGCCGGACAATGGTCCGGCGCGGCTGTCCCGACGCTCGTCGTCTACGGCGGCAAGAGCCCGGCCTGGTTGCAAGCGGGGATGAAGTCGCTCGCCGGCGTCTTGCCGAACGCGGGGCTGCGTATGCTTGAGGGCGAGACGCATATCGTGAAGCCAGGGGCGCTCGCTCCCGTGCTTGCGTCATTTTATCAAGAGAGTCGGAGGGGGTAACGATGCTGACATTCAGAACGACGCTTGAATTGGCCAAAAAAACCGCCACGGGCATTCATGTCCCGGACGAAATCGTCGAGACGCTCGTCGCGGGCAAGAAGCCGCCCGTCAAGGTGACGATCGGGTCGTATTCGTACCGCAGTACGATTGCGTCCATGGGAGGCAGGTATATGCTGCCGGTCAGCCAGGAGCATCGCGAGGGCGCGGGCATTCAGGCCGGGGACGACATCGAGGTCACGCTCGAGCTGGACACCGCGCCGCGCGAGGTGGAGACGCCGGCGGATTTCGCGGAAGCGCTGGACCGAAGTGCCGAGGCGAAGCAGTTCTATGACGGCTTGTCCTACAGCAACAAACGCCGATTCGTGTTGAATATCGAAGGCGCCAAGAGCGCCGAGACCAGGCAGCGTCGCATTGAGAAGTCCGTCGGGCTGCTGAGCGAAGGCAAGCTTCAATAGCCGACTGCTTGGCGACGGCCTGTAGCCTTTTAACCTCGCTCGTTCCTTCATGGGAACGGGCTTTTTTGCGTTGTCGATTGACAACGCGTATACGTTTGTATACAGTGTTTGTATACAAACGTATACAAAGGAGCGGGTGACAATGAGAGGTTTTGGCGATCACGGTCACGATCATGGCCACATGAAGGGCGAGAACCATAGAGGCAGAGGCGGGCATAGAGGGAAGCACGGGCATCATCACCGTCACGGCGCCCAGACGTTCCGCCGGGGGCGGGCGATCGAGTTTTTGGAGAGGCTGCAGGTCAGGCAGGCGACGCTTAAGCAGCAGCTGGAGGCGCCGGAGTTCCAGGAAATTAAGAGCGTGCTGCTCGGCGAGCTCAAGGCGGTCGAGCTAATTCTCGACGAGTACGTGAAGCATTTCGAGCTTCGCGAGAGCGAGGACGGAGGAGCGGGGAACGAGGCTGAAGAGGCGGCAGGGGCAGGCGACGAAGAAGCAGACAACGAGGGTGGGTCCCAGTAGCATGTGGGGATTAAAGGCGTATCTCAAACCTTACTGGAAGTTCGTCCTGCTTGGCCCGCTGTTCATGATGATGGAGGTGTTTTTCGATCTGATGCAGCCCCGGCTGGCCGCCCATATCGTGAACTTCGGCGTCGTTGAGCGCGATTTCGGCGTCATCCAGCAGACGGGCATCACGATGGCGGTTGTCACGCTGCTGTCGCTTATTACGGGCGTGGGCTGCAACCTCTTCGCGAGCCGCGCCTCTCAAAATTTCGGAGCGGACATCCGCGAGGCCTTATTCGCCAAAATCCAGACGTTCTCGTTCGAGGATATCGACCGGTTCAAGTCGGGCTCCCTCATTACGCGGATGACGGGCGATGTCTTGCAAGTGCAGAACCTGGTGCAGATGGCGTTGCAGGGTCTCGTCCGGGCGCCAAGCCTGCTGATCGGCAGCGTTGTCATGGCGCTGCTCATGAACGTCCGTCTTGGCTTGATTTTGCTCGGAACGCTGCTCGTATTGGTCGCCGTGCTTGTCGTCCTTATCCGATTCTCTACTCCGCTATTCACAAGCGTGCAGGCGAAGCTCGATTCCGTGAATATAAGAATGCAGGAGAATTTGGCCGGGATCCGAGTCGTCAAAGCTTTCGTCCGGGCCCGATACGAGACGGAACGCTTCCGGGAAGTGAACCGGGATTACACGGACATCTCGATTAAGGCGGCGCGGTTCATCGCGCTGAACACCCCGATCGCGACGTTCATTATGAACGTATGCATGGTGGCGATTCTGCTGTACGGAGGCCATCTGGTGTGGGATTCTTCCGTTCGAGTGGGCGACTTGGTCGCGTTCGTTAACTATGTCGTGCAGGTGCTGTCTTCCCTGCTGATGGTGAGCGGACTGCTCATGAACGTCTCGCAGGCGAACGTATCCGCACGCCGCATCCGCGAGGTGCTGGAGACTCAGCCGCACATTGCAAGCGCGAGCCTTGCGGCGGCTCCCGGCCGATCGGCGGAGCGCGTGGAATTCCGCGATGTGTCGTTCTCTTATTCCGGCTCTTCGGATGTGAGAGAGCAAGCGCTGCGGGGCATTCAGCTGGAGGCCGGCCGGGGAGAGACGGTTGCCATTATTGGCGCTACCGGCTCCGGGAAATCCACGCTGGTCCAACTCATTCCCCGGCTGTACGACGTGACGTCCGGCTCCATCCGGATCGACGGCCGGGATATCCGGGATATTCCGCTGCCGGAGCTTCGGGGTCAGGTCGGGATGATCTTGCAGGAGTCGATTCTGTTCTCCGGCACCATCCGGGACAATATCGCGTTCGGCAGATCGGACGCCACGCAGGAGGAAATCGAAGAGGCCGCGGCAATCGCCCAGGCTCATGACTTCATCGTTAGCCTGCCGGATGGCTACGATACGAAGCTGGGACAGAGGGGCGTCAATCTGTCGGGCGGCCAGAAGCAGCGGTTATCGATCGCGCGGGCGCTCCTCGTGAAGCCGCCGATTCTCGTCATGGACGACTGCATGAGCGCGCTCGATCTGGCAACCGAAGGACGTCTCCGCACGGCGCTCCAGCCGCTGATGAAGGATAGCATCACGTTCCTCATCGCCCAGCGTATCTCGTCCGTCATTCACGCCCAGAACATTCTGGTCCTGGACGAAGGGGCCATCGTTGGCTCTGGCACTCATGATGAGCTGATGCGGACATGCGCGGTTTACCAGGATATTTATCGTTCCCAATACGGCAAGCAGGGGGTGGCTTATGTCTCGCAGCAATCCGTCTCAACCTACGAAGGCTAGCGCGGGCGGGGCGCCTCAGCCGTTCGCGCAAATGGGCTTTCAGCCAAGGCAGGGCCCGCATCACGGAGAGGCGCCGAAGGTCCGGTCCAAGGATACGGCAGGCACATTGCGCCGAATATGGGGCTTTCTGAAGCTTCAACGCCGGGCGTTATGGATTGTCATTAGCAGTACGGTCCTTACGACGGCGCTGACGCTGCTGGCGCCTTACTTGATAGGCGTCATCATCGACGACTATGTGCTGCCGCGCCAGGCGGACGGGCTTGTCCGAATGGGCCTCCTCCTATTGGCCGTGTACGGTCTGGGCGCGGCATTCACATGGTTGCAGCAGTACACGGCCGCGAGCCTGTCCCAGCATACGGTCCGCGACATGCGGCAAGCCTTGTTCGAGCACTATCAGCGCCTGCCGGTGTCGTTCTTCGATCAGAGGACGCACGGCGAGCTGATGAGCCGAACGACCAACGACATCTCGAACGTCTCGAACACGCTCAACCAGACGGTGGTGCAGCTTATATCCAGCGTATTGATTCTGGTCGGCAGCGTCGCGATGATGCTGAGCCTGAGCGGCTGGATGACGCTCGTCACGCTGCTGACGGTGCCGGTCGCAGCCTTCTTGGCGAAGAAGATCGCGTCGTATACGCGGCAATATTTTTCGCAGCAGCAGAAGCATCTTGGGGAAGTGAACGGCTTCGTCCAGGAGAACATCTCGGGACTGAAGGTGGTCAAGGTGTTCGGGAGGGAATCCGCCAATACCGGCCAATTCCGGGAGATGAACGAGCGCCTGCGGGCGGTCGGCGTGAAAGCCCAGAGCTTCTCCGGATCGATGGGGCCGATCATGAACGCGATGCGGAACCTGAGCTTCGTCGTTATTGCCGTATTCGGAGCGATCTTCGCTTACCAAGATATGATCACGGTCGGAATCATCGCCAGTTTCCTTCAGTATTCCAATCAATTCAGCCAGCCGATCAACCAGCTGGCTAATCAATATAATTTGTTCCAGTCGGCGGTTGCCGGCGCGGAGCGCGTATTCGAGGTACTGGATCAGAAGCCCGAGATATCGGAGGAGGAAGACGGCAGAATGATTGACCGGCCGATTGCGGGCGACGTGGTATTCGAGCGGGTCATCTTCGGGTACAAGCCGGAGGCGCCGGTGCTCAGGGAGCTGTCGCTGCATGCTTCGCCCGGCCAGATGATCGCGCTCGTCGGTCCGACGGGTGCGGGCAAAACGACGATCATCAATCTGCTTACGCGCTTCTATGATATCCAATCCGGCAGCATCCGGATCGACGGGCAGGATATCCGCGAGCTGAGCAAGCCGTATCTTCGCCAGCAGATTGGATTGGTCCTGCAGGATGCCCACGTCTTCTCCGGCACCATTCGGGAAAATATCCGGTATGGACGTCTGAACGCCGATGACCGGGAGGTAGAGGAGGCGGCTAAGCTGGCGAACGCTCACGGATTCATCCAGAAGCTGCCGCAAGGCTACGACACGCCAGTCAGCGCCGAAGGCGGCAGCCTAAGCCAGGGACAGCGGCAGCTGCTGACGATCGCGAGGGCCGTGCTAGCGAATCCGTCCATTCTTATTCTCGACGAGGCGACGAGCAGCGTCGATACGAGAACGGAGCTCCATATCCAAGAGGCGATGAAGCTGCTCATGAAGGGAAGAACGAGCTTCGTGATCGCGCATCGGCTTAGCACGATTAAGGAAGCGGATAACATCCTGGTCATCCGGGACGGGCGGATCGCGGAGCAGGGCACGCATGAGGAGCTGCTGGAGAGCGGCAGGTTCTACGCCGGCCTGTACCGGTATCAGTTCGCGCAGGGGGACGCGAGCTAGCTGCGTCTCGGCCTTCATCGTGTCATAGAGATTTAAACAGCGACAGCCAAGGACAAGAAATAAAGTCCTGGGCTGTCGCTGTTTATTAAGTGTCTATTCTAGCCGCGCCGAGGAAATAAGCTGCTAACGGAACTACCAGACCTTATCTGCGCTTAAAACCGCGTTTTAGGGATTCTTACGGAACCATAAGCCTTTATTCATCCGAATGGCACTGGTCCACAACCAAAATGGCGCAAATAGCGTCGGCCAGTTCCGTTACAAGCCACATTTCACCAGAAATAGAGGGAATAACGTCTGTGAGTTCCGTTCAGGATTGTGCAGCAGCTTAGTGGTTATTAAAATTACCTGTATTAAGAATTATGATGAACAGTTCCTCTGCGTACATAGGGTGCGGATATGTTACCCGATAGTAATCCCTTTGACTCACTTGGCATATGCATGTATTCTTCTGCTATTTGGGGTTCCATCCAAGTAACTTCCTCAATTTCTTCTGGGAAGGAGATATTTATTTCGCCACCAATTACATTCCCTCTAAAGGTAAAGAGAATGGTGTGATGCCCCCTATCTACAAAAAACGCTTCACTTACACTGAAAATACCATTGATTTCAACCTCTAAGCCCGTTTCTTCTTTTACCTCGCGAATAGCTGCTTCTTCAAGTGTTTCTCCCTGTTCTACTGCTCCGCCAGGTAGTGTGTAGTAGGAGGATTTCATCCCCTTGTTTTTGACCATCAATACATGTTTTCTTTGTTCATCAAAGAGAAGCACATAGGCAACATCTACTCTTTCATGGAATAAATCCCCTTCCTCCAAATCGCCCTTACTCGTAAAACAACAGCCGGTTGGCAGCCGAGTTGCGGTAGCCGGTCGGCGTTAGGCTGGTCATCTGCTTGAACGTCCGCATGAAATGATGACTATCGTGGAAGCCGAGCTGTAGCGCGATCTCGTTAACCGTCAAATTCGTATCCGTCAGCAGGAAGGAGGCGGCCTCGATCTTCTGCTGCATGACGAATTGCTTAAGAGACATGCCTGCAATGCCTGCGAACATGTGGGACAGGTACTTCGCGTTGTAACCGAAACGATGCGCGATCTCGGACACCTGCAGCCGTTCGAACCGGTTCCACTTGATGTAGTCCACCACGTCGTTGTACAGCTGCAGCTGCTTGAGCCGCTGTCCGGAGCCGCTCTGACCGAGCTTCACTTGATTGTGAAGCTCGCATAGGATGCTCGTCGCCAAGTAATTGTTCAGCGTCGGGTCCTGGAAGCTGCGAATCGAGTCCTGCAGCTGCTTCATCATGACGATGAGCTTATCCGCCCCGCTTAGGTTTCCCTTGCCGGGAATGCGAATGACGCCCGGCGCGTCCTCATCCACAGCATCAACCGCCGCATCCGTCTGCCCGACAGCCGTGACGTGCAGCCAATAAAAGCTGCAGTCAGACGCCCGGTACCCATATTGCTTCGTTCTCGGAGGCATGAGCAGAAACTCGCCTTCCCGAAGCGCATGCTGCTCCCGCTCATCGGCTATATACAGGATGCCTTTGGTCGGCACGAACAGCTCGTAATCCATTAAGATCCGGCTCATGTGCATCCACTCGGGGGAGGGAGCGACGAATTTGCCAGTCATATTCAGCTGCAAGGGCCTCTCGACGTTAAAGGTATACCCTGACATGGATTATTCACCGCCTATCTGACCTTTTCACACCTTAATGTGCATCAAGGATAGCAGGAGAATAGCGGTATGACAAGACGAACTCGAAATATTTACTAACAAACAGCAATCTGCGCCGCGCTATATGATCTGACTTTTTTACACCAATTCGAACGTTTCGCCACTTACGAGGCCGTCTACCGGGGTAGTAATCTGAAGAAGATCTATCACACGAGAACCCGAATGAAGAGAGGCGGATGAACATGACGATCGGAGGAACGACGCGGCAGCAAATTCCATTATCGGATTTTGCGCTGCATCAGGTAAGGCTGACCGGAGATTACCATACAAACGCGATCCAGAAAGAGCTGCAGTATTTGCACGCTTACGAGCTGGACCGCCTGCTGGCGGGTTTCCGGGAGAACAGGGGGCTTGAGCCTAAGGCTTCGAAATACCCCGGCTGGGAGAATACCGAGATTCGCGGGCATACGCTCGGCCACTACATGACCGCTTGCGCGCAGGCCTACTCCGCGTCGAAGGATCCCGTTATGCTTGACCGATTGAACTATATGATCGCCGAGCTGACCGACTGCCAATTCGAGAGCGGCTACCTGTCCGCCTACCCGGAGAAGCTGATCGATAACGTCGAGAACAAGCAGCCGGCCTGGGTGCCTTGGTACACGATGCACAAGATCATCGCGGGCCTCATCTCCATCTATCATGCGACGCAGTCGAAGGAAGCGTTCGATATCGTCTCCCGTCTCGGAGACTGGGTGTCCTCCCGGACGTCGCAATGGACGAAGGAGCTGCAAGCGACGGTGCTGGCGGTGGAATACGGGGGCATGAACGACTGTCTCTACGATTTGTACCAAATAACGGGCAAGAAGGAGCATCTCGCCGCCGCCCATCAATTCGACGAGCTCCCGCTCTTCGAGGCGATCCGCGACGGCCGCGACATTCTGAAGGGCAAGCATGCCAACACGACCATTCCGAAGTTCATTGGGGCCTTGAACCGTTACCTGACGCTCGGCGAGAGCGAGCGGTTCTATCTGGAGGCGGCCATGAAGTTCTGGGATATCGTCGTGGATCATCACAGCTACATGACGGGGGGCAACAGCGAGTCGGAGCATTTCGGCGAGCCGGACCTGCTGGACGCCAAGCGGACGGACATCACATGCGAGACGTGCAACAGCTACAACATGCTGAAGCTGACCCGCGAGCTGTTCAAGCTGACCCGGGACCGCAAATACGCGGATTTCTACGAAAGAACGTACCTGAACGCGATTCTGTCCTCGCAGCATCCCGAGACCGGCATGACGATGTATTTCCAGCCGATGGCCACGGGTTATTTCAAAATATACAGCTCGCCGTTCGAGCATTTCTGGTGCTGCACGGGGACGGGCATGGAAAGCTTCACGAAGCTGAACGACAGCGTGTACTTCCATCAAAACGATGAGCTGTACGTTAACCAATACGTGAGCTCCACCCTGGATTGGGCCGAGCAGCAGGCGACAGTCTCCCTGAAGGAAAACCTCCCGGCTGACGATCAAGCGACGCTTCGAATCGGGATCGAGAACGGCGAGACGCGAAGCTTTGCCGTGCATTTACGCGTGCCGTATTGGGTGAGCGGAGAGCTCGAGGCGCGTGTGAACGGTGAGGCCGTCCTTCCCGATATCCGGGAAGGGTATATGGTCATCCGACGCGCATGGTCGGACGGCGACACGATTACTTTGGGCCTGCCGATGAAGGTAACGGCTTCTCTGCTGCCGGACAATCCGCAAGCCGTCGGATTCCAGTACGGCCCGGTTGTATTAAGCGCGGCGCTCGGCACCGAGGACATGACGCAGGCGTCTACCGGCATCATGGTGCGAGTTCCGACTAAGCGCATGCGGATCAAGGATTATTTGATCCCGACGGGGATGAGCCCGGACGAATGGATCGCCGGCATTGAGCGGCATTTGGTGAGGGAAGGCCGTGAGCTTGTCTTTAAGCTTCGGCATACGGACGAGGACGACCGTCTGGCGTTTACGCCGCATTATGAGCAGCATAGCGAGCGTTACGGCATCTACTGGCACGTCATCGGGGAGGACTCGGAGGAGCTGAAGCGGCATCAGGAGCAGCTCAGAATGGATGAGCTCATCCGGGAGGCGACGATCGACAGCGTTCAGGTCGGGAACGATCAATACGAGCTCCAGCACGGCATTCAAGGCGAGGAGACGTTCGGCGGCGCGTGGGACGGGCAGAACGGCCGGGCCGCTCATCCCGGCGGCTGGTTCAGCTATAAGCTGAAGGTGGTCCCGGGCATTCGCAACAGCCTACAGTTCCTGTTCTTCTCGGTTCACCACGACCGCGTCATGAACATCTATGCGGACGGGGAGCTGATTACAAGCTATCAATCATCTCCGGCATTCAAGCGCGAGTTCCTCACTCTGTCGTTCGACATTCCCGAGTCCGTGGTGCAAGGCAAGGAGCAGGTCGAGTTCAAGTTCGTTCCGGAGGGCAAAATTAACGGCATCTACGGCATTCTGAGAACGATGAGACCGATTGTAGAAAATTAGTTCCCGTTACTTCAGCGCATTTCCAGCGGCTAGCAAGCCGCGGAAATGCGCTTTTTTTTGATTTACTATGAATCTTGGCGTGGATTATAATTGTTTATTAGGAAGGATATGGGACGCGAGGAGAAGTCGTAACACTGCTGTTACATGTACAGGGGGCGATCGGGTGGGTACTACCTTCGCGAATTTGCAAGTAAGAGCTGATATAGTGGATGAGGCTCATAAAATATGGCCCGATTGCACCGTCGTCCGGTTGTCGGAAGGCTGGACGACGATTGTTAGCGAGCATCTCCATGCAGGCGGAATGGATGCGGCTGCCAAGAAGCTGTCAAAAGTGATAGATCATAGCGTCTTGTCCATCGAGTATTTCGATGACGACTGGTTTAAGATGTCGATCTACAGAGACGGAAAGGCGTTGACCGCGCATATCGGCGACAATAGTTTCGGAGCCGCGAAGAAACGGGGCAAACCGGAGGTATTCGTAAGGGAGCTTGGATTCGATGACAGCGAGGCTATTATTCTAAAGCCTATTCTGGAGTGCGAGGCGCTGGAGAAGAAGCTGCAGTTGCTTCAATATTTTTTTGGCACGACGCTTTGGATCGACCATAGAATGCTGTCCGAGCACCCGGAATCGGTTGGGTGCAGTCAACGCAACCTCCCCTATATTGAGGAATATTTCCGTGAAGCGAACAGGAGAAAACCGAGCCGGAATCAAACCAAAACAAAGTTGCTCACAGAGCTTGAAGGCGGCTTAATTGAAATAGTAGGGGACAATAAGTTTCTTATTGGGGAGCCTCCGTATCATGCCTATGAGGACCGTTACGAGAGAGAAAGAATCTACAAGTTTGGCGCGGATGGGGCGCTTGAGCCGCTCCTCGATGTCAGCTCTTTCCGATACCGGAAGGCGACGGGCGTATTAAGGGCGGCGAATGGGTATTTGGCTTTTTTCTGCCATGCTCGCGGTCGGTACTATCTATTTGATGGACAGGGGCAGCTGATTTCGGATAACTCTTTAGGCGGGCTGTTTATTGATCCTCTATGCCTACTGGAAGAAGGAGCATTTCTTTATTTCGATTCTACCGGAAAAAGTGTTGTCGAGTTCGGCCCGGACATGACCAAGAGGTGGAAGGTGGCTTCGGCGGAACATCCGTACTACCATAATGGTGCCATCTACATGAGCAGGCAAAGTGAAGCCGATCAATCAACGGAGCTTGTAAAAGTAAATCGGCGCGGAGAAATAGTAGCCGAGCATCCAGTTGAACCTGGGTATTTCGCAGGTAGATTTATATTTGATGAGCGATCCCCAGGCGAGGTCTATTATGCCTGCAGTAATTTTCATAATAATCAGCTTCGATGCAAAGTTCTGCTTCTGAATGAGAGCTTGGAACGAATGCATGAATGGATAATCGAGGGGTATTTCCAGCATGCAGTCGTCGATGCGGCTCATCATCGATTATTTATCTCCTTAGATGGGGGGCTGGCTGTCATCGACACGAGGAGCTACAGGATGAATGTCAATAAGGGAATTGATCCTTCCTGCTTCTTATTAACGGCAGATTCCTTCGGGAGAGCGGTGTTGATTTCAGGCCTTAGTACCCTAGTAATAGTGGATGCCCAGCTGAACGAGATTTCACGGCATCGGCTGAAGGGGCAAGTATATAGCCACTATACAAACGGCCATGGCAATCTCTGCATTCTGACAGGAACGGGGGCCGCTCATGAAGAGGGCGGCGCCAAGACCATGAAGATAAGAGTGTATGAGATCTCCGCTTTGAGCGCGAATAAAAACAAGGAAACGGGCTGTCGATCTTAGATCGGCGGCTTTTCTATTTTTGGGCACCAATGCGGGTTCCGGCTCTTCAACGTGTTGAATAACCATCCGAAATGTTGCAATCGTCGCCTGTTCAATGTCAAGGGGCAAAATTTAGAATTAGGGATACAGCGATCTGCAAGGCGCTAGTTAAAGCGGATATGTGGAAACGCTTACGAGGGAACGGCAACGGGATGTGCTGCAATAAAAATAGAGAAAGGCGGGACGATATGAGAAAGAAAAGGACGGCGGTTTTAGCGGCATTATTGGCTTGCGTGATGCTGGTAGGTTCGCTTTCGGCATTTACGGGAACGGGCTACGCCAACGGCGCGCAGGGCGAGTATGTGACGAATGGCGGGTTTGAAAACGATTATGAAATCAATTTTGAATCGAATCAAACCTGGTCGACTACGGGATCGGCAGCGGCGGTGGTTTCTCATTTCGCTTATGCAAGCGATCAATGGATGAAGCCTCATTCGAATACTGGGAATTATGCTTTTAAGTACTGGATCAATAACACGGCGACCGGGAATCACACGTTTACGGTCAAGCAGACGGTTGCGTCGCTGTCGCCCGGCAGCTATGAATTGTCGGCTGTTTCCATGGGGGAAGGCGGCCAGGTGAAGCTGTTTGCAGGATCAGAAGCACAGAGTGCGGCCGTATCGACGACGGGCTATAACGCATGGGGTACGGTCAGTTTGAAGTTTGTTGTCGAGGAGGAGGCGGCCAACGTGGAGATCGGCGCGACGGTGACGGGCACGCCTAACGCCTACGGTTATTTAGACAACGTGAGCTTGAAGCAGCTGAGCACGGATACGAGCCAGCCGGTCGAAGCCGACATCTTCGTCGAAAAGGTCGACGGCTTGTCTGACGATTTCATTAAGGGCGTGGACGTTTCGAGTATTCTTGCGTTGGAAAAAAGCGGAGTGACGTTCAAGAATGAAGCGGGGGTTGTGCAGGATATCTTCAAAACGCTGAGCGAATCCGGCGTCAACTACGTGCGTGTGCGCGTGTGGAACGACCCGTTCGACTCGCAAGGCCGAGGCTACGGCGGCGGAAACAATGACGTAGACAGCGCAATCTTGATTGGGGAGCGGGCGACGGAGCATGGCATGAAGCTGCTCGTGGACTTCCATTATTCCGACTTCTGGGCGGATCCGGCCAAGCAGCAGGCGCCCAAGGCCTGGGACGAAATGTCGCTAGACCAGAAGAAAGTCGCTCTCTACGAGTTTACGTACAACAGCTTGGACGTCATGCTCGATGCGGGCATTGATATCGGCATGGTGCAGGTCGGCAACGAGACGAACGGCGGCGTCGCCGGTGAGACCGGCTGGGCGAATATGAGCGCTTTGTTCAACGAGGGAAGCAGAGCCGTCCGGGAAGCGGCGGATAAATACGATAAAGACATTCTGGTCGCGCTGCACTTCACGAACCCGGAAACCGCGGGCAGGTACGCGAGCATCGCGCAAAATTTGAATGCCAATGATGTCGACTACGACGTATTCGCTTCCTCTTACTACCCGTTCTGGCACGGCACGCTCGACAACCTAACGTCTGTCCTAAGCGATGTAGCCGCTCAGTACGACAAAAAAGTAATGGTAGCGGAAACCTCGTACACCTACACAGCGGAAGACGGGGACGGCCATGGCAATACGGCGCCGAAAAGCTCCGGCCAAACGTTGAATTACCCGATTACCGTGCAAGGCCAAGCCCATGCGCTTCGCGACGTCATCGATGCGGTGGCCAAGGTTGGCGAAAAGGGAATCGGCGTGTTTTATTGGGAGCCGGCTTGGCTGCCGGTAGGGCCTCCGAATCAGCTCGCGCAAAATAAGGTGAAGTGGGAAGAATTCGGCTCGGGCTGGGCTTCCAGCTATGCGGCAGAATATGACGCGCATGACGCGGGCGTATGGTTCGGCGGCAGCGCGGTCGATAACCAGGCGTTATTCGATTTCCAAGGTCATCCGCTTCCTTCGCTAAAGGTATTCGAATACGTGGACACGGGAGCGGTTGCCCCAAGTGTTCGGGTTGACGAGATCAAGGATATTTCGCTTAGCGTGACGCAAGGCGAGACCATCTCGCTGCCGCAAACCGTAAGCGTGACGTTCAACGACGGAACAAAAGGCAGCGTACCGGTGACTTGGGATGCGGCCGACCTTCAGCAGGCCGTGAACGGCGGCGTTGGCGCTTACGTGATCGACGGCACCGTGGAAGGCGGAACGGTCAGAGCTCTTTTGGAGATCAAAAAACAAAATTACGTGGTGAACCCAAGCTTCGAGAATGGGGTACGAAGCATGTGGAGCATAACCCACGTAGATGAAACGAAACCGCATACCGACTACCTGAACAGCGCCTCCGACGCAAAGTCGGGCAGTTATTCGCTCCACTTCTATTCGGACACCAGCGTTGATTTCCGAGTGGAACAGACCATTACCGGTCTGACGCCAGGGTACTACAATCTGTCCATGTTCCTGCAGGGCGGCAACGCAGCGGACGCCGAAATGTACCTCTACGCGAAAACCGGCAGCAAGGAAGTTAAAGCCGATACCGCTGTAGACGGATGGGTGAACTGGAAGAACCCGCAGCTGCAGGATGTTCTCGTCACCAGCGGCACTCTCACGATCGGAGCAAGAATCAAGGCCGGCGGCGGAGCGTGGGGCACGCTAGACGATTTCTACCTGTACAAGGCTAGGGACTATGTCGCGGCGCCCCCAATCGTCACCGTGCCCGAGACAAATAACGGAATTGATATCATCGTAGACGGCAAGCCGCAAGGACAGCTCGCAACGGTGGTGCCTTCGACCGAGGGCGGACAAAGTGTGCTTACGGCCACTCTCGACGTGGACAAGATTTCCACCCTGCTAGATGGCTCGGCCGGTAAGCCTTCCATAGTCATTCCGGTAACCTCTTCCGCGGATAAGGTGTCGATCGGTTTGACCGGCGATATCGTGAAGAAGATGGAAGACAAGCAAGCGGTATTGGATATTCAAACGGTTAACGGAAGCTATAAGCTGCCTGTGAATGAGCCGTTCATTGGCAATGTTGCGCAAGAGCTCGGCAGCCAAGTGCCATTATCCGATATTCAAGTGCAGGTAACGATTGCAAAAGGCGATGAACAGGCCGTCACGCGCATGGAGCAGGCGGCGGAGGAGAATTCTTTCGCTATAGTAGCGGCGCCAATCGAGTTCTCTATTACGGTTTCCTATAAGGGGACGGCAATATCGGTCGATCGGTTCAGCGCGTATGTTGAGCGAACGATCGCAATTCCCGAAGGCGTCGACCCGAACGAAGTGACGACCGGCTTGGTGCTGGAGCCGGATGGAACGGTACGCCATGTACCGACCTCTATTGTGCAGAAGGATGGCAAGTACTACGCCGTCATCCGTAGCCTTACCAACAGCCTGTATTCGCTTGTTTCGAACGCGGCGGCATTCGTGGACATGGAAGGACATTGGGCGAAAGTGGCCGTTAACGATATGGCCTCGAGGATGATCGTAAACGGCTTGAACGCCGAGCAATTTGCGCCATCCGAGTCCATTACGCGCGCCGAATTCGCCGCGATAATCGTCCGCGCGCTGGGGCTAGGCGATCAAGCATCGACCGACGCGTTCAAAGACGTGGAGGCGAATGCGTGGTACAACGGCGTCATAGCCCAAGCGGCCGCTTACGACTTGATTGAAGGCTATGAAGACGGCACGTTCCGACCTTCCGCCACCATTACGCGCGAAGAAGCAATGGTCATTCTATATCGCGCGATGGCGCTTGCCGGCTTGGACGCAGGCGCTTCAGCCGATGCATTGTCGGCGTTCGCGGATGCCGGCGACATCAGCGCTTGGGCGGAGCAAGCAGCCGCGGCAGCCGCCAACCATCAGCTGGTGCAAGGCAGCAATGGGCAGCTGAAGCCGCAGAGCGAGATCACCCGTGCGGAGACGGCTGTGATCGTGCAGCGTTTGTTGGTGAAATCGAAGCTCATTGACGGCCAATAATGGACGGCAATCAAGAAGGGGCTGGCCTCCAGGCAACGAAGATGCCTGGAGGCCAGCCCCTTGCTCGGTGTTAGGAGGCGGAGTTTTGTCCCGCATGGGAGGATGGCATGATGAACGGCTCGATCGCGTAAGCGTTCGGACCTTTTGCCCGGGCCTGGTCGAGCGTCTCGATCGAATGCTCGATTATGCTCCGAATGTCCAGAACGGTACGGGGATAGCCGACGAGGCCTCCGATATAGCAGCCCATCGCTCTCGGACAGCCGATTGCGGCGAAATCGAACGATTTGACGGTCTCAATAATGGATGCTGCCAGTTGTTCGCTCGCAATCTTTTCGGCCCTGGCGAAGATAACAAATTCATCGCCGTGGGCGCGTCCAATGGCTGCCGTGCATCGGGAGGAGTCGATGCTTGCCGCAATTATCTGGTAGATCGCTACGATGACGTTATCGCCGACGTCGAAGCCGTAATCGTCGTTGACCTGTTTGAAGCGGCTGATGTCCAGTCGGAGCACGGCCATGCTTTCGCCGTCCTTGCCCCGTGAGACGATTCGGGCGGCTTCCTCGAGGAACGTCTCCATATTGGGGATGTTCTTTTTGATATCATGTACGCTGGATTGCTCAATATGGAGTAAATCGACTTGTTTTTCCATGGCAAACCCTTCTTTCTCCAAAATGAATATGAGGCGGTCAATCGCGATTTTCTTCTGCATCTGCTCATTGAAGGCGGAAGCGATCTCGATCCGCTTGCGGATCAGCTCTCGGATCAAGACGTCCACGTCGACGGGGCCGCCTAATATGGCCTTGATATCGCCAAGGGAGAACCCCAAGTTTTTCAATATGAGGATCCAATTCAGACGATGGGACTGCTCGGGTTCGTAGGAACGGTAACCCGTGAACGGGTCGATCGCCGCAGGCTTCAGCAGCCCGACTTCATCGTAATGCCGCAGCATTTTGGCGGTGACTTGGTTTCGTTCCGCGAATTCTCCTATTTTCATTAGAGGTATCCTTTCTGCTCGTACTCCGGCCGGAATCACTACAATAACGATAAACCTTACCCTAGCAGGAAAGTCAATGGTTAGTTTGAGGCTTATCGTCCTCGACGATAGGCTCCCGGCGACATGCCATACCGCTCGCGGAAGAGACGGTGGAAATACGCGTAGCTGCCAAGGCCGGATTCCGCGGCGATCTGCTCCAGCGAGAGCGGGCTGTGTTCGAGCAGGTTGATTGCGCGGGCGAGCCGCAGCTGCTGGGCGTAGCTAATAATGGAGATGCCGTATTGCTCCTTAAACAGAGCGACGGCACGGGAGACGCTAAGTCCGGTATACCGGGCCACTTGCTCGAGCGTCAGCGCCTCGGCGGCGTGCTCTTCGATGTAATGCCTCATGCGGAGAGCGTGGTAAGCGGGCGGCGACGAGCCCTCCCGCGAGTCGTCAATCGCCCGGTCAATAAGCAGGAGCAGCGACCAGACCAACGGCGTCAGGATGTCAGGATCGCCGCCGTCCAGTCTTCGTTTCTCCTGCACGATCTGCTGCCAGACGGCCGTCAGCCGATTGTTCTCGGCAATCTTGGTTCTCGTCGGCCGCTGTCTCCTCTCCCACCATTCCCGCATTCCGGGTCCGGTGCCGTAGATATAATAATCGCCGGAGAATGGCTTGCCTTCGCTTGCATCAATGCGCAAATCGTAGATGTCCCCGGGCTGGAACAGAAGCATGTCCCCGGGGCCGATGTCTTCTAAGGCGCCCTCCACCAGCGCCTGGCAATTGCCCTCGATCTGCAGACGAATAATATAGGCGTCCAGTCCGTTCGCGAACTGATGCCGGAACGGCTCCCCGTGCTTGGACATATCGCTGAACAGCACCTGAATGGCATTCATGCCGTGCGCCCCCTCCGCCCTAATCAGTAAATAACAATCAGATTGTTGATATATTCAATGATATTGTTTCTACAAGAACGAAACTGCTTCCAATTATAATAAAAAGAATGACATTCAGATAGATGGGGAAGGAGCGGCACGATGAAGACACGGCAACAATCGCAAGCAGATCCGCGGCAATGGCTCACGGAGGAAATCCTTGGCCGCGCAGAGCGCATCCTGTCCGGCATGACGCTCGAGGAGAAGATCGGCCAGATGACGCAATACGACTGGGGCTACAACCCGATCAATCCCGAGACGGGCGTTTCCCAGAGAGAGCTGCTGCTGGAGGAAATCAAACAAGGGAGAGTCGGGTCCGTTTTCAATCTATCCGGGGCCGAAGAGGCGAACGAGCTCCAGCGTCTCATTCAGGAGCATACGCCGCACCGTATTCCGCTCTTGATCGGACGCGACGTTATTCACGGCTATCAGACGGTGTTCCCGATTCCGCTGGCGCAGGCATCGGCCTGGAAGCCGGAGCTGGCCAGGCGGACGGCGGAAGCCGCCTCCCGTGAAGCAATGGCGGATGGTGTAGCATGGGTATTCGCGCCGATGATCGACATCAGCCGCGACCCGAGATGGGGACGTATCGCCGAAAGCATTGGCGAAGATCCGCTGCTGACAAGCGAGTACGCCAAAGCCTGGGTTGAAGGCGCGCAGGTCGATGACGGCGCTGGACAGGCGGCCGCAAGCTGTCCGAAGCATTATGCGGGTTACGGCCTGGCGGAGGCGGGGCGCGACTATAATACGGTCGACCTGTCCGACCGCGTGCTGCGCGAAGTCATTCTGCCGCCATTCCGGGAAGCCGTGGAAGCGGGCGCGCTGAGCATCATGGCTTCGTTCAACGAAGTGAACGGCATTCCGGCTTGCGCGAACGAGTATTTGCTGAAGACGATTCTGAGGGATGAATGGGGCTTCCAGGGCATCGTGGCAAGCGACTACAACGCGCTTCAGGAGTTGCTCGTGCACGGCGTAGCGGGGAGCGAGGAGGAAGCTTGCGAGCGCAGCGTCATGGCGGGCTGCGACATGGATATGCACTCCGGCTTCTATATGAGGCATCTGCCGAAGCTAGTCAGGGACGGGCGCGTGCCGGAGCGCGTCATCGACGAGTCCGTGCTGCGCATTCTCGCCGTGAAGCTGAGGCTCGGCTTGTTCGAGCAGCCGTTCGTCCTGCGATCGACGCCGGATGAAGCGGCGTCCGAGAAGAGCTCCTATAAGGCGCTGGCACGCGAAGCGGCTAGAGAATCGATCGTGCTGCTTCGTAATGAAGGCCATGTCCTTCCGCTGCCAAAGGAGAGCGTCAAGCTCGCCGTTATCGGGCCGCTTGCGGACAATCATAAGGATCCGCTAGGCTGCTGGGCGTTCGACGGCAATCCCGCGGACGTGGTGAGCTTGCTCGAAGGAGTCAGCAAGGCGACGGGCGAGGAGGCATCCGTCCTATTCGCGGAGGGCTGCGGCATCGACTCGGACAGTGAGGACGGATTCGAGGCGGCTGTAGGCATCGCGAAGCAAGCGGACGTCGTCCTGCTCGCGCTGGGAGAATCGCTCGAGATGAGCGGAGAGTCGCGTTCGCGCACGTCGCTCGATCTGCCGGGCGCGCAGCGTAAGCTCGTGGAGGCTGTGGCCGCCACCGGTAAGCCGGTCATCGCGGTCTTGCTGAGCGGCAGGCCGCTCGCTTTGCCTTGGCTCGAGGAATATGCCGCGGCTATCGTACAAGCGTGGCATCTCGGCGTTCAGAGTGGGTGCGCCATCGCCGACGTGTTGTTTGGCGACTACAATCCGAGCGGCCGTCTTCCCGTGACGTTCCCGCATAACGTCGGTCAAGTGCCGATCTACTATTACCGCAAGAAGACCGGCCGTCCGCCTGCTGGCGTCTACTCGTCGTATTACATCGATTCGACGACGGATCCGTTGTATCCGTTCGGCTACGGGCTGAGCTACACCGGCTTCGAGTACGGGGTGATCCGGGCGGAGCGCGCAACGATGCGGGCAGGAGAGGAGCTGACGCTTTCCGTCACGGTGACGAATATCGGGGACCGTGCCGGCGAAGAAACGGTGCAGTGCTATCTCCGTGACGAAGTAGCCAGCGTCACGCAGCCGCTCAAGAAGCTCATTGGCTTCCGTAAGGTCCTGCTGGAGCCGGGCCAATCCGCAGATATAAGCTTCCCTGTGAACGATGACGCGCTTGCCATCATCGATCAACATATGAACCGGACCGTCGAACCGGGAAGCTTTACGATCTGGATCGGGCCGAACGCGAGCGAGGGACAATTCATCTCGATACAGGTCCATTAAGCTGCCGCGCATTCCTTTATAACGAACGACGTAAGATCCCTTTTGGCCAGCAGAGCCTTAAGGGATTTCTTTTTGCCTGACGGCCCGTCTCCTCGTAGGTACATGCTGTTTCGATTCGTTTCTCCCGCTAATAGAATGCAACGTGTTCTGCAGAGAGGGGAGAGAGGGAATGGCATTCACGCGCAGGGATGGCCGAGCGGGATTATCTCCGCCTGCGGCTACGTACTACAACGAAATTCGAAGTGCGATCGGCAGGGATAATATGGTCCAAGTCGGACCGCTGGTCGAGACGCCGGGCGGCGACTTCGTCGTTACGCTTACCGTAAGGGGCGAGATCAAGGCGCAGGCGCTTGCGACGCTGCTGGTCCGCCGCAGAATGTTCGGCGATGCGCGTCTCACCGTAAGAGTAAGAACGGCTGGCGGTCAATTGGTGACCCCGATTACCCGCACGCTGACGCCGCAGCAGATTGCCGAGCTCTACCGCAAGGCCTTCGCGACCAATGAACGGTTCAGCTTCGTTCGCGTCAGACGAATATTCGGAACGACATTCGTCTATCCGGTCTTCAGGGCCCAGGTCGTCCAATTTTTCAACGACGATCTGTCCGACTACTACGGCAACTACAACAGCGTCGCCGCCTTCACGTTCCGAAGCGTGCTTCGCCGCCGAATCAGCGGCACGACGATCCAGTTCTCTACGGTTCGGAGACAGCGCGCCTAAGAGACGGAAGCAGGGCATCCGGGCGGATGCCCTGCTTTTTGCGTACGCCCAGCATGGGCGTCATCTCTAGGGTGAAAGTCCCGAACGGGGGCTGGCGAACGCCTACCGTTAGCCAAGAGCAAGGGTGTCCATCGTGAGGTGGAATCTGAAGGAAGCTGGAGGCAAATGCACGAGCTAAGGTACACGAACTGGATCTGAGGCAGGGGAAGTCGGATGAGTCACCTCAACATGATGAAATCCAAAGTCGCCAAAGACTTACCTTGTAAACTCCAGTAGCTGCGGGCAGAAAGATGACGTTCTTATCTGGGGAGATCTGCGGGAGAAAAAAAATGCGAAGTCACTTCGTAACCGCAACCGAGAGGTTGCGCTGAACCCGCAGAAGTCAGCAGAAGCCATAGTACGCAGACTGTTGCAACAGCCTGCGGAAGGGCTGAACCGAAAGGAGAGTGGAAACCGATGCGTTCGCGCAAAGAGCAAAGACAGCCGAATATCTCGCAAGAGAGCTTGCTGCAGATAGAAGCGGTGAAGCCGCCAGGGTATGCAGAAGCGCCGAGTTCTTCGCCGGCACAAATCGCCCCTTCCGCTCGCAAAGAACAGAACGATCTGCTGGAGCGGATGCTCGAAGGGGATAACCTTCGGCTCGCTTACAAGCGAGTGGTACAGAACGGAGGAGCCCCCGGTGTGGACTGTGTAACGGTAGCGCAGCTACAGGCTTACCTGAAAACGCACTGGGAAACAGTGAAAGCTGAACTCCTAACGGGAACGTACAGACCTTCGCCAGTCAAACGGGTAGAAATCCCCAAACCCGGAGGCGGCGCGCGGCTGCTCGGCATCCCAACTGTGATGGACCGATTCCTCCAGCAGGCGCTTCTACAAGTGATGAATCCGATCTTTGACTCCCACTTCTCCTGGTACAGTTATGGCTTTCGCCAAGGAAAACGTGCGCATGATGCGGTGAAACAAGCCCAAAACTACATCCAAAGTGGTCTTCGATGGGTCGTAGATATGGATTTGGCGAAATTCTTTGACCGAGTCAACCACGATATGCTCATGGCAAGGGTAGCGAGAAGCGTAAAGGACAAGCGTGTCCTCATGCTCATCCGAGCCTACTTGAATGCCGGAGCCATGGCAGATGGAGCGCTAACGAAAACGGAAGAAGGTACGCCGCAAGGTGGACCGTTAAGCCCGCTCTTGGCGAACATTCTGCTGGACGACTTGGATAAAGAACTGACCAAACGAGGATTACGTTTCGTGCGATATGCGGATGACTGCAATATCTTCGTAGGGAGCAAACGGGCAGGAGAGCGCGTGATGGGATCGGTGACAAGCTTCGTAGAAGGAAAGCTGAAATTGAAAGTGAATCGGGAGAAAAGTGCGGTAGACCGCCCTTGGAACCGTAAATTTCTTGGCTTTAGTTTCTTAAGAGACAAGAAAGCGACGGTTCGCCTCGCCCCGCAGACCATCTCACGCTTCAAAGAGAGAGTACGGGAACTGACAAACCGAACACGATCCGAGTCCATGGAATCCCGCATCGGGAAATTGAATCGCTATCTCATGGGATGGCTTGGCTATTTCCGACTTGCGTCGGCGAAAAGCCATTGTGAACGATTCGATCAGTGGATACGCCGAAGGCTGCGAATGTGTCTATGGAAGCAGTGGAAACGGGTACGCACTCGAATCCGCGAGCTTCGAGCACTAGGCGTACCGGAGTGGGCTTGTTTCGTCATGGCTAATTCCAGAAGAGGCGCATGGGAAATGTCCCGAAACACAAATAACGCCCTTCCGACTTCCTATTGGGAAGCGAAAGGGCTGAAGAGTATGCTTTCTCGTTATTTGGAGCTTTGTTAACCTTTTGGAACCGCCGTATGCGGACCCGCATGTACGGTGGTGTGAGAGGACGGAGGCTAGCCGCCTCCTCCTACTCGATTTGCTCCAGAATTCCTGCGTCGTCTCGACGGGCCGGGCTCCTCAGTTTCACCTTCAATAAGGGACAGCTTAACTAACATGCTCCCTCACCTTGTCCGACGAACCTTCGCCATTTATCGGGATTACTCTACAACATTCGATGCAGATTTCCGACATTTCTCTACTCTATATCGTGATTTCGGATCGGCCATCCCTCAATTGAAATCGATGCTCTGTTTAGTTGTGTTACGTAATATAACACAACTGGTTAGGTGTAAAATTTTAACTTATAGAGCTTGCTTACTGTGCCGAGGGACGATGAGTTGTTCGACTGTCAGAACAGCTACGATCGTGCAGCTATCCTTTCATGCTGCACCATACGCGGACGATAGCCTCCAGTTCGCCGCGCCGCGCTTCGGCTTCCTCCATGCTGTGGAACGCCATATATCTGGCCGTGTCGCCCCCGCCTTGGAGATTCGGGAAGTCGTTAGATATGGAAGCGCCGGTGTGGAACATAAGGCTGACGTGTTTTTTGGTACGAGGGTTGAAGCTGGCCAGATTGCCTTGGTAGGTGAACGTCGGACTTTTCCACTTGATACACTCTTGCATGCGCGGGTCGGCGGCCATGACCGCTTGCCTCACATGCAGCATGACGTCTTTGAGGGGATGCTCGTAATCTTGCAGCCAAGCTTCGACTTCGGCAGTTGACATCGATTATTCTCCTGTCATATGGGATGGAAATTGCTTGCCCTCTTAGGATACGCAATAGCGTAAAGGTTAAAAAACACGTCCGTTGCCGGTTGTAACAAGCGGTGATCTCATCCCGCGGCCGAGCTGCAACGCGCAGGAGAATCCTCTTTTGATAGCGAATAGTGGGGAAGATATGAAAAAAATATACAAACGAGGGATAGAACATGACATCAGAGTCAAATAGGCAGGCAGCTGCCGGGCACGCCAGCGATACGGCACCCCGTCGTCTCCCTGCGCTACATCTTCTGCGCATCCCGGTTGGGGAAGATTATGTGGTGGGGAGACTATATAGCCCAGCGGGGGAAGGTCCGCATCCAACGATCGTTCTGCTCCACGGCTTTCCGGGTACGCAATCGAACCACGATCTGGCAGCCGGCTTGCAGCAAGCCGGCTATCAGACGCTCGTGTTTCACTACCGCGGCTGCTGGGGCAGCACGGGCAATAGCTCTGTCGCGCATGCGCTCGAAGACGTGGAGACGGTGCTTCGCTATTTGCGAAGTCCCGGCGTGAGCGGGCAATATGGCGTCGATACGGATCGCATCGCCCTCGCGGGTCATAGCTTCGGCGGGTTCCTGACGATCATGACGGCCGCGAAGGATCCGTCGATTCCGGCATGTCTCTCCATCGCGGGAGTGAACTTCGGCTGGATGGGTGAGGCCATGAGCCGAAGCGTGGCGGTGCGCGAGAGCATCGAGACTACCTTCGAGTATGCGACGACTTTCGTAACCGGTTATTCGAAGAAGGATATTTCAAGAGAGCTTATCGCCAATTACGAGAATTGGAATCTGCTTCGCTGCGTCCCTCAGCTAGCCTACCGTCCGGTCCTGCTCCTTGCATCCGATAATGACGAGACGACTCCGAAGAATGTGAACCACGACCCGCTCGTCCAAGCTTTCGAGAGCGTGGAAGGCAATCGAATGGAACAGCGGGTGATGGAGAACACCGACCATGGCTTCGAAGGAAAGCGCGGGGAGCTGTGCCGGATTGTATTGGAGTGGCTTCTGCGGGTGCTTCCGATCGAGGCGGCGGAGGCTGAACGCGGGGAAGAGTAGTAGCTGTGAAAAAAAAGAAAGGCTGCCGTTATGGCAGCCTTTCCAGAATGTCGAGAAACCCGCATCTTTTTAAAGATGCTCGGGTTTCTCTTTAGTTTTCGCACGTAATTGAGGAGGGTTAGGGGCTGGTCTAGCCCTCCTTCGCCTTCCTTTCCAGGTGGAAGGCGATC
>NZ_JANIPJ010000025.1 GCF_024623455.1 Paenibacillus soyae | reverse complement strand
CTGAGCCAGGATCAAACTCTCCATAAAAGTGTTTGACTTGCTCTAAAACGTTGTTGCTATTTCGATTCATTCTTGCGAATGTATCGGGCAGTTTCGCTCGTTGTTCAGTTTTCAAAGATCAATGTTTTTCTTGTTTATCGCCCGTGTCTCAGCGGCGACTTTTATAATATATCACAGGGGCCCAATTGAATGCAACCCCTTTTTTATATTTTTTTCGAGCCGTTGTTTTCGCAGCTTAAGAACGGTATGTACGGGCGTTTAAAGCATAACGCGACAGCTCTTTGGGCGATGCGATTCTCGCATACATCCGGAATATGATTTTGTAACGTCTAGCGATTGCTCCCTTAATGTCGCCGTCGAGTCTGGAGTCGTTCAAATCGAGCAGCATTTCGTCGAGTTCTTTGCGAAGAACATAATCAAGTTCCTTGCATTCCTTGTCGTTGAATAGTATTCCGAGCATATCTGTTGCGGCCTCCTTTGGGATGTATAGCGCGTATAGACCGTCCTGAGACGTACAAAAAGGCGGCTCCATCGCTAATGCACATGGACACCGCCTTACTGTTATGCTCAAATAATGGAAATATTATTACACTAATTTAACAATGCTTTCGTTAATGTGCTTTCGACGATCGCCGCAACAAGCAGCGCAATGGTAAGAATGACAATCATCGGAACTGTCCGTATCGCAAAAAACTCGATTTCTTTGCCAATGCCGCTCAGCTTGCCTCGGGAGAATAATAAGCTTCCGCTCGCCCTGAATACGAGACCGCCGAATTTAAGCCCATATGCGCATGCAATCACGATTGCCGGTATCTCGATAATGCCGTGAGGAAGAAGGCCCTTAACAATAACTTCTATTACAGGCATGGCATTCGGATCGGCGGCGATTACTTTCAGCAGATAGCCGATGACCATTCCGTTGACCACCAGGAACAAGAATGGCAATACCCCAAAGAAGGCGCCTAGGTACATAATGAGAATCGATTTGATCGCATTGTTCAAAAAAATGACTAAGCTCAGAATCAGCATTTCGCGATCGGGATCGCCGCCTGAGGCTTTATCCACCATGTCGACCAGCTGATCGAGTCCCGCGATCTGGTTATCGAGAAAGGCTTGAAAATTAGCGTTGGTCCCTCCAAGCACGATCCCCGCAAAAAACAAAATAAATGAAATGGCAATATAACGACGCATATCTTTGAAATGCTGAACGATCGCGCTCAGTTTGAACAATAGACTGCCTCCTTGTCCGAAATAAGATGAATATCTCTCCGGTGTACGAGCATAGATTGTACTACTAATGCCAAATGCTGACGCCTCGCACGGGGCGAGGCGAAGAGAGGAGCGCTTTCCCCCATGAACATGTTCTACGTAATGAACGGCAAGAAGCTGAAAAGGTACTTTTTTATCGTCATCGCACTGGTTTTCTCGGTGGGAATCATCTATGCCGAAAGGGATAATATCACCGTGTTCGCTCCGCAGCAGCCAGCTGCCATCTACAGTGTTCCGACCGACAAGAAGGTCGTCGCGCTGACATTCGATATAAGCTGGGGGGACAAGCGTGCCGAGCCTATTCTCGAGGTGCTGAAAGAAAAAGGCATCAAGCAAGCGACCTTCTTCTTATCCTCCCCATGGAGCCAAGCGCATCCCGAGCTGGTCAAAAAAATTCAAGAAGCCGGCTATGAAATCGGAAGTCACGGCCATAAGCACGACTTCTACAGCAAGCTGAGCGACGAAGAAATCCGCAAGCAGATTCAAACGGCCCATACCATATTATCCGATATTACGGGCAAGCAGCCGAATTTGATTCGTCTTCCAAACGGAGACTTCGACAAACGGGTCCTTCGTATCGCCGAGGAGCTTCAATACAGAGTCATTCAATGGGATACGGACTCCATGGATTGGATGAACATCGGCACGGAAAAAATCATCAACCGCGTCGTGTCCCGCACGCATCCCGGCGACATTATTCTCATGCACGCATCGGATACAGTCACGCAAACGCACGAAGCGCTCCCTTCTATCATCGATCAGCTTCGCGGCGAAGGCTACGAATTCGTGAGCGTGACGCAGCTCATTACGCAAACCGAGACGGAAGGCAGCGCCGTCCAAGACAAACAATCGCAAACGACGCCGGAGAAGCAGCTTTCCTCGGCGGCGCAATAAGACTTATCCGGCCGATTTCGCGGGCACAGCCGCGGAGTCGGCCGATTCTTTTTTGAGCAGACGGTGCATCATCATATTCTGGTACGCATTGCAGATGAATAACGGGAACATCATAAAGACGATCGCGGCAATGTTCGTCTCTCCTTGCAGCGCAGGCCAAGCTTCGACAAAGGTGACGACGAACAACAAGAACATCGTTGGGATAAACGCACTGCGGTTCGTTTGTTTGACTTTGATCCAGGACATGAACAAAGACGCGACAACCACGACTAGCGGCAACACCCAGAAAAACCAGTCGTTCGTGCGGTCCTCATAAAGCACATAACCGAGGCCGAACACCGCGAATGCGGTCGTATAGGCTTGCAGAGCGTTCCAGAGATACTTTTTGCGGAAGACGCTTAGCGCGATATAGTTCAACGTCAGATAAGCGAAGAAGCCCATTTGGCTGAACGCTCCGATCATCAAACCCGATATACCCATCATCAAGGCGTTAAAGCCTGTAACATCGATGCCTAGAAAACCAAAATCTTGGTCCGTAAGCAGCATGACCGAGCCGCATACCACGCAAACCAAGCACCCCACTACCATGGTGCTCCAGAATAAAAAGAACCATTTTCGTATATTCACGCTGAAATATCCCCCTACAAGGTAATTCCCTTTATTTTACCACGATCACATGAAAAAGCTAATGCCGGTCCATGATAAAACGGTGAACAATGCGCATAATAGAAGCGATCAAGCATGGATTTTCACTTAGCATTGACATAGAAGGGAGCGAGCAGGAAATGCGCATTCGTTGGACTTTATCGGCGTCTCTTATGGCGATCGCCTTATTATTATCAAGCTGCGGAGCCGGAGCGTCTGGCGGCCAAGTGCAGCAGATGAGCTACAAAGACATGAAATCGATGGTTATCGACATTCTGAAAACCGAAGACGCCCAGTCGGCGCTTCAGGAATCGGCGGAGCAGCAAAGCGGGTACTCGACTCAGTCGTCGAAGCTTCTGTCGGTCCAGGATCAGGAAGAAGTGCGGCTTGCCGTCAAAGATGTGATCAGCGCCCCCGAATACGATAAGGTCATCAAAAAGCTGATGACGGATACCCGATTCGCCGGCGAATTCGCTAAGGCTGTAAATAAAGAAAACAAGGACATCCACAAGGAACTGATTAAGGATCCGCAGTATCAGCAGGAATTAATCAAGACGATGAAAAATCCGGAGATGGAGAAGCTGATTCTCGAAGTGCTGAAGAGCGCTCAATACCGGAAAGAAGTCATGTCGCTGATGCAGGAGTCGATGCAGAATCCCCTCTTCCGTCTTGAAGTGCTGGATCTTCTGAAAAAAGCCGTTCAGGAAGAGCTGCAGCCGAAGCCGGACGAGAAGGTTCAGAAGCAAGAAGAGCAAGGACAGCAGCAGGAGCAGCAAGGACAAGAGGAAGAGCAGCAAGGCATGGAGGAAGAAGAGCAAGCGCAGGAGGAAGAGCAGCAATAACGTAAGACATCATGCGTTAGAGCAAACATGGTGAAACAGGGTAAAAGCTTAAAGCCCGAGCGGCTGGCAGTCGTCACAATAAGACGCCTGCCAGCACACTCGGGCTTTGTGTTATTCGTTAAGCTTCGCAGCGCTTGATGACGCTGTCCGCCAGCTCCAGATAAAGCCGGCCGGTTTCGGTGTCCGCTTTGTATACGGATGGAGAAAAATCCGGCTCGGACACATGATTGTCCGGCGCGCCGAGCGGAATTTGCGCCAGCAAATCGCAATGAAGCGTCTCCGCCAGCTTGCCGCCTCCCCCTCTGCCGAACACGTATTCTTTGTCTCCCGACTTGGATACGTAATACGACATGTTCTCGACGACGCCGATGATTTCGTGCTCCGTCTTGATCGCCATGGCGCCCGCGCGCGCCGCCACGAATGCGGCCGTCGCATGAGGCGTCGTCACGATGATTTCCTTGCTCTGCGGAATGATCTGATGCACGTCGAGCGCGACGTCGCCTGTTCCCGGCGGCAGATCGAGCAGCATGTAATCGAGCTCGCCCCACTCGATCTCCTGGAAGAAGTTGCGGAGCATCTTGCCTAGCATCGGGCCGCGCCAAACGATCGGGCTGTTGTCCTCTACGAAGAAGCCCATCGAGATGACCTTGACGCCGAACCGCTCGATCGGGATAACCCGCTCGTTCACGACGACCGGCCGTTCTTCGATGCCCATCATGTCGGGCACGCTGAAACCGTAAATATCCGCGTCGATGATGCCGACGCGTTTGCCTTGACGGGCCAAGGCGACCGCGAGGTTGACGGTCACCGTGGACTTGCCGACGCCGCCCTTGCCGCTGGCGACGGCGATGAAGGTTGTCCCGCTGCCGCCTGCAAGCAGCGGGCTAGCCAGATCGGCCCCGTGCCCCTGTACGGGGCCGCCGGCCTTGCCGGCGCCGGCGCTGCCGCCCGGCGCCGCTTGCGCTGCCGCGGGCGCTTGCTGCGCCCCGCCCGCGGCGGCTGGCGCCGCCTCGTCCCGAAACCGGCAATGCACGGTTTCGGCGCCGAGCGGCGCCAGGGCCTCGCGAAGCGAGGCCTCGAGCGCGGGTTGGCGCGCCGCGCTCGCTCCGAGAACCGTCAGCGATACTTGACGGTTCCTTACCATGACATCGCGGAAGCTGATGCCTTCCGCGCCATATCCACCGGAGGCCATCGCCGATTCGATGCCCTCAATTGCTTGCTCGCGTGTAAACATATGTAAGGTCCCACCTTTATGAAATGAGAAATCCTCAGGTCGTGGCTCATCCAAAACCTTCCCGTCTATTATAGCACAGCTTTCCGAATGGGCATAAAACGCCGGCTTGAGCTTTATTTCCCGTTCTGCAGCTCCATGTCCTTTTGCGTGCCGCCGCTTATCTGTTCCCCAGACGTATAGCGCAGTATCCCCTGGTAAATCGATGCCGCAACCTTACGTTGGTAGTCCGAATTCGCGAGCCTCTGCGCTTCCCCGGGGTTCGATAAGAAGCCTACCTCCACAAGCGCAGTCGGGATATCCTTGATCGATTTGATCAAGTAGACATCTCCTACTTTGGAGGCGATTCGAGTCGTGTTCTCCAGATTACGTTTGATCTCATCCTGAATGAATGCCGCAAGCAAACGGTTATCAGGATGGTTTGAAGGATGGAAGAACGTCTGGGCGCCCGACCATTGCTGCTGCGGGATGCTGTTCATGTGGATGCTCACGACGATGGAAGCTCCGCTCTCGTTAATTAGCGCGGCCCTCTTCTTCAAATCCTCGGTCTTACGTTTGCTGTAAGCATTCGCGTCGCCGCTTGCGAGATCGTAATCTCCTTCTCTCGTCATGACGACAATGGCCCCCGCCTGCTGCAAGTAATCGCGCAAATACAACGCAATCGCCAAATTAAGATCTTTTTCGATTACGCCGCTCTTGCTTACCGCCCCGCCGTCGGCGCCGCCATGACCCGCGTCGATCACGATCGTCTTCCCCGTTAGCGGCAGGGTCCAATAGGACCACGTACCCGTGGCGGGAAGGCTTTGGCGAAGCAAGAAACCGGTCAGTAGGATGACCAGCACGGCGAGAGCGATGCGGAGAACCCCTCTGTACGTCATCCAGACTACGAAATGCCGTTTCATCCGGCGCATCAAAAAACCACCTCGTCTTCCATATCGATGAATACCTTGCGTATGGCCTGTCATTGGGCAAGCCGTACGCGCACATTCATGTATATGGGACGAGATGGTCATTTATGAACCAAGCTTTATCGGATGTTCAAAAAGAGCGAGGTTAGCCTACCGGCTGCTCCGTCATACCCTCGATCAGAATTTTCGCGACTTCCGGACGCGAGAATTCCGGCGGCGGGCATACGCCGTCACGCAGCATCGCGCGAACCTTCGTGCCCGACAGCGTCAGATGAGCCGTCTTGTCGTGCGGACATGTCTTGGTTGTTGCCATGTTGCCGCAAGTCGTGCAGAAGAAGCTGTGCTCGAAGTAGAGCGGCGTGATGCCGAGATCTTCGGCCGGAATCGTCTTCAGCAGCTCTTGTGCTTCATATGTGCCGTAGTAATCGCCAACGCCGGCATGGTCGCGGCCCACGATGAAATGCGAGCAGCCATAGTTCTTGCGCACGAGCGCGTGGAAGATCGCCTCGCGAGGACCCGCGTAACGCATCGCCGCAGGGAATACGCCCAGGAATACGCGATCTGCCGGATAGTAGTTCTCAAGAAGCGCCAGGTAGCTCTTCATGCGAACGTTAGCCGGCACATCGTCCGACTTCGTCTCGCCTACGAGCGGATTCAAGAAAAGCGCGTCGACGATTTCCATAGCTGTCTTCTGGATGTATTCATGCGCGCGGTGAACCGGGTTGCGCGTTTGGAAGCCAACAACCGTCTTCCACCCCTTCTCGGCAAACAGGCGGCGAGTCTCGGACGGATCGAAATAAAACTCCTGGAATTTCTCAGGCTTCGGACGATTAAGCACCGTAATCGAACCGCCTACGTATGTGGATGGACGCTCCAACAGCTTCTGTACGCCCGGATGCTCCAGATCGTCGGTTTTGAATACGTTAACCGCTTCAACCTTTTGATCGACCGAGTAAATGCTCTCCACGTCGATTACGCCGTACGTCACGCCGTCTTCGCCGATCAGCGCGGCTTTGTGTCCGATCTTCAGCTCGTTAGCTTTGGCTTCGTCTACAGCAAGCGTGATCGGAATGCTCCATACGAGTCCGTTCGCAAGCCGCATGTTATGAACGACCGACTTATAATCCTCTTCGTTCAGAAATCCCGTAAGCGGAGAAAATGCGCCTACGCCGATCAAATCCAAGTCGGAGATCGTCCAAGCGTTAATCGTGATGGGAGTTAGAGCTTGCGCTTCCTTCAGAAGCGACTCGCGTTCTGCGCCTTCGGCGATCCGGTTAACCAGCTCGCCGCCATGAGGTAGAATTTGACTCATAATCGATAAAAGCCTCCTAATATTTGCAAAAAGCAAATTAATCAATGGATCCCAGGTTCAGCTTACTTATGCAATCCGCACTCCGTCTTCTCTTGGCCCGACCAACGTCCCGCGCGCGGGTCTTCTCCAGGCATGACCTGGCGCGTGCAATGCTCGCAGCCGATGCTCGGATAGTGGTTGTCGTGCAGCGGATTGTACACAACGTTGTTCTCGCGGATGTAGTTCCAAACGTCTTCACTAGTCCAGCTAGCGATCGGGTTGAACTTCACCAGACCGAACTTCACGTCGTATTCGATCTTCTTCGCGTTAGCGCGAGTAGGCGCCTGGTCGCGGCGAATACCCGTAATCCAAGCCTCGTACTTCGACAGGATCTTCGTCAGCGGCTGTACTTTACGGATATCGCAGCATTTGTTCGCGTCGGACTTCCACAGCTCGTCGCCGAATTGCGCCGCTTGCTCTTCTGGAGTAATCTCCGGTTTAACTTCGACGAAAGGAATGCCAGGGTAACGCTCGGCCATGCGGTCGCGAGTTTCGTATGTCTCTTTGAAATGGAAATCCGTATCCAGATAGAAGATATCTGTCTTCGGGCTGATCTTCTGCAGCATGTCTACAAGAACAACATCCTCTGCCCCGAAGCTGCAGGCGAAAGTAATGTTCGGGAATGTTTCGACGGCGAAACGGATAATCTCTTCCGGCGTAGCGTTCTCCAGCTCGACGGCTTGCTTCGCGATAAGAGCTTCTTTCTCAAACAGATTCATGCGTATGACCTCCGTTATTAATTCCTAGTAATTTAGTCTGTATTACAAATTATACGCCTTTGGTGCGATGAGTTCAATGATAAGTTTTCACCATGTCATTCTTTATTAGATGAACCAAGGCATGGGCAAGTTCCTATACTGGGCGGTCGGCGCTCCCCTCGTGCTTACAGCAAAAAACGCCTGCTCTGTATACAGAGCAGACGTTTGAACGTTGGATTAACGTTTCGAGAACTGTGGAGCGCGACGAGCCGCTTTAAGACCGTATTTCTTACGTTCTTTCATACGCGGATCGCGAGTCAGGAAGCCTGCGCGCTTCAGAGCCGGACGGAACTCAGGGTCTGCTTTGAGCAGAGCGCGGGAGATACCGTGACGGATTGCGCCAGCTTGACCGGACATGCCGCCGCCGTTCGCGATAACCAGTACATCGTATTTCGACAATGTATCAGTCAGGTTCAGCGGTTGTTTTACGATCAGTTTGAGTGTTTCCAAACCGAAATATTCGTTCAGATCGCGTTTATTAACAATGATTCGTCCTTCACCCGGCACAAGACGTACACGTGCAACAGAGTGTTTACGACGACCGGTTCCATAGTATTGCACTTGAGCCATGAAACTTGTCCTCCTCTTTATTACCCGCGAAGCTCGTAGACTTCAGGGTTTTGGGCTTGATGTGGATGTTCCGCACCTGCGTAGACTTTCAATTTAAGCTTCATCTTGTTGCCAAGACGGTTCTTCGGCAACATGCCATGGACAGCGAATTCGATAACGCGTTCCGGCTTGTTCTTGATCATCTCTCCTGCAGGAGTAACCTTCAGGCCACCTGGGTACATGGAGTGACGGTAGTATTTCTTGTCGGCCATCTTGTTACCTGTCAAAACAATCTTCTCTGCATTGATGACGATAACGAAATCGCCTGTGTCAACGTGTGGTGTAAATTGCGGTTTGTGTTTGCCGCGGATCAGGCTTGCAGCTTCGCTTGCAAGACGACCGAGCGTTTTGCCTTCCGCATCGATGACGAACCATTTACGCTCAACTTCATTTGGCTTAGCCATATAGGTGGTACGCATGGATGATCCTCCTTAATTCTGTGCATTCATCGTTTTTATAACAACGTTTCCGTTGGTTTGTTATTCATGGTTGGAACTTGCTTTTGCGGCCATTCTTAGTCGGGGCTGTGGGAGAGCCACTAAGAAAGCACAAGTTATATTCTACTATAAAGCCCAGCGAATCGCAAGCGCTATTTCTACGCTTCGTCTATCCTTATCAAGACGGGACACCTAGACCTTAGTCGGGATTTCTTATCGTTCAACGGACGGTTCCGGTTAGCCTCTCCATTTTGTTACAATCAATCTATCAAAGCGGCGTCCTTAGCCTCTTCACCACGCGAACGGAACGCTTATATAAGGAGAGACACGATCTATGAATCCACGATCTACCTTCGGCACCATTCTTGTCGTCATCGGACTAATCGGCTTATATTACGTCTTCACGAACGATGGAAAGCCGCCGCTGGAGGCTATGAAAAACTATTTCACCTCTGAGATCAACCGGGAAAAATCCGTAGATATCGCTGGTATCCGGAACATCGAAGTGGAATCGAACAACCTTGACGTTCATGTCGTCCGCGGCAATGGTCAACAGGCGGTTCTAACGCTGCAGGGCCGTGCCTCGAAGCCGATCATCAACGATCTGAGCTTCGATTATGAGAAGGAGGATGACACGCTTCATATCGCGTTAAAAGGCAAAACCGGCTTTCAATTCGGCTTCAGCTGGTCCAGCGTCAAGCTTACGGTCGCGTTACCCGAACACGCTTGGCAGGATCTCGACATCGTCGTAGACAGCGGAGATATCCAGCTCGATAACCAACAATTCGCAAACGTGAACATCCAGACTGATTCCGGCGATATCGAAGCGAAACGGCTTGCCGTAACCGATAAGCTGGAGCTATCGATTGACAGCGGAGACGCCGAGCTTGAAGAAGTGTCCGCCCAGACGATCGATCTGGAGGCCGACAGCGGCGATATCACGGTCAAAGACTACACCGCCCAGCGTATCGACTTCAGCGTAGGAAGCGGAGACGTCTTCATCGGACAGGGTACGGCCGCCCTTCATGGTTCGACCAGCTCCGGCGATATAACCGTCGAAGCCGAAGAACTGCTGTATGACTCCGAGCTGGAAGCCTCCAGCGGCGACGTTACCGTCGAGCTCGACGAAGATCCGCGATCTTTGTTCGTTGAATTCGAAGCTGGATCTGGTGACGGCGTCATTCGCAAGGACGGTTTTACGTACGAGGAAGGCTCTCGTGGCGCGGACCTTATCAGAGGCTCCTTCGGCGATGGCGATATCAGGCTTCAAGTTACTACAGGCTCGGGAGATTTCGTCCTGAAATAGAGAATCTTTATAATCCGGTGCTGCCGCAGCGCCGGATTTATTCGTTCCCATCCGCTTTATTCATCATCCTCGTCATCCACCGCTGCCGACGGCGGCTCAGTAAGCTCGTACGGATCGCCATACTCTACATTCACGAGCATAAGTCCGTGAGGCATGGCGGTCGGACCGGCTAGCGCCCTTGACTTCCCATCCAGGATCCGCTTCATATCCTCCGGCTTCAGCTTCCCTTGCCCGACCCACAACAGGGTACCCATAATGACGCGCACCATGTTATACAGGAAACCATTCCCCGTGATATACATGTGTAACGCATCGCCCTCCCGTTCAAAATAAGCCTCGTAAACGGTTCGCACATGGTGAGGCTTCGTGGAGCGGATGGAAGTGAATGAAGTAAAGTCATGCCTCCCGACAAGATAAGCAAGTCCTTCTGCCATCGCGACCACGTCCAGCTTGGTCGGATGATGGAAACGATAGCTTCTGGCGAACACGTCCGGGAATTTGCCAAGGTCGATCGAATAACGGTACGTCTTGCGTTTGGCCGAACGTCTGGAGTGGAATATGTTCGGCACATCCCAAGCATCCAGGATGACAATATCTTTGGGCAAACGCGTATTTAGCGCAATCGCCCAGCGCACGGTAGGAATCGTAGAGGACGTATGGAAGTTGAATACCTGTCCCATAGCATGAACGCCCGCATCCGTTCTTCCGGAGCCGATAATGATAATGTCCTCGCCCGTCAGATGCTTGATCGCCTTCTCGATCTCGTCCTGAACCGTCCTGCCGTATGGCTGCGACTGGAATCCATTGAAGCCGGCTCCGTCGTAGCTTACCTTGACGCATATGTTCCGCATACCGATCCCCCGTCCATCCGCTAACTAGTCTTACCCTTGCAAACAAAAAAAGGTGGCCTCAAGGGTCCACCCTTTCTATGTGTGGTTTAAGTCTTACGCGCGGTCAACCAGCTCAAGGTAAACCATAGGCGCGGAATCGCCGCGACGTGGTCCAAGCTTCAGGATACGAGTGTATCCGCCTGCGCGCTCCGAGTAACGAGTAGCCAGCTCGGAGAACAGCTTTTGGATTGCGTCTTGCTCACCGTTAACGGATTCGCGACGAACGTAAGCTGCTACTTGACGACGAGCGTGAAGATCACCTTTCTTAGCTTTAGTGATCAGTTTTTCAGCGATGGAGCGAACCTCTTTCGCTTTAGCTTCAGTCGTTTGAATGCGCTCATACAGGAACAGATCAGTAACGAGGTCACGGAACAAAGCTTTCCGCGCGCTAGCGTCACGTCCTAGTTTTTGATATGCCATCTTGTTTTCCCCTCCCTTGCTCGGTTGTCAAATCTCGGTTGTAGTAAAGATCTACTCTTCGACGCGGAGACCCAGACCCAGCTCTTCGAGCTTCTCTTGAACTTCCTCAAGCGACTTGCGGCCCAGGTTGCGGACCTTCATCATGTCCTCTTCGGATTTCGTGATCAGCTCTTGAACGGTGTTGATGCCCGCGCGCTTCAAGCAGTTATATGAACGTACGGAAAGATCCAGCTCTTCGATGGTCATCTCCAGAACTTTCTCTTTCTTGTCCTCTTCCTTCTCAACCATGATCTCCGCATCTTTGGCTTCATCCGTTAATCCAACGAACAAGTCCAAGTGCTCGGTCAATATTTTAGCGCCGAGGCTTACCGCCTCTTCAGGGCGAATACTGCCATCCGTCCATACTTCCAGCGTCAGCTTGTCGTAGTTCGTGACTTGGCCGACGCGTGTGTTTTCTACGCTGTAATTAACGCGAGTAATGGGCGTGTAGATCGAATCGACAGGAATGACGCCAATCGGTTGATCGTCACTCTTGTTCCGGTCCGCTTGCACGTAACCGCGTCCCCGATTAGCAAAAATCCGCATATGGAGGCGCGCGCCGGAGGCCAAGGTCGCGATGTGTAGATCAGGGCTTAAAATCTCGACATCGCTATCAGCTCGAATGTCGCCAGCTGTTACGTTGCCTTCGCCTTCCGCATCGATTTCCAGCACCTTCTCTTCGTCGGAGTGGATCTTCAGCGACAGGCCTTTCAGGTTCAGGATGATCTCGGTAACGTCCTCGATCACTCCGGGAACCGTTGAAAATTCATGCAGCACGCCGTCGATTTGCACCGACGTAACAGCCGCACCAGGCAGAGACGATAACAGAATTCGGCGAAGCGAATTTCCTAGCGTCGTGCCGTATCCGCGTTCCAGCGGCTCGACCACGAATCGTCCGTAGGTTCCTTCATCGTTCAGTTCTACGGTTTCGATTTTCGGCTTTTCGATCTCAATCACAATAGTACCCTCCTTCAAACGTCGCTCCGTTACCTAGTCGTGTTTATGTCTAATCTCGTAGTATGCCAAACCTTCACAACCATTATTCACAAGTTGTTGTTATTTGATACCACCAGAAATCCGACTATACGCGACGACGTTTTGGCGGGCGGCATCCGTTATGCGGAACTGGCGTTACGTCCTTAATAAGGTTAACTTCCAATCCAGCAGCTTGAAGCGAACGGATAGCGGCTTCACGGCCTGCGCCTGGTCCTTTAACCATAACTTCGACCGTTCTCATGCCGTGCTCCATAGCTGCTTTCGCAGCGGATTCGGCAGCCATTTGAGCGGCAAACGGGGTGCTTTTGCGGGATCCCTTGAAACCAAGGTTGCCGGAGCTAGCCCATGAGATTGCGTTACCGTGCGGGTCGGTGATCGTAACGATCGTGTTGTTGAACGTGGAACGGATATGTGCCACGCCGCTGTCAATATTTTTCCGGTCGCGACGTTTCGTACGAACGACCTTTTTTGGTTTAGCCATTGATCATTATCCTCCCTTCTTATTTCTTCTTGTTCGCTACAGTACGACGAGGACCTTTGCGCGTGCGAGCGTTAGTTTTCGTACGTTGACCGCGAACAGGAAGACCGCGACGGTGACGAAGACCACGGTAGCAGCCGATCTCAGTCAGACGTTTGATGTTAAGCGAAATTTCGCGACGCAGGTCGCCTTCCACTTTAACGTTTTTGTCGATGGCTTCGCGCAAACGAGCCAGCTCATCCTCAGTCAGATCGCGAACGCGAGTGTCTGGGTTAACTTCCGTGGAAGCCAGGATTTTTTGCGAAGTCGTTTTGCCGATACCGAAAATATACGTCAGGGCGATTTCAACGCGCTTGTCGCGCGGAATATCTACACCAGCTATACGTGCCATGGGCTATATTTCCCTCCTTTTATCCTTGTTTTTGTTTGTGTTTCGGATTTTCACAAATCACCATTACGTTGCCTTTGCGACGAATGACTTTGCACTTCTCGCAAATCGGCTTAACCGAAGGTCTAACCTTCATTGTGATTACCTCCCGAATCTTTCGTGGGCAAACCGCTGGAAACGGCCTACTTCCGATAGGTGATGCGCCCTCTCGATAAATCGTAAGGCGATAACTGAATGACCACTTTGTCTCCGGTCAGGATGCGGATGAAATGCATTCTGAGCTTACCGGACACATGGGCGAGAATCTGATGACCGTTCTCCAGTTCCACCTTGAACATGGCATTAGGCAACGGCTCGATAACCGTACCTTCGACCTCAATGACGTCTTCTTTAGCCAACCGTCATTCTCCTTTCGCATACGCAAACTTCTGAATCACATAACGCAACTTGGCATTGGTCACCCTGCCGGAATCTTGCAAGCTGTTTGTTACCTCTTGACTGATGGCAGGCTGTAACTCGAGATGCAGAACGTTCTTCTTCTTCGGAGAATCGAATCTGCGCTTGTTGCCGTCCGCGATCAATACGAATTTATCGTCGATGATCCCAATGATAACGGCATAGCTTTCTTCGTCCTTCCCCCGAAGCACTTTGACGAACTGACCAATCTGCGGACGAGCATCCATGGGTTAGCCCTCGGGCTGCTTCGGCAGAATCGTCAGGATTTCAAAGCCGTCCTCCGTGACAGCAACCGTGTGCTCGAAGTGAGCGCACCAGGAACCGTCCCGCGTTACGACTGTCCAATCGTCCTCGAGCGTCCGGACATATCGTTCACCGATATTGACCATTGGCTCGATTGCAAGCACCATACCCGGCTTCAGCCGCGGCCCTCTGTCCGGCGTTCCGTAGTTCGGTATTTGCGGCTCTTCATGAAGATCCGCGCCGATTCCGTGCCCTACGTACTCCCGAACAACGGAGAATCCCGCTGCTTCGATTACCTTCTGGATGGCGTGCGATATCGTATAGAGTCTAACATCCGGCTTGATGAGCGCAAGACCCGCATAAAGCGATTCCTCCGTTACGTCAAGCAGTCTCTGAACCTCAGGCGTTACGCTCCCGACCGCATAGGTCCAAGCGGAGTCGCCGTGATAGCCTTCGTACTGCGCGCCGATGTCGATGCTAATAATATCGCCCTCGTTCAACTTGCGTGATCCAGGGAAGCCGTGCACCAGCTCGTCATTGACTGAAGCGCATATGCTGGAAGGAAATCCATTGTAACCTTTAAACGAAGGAATCGCGCCTTGGCTTCTAATGTACTTGTCGGCGATTTCGTCGAGCTCACCCGTGGTGACGCCCGGTTTGACCGCCTGAGCCATTAGTCGATGCGTTTCCGCAACGATGCGTCCGGCTTCCCTCATTAATCGCAGCTCCGATTCGGATTTGCAAATGATCATTACAACGTACCTTTCAAGCAGGAAACGATATCGGATGTCACGACATCAATATCTTTCTCGCCGTCGACTTCGCGCAGGAGACCTTTACCGCTGTAGTAATCAAGCAGTGGTGCCGTCTTGGACGTATATTCGTCCAGGCGCGTTCCCACTTTCTCCTCTGTATCGTCGGAACGTTGATACAGCTCTCCGCCGTCTTTATCGCAGATGCCGGAGGCTTTCGGAGGGTTGAACATTACATGGTAGGTCGCACCGCAAGATTTGCAGATGCGTCTGCCCGTCAAACGAGCAAGCAGCAATCCGCGGTCAACTTTTAAGTTTACTACATGATCTATGCCCCGGTCCAGTTCCGCCAGCATAACATCAAGCGCTTCGGCTTGCTGCAGCGTGCGCGGGAACCCGTCGAGCAAAAATCCTTTTTGGCAATCTTCCAGAGCAAGACGCTCTTTCACGATGCCGTTTGTAATTTCATCCGGAACAAGCAGACCTTGATCCACGTATTCCTTCGCTTTCAAACCAAGCGGCGTGCCTTGCTTCATCGCAAGACGGAAAGCGTCGCCTGTCGAAATGTGCGGGATGCCGAACTCTTCTACGATCCGCTCCGCTTGCGTCCCCTTGCCGGCTCCTGGAGGGCCCATGAATAAAATGTTCATTACCGTGTTCCTCGCTTTAAACACAATAGGCTCGTTCGGGCTACGCGCGAATCGCATTGGCGCGTCAGCCCGCATTCGAACCTATTGTTATTTATTGATAAACCCTTTGTAATGGCGTTTGATCAACTGGCTCTCGATCTGCTTCATCGTGTCGAGCGCAACGCCGACTACGATGAGGAGGGAAGTGCCGCCAAGCTGCACCGTACGCGGTAATCCAGCAAGTGCTCCGAAGAACACCGGAAGAACAGAGATGACCGCTAGGAAGATGGCTCCCGTCAGCGTAATCCGCGACATAACTTTCGTTAAGTATGCGGATGTCGGCTTGCCAGGACGAATGCCCGGAATGTATCCGCCATTCTTCTTCATCTGATCTGCCATTTGCACCGGATTAATTTGCACGAACGTGTAGAAGAACGTGAAGCCGATAATCAGCAATACGTACAGGACCATGCCGAGCGGCCGGTCGTAGTTCATATTGTCGATGATCCACTGCGCCCAAGCTTTATCGGACCAGAAGTTCGCGATCGTAACCGGGAACATGATCAGGGAAACCGCGAAGATAACCGGGATTACGCCCGCGCCATTCACCTTCATCGGGATATGGGTCGATTGTCCGCCGTACATCTTGCGTCCGACAACACGCTTCGCGTATTGAACCGGAATCTTCCGAATGCCTTGCTGGATGAAGATAACGCCGACGATAATCGCGATGATCGCGACTACGATCAGAACCATCTTCGCAATGTTCAAGAACAATTGATCTTCCGCGCCTACGAATTGGGATTCGTAAATCGTGCGAATGTGGCCAGGGATACCGGCTACGATCGCCGCGAAGATCAAGATCGAGATACCGTTGCCGATACCTCTCTCCGTAATTTGCTCGCCAAGCCACATCAGGAATGCCGTACCGGCAGTCAGGATGATCGCGATCAGCAAGTAATCCACGAAGGTTGCGCCCGGAATCATCGTGTAGGTGAACTGGCGGTTGAAGCCGATCGCCGTAGCGAAGCCTTGCACCAAACCTAAGATAATCGTACCGTAACGCGTCATTTGAGCAAGCTTGCGCTTGCCGTTCTCGCCTTCCTTCGCCCATTCCGCAAATTTAGGGATAACGTCCATCGATAACAGCTGCACGATAATCGAGGCTGTAATGTATGGCGTGATCCCGATCGCGAAGATGGAGAATTGGAAGAGCGCGCCGCCCGAGAACGTGTTCAGCAGGCCGAACAAGTCAGCGCCCGCCGAATCAATATTCTCGAATACGGATTTATCTACCCCCGGCACCGGAATGAAGGAGCCGATACGGTAGATCAATAGAATGAAAAGTGTGAAAAGGATCCGAGTTCTCAGATCCGACACTTTCCAAATGTTGGACACGGTTGTGAACAATTAGATCACCTCGGTTTTACCGCCGGCAGCCTGGATTTTCTCTACCGCAGATTGAGAGAACTTTTTCGCTTTTACAGTAAGCGCTACTGTCAATTCACCATTACCCAAGATCTTGATTCCTGCCAAAGGATTTTTTACAATTCCTTGTTCAAGAAGAACCGCTGGTGTAACTTCAGTACCTGCTGCAAAGCTGTTAAGCTCTTCAATGTTAACAATCGCGTATTCCGTACGGAACGGGTTGTTGAAACCACGTTTCGGTACGCGACGGTACAACGGGTTTTGACCGCCCTCGAAACCAGGACGAACGCCGCCGCCGGAACGAGCGTTTTGACCTTTGTGACCTTTGCCTGCCGTTTTGCCGTTACCGGAACCGATACCGCGACCTTTGCGCTTAGGCGCTTGGGTCGAGCCCGGAGCTGGTGCTAACTCATGCAATTTCATCGTTCGTGCACCTCCTTATAGATTTCGTTATGTCCGATCTGTATCTTAAACTTCTTCGACTTTAACCAGGTGGTTAACCGCGTTAACCATGCCGCGGATAGCCGGGCTGTCGTTAAGAACGACCGATTGACGAATTTTGCGAAGGCCGAGCGATTCAACCGTAGCGCGTTGTTTCTCGTTGCGGCCAATCAAACTGCGAACGAGGGTGATTTGCAATTTTGCCATCGTATGTCCCTCCTTAACCTAACAGCTCTTCGACTGTTTTGCCACGCAGCTTTGCAACGTCTTCCGCACGTTTCAGACGGGAAAGACCTTCCAGCGTTGCGTTGACCATGTTCAGGGAGTTCGAAGAACCAAGGGATTTCGTTAAAATGTCGCCTACGCCGGCAAGCTCGAGAACCGCGCGAACCGGACCGCCTGCGATAACACCTGTACCCTCGGAAGCCGGCTTCAGGAGAACTTCTCCAGCGCCGAAATGTCCGATTACAAGGTGAGGAATCGTTGTATTTACGAGTGGTACATGGATCAGGTTTTTCTTCGCGTCTTCAATACCTTTGCGAATCGCATCAGGTACTTCGCCCGCTTTACCGATCCCTGCGCCAACGTAGCCTTTACCGTCGCCTACAACTACAAGCGCGCTGAAGCTGAAACGGCGTCCGCCTTTAACAACTTTCGCAACGCGGTTGATATGAACGACTTTTTCAGTCAGTTCTAACGTATTAGGATCTACACGCAAGTCATTTTACCTCCTTATTAGATGATTAGAAACTCAAGCCTGCTTCGCGAGCCGCTGTAGCCAGCGCTTGAATTCTGCCGTGATACAAGTAGCCTCCGCGGTCGAATACCACTTCGGTTACGCCTTTTGCTTGTGCGCGTTGTGCAATCAGTTGGCCGACTTTAGCAGCAGCTTCAACGTTGCCGCCGTTGCCGATCGCTTCAACCAGTTCCTTATCCTTCGTGGATGCGGAAGCCAGAGTTACGCCTGCTACGTCGTCGATCAATTGCGCGTACATGTGCTTGGAGGAACGGAATACAGACAGACGCGGACGTGCTGCTGTGCCGTTGATTTTTTTACGAACGCGAAGGTGTCTTTTCAGACGGGCCTTGTTCTTGTCGCCTTTTGTAATCATGTTCGGGTCACTCCTTTCCTTTTGCCTTAGGAAGCTATAGCAAGGAACGCTTCAGGTTCCTTATTTCTTCTTACCAGCTTTACCTTCTTTGCGAAGGATGCGCTCGCCTTCGTACTTGATACCTTTGCCTTTGTATGGCTCAGGCTCGCGTACGGAACGGATTTGAGCGGCAACTGCGCCTACGCGCTCTTTGTCGATACCGCGAACGATAATCTTCGTGTTAGCCGGAACATCAAACTCAATGTTTTGCTCTGGTGTAATCTCAACCGGGTGAGAGTAACCAACGTTGAGCACGATTTTGTCGCCGGATTTGTTAGCACGGTAACCTACGCCTACAAGCTCCAGATTTCTTGTGAAGCCTTCAGTAACGCCTGTCACCATGTTCGCCACGATCGAGCGAGTCGTTCCGTGCAGGGAACGGTGCAATTTATTATCGGAAGGACGTTCGATCACGATTTCGTTTTCCGCAACGTTCACTTTCATGTCTTTGTGAATTTCGCGGGAAAGCGTGCCTTTCGGTCCTTTTACAGTAATAACTGTGTTATCCAAGTTGATGGTTACGCCAGCAGGCACTTGGATTGGTTTACGACCAATACGGGACATTGTTACACCTCCTGTCTTTCTGACTTATTTCTTACCAAACGTAGCAGACAACTTCGCCGCCGGATTTCACCTGACGCGCTTCTTTGTCTGTCATAACACCTTTGGACGTGGAGATAATCGCGATTCCAAGTCCTCCGAGTACGCGCGGCACTTCTGTAGCTTGCGTGTATACGCGAAGACCAGGCTTCGAGATACGCTTCAGACCAGTGATAACGCGTTCTTGGTTAGGGCCGTATTTCAAGAAGATACGGATAATCCCTTGTTTGTTGTCCTCGATATATTCAGCATCGCGGATAAAGCCCTCGCGCTTCAAGATTTCGGCGATTTGCTTCTTCACTTTCGAAGCCGGCATTTCAACCGTTTCATGACGAACGACATTGGCGTTGCGAATGCGTGTCAACATATCTGCAATCGGATCAGACATAACCATTTGTGTGAACCTCCTTCCCGAACTAGGCTAAATTACCAGCTTGCTTTTTTAACGCCAGGAATCTGGCCCTTGTATGCTAACTCGCGGAAACAAATCCGGCAAATTTTAAACTTTTGCAAAACAGAGTGCGGACGGCCGCAACGCTCACAGCGCGTATAAGCGCGCACTTTGAACTTAGGTGTGCGTTGTTGCTTCACTTTCATCGAAGTTTTTGCCACTGGGTATTACACCTCCTAGAAGTGGATTACTTCGCGAACGGCATGCCCATTTGGGTCAGCAGCTCACGAGATTCTTCGTCCGTTTTTGCCGTCGTCACGATGACGATGTCCATACCACGAACTTTATCAACTTTATCGTATTCGATCTCTGGGAAGATCAGCTGCTCTTTAAGACCCAGCGTGTAGTTCCCGCGTCCGTCGAACGCTTTAGTCGATACACCGCGGAAGTCACGTACGCGTGGAAGCGAGATGTTGAACAGCTTGTCGAGGAAGTGATACATACGCTCGCCGCGCAGTGTAACCTTAACCCCGATCGGCATGTTCTCACGAAGCTTGAAGCCTGCGATAGACTTCTTCGCGCGAGTGACAACCGGTTTTTGACCGGAAATGATGCGGAGCTCTTCAACCGCAACATCCAAAATTTTGGAGTTGGAAACTGCTTCGCCAACACCCATGTTGATTACGACTTTCTCAATTTTCGGTACTTGCATTACCGAAGTATAGTTGAACTTCTGCATCAGAGCAGGAGTGATTTCATTAAGAAAGCGACCTTTCAGTCTTGCTGTCATAGATCATGGACCTCCTTTCCTACCATAACGATTAGTCGATCTGTGCTCCGGATTTTTTTGCAATCCGAACTTTCTTGCCGTTATCCAGCACTTTGTAGCCGATGCGGGTTACTCCGCCGCTCTTCGGATCTACGTGCATCACGTTGGAAACGTGGATTGGAGCTTCTTGCTCGATGATTCCGCCTTGCGGGTTCGCTTGGGAAGGACGCGAATGCTTCTTCACCATGTTAACGCCCTCTACAAGTACGCGGTTTTCACGAGGATAAGCTGCGATGACGCGGCCCTTCTTGCCTTTGTCCTTGCCGGAAATGACGATGACCGTATCATCTTTCTTCACGTGCAGCTTATTGTTATGGGATTCCAATACTTTTTTCAGCCTTGGCATTTGTTACACCTCCTGCTCGCTAAGCTATCAGGCATTTATCGGGTCGTTCTTAGATTACTTCTGGTGCAAGCGATACGATTTTCATGAAATCCTTATCGCGAAGCTCACGGGCAACTGGTCCGAAGATACGAGTGCCGCGAGGGCTCTTGTCTTCTTTCACGATTACCGCTGCATTCTCGTCGAATGCGATGTAGGAACCGTCTTTACGGCGTACGGAACGCTTTGTGCGAACGATAACCGCTTTAACTACGTCACCCTTTTTGACAACGCCGCCTGGCGTTGCTTGTTTGACGGAGCAAACGATCAGATCGCCGATATGACCTACGCGACGGCCAGTGCCGCCCAGAACGCGGATACACATCAATTCTTTCGCGCCGGAGTTGTCGGCAACTCTCAAACGTGTAAATGGTTGAATCATTTTAACGTCCTCCTTTCAGCAGAGAAATGCTTGGGTCGATCAAACGCTATTTAGAGAACAACGGCAACTTCAACGACTTCAACCAGTCTGAAGCGCTTGTCTTTGGATAATGGACGAGTCTCCATGATTTTCACAGTGTCGCCAATTTTCGCTTGGTTGTTTTCGTCATGCGCTTTGTACTTCTTCGTGTACTTAATGCGTTTATGGTACAAATCATGCTTTTTGTAAGTTTCTACAGCCACCACGATTGTTTTATCCATTTTGTCGCTTACGACTTTGCCGATCTGAACTTTGCGGGCATTGCGTTCGCTCATGTTCTTCCTCCTTCCTTCATCCGTGATCGTACTTGTATGGGTAAGGATTTATTAGCTGCTGATTCCGAGTTCTCTTTCACGCAAAACGGTTTTAGCACGAGCTATTTCCTTACGCACGTCACGAATCCGAGTCGGGTTATCCAGTTGGCCAGTAGCCAATTGGAAACGAAGGTTGAACAGCTCTTCTTTGAAACCAGCGATTTGTTGTTCAATCTCAACAGAGGTTAGGTTGCGAAATTCACTAGCCTTCATTTGCTTCACCACCCACTTCTTCGCGTTTCACGAACTTCGTTTTGACAGGCAGTTTGTGAGCCGCAAGGCGCATTGCTTCACGAGCTACTTCTTCAGGTACGCCGGCAAGCTCGAACATGATTTTGCCCGGTTTAACAACGGCTACCCATTTCTCTACGTTACCTTTACCGGAACCCATCCGCACCTCGAGAGGCTTCTGAGTGATCGGTTTGTCAGGGAAGATCTTGATCCATACTTTACCGCCACGCTTGATGTAACGTGTCATCGCGATACGAGCAGCCTCGATTTGGCGGTTCGTGATCCATGATGGCTCAAGCGCTTGAAGACCGTATTCGCCGAACACTACTGTAGTGCCGCCTTTAGCGCGACCTTTCATATTACCGCGTTGTTGCTTGCGGTGTTTTACACGTTTAGGTACCAACATGATTAGTTGCCTCCTTCCTGGGGAGCTACTTTCTTCTTCGTAGGAAGGACTTCGCCGCGGTAGATCCATACTTTTACGCCGATACGGCCGTAAGTCGTATGTGCTTCAGCTGTGCCGTAGTCGATGTCTGCGCGCAGTGTATGAAGCGGAACAGTACCTTCGCTATAGCCTTCCGTACGTGCGATCTCAGCGCCGCCAAGGCGTCCGCTAACCGCAGTTTTGATTCCTTTAGCGCCAGCTCTCATCGAGCGTTGGATCGCTTGTTTCAGTGCGCGACGGAAAGATACGCGGCGCTCCAGTTGTTGTGCGATGCTTTCAGCTACCAAGATAGCGTCCAGATCCGCTTGTTTGATTTCGGAGATGTTGATGTGAACTTTTTTGCCTTTAGTAATCTTGCCAAGCTCCGTACGCAGGTTCTCAACTTCGGAACCGCCTTTGCCGATTACCATACCCGGCTTCGCCGTTTGGATCGTTACGTTCACGCGGTTAGCCGCGCGCTCGATCTCAATGTGGGAAACTGCCGCGTCTTTCAGCTTGTTCTTCAAGTACTCACGGATTTTCACGTCTTCCAGAAGAAGATCGCCAAAGTCTTTGCCAGCGTACCATTTGGATTCCCAATCACGGATAATCCCGACACGAAGGCCGACTGGATTTACCTTTTGACCCACACGTTATCCCTCCTTATTTTTCAGATACCACCAAAGTGATGTGGCTGGTTCTTTTGTTAATCCGGCTAGCACGTCCCATAGCGCGAGGACGGAAACGTTTCATAGTTGGTCCTTGGTTCGCGAATACTTGCGATACGACCAATTTGTTAACGTCTAGCTGGTAGTTATGCTCAGCGTTCGCAATCGCGGAGTTGAGCAGCTTCTCGATAATCGGGGAAGCCGATTTCGGCGTGTGGCGCAGGATAGCGATTGCTTCGCCAACTTGCTTGCCGCGAATCAGATCCGCTACGAGCTGCGCTTTGCGAGGTGCGATACGTACGAATTTAGCGTGCGCTTTAGCTTCTGGCATGTGGGAACCTCCTCTCGTTCATTAGGAAATATAGAAGGGCAAATTAGCGTCTGCCCGTTTTTTTGTCATCGCTCGCATGGCCTTTGTAAGTACGAGTCGGTGCGAACTCACCGAACTTATGTCCTACCATGTCCTCCGTTACGTATACCGGCACGTGTTTACGTCCGTCATATACCGCAACTGTGTGTCCGATGAATTGCGGGAAAATCGTCGAACGGCGGGACCATGTTTTGATAACGACCTTTTTGTTTGTTTCGTTCAGATCCTCGACTTTCTTCATCAGATGATCGTCGATGAATGGACCTTTCTTCAAACTGCGACCCATATGGAATCCTCCCTTCGCGTAGGCGCTGGCGTGAGACTTCTCTCACGCGCATTGTATCAAGCGGCTATTACTTCGTGCGACGACGAATAATGTATTGGCTCGATGCTTTCTTCTTCTTGCGAGTTTTGTAGCCGAGTGTCGGTTTGCCCCATGGGGACAACGGCGACTTGCGTCCGATTGGAGCGCGGCCTTCGCCACCACCGTGCGGGTGATCGTTCGGGTTCATAACTACGCCGCGAACTTCTGGACGTTTGCCAAGCCAACGGGAACGGCCGGCTTTACCGATTTTCACGAGCTCGTGGTCTTCGTTGCCTACGGAACCGATAGTAGCGCGGCAAGTAGCCAGAATGCGACGAACTTCGCCGGAGCTCAGACGTACCGAAACGTAATCTTCTTCTTTACCCAGCAACTGAGCTTCTGTACCCGCTGCGCGAACCAACTGGCCGCCTTTGCCTGGTTTCAGCTCGATGTTGTGGATAACTGTACCGACAGGGATGTTTTTCAGCGGCAATGCGTTACCGATTTTGATGTCCGCGTCTGGACCGGAAACGATTTTGTCGCCTACTTTCAAGCCTTTCGGTGCAATGATGTAAGCTTTCGCGCCGTCAACGTAATGGATCAGAGCGATGTTGGAAGTACGGTTCGGATCGTATTCGATCGTCGCAACGTTACCCACAACGCCATCCTTCGTACGTTTGAAGTCGATGATACGGTATTTACGCTTATGTCCGCCGCCATGGTGGCGAACCGTAATTTTACCTTGGTTGTTGCGGCCTGCTTTCTTGAACAGAGGAGCCAGCAACGATTTCTCCGGTGTGCTTGTCGTAATCTCTTCGAAAGTGGATACCGACATGTTACGACGTGCAGGAGAGGTCGGTTTGTACTTTTTGATTGGCACTTGTATTCCCTCCTTTTCTATACAGACGTTTCAAAGAACTCGAGTTCTTTGCTGTCATCGCTCAGTTGAACGATTGCTTTCTTCCAGTCAGGTCTATATCCGCTATGTCTGCCATAACGTTTTGGTTTACCCGCAACACGCATTGTGTTAACGCCGGTTACTTTTACGTTAAAGATTTGCTCAACGGCTTGTTTGATTTCGGTTTTGTTCGCGCGAAGGTCTACTTCAAACACATAACGTTTGGCAGCCATGAAATCGCTCGTACGTTCCGTAATAACCGGGCGCTTGATAATATCGCGAGGATTTTTCATTACGCAAGCACCTCCTGTACTTTCTCAACTGCATCTTTAGTGATAATCAGCTTGTCGTATACAAGCACATCGCGAACATTGATGCCGTCAGCAGCGACGAACTTCACGCCAGGGATGTTGCGAGCGGACAATGCTACATTATCCTCGTAGTTAGCCGTAACAACCAGTGCCTTGCGGTCGACTTTCAGGTTGCTCAGGATACCTTTGAATTCTTTCGTCTTAGGAGCCGCGAATGTCAGTTGATCCAGAACGATGATGCTTTCTGCAATCACTTTGGAAGACAGAGCGGATTTAATCGCAAGACGACGAACTTTCTTAGGCAATTTGAAGCCGTAAGTGCGTGGCGTAGGACCGAATACAGTACCGCCGCCAACCCATTGCGGGGAGCGGATCGAACCTTGACGCGCGCGGCCTGTGCCTTTTTGTTTCCAAGGCTTGCGACCGCCGCCGCGTACTTCGGAGCGACCTTTCGTTTTGTGCGTTCCTTGACGCTCAGCAGCTTGCTGCAGTACAACAGCGCTGTGCATAACATGAGCATTAGGCTGGATGCCGAATACGCTATCGGCCAGTTCCAATTCGCCTACTTGCGAACCGCTCACGTTGAATACTGTTACTTTAGGCATTTCGTGTTCCTCCTTTCTTCAAGAGCGATTAGTTCTTAACCGTTTGTTTTACTTTAACGAAGCCGTTTTTAGGGCCCGGTACGGAGCCTTTGACCAGAATCACGTTGCGTTCTGCGTCTACACGGATAACTTCGAGCTTTTGAATCGTGATTGTCTCGTTGCCCATATGTCCTGGAAGGCGTTTGCCTTTCGGTACGCGGTTCGCTTGAATCGAACCCATGGAGCCTGGTCCGCGGTGGTAGCGGGAACCGTGAGACATTGGTCCAGTGCTTTGTCCCCAACGTTTGATAACGCCGGCAAAGCCTTTACCTTTCGAAATACCTGTTACGTCAACAAATTCGCCCTCTGCGAACAAGTCGGCTTTCACTTCCTGGCCAACTTCGTACTCGCCAAGGTTAATCCCGCGAATTTCACGAACGTAGCGCTTAGGAGTCGTTCCAGCTTTCTTAGCGTGGCCGATCTCAGGCTTGTTCGAACGTTTCTCTTTCTTATCGGAGAAACCAAGCTGAACAGCTTCGTAGCCGTCGGTTTCTACGCTCTTCTTCTGAATAACCACGTTAGGACCAGCTTCGATTACAGTAACTGGAACTACGTTGCCTTCAGCGGTAAATACTTGAGTCATTCCAAGTTTTTTCCCTAAGATACCTTTCATGTTGACACCTCATTTCCTCTCTATGATCGTCTATGCTTTCTTACAGCTTGATTTCGATATCTACACCGGATGGCAGATCCAAACGCATCAGCGCATCAACCGTTTGCGGCGTAGGATTCACAATATCGATAAGGCGCTTGTGTGTGCGCATTTCGAATTGCTCACGGGAATCCTTGTACTTGTGTACCGCGCGGAGAATGGTGATGATTTGCTTTTCCGTTGGCAACGGAATCGGCCCGGATACGCCTGCACCGGAACGTTTTGCAGTTTCCACGATTTTCTCAGCGGATTGATCAAGAATTCTGTGATCGTATGCTTTCAAGCGGATACGAATCTTTTGCTTTGCCATATAAGTCCCTCCTTCTTTCGCCCAATTTTTTAATCGGACATACTCCGTGAGAAAACCCGTCACTAGCCCCATGGCAAAGGAGCCGGGTGTGTCGGCAACCTCTCACATCAACGCAACGTCAGACCAACAGTCAATATTATATCGAATTGAGTGGGCGATTGCAACTAAAACCTTCAGCTTTCTGCATAAAAGATAAAAAAGCCGAATCCCGCTTGGGGACTGGCTTTTCGATAGGGCTGGAAGATTGGATCGGTTGGCGTAAATAATGCCATTGATCTCTTTCTTCTATAATATATAACTTCAATGTCGCGCTACGCGCTTCCGAGTAGGTATGGCTTCCGGCCGCTGTTAAACATCGTGTTCCTTTCATTAGATATAAGGTTGGAACACGACGTTTAAAGGCGGACGTAAACTCCTCCAGCCATACCTACTCTCCAGCACTCGACACACCTTGCAAACCCAAACCTCAAAACAAACACCAAACATCAACCTTAACCCAACACCACGCGGTCGTCGGCCATCTTCTTGCCGCTGATTTGTTCGAACTCGCCGAGCAGCTGCTCGACGGTCAGGTCTTTTTTTCGATCTTCGTTCACCTGCAAAATGATTTTGCCTTTGTCCATCATGATGAGACGGTTGCCGAGACGGATGGCCTGCTCCATGTTATGCGTGACCATCAGTGTTGTGAGATTCATCTCGCGGACAATGGTTTCGGTGAGCGTCGTTACTAGCTCCGCACGGGCTGGATCGAGGGCCGCCGTATGCTCGTCGAGGAGCAGGATCTGGGGGCGCGTGAATGTCGCCATCAGCAAGCTTAGTGCCTGGCGTTCGCCGCCGGATAGAAGACCGACCTTGGCACCCATTCGGTTCTCGAGACCGATGCCGAGACGGCTCAGCTCGTTGCGGAATATGGCGCGGGTTTTGCCGCTAACGCCGAACGAGAAGCCGCGCGGCTTGCCCCGTTTGTAGGCGATCGCCAAGTTCTCTTCGATTGTCATGCGCGGAGCGGTGCCCGCCATCGGATCCTGAAAGACGCGGCCGATCCAACGGCTGCGTTCGAATTCAGAAATTTGGCTTACGTCCTGATTCTCGATGTAAACTTTGCCTGCATCAGGCTTCATGACGCCAGAAATAATATTCATAAGCGTTGATTTACCGGCGCCGTTACTGCCGATAACCGTGACGAAGTCTCCGGGCTTGAGAATCAGGTTAGCGCCCAGTAGTGCAATCTTCTCGTCCAACGTACCGGGGTTAAATAGCTTAGAAACGTTCTCGATTTTCAGCATTATCGGGCACCTCCATTCCTGCCGGTCGTAAGCGATGCTAATACGTCTTCCGTTCGCTTCTTCGCCATCGATTTCTGCTTCACTGCTCTGCGAATGGTCGGAACGACAAGAGCGCCGATTATGATAACCGCGGTAATGAGCTTCATATCCTGCGCATCCAGCCATGGTACGCGAAGCGCCAGTGCATAAATGATGCGGTAGATGATTGCGCCGAGAACAACCGCAATGACAGCCCGAAGAATCGATTTGGACCCGAATATCGCCTCTCCGATAATGACGGAAGCCAAGCCCACGACGATCATCCCTATGCCCATCGTGTTGTTGGCCGAATTTTGGGAGAAGGCGATTAGTGCGCCCGAACAGGCAACAAGCGCGTTGGACAAGGATACGCCTAATATGGTTGTCGTATCGGTATTCGCGCCGAAGCTGCGGATCATGCGATTATTATCGCCTGTCGCTCGCAGACTGAGACCCATGTCCGTCTTGAAAAATAATACAAGAGCAATCATGACTGCGATAACGAGACCGATTCCAATCACCAAAACCGACACTGATTCGAATAGGTTTGCTTCGCCGCGAAGGGAAACAACCGGCTTCCCTAGTATGCGAAGGTTAATCGAATATAAGGCTATCATCATAATAATCCCGGATAACAATCCGTTAATCTTGCCTTTGGTATGAAGCAAGCCCGTGCACATCCCTGCTAAACCCCCACCGATGAATGCATATACGACCGCGAGCCATGGCGGGCTTCCGGCTATCGTCATGACCGTGCCGATCGCTGCCCCCGTCGTGAAGCTGCCGTCCACCGTGAGATCCGGAAAGTCAAGAATGCGAAACGTTATATATACGCCAAGAGCCATTAATGCATACAGCAATCCGCTTTCAACGGCTCCTATCATCGATGTCATCATTGCATTCCCCTCCTTTTTCCATGGAAAATGGGGTGAACCAGAATCCCGATCACCCCATGTTATATGATCTTTCGCTTATTTCGAGATTTACTGAATAATATTGTTGTCCGGATCCTTCACGTATGCCTTCATTGCATCCGTTACCGTTATGCCTTGCTCTTCCGCTGCTTTAAGGTTAATAATGAAGTCTAGCTTCTGCGGCTTCGACACGTTCATCTCTCCTGGATTTTTCCCATTCAAGATCTCGACAGCCATCTGGCCGGCTTCATAACCATGATCGTAGTATTTGAAACCAACCGTTGCGAAAGCGCCTTTCTCAACTGTATCGCGATCGGCAGAGAAGAACGGAATGTCGTTCTCGGCAGCTACGTCGATAATCGCTTCAACGCCAGCAACAACCGTGTTATCCAATGTAATATAAATAGCTTGTACTCGTCCTACCAAAGATTCAGCTGCTTGCTGAATATCGGAAGCGTTCGCTACAGGCGCCTTCACAAGCGTAATATTATGCTTGGCCAAAGCCTCCTCAGCGACTGCGCTCATCACGACAGCATTGTCCTGCGATTCGTCGATCACGATGCCAACGCTCTTCACGTCTGGGAACTCCTTGGCGATAAAGTCCATCGTTTGTACAATTGCATCAGGGTTCGAATCGGAAGCTCCCGTTACGTTGCCGCCTGGCGCTTCCAATTGCGAAACGATGCCCGCATCAACGGGATCCGTGACTGCCGCGAAGAGAACCGGGAAATCTTTGATCTCGTCGACCAACACCTGCGTGTTAGGCGTAGCGATTCCAAGCGCAAGATCCGGCTTGTCCGACGCAATCTTCTCGGCGATTGGCTTGAAGTTGTTCGCATCGCCTTGCGCATTGTTATAATCAACTTTCAAATTGTCCCCTTCAACAAATCCTGCGTCCTTCAACGCGTCAAGAAATCCTTGGCGCGTAGCGTCCAGCGATGGATGCTCCACGATTTGCGAGATTGCGATCGAATAAGACTTTCCTTCGGTGCCGCCGTTATTTGCTGCTTGCCCTTCATTCTCCGTATTCGCTTTACCCGCGTTGCCGCCGCATGCTGCCGTCACCGTCATCAAGGACGCGAGAGCCAGTCCAAGCCAAAACTTCTTCTTCATTTTAATAACCCCTCTCAATAATTATTTCTTTTTTGGTTTGTTGCAAATATACGTCGAAGCTTTATCGCTTTTAGTCGCTAAAGTATTAATGCGTCGAATAATTAAATTCCATTTTTTAGCGAAAAAACGATTATAAATTAACTATAATAATTATCATAAGTCTACCCGCCCCAACCGTCAATGATTATCTTTCTGCTAAATGATGTTATTGCATGAAAAGTTTCTCAAAAACAAAAAACCCTCACCGAAGTGAGGGTTTTACAGAATCCGTAGCAGCCTGACGGCTGCTTTAGGACTATTTCAGGATTGTAGCTACAGCGCCAGCGCCTACAGTACGGCCGCCTTCACGGATGGAGAAGCGAGTTCCTTCTTCAACCGCGATTGGAGCGATCAGTTCAACTGTAACCGTGATGTTGTCGCCAGGCATAACCATTTCAGTACCTTCAGGCAGGTTGATGATACCTGTTACGTCAGTTGTACGGAAATAGAATTGTGGACGGTAGCCTGTGAAGAAAGGCTTATGACGGCCACCCTCTTCTTTAGTCAGAACGTAGATTTGAGCTGTGAAGTTCGTGTGCGGCTTAACCGAACCTGGTTTAGCCAGAACTTGACCGCGCTCGATGTCTTTACGGTCAACACCGCGAAGAAGTGCGCCTACGTTGTCGCCGGCTTGAGCGGAGTCCAGCAATTTGCGGAACATCTCAACGCCTGTAACAACGGATTTGCGAGTTTCTTCTTGAAGACCGATGATTTCGATCTCGTCGCCAACTTTGATTGTACCACGCTCTACGCGGCCTGTAGCAACTGTACCACGGCCTGTGATTGTGAATACGTCCTCGACAGGCATAAGGAAAGGCTTAGCCGTGTCGCGCTCAGGAGTTGGGATGTATGTGTCGATTTGCTCGAACAGTTCAACGATTTTGTCAGCCCAAGGACCGTCTGGGTTAGCCAGAGCTTCACGAGCAGCGCCGCGGATGATTGGAGTGTCATCGCCTGGGAACTCGTACTCGGACAGAAGGTCGCGAACTTCCATTTCAACCAGCTCAAGAAGCTCTTCGTCTTCAACCATGTCGCATTTGTTCAGGAATACGACGATGTAAGGAACGCCTACTTGGCGGGAGAGCAGGATGTGCTCGCGCGTTTGTGGCATTGGGCCGTCGGAAGCGGATACTACCAGGATCGCGCCGTCCATTTGTGCCGCGCCAGTGATCATGTTTTTAACGTAGTCGGCGTGACCTGGGCAGTCAACGTGAGCGTAGTGACGGTTAGGAGTCTCATACTCAACGTGAGCTGTGGAGATCGTGATACCGCGCTCGCGCTCTTCTGGAGCTTTGTCGATTTGGTCGAACGCTACTGCAGCGCCGCCGTATTTTTTGGAAAGTACAGTCGTGATCGCAGCAGTCAAAGTTGTTTTGCCGTGGTCAACGTGACCGATTGTACCGATGTTAACATGCGGTTTATTACGTTCAAATTTTGCCTTAGCCATTGAACTGAATCCTCCTCAATTTAACTTGTTTTTGTATGTGTGGGCCGGCACCGAGAGTGCATGCACACCTGATGACGGCCAATTACAACTTAAGTCATAGGCACGCATTGAGCAAAAATTACTCAGCGTTGCCTTTGTGCTTAGCGATAATCTCTTCGGCGATCGACTTCGGAACTTCTTCGTAGTGAGAAAGCTCCATCGAGAATACGCCGCGTCCTTGCGTACCGGAACGCAGAGTCGTGGAGTAACCGAACATCTCGGAGAGAGGCACCTTAGCACGGATGATTTGCGCGCCTGCGCGGGAATCCATACCTTCGATGCGACCGCGGCGGGAGTTCAGCATGCCCATAACGTCGCCCATGTACTCTTCAGGAACAGTAACCTCTACCTTCATGATTGGCTCAAGAAGGACAGGCTTACATTTTTCTTTCGCAGCTTTAAGAGCCAGGGAGCCCGCGATCTTAAACGCCATCTCGGAGGAGTCGACGTCATGGTAGGAACCATCGACAACGGTAGCTTTGATATCAACGAGCGGGAAGCCGGCGATAACGCCGTTCTTCATGGACTCTTCGATACCAGCTTGGATTGGAGCGATAAATTCACGAGGAATCGCGCCACCCACAACCTTGCTTTCGAAGGTAAAGCCTGCGCCGGCTTCTTGTGGTTCGAACTCGACCCAACAATGACCGAACTGGCCTTTACCGCCGGACTGACGAACGAATTTACCTTCAACTTTAGCCGCAGCGCGGAAAGTCTCACGGTAAGCAACCTGAGGTTTACCTACATTCGTTTCTACTTTGAATTCACGGAACATACGGTCAACGAGGATTTCAAGGTGAAGCTCACCCATACCCGCGATGATCGTTTGGTTCGTTTCTTCGTCTGTATACGCACGGAATGTTGGATCTTCCTCGGCGAGCTTGGAGATCGCAACGCCAAGTTTGTCTTGGTCTGCTTTCGTCTTAGGCTCGATCGCGATTTGGATAACCGGCTCAGGGAAGTTCATCGATTCAAGAACGATTGGGAACTTCTCGTCACACAGAGTATCGCCAGTCGTTGTATCCTTCAGACCTACCGCAGCAGCGATATCGCCCGAGTATACTTCCGAAATTTCTTGACGGCTGTTCGCGTGCATCTGCAGGATCCGTCCGATACGCTCGCGTTTGTTCTTTGTTGCGTTCAGAACATAGGAGCCGGATTTCAGGATACCGGAGTATACGCGGAAGAACGTCAGGCGTCCTACGTAAGGGTCCGTCATGATTTTGAATGCCAGGGCCGAGAACGGCTCTGTATCGGAAGAAGGACGTACCGCTTCTTCGCCATCTTCGAGCGTACCTTTGATAGCTGGTACGTCAACTGGCGCAGGCAAGTAGTCAACAACCGCATCCAATACCAATTGAACGCCTTTGTTACGGTAGGAAGAACCTGCAACAACCGGGAAGATTTTAACTTCGCAAACGCCTTTACGAAGAACGGCTTTCAGTTCTGGAATCGTAATTTCTTCGCCTTCCAGATACTTCATCATCAGCTCTTCGTCCAATTCCGCAACTTTCTCTACGAGCTCTGCACGAAGTTCTTCAACTTGGTCAGCGTACTCGGCAGGGATTTCGGATTGGATCGGCTCTTTGCCAAGGTCGTCTTTGTACGTGTAAGCTACACGCTCTACAAGGTCGATTACGCCGATGAAGTCGGACTCAGCACCCATAGGAAGCTGAATCGCAACAGCATTAGCTTGCAGACGCTCGCGCATGTCTTTAACGACATTCAGGTAGTCTGCGCCAATGATGTCCATCTTGTTAACGTAAGCGATCCGCGGAACGCCGTAACGGTCAGCTTGACGCCATACCGTCTCGGATTGCGGCTCAACGCCTTCTTTCGCACTGAAAACACCAACGGCCCCGTCCAATACGCGCAGGGAACGTTCAACTTCTACTGTGAAGTCAACGTGACCCGGAGTATCAATGATATTGATGCGGTTGCCCTTCCATTGAGCGGTTGTAGCGGCAGACGTAATCGTGATGCCGCGCTCTTGTTCCTGCTCCATCCAGTCCATCGTAGCTGCACCTTCGTGCACCTCGCCGATTTTGTGGGTACGGCCCGTGAAGAACAAGATCCGTTCAGTAGTCGTGGTTTTACCAGCATCGATATGCGCCATGATACCGATGTTACGCGTATTTTCCAAGGAGAACTCTCTTGCCATGAATATGTCTCCTCTCGATTATGGTTATCCTACCAACGGTAGTGAGCAAACGCTTTGTTTGCTTCAGCCATTTTGTGCGTGTCTTCACGCTTCTTAACGGATGCGCCAGTGTTGTTGGAAGCATCCAGGATTTCAGCTGCAAGACGCTCAGTCATCGTTTTCTCGCCGCGGTTACGCGAGTAGTTCACGAGCCAACGAAGACCAAGAGCCGTACGGCGCTCAGGCTTAACCTCGATCGGCACTTGGTAGTTAGCGCCGCCTACACGGCGAGCTTTAACCTCAAGAACCGGCATGATGTTTTTCAATGCTGCTTCGAACACTTCCATTGGATCTTTACCGGAACGCTCTTGGATCAGCTTGAAAGCATCGTATAACAGCGTTTGTGCAGTACCTCTCTTACCGTCGATCATAATGCGGTTGATCAGACGAGTTACCAGTTTGCTATTGTAAACCGGATCCGGCAGCACATCGCGTTTCGTTACAGGACCTTTGCGTGGCATGTAAAGTCCCCCTTTCTTCTAATAGTAACTTGTTCTAGCATGTTATTAACCCGTCTGGGTTATACTTACTTCTTAACTTTAGGACGTTTCGTACCGTATTTGGAACGGGATTGGTTACGGTTGTTAACACCCGCAGTATCCAATGCGCCGCGCACGATATGGTAACGAACACCCGGAAGGTCCTTAACACGACCGCCGCGGATAAGAACGACGCTGTGCTCTTGCAGGTTATGACCGATACCTGGGATGTACGCTGTAACCTCTACACGGTTTGTCAAACGTACGCGCGCGTACTTACGAAGCGCGGAGTTCGGTTTTTTCGGAGTCATTGTACCTACGCGAGTGCACACACCGCGTTTTTGAGGCGCGCTGATGTCAGTCGCTTCACGTTTCAATGCGTTGAAACCTCTTTGCAAGGCTGGCGATTTCGATTTAACGACCTTCGCTTGACGGCCTTTGCGAACGAGCTGGTTGATTGTTGGCATGTTGCCACCCCCTTCCACATATTCATGTCTTTATTATGGTAGACATTTCACCCAATTTTTAAGCCCACAGAGCCAGGCGGTTCATAATTGAACAATACAATTTCCAAGCCTGGGCGTCAGGCACACTCCGATATATTATCACTTTGCTTATAGGCGTGTCAAGCGTGAAAATCGCCGTTTTTTGTCGGCTTGTCCAATTTACAAGAACATTATAAAACTCGGAATCCTTCCCGTCGTTCAATCCCGAAATGTAATCACCGCTACGAAAATAACCATTACAATAGATATCGCGATCAGCACATAACCGAAAACGCGAACAGGAAGCGGCATGTCCGCTAGATGTGTTCGCCGCATCGGTCCGCCGCCTTCCGCTTGCTGGAGAAAAGACGAATGCGGATCTTTAAACGGATGCTCCGCCTCTTTTAGACGCTCCATATTTTCATCTATCGCCGAACCGATTTCTTCATGAACCGGACGGTTATTAGAATCGCGCATCATTTACTCTCCCCCCGTCATTTCGTCGTTCGTTCGCCTCCCAGCGATACGACTGCCGTTTCGATCCGGTCCGCGAACTCGGTCGGCAGGTCGGCCTGGCCCGCGTACCAATAGTGCAGCAGCACATTGCGAACGACATAAGCTTCTGGAATCTGCATGTCGGCCCTCGCCCGTATCTCTTCGAAATCGGATTCGCCCTTCCGTCTCGCATTCTCCGATCGGTATTCATAGACGGAGAGAAACTCGCCGTTTGCAAGCTCGAACGTTCTCGGACGCTGCCCGTTCAGCTTGTAATAGGTCCGAACCGTATCCTCTTCCCCAAGCTCGACGCCTTGGACGGCCAAAGCCGATTGAAGCTGCGGCAAACGAGTTGTTTTTTCTCCATTGCCCTGCTGATCCAGTCCGCCGCCGGCGAAGAACGCGATAACGGCTGCCAGCAGAATTACACTAAAGGTAAACCCGATCATTTTATTACTCATATCCGGCATCTCCGTTCTTACGTTCAATGAAATCTTCTAGTAACAAAGACGCCGGATACTCTTCGATGGTTGCAATCCTTAACTCCCGGTTAATGGCCTCTCTTCCTTAACGATTCCTCTTTCGTAAATAACATGGGATGCGCTGACGCCGTTTAATACGATGACCGCTTCGCTCTTACTTTCGTCCAGAAAATATATTTTCCGATCCGCGCCGCTGCCTCCTTGCCAATCCGGAGCACCCGCTATGCCGTTGAACTTCTCGACGATCGAGTCCGTTCCCGCCGTCTGTGCCACGATTTTCTCGGCATCCTGCAAGGTTAGCCTGGCTTGGTCCCGCGGAAGCTCTCCCACGATCATAAGCGCTTCGCGCGTCCATGCTCCGAATCCCATACTGTCGTCGGCCTCAAGCTGCTGAAGCGCTTCCCTTTCATCCGAATCCTCGGCCAAGGAATAGAATGCGCCATAATCCTGCATGTGCGCGAGCGCGATCATTTGTTCGTCCACATCGACTTCCGTTCGTTCGGACTTCGCTTCTATGAAATAGGAGATCAACGCCAGCACGATGAGCGCGCACAAAAAAATAAGATTCGATTGGTAATCTCTCACCGGATTCCCCCCTCAACAAGGCTGCTGCTAACAGTATATGAGCAATAGGCCCTGCGGTTGAATCATTATTCCAGATAATATGCCATTTCTCCCCGCTAAAAAATGAAGACGGCCGAATCGTCCGATTCGGCCGTCTTTTACCCGCCATGCTACCGTATGATTTGTTTGTCCGACAGCGCCTCCGGCAGCTCGCCGTCGTCCGTCATGAACCGATCCACGACGAAGACGTGAACCGTATAATCGGACTGCTCCGGCTGCGGCACGTCGAAATAAGCTTCAAAGCGGCCGGTTCCCGCAATGTCGGCCGATACCGCCGAGTGGGCAATCGGCGTCTGTCCTTTCATGAGCTGGAAGTACACCGTCTCCAAGCCGGCATGATCGGCCGCTTCCAGCTCCCGCTCCACCCGCACGCTAGCCTTCAATCCTCCCGAGCGGACCAGAGGTCCGTCCGCTATTACGGCGAATGGCTTTTGGCCACTCTCGCCCTCATTCCCATCAACGCCGGCTTCCATTACCGCAAAATCATCGATTCGGGCAGCCTGGTTCGCCACTCGAACGCCGGCGAAGCCTTGCGTCAGCGCCGGCGTGTTCGCGCCGAACAGCTGGCCGTCGTCCACGACGTCGAACACGAGTTTATCGTCGACATAACCTTGAATCCGGTTGCCCTGCACGGCGAGCCGGAGCTGATACCATTTGCCTACGACATACGGATAGGGCCTCTTCAGACTTAGCTCCTTCAAGCTGCCGTTCGCCATTCTGCCCAGAGAAACGTAGCCTCTGCTTCCGCCCTGCAAGCCGTTCTCGCCGTCATGAATACGCAGCATATAGAAGTTTTGTCCATCCTCGGACGCTCTGGCGATGATACCCGGCAACGCCGGCGAGTTCACCGCCTTCACCCTTGCCCTCACCTCGTAGTCGGTCCACACGCCGGAGCCTACGGGAAATGCACGGTTCTGCGTCGTATGCTTCTCCAGCACATTGCCGCCCCCGTCATTCACGACGCGGAAGTGATCCGCCGCCCCGTTCCTCCAGCCCGTCGCCGGGGAGGTATCGAACGTTCCGTCTTCGAAGCTCTGCTCATAAAGAATGTCCCCCGCAGGAGCTTCCGGATTGGCCGTGAGATGAATCGTGTACGCCTGCCGATTGCCCGCTTCCGCCGTCACCGCCACGACGATCGTTCCCGTACCATCTATAATAGCGCCGCCCGCGATGTCGACTGCCGCCGTGTTGCTGGCCGTAGGGACGGCCTCCAGAACCGATACGTAAGCCGTCCGCGACGGCACGTTGACCGAATAGTCGTAGATGCCCGGCTGCAGCAGAATATCGCTGTCGGCAAGGCGGCCCGGATCGTATGCGCCGCTATCCGGAACGACGGACAGCTTCAGCGTGCTCAAGCTCGCATCGTCACTCGCTTGGCGCAGATCAAGCCGATAGAACGTCGCGCCGTTGTCTTCGAGGGAGCGCGCGGCAATCAGATGCGTCCGCTCTCCCGCTTCGCCAAGCTCGATCACTTCGCTGGCGGGGTCGGCCGACGCGTAAGCCCCTTCGAGCACGGAAGCCGTAACGGTTACGCCGGCTCTCCCCGATGAGGGCAGCTTCACGACATAGCGGCGCTTCTCCGGATCAAAGCCCTCGATCGTGTTCCCGTTCACCTGAATATCGCCGAGCTGCGGCAGTATCGGATAAACCTTCAAGTCGTCGAACCGCACGGACGCCAGCCGGCTTCGGATGCCCGCTTTCCCCGAAGGCAGCAGCGCCTCCAGCCCTTCCACGGCGTCGGTATCCGCGTAGCTGAGGATGAGCTCGCCGTTCACGTAGCCGCGGAGCATGCGGCCCGCCGTTTCGAGCCGCAGGGTATACCACGCGGCCGAATCGATCGCCGGGATCGGGGCCGTCGCCAGCTCGATTTTTTTGTGTCCTTCCGCCAGGTCCGTATTTTGCCGCTCCAGTATGACGCGGGACCCGGCCGAGGTCCTCTCCAGATGGAAATAATAATGCAAATTGCGGTCCTGGCTTTGCCCGGCTTTTCCGGCGCGTGCCGTAACGCCCATCTCCACGCTGCCCGTATAAGCCGAATCCGCCACCTTGACATTGGCTTCAATGCCGTAATCCCGCCAGCTGGCATCGCCGAAGAAACCGAAGTTGTCGGAGGAGGTTCCGAACAGCTCCGCCGGCTCCACATAGGTGCTCCCCGTTCCTGCGTCGGCGCCGAACGTCCACGTCGTCGTCTTGCCGCCGTATCCCAGAGTCGACCAGCTGGATACGTCCGCCCGCTGCCGCTCCGCCTCGAAGCCGTTCTTGTACACGGCGTCGGAGAATACCGACAGCTCGTCGATGGAGAGCGGTCCCCCCAGCGAGGAGCCGGTCACCGTCAGCTTCACGTATCGGGCATACGGGTTCCCGCCGAACCATTCCAGGGCATTGCCGGATGGCTGGATGCCGCCGGTCCGATCGACCGCGGTCACGTAGCTCTCGCCGTCGAGACTGGTCTCCAGCTTATAGCTGTAGCCTTGGCTTGCCGCGTCCGTCCAGCCGATCTCCGCTCCGGTCAGATAGAAGGCTTTGCCCAGATCGATTTCCGCGCTTTTCGGGTAGTTGCCGTCCGCGGCGACGGCTGCCGTCCCCTCATCGCCGTCCGTCAGCGCTCCGCCGTCCGCCAGATCGCCGGCGACCGTCTTGAAGGCGGATACCGTGTTCCGAATGCTGGCATCGACAGCTTCCAGCTCGATCAGCATGACGGCGTTCGGCTCCAGCGTCTGAAGGAACGAAATGTTGCCCGCATCGCCTATGGTGCCCTCGTCCACGAGCTCCAGCTCGTCCCGTTTGTTGTACGCATAGTTGCTGTGCGTCGCGTCGACCAAATATGTTTTGAAGCGGACCGCTTTGCCTTCGAATCCCGAGGACAGGTTCACGACGTTCAGGTTGATGTCCTGACTCGCCACGCCGTCCAGCTGATGGTTCCACACCATGATGGAGGCCTTCGTATCGCTATTCCTCGTCGGCAGCAGCCGGACGCCCGTATTGGCGGTGCTTCCCCCTATCGCCTGCACCTTGTCGTCGCCCAGACGGGAGAGCATGCGCATCGTATTGAAGTACGGGGTGAAAAACGTATGCCCCAGCAGCTCGTGATACCGCAGCTTATCCTCCGTTCCGATAAGCTGAAACTTGTTGATCTGCATATTTCCCCATTTGATCCGGACCTGTGAAATGTTCTTGGCCGAGCCGAGATCGAAGCGGAGCCAGCTCCAATAATCTCCCTGCAGGAATACCGTATCGTCGTTGCCGTCGATCACCGCCGCGACAGCTGGATCGTTCGCTGCATTCGGCACCTCGACCGGCTGCCCATTCTCGTCCAGAAACTCGATTTCCCTTATTTTCATCGTCTGCGACGTCGCGGACTCTCTCCAGCCCCTCAAGTTCATGTATCGAACCGGTCCCTCGTATCCCGAGTCGAACGTCTGCCATTCCGAATCGCTGCCGCTGCTTAGCGCGTAATCGACGTCGAACTGGTTTTTGAAATAGGCGTTCAGCGTGTGGACGGCTACCCAGTTCATGGGGATATCCGTACCGCCCTTCTGGTAGAAGTAAGCCGAATCCGTCATAAACGCGGCTTGCTTGGCCAGAGCAGCGCTGTCGGTGGCATCGCTTAAGCCGCCGCCGCCCTTCCAGCCGTATTCGCTGACGATCGTGACCGCGTTCGGATAAAATTGGCGCAGATAGCTTTTCATCTCGATTTCCTGCGTCTCGTTGTCCGCTACCTGCGTTCTGTATCGGTGCCAGGATACGAAGTCCACATGGTAGCCTTCTCTATAGGCGATATCGACGAACTCCTTCTGCTTGGCGAAATCGTACCCGGACAGGACGGGGCCGCCGACCTTCAGCCGTACGCCCTTCCCCTCTTGGAACGCGTCGTTCAAGCCGAGCTGCTCGTTCACCCACAGAACGGCTTCCGACATGCCCTTGTACATCCGCATGTAGCCCGGTTTCTCGGCGGTATGCTCCATCCGGTTCAGCTCGTGGCCGTAGAAAGCAGGCTCGAGATTCGGCTCGTTGCCGACCTCGATATATTCGAGCTTCGGATTTTTCTGCTTCAGCGCGAGGATGATCGTCTTCATAGCAGCGTCGTATTCGTCCCAATCCATCTCCGTCTGCCCTTTGATGAGACGGTTCTTGGCCGGGTTCGCCTCCCCGCCGTAGGAATACGCCAGCGAGAGCAGGATCGAATCGGCGAATTGCCCCATGAAATCATACGTTTCCTTCCGGCCGTGCTGAAGATCCGGATTGGTTGCCAGGTTCTCCGGGGAGTTGATGGAGTAAGCGAGATAATCGGGATTATCCGCGTCCTTGTTGTAGTACCAGTTGATCTTGACGAAATCCCGTACGATTCTCGTCTTGATCCCTTTCAATTCGTCCACGACATGGACGGGCAGAGGCGTATAATTCGTATTGTTGAATTGCTCGGTCCGGATCAGCTTCCCGTCCGGGACGCCGTAGTCCGCCTCCAATTGCACGGCCGTCGAAACGGCCGCCTGCGCCGTCCGTTCTTCCGCACGGGCGATCGGCGCGGCGGACGGCGCCAGGCCGTACGCGACCGATGCCGCCAGAATGCCCGCCATTGCCGCCCGGCAAGCTCTGCCGGTCGTCTTCCCCATTCTCGAAATCGTATGAGCCATCATTCGTTATGGATACCTCCATCTTCAGAATTATGGATAGATCAGCCGATATACGCGCTGCATCAATACCGCGGCTTCCGCGCGGCTGGTATGGCGATCGGGGTTCAGCATCCCATCGTCTCCGACGATCAGGCCGCTGGCGGCGAGCAGCGTGACGCTCTCCTTGGCGTACGGCGCAATTCGTTCCTCGTCCTGGAACGCCGTCACAACCGACGCTCCCGGACTCGCATCCAGAATTCCGGCCAGCTTCAGCGCCTTGGCCGTCAGCGTCGTCATCTCCTGCCTCGTGATTTCCTTATCCGGCAGGAACCGGTTGCCACCGGAGCCTTGAGTGATGCCGAGCGCCTTGGCCGTTCCGACCGCTTCTTCATAATAGCTTCCCGGCTTCACGTCTTCGAAACCGCTGACAGCGCTGCCTGCAGGCGATTCCAATGCCAGCAGCCTCATCAGCAGGAGCACGTAGTCGGCCCGTTTGATCGGCGCGGCCGGCGCATACTCCGCGTCGGATACGCCGTTAACGACGCCTCTGGCCGCCAGCTCGCCGATGGCGGGCTCCGCCCATACGTACCCGGCGAGGTCGGCGAACGGAGTCGGCCGATACACGATCTCGTACGTGCCCGGCCGCTCCGCGATAAACCGCATCTCGTTTGCCGCCGCATCATAGCGACCGCTGACGACGGGCTGCGTCTTGCCGTCCCGCCCGGTATGGGATACCGTGAGCAGACGATCCTGTTCGCCGTCCGCTTCATAAGGGACGGCTGCTAGAATCCGCCCGAACTCTCCGAGCTGCTCGTCATTCAGTTGCAGAGCGATATCGACGGCCGGACGATGATTCGCTGTCCTCCCGATACCGGTTACATTTGCATCTTTTATCGTCAATGCAACCTTGTCTACCATTGCAATGGATGGTCCCGGACGCGGAAGCAGTCCGCGCGGCAGCTCCAGCCATACCCACTCCGTTACGACGCGGAAAGCGTAGCCTTCCCCAGCCTCCGACAGCTCCCCCGCAGGCAGAACAAGCTCATATGCGGAAGCCCCTTCTACCGGATCCACGACAATCGATACGACGCTTCCATTCTCCGAACGTGTCTTGTCGATCATCGCCTGCGTGACCATCGCCCTCGAGACGCCCGAAGCATCGGGTTTGCCCGGCGCGACGACAAGCCGATCGTCGGCGGGCTCGGGCTCTACGTCAGGTACATGTACGAACGGCGGGTTCCCCGCGCCACCCTCCGTTACAAGAAACGTCGCCGCCGCCGTCTCATGCCCGCTTCCCGCCCTCAGCGTGTAGCGGCCGAGCGGAGCATCCGCCGGGATCGTGACCGGCTTGCCGATCGCCAGCTCCGACCGCTCCACGACGTCCATCCACAGCAGCGTTCCGTTCGGACGGAATAATTGGACGATGGCGTCCGGACGCTCCGTTTCTCCCCTCACCAGAATCGACTCTCCCCTCGCGGCATCCCCCACCGGCTCAAGCCGAACGGAATCCGTTGCGGCGAATGCGCCGGCCGGCAACAGCATCAAGGCAAGAAGCAGGACCAGCACGGCTCTCTTGCCGACTAACAGCTTCATCTTTTCTCCTCCTCCCGTCACTACACATTGTTAGCGCTTTCATTTTGTCCGGAGACTGAAACAGCCGCTCCCTTAGCCGGCCGTTCATGCCCCTGCCATCAATTAGCCCTCGGGTCGTATACGTTCGCCGTATCCCGGTATTGGCCCGGCGTTATGCCCTCGATCTTCCGGAAATACCGGATAAAGTTCGCCGGATTGTTGTATTTCAGCCTCTCCGCGATTTCCGTCACCGTCAGATTGGTCTCCCGTAGCCATTTCTTCGCGACCTCGAGCCGGTATTGGGACAAATAATCGGCGAAGTTCACGCCCGTCTCCTGCCGGAAGACGCGGCTGATGTATTGCGGGTGATAATTGATCCGCGCCGAGCATTTCTCGAGCGTCAGATCGGTATCGAACGCTTCTTCGATCAGCCGCTTCACTTCCTGCGAGATCGTGGTGAACTGCGTCTGGCGCCGTTCCTCCAGCAAGCATAACGCCGGCTCGATGATCGTATCGCCGAACCAGGATTCGATCTCGCGGTTCGTCCGCAGCTTCAGGAACGTCTCGAACAACGAGCCGTCTCCGGTTGGAAGCGAATGATACGGAATGCCCGCATCCTGGAGCTGGCGAATCAAGTCCATCAGCAGTCTGACGAGAGACAGCTGATAATGGTCGTAATCATAGTCTTGACGGGACAAAGACTCCATTACGGCGGACAAAGCCTTGCGCGCCCGTTCCGCATCAAGCGATTTGACCGCTTCGGACAGCTCCTCGGCCAGCTCCTTCGGGTAGACGAGCTCCCTTCCCTTGTCGGGCTGAACGTCCTCGATGAACAGAACGACCTCCTCGCCCAGCCGAGCCCGGTATTTGAGCGCGTTCCCTCCTTCTTCGTAAGCCCGGTCCGCGTGGCCGAGCTCCCGGAAGGATCTGCTGATGCCGACGCTCGTCTTGAGCTGCAAATACCTTTTCACCGCGGCTTGCACCGCAGCCGCCCGTTCGAACACCATCGTCTTGAACGCTTCCTCCGACAACGTGCACGACCCCATCAGAAGCACCACCGACTCTTGGATCACGATCGGGAGCAGACGGTCCTCCTCCGGCACGATCTCCGAAGCAATGTTGCCGATCGCGAACAAGAGAAGGTCGCGGTCCTTGCCGGAGAAGCGCTCCTCGCCAAGATGGTCGATCTGGAACAGGAGCACCCGCGCCGTCCCCCATTGCCCGGAGAACCCATAACCGTAGTAGCTTAGCCGCTCCAGCGCTTCCTGCTGCTTAACCTCCCCCAGTAGCATCTTCCGGACCAGAAACTCCACGAGATGCTTCTGTTGCCCCTCCAGCTCGAACTTCAACTTGGAACGGTCGGACATAATGCTCTGAATCTGGTTCGTGATCACCCGAAATTCGTCTTTAGGCGCGGCGTTTTCCGATTCCTTCTCGTCAAGCAGCGACCGATAGATCCGCTTCACCGGATCGTACATTCTCCTCGAGCCGATCAGCGCGACAAGCAGCGTTGCGGCAAGCACGCCCATGCTGACCAGAATCGAAGTCCATCCGATCTTCATCGCCTGCTGCGTGATCGCCTTGGTCGGAACGACGGACACATAGGTCCATCCGTTATACGGGGACTTCCGGAACGAGATCGACGTCTTGCCCGCATCCTCCGAAGCCGTGAACACGCCGTTCGCGTCTCCGTTCTCCCGGATCGCCTGGATGAATCCGAGACTCGAAACGTCGTTGCCGAGCAGCGAGGCGTCGGCATGCGCGATGACGCGGTTCTCGCTGTCGAGGATGAACGTGCTTCCCATGCCGTCGTCGGCGTTGATCAGCTGTCCTAGCTGCTGCGAGGACAAGACCACGGCTATTAAGCCGCGTGGCGTCGGCGAATTCACGGGCCACTTCTTAATATTGATGACCGCATGCTTCAGCTCGACCAACCCGTCGGCTCCCTGGATGGAGGCCGAATTGCCGCTGATCCATATGGAACCCTGCGGACTTCCGGCGTAAGACCGCAGCATCTCTTCCATGCCCGGCTGATTGTATTGATCGAGTCCCGCGTTGCTCATGAGCCAATCCTGCTCGAGACTAAGCAGATACACGTCCTTGATTCCCAGCTCATAGGTCTGGATGGACGATAAATTTTTGTATAGGTCCTTAATGATATCGTATTGATTCGGATCGAGCTTGAGCGCGATGGCTTGCGAGACGATAGGCAGGCCGAGCAGCTGCGAGGTGGAGAAATCGATCATTTTCAGCGTCTGCTCGACCCGCAGCTGACTCTGCCTCAGCACCTGTGAATTGCGTTCCTCGACTTGCTCCAGCACCGATTGGGAGGAGTAGTGGTACGAATACCAGCCAAGCGTAAGGACGGGGAACGTCCCGATCATCACGGATAACAAGACCAACTTGAGCCAATAGCTGGATGAACGCATGGCGCCACTCCCCCTTCTAATCGATTACCGTCATTCTGTTGCAGAAATAAAGCTTTTACGGATTGACCGCTTTATAAGCCTGCGTATATTCCTCGATGATTTTGTCGCCGCCATCCTTGCGCCACTTGGCTACCGCGTCGTTCCAGCCGGCTTCGTCGATCAGGCCCATAATGAATTTAATGCGGGCATCCTCGATAATTTTGTTCAGCTCGGAGCCTCTCTCGCTGTACGTGTCGGAGATGAACGGCTGGAACGGATTCGAAACCGCAATTTCCGCGTTCTTCTGCCACATCTCGTTCCGCATATGCACGAGCGGTCCGCCATACGTCGTGATCTTGTCGCGCAGGACGGCCAGCTGCGTGGAGTCGCCCATCCCGTATTCGACCAGCATCTTGGAATCGGTCGTCTTCACGTATTGCCCGTTCTCGAGCGTGAACTGTCGGCCCTCCAGGCCGTTGATCAGCATGTTCTGCATGTCTTCGTCCGACACTTTATCGAAGAAATTCAAGACGGCCTTCAGCTCTTCCTCCGTCTTCACCGACGTTTTCGGAATCATGAAGAGACCGTAAGAGCCCGACCCGCCGGGGCTGCGGAGGTCCGCAGGGCCTTCCAGAGCGTTAACCATCGTGATTGCGCCTGTCGGAACGACCTTCTTCACGCTTTCTTCGATGCCTTGGGCGTCGTTCAAGTTAGCGATCCACGAGCCGGCCGTCGCGCCGTTGATCAGCTGCTTGCCGTCCTTCACGACCGCGAAGTCGAGATTGATCAGCTTCTCGTCGTACAGCTTTTTATAAAATTTCATGGTATCCATATAAGCGGGGGACAAATGCGCCGGACTGGCCTTGCCGTCCTTCAGCTCCCAATCAGCGGGACCGCCGTGCCAAGCGAGCATCGCTCTCCAGCCGGCCGCCACTTGCTGCTCCGCGAGTCCGGTCGTATCGGCCTTGCCGTTCTGGTCCGGATCATTCTGAACAAACGCTTTCAAAACCTCATAATACTCGTCTATGGTCGCTGGCTCTTTCAGTCCCAAATTGTCCAGCCAGTCTTTCCGGAGCATCAGGCCGTCCCGCGCCAGATCGCGTTCACGGTACAAGCCATATACCTTGCCGTCGATGCTGATCGCGTTCAAGGCAATATCGCTCATGCGGCCTAAGTTCGGATAGTCCTTCAGATAAGGACCGATCTCCCAGAACATGCCGGAACGAACGGAATTCACGATGTAAGGAAGCTTCTGATCCAGCACCAGAATCGCGCTCGGCAGCTCGCCCGACGCCACGGTCGCGCTCAGCTTATCCGAGTAGGTCGTGGACGGCACCCAAGTCAGCGTCAAATCCGTGTTCGTGCGCTCCTCCAGACGCTTGTAGATCTCGCCTTCGGGGTCCATGAATTCGGGGTTGTAGCTGGTCAGCATGATCGACATCTTGTAAGGCTCCTGCTTAGGCGCCTCCGTCTGCTGCCCTGCCGGCGACGCGCCTCCGTTCGCGGATGCCTCTGGATCCGCGTTGCCGCCGTCGTTGCTCCCGCCGTTGCCCGAGCACCCTGCCAGCAATCCCATAATGAGTGCTGCCGTGCCTGCCGATGCGGTTAGTTTTCGCCATGCCTGCCCATTCTTTTTCGCTTTCATGACATGTGATCCTCCCTTTACTTTATTAAAATTACTGTATTTGGACGGGTTCGGCAAGGACAATCAGCCCTTAACCGATCCCAGCAATACCCCTTTGGCGAAATGCTTCTGCAGAAACGGGTAGACGACGAGGATCGGCATCGTCGAGATGACGATGACCGCCATCTTCACCGACTGCTCCGGCGGGACGAAATCGGATTCGAACGCCGTCGTGTCCCCGAGGCTGCCTCCTTGCGACAGGATGACGATTTGCCGCAGCAGCACCTGAATCGGCCACTTCGCCGCGTCATTAATGTAGAGCACGGCGCTGAAGAACGTATTCCAGTGCCCCACCGCGTAAAACAACGAAAACGTCGCGATAGCGGGCATCGATAGAGGAATAACGATTCGCATCAAAATGCCGGGATCGCTGGCGCCGTCTATTTTCGCCGACTCCTCGAGCCCTTCCGGCAGCTGCTGGAAGAAGCTCCGGATAATGATCAGATTGAACGCGCTGATCGCGCCGGGGAGCAGCAAGGACCAATAAGAGTCGATCATGCCGAGCTCTTTGACGACAATGAAGGTTGGAATCATGCCGCCGCTGAACAGCATCGTGAAGATGACCATCAGCTGAATCGGCTTGCGAAAGTCCAGATCCTTGCGGGCCAGCGGATAAGCCATTAAGCAGGTCAGCACGATATTGATGAGCGTCCCCGCCACCGTAATGAAGATGGTGACGCCCATGCTTCGCATCAAGGTGCTGGTCGAGAAGATGAAGTTGTAGGCTTCAAGGGAAAACTCGGTCGGGAAGAGAATGAACCCTTTCTCCAGAAGCTCCTTCTGCGTCGCGAACGAACCCGCCATAATGTAGATGAACGGGACAATCGTAATCAGGGCAAACAGCCCGAGAAACGTGATATTAAGAACATCGAATAATCTACTGCCGAATGTGCGGTCTCGCACCATTGCGCGCGCCTCCTCTCTTTTCTGCCGCTACAGAATGCCTTCTTCGCCGAACCGCTTGGCCAGCTGATTCGCCGCGAATACGAGAATCAAGCCGACGATCGACTTGAACAACCCTACAGCGGTGCTATAGCTGTATTGGCCCTGCGAGATGCCCGTCGAATACACGTACGTATCGAACACTTCTCCGACCTCCCGGTTCAAGGAGTTGAGCATGAGCCATATTTGCTCGAAGCCGGTATCGAGGAAGTTGCCGAGCCGCAGAATGAGCAAAATAATGATCGTGGACCGGATCGCCGGAAGCGTAATATGCCAGAGCTGGCGGAATCGGTTGGCGCCGTCCATTCTTGCCGCCTCGTATAGCTGCGTATCGACTCCAGCCAGAGCGGCCAAGAAGATGATCGTCCCCCAGCCCGTTTCCTTCCAGATGACCTCGGCCGTGATGAACGTCCGGAACCAACCGGGGTCGAGCAGGAATTGGATTTTCTCCCCGCCCATCGCCGCGATTCCCTCATTCACGAGTCCTCCTTCGGTCGTGAAGAACAAATAAGCGATCGAGACGATAACGACCCACGACATGAAGTGGGGGATGTAAATCAACGTTTGGATAAACCGTTTGTACACTTCCTTCCTCAGCTCGTTCAGCAGCAGGGCTACGATAATCGGCAGCGGGAAGAAAAACAATATGTTGTACGTCGCGAGAATAAACGTGTTCTTCAGCAGCATCCAGAACAGCGGATCTCCGAAAAACCGGCTGAAATGCTCCATTCCGACCCATTCGCTCTTCAGAAAGCCGAGAAACGGCTGATAGTTTTTGAACGCGAGCAGCACGCCGTACATCGGGACGTATTTAAATAAAATAAAGTAGACGATGCCGGGCAGCAGCATCAGATACAACCATCGGTTTCTCGCCAGCCGCCTCCACATCTGCTTGCGATGCGAGCCGGCGATTGCCGACGGGCGCGTTATCGCCAGATCTTCGTTCATGGGCATTCTCCTTCTCCTCTTTCTTCTTCTATCCGGACCTGGCCGGCGTTTACACCTGAATCTTAGTCGGATCGAGCTGTTGCCGTCCATAGTCATTCCCGTACGACATGGACCGTCTCCGTCGCCGCAATCCCTTGCGCCGCGCGGATATTCATTTCGATACCTGCCTGTTGTCATTCCGCGACTATCCCCTGTGCGGCCCCATGGCCATAAAAAAAAGCGACACACGGCCCCTGCGCATTACTGCGCAAGACCATGTGTCGCTTTATATAGAGCCGTTAACGAATACGGCTATGTTTATTCCACTACTACGGCTTCCGTCGCTTCATCCAGCTCAGCCGAATCTACAACTTCCTCTTCCATGCCTGCGAAGCGAATGTTGCGGTAGCGCTGCATGCCCGTACCCGCCGGGATCAGCTTACCGATGATAACATTCTCCTTCAGACCGAGAAGCTGGTCGACCTTGCCTTTGATCGCCGCGTCGGTCAGGACGCGAGTCGTCTCTTGGAACGACGCCGCGGACAAGAACGAATCCGTCTCGAGGGACGCCTTCGTAATACCGAGCAATACCGGCTTCGCAACCGCAGGCTCTTTGTCGGCGAAGATCGCTTCGCTGTTGGCCGCTTCGTATTCATGAATGTCTACGAATGCGCCAGGTAGCAGCGTCGTGTCTCCGGCGTCTACGATGCGGATTTTCCGAAGCATCTGCTTGATCATGACTTCAACGTGCTTGTCGTTGATCTCAACGCCCTGGTTCCGGTATACGCGCTGTACTTCTTGCAGGATGTAGTTCTGAACGCCGCGGATGCCTTTGATGCGAAGCATATCCTTCGGATCGATCGAACCGTCCGTCAGCTCGTCGCCTGCTTCGATCTGCTGGCCTTCCACTACGCGGATACGCGAGCCGTAAGTGACCGCGTAAACCTTGGACTCGGCTTCGCCTTGTACCTCGATCTCGCGACGGTCTTTGGCTTCGCGAATTTCTTTAATGACGCCGTCCAGCTCGGAGATGATCGCTTGGCCTTTCGGGTTACGAGCCTCGAAGAGCTCTTGGATACGCGGAAGACCTTGCGTGATGTCATCGCCGGCAACGCCGCCGGTATGGAACGTACGCATCGTGAGCTGCGTGCCCGGCTCGCCGATCGATTGCGCCGCGATAATGCCTACCGCTTCGCCGATCTCGACGTGCTTGCCCGTAGCCAAGTTGCGGCCGTAGCAGATCTTACATACGCCGTGACGCGCGCGGCAGCTGAGTACCGAACGAATCTGCAGACGTTCTACGCCGGCATCGACGATTGCTTCCGCTTTGCCCGAATCGATAAGTTCGCTGCGGTTCACGATGATTTCACCCGTTTTCGGATGACGAATCGTTTCGAACGCGTAACGGCCTTCGATACGGTCGTACAGATCCTCGATAACTTCTTTGCCGTCTTGGATCTTGCTGACGCTGAAGCCTTTGTCCGTACCGCAATCGTCTTCGCGGACGATAACGTCCTGCGCGACGTCGACAAGACGACGAGTCAGGTAACCGGAGTCAGCCGTACGAAGGGCCGTATCGGCGAGACCTTTCCGCGCGCCGTGCGTCGAGATGAAGTACTCGAGGACCGTCAGGCCTTCACGGAAGTTCGATTTAATCGGCAACTCGATGATACGGCCGGACGGGTTCGCCATCAGACCGCGCATGCCGCCAAGCTGGGTAATCTGCGATTTGTTACCCCGCGCTTTGGAATCCACCATGAGCATGATGTTATTGTAACGATCCATCGATTTCATGAGGATATCCGTAATCTCGTCTTTACATTTGCTCCAGATGCCGATGATCCGGTCATAACGCTCTTCGTTCGTAATCAGACCGCGGCGGTACTGATTCATAACAGTTGCGACCTTCTCGTCGGATGCTTTCATGATCTCCACTTTCTCCGGCGGGATGATAACGTCGGATACACCGATCGTAATGCCCGCTTTGGTCGAATAAGTGAAGCCTAATTGCTTAATCCGGTCAAGCGTAATCGCCGTAAGAGTCGTATGGTACTTACGGAAGCATTCGGCAATGATCGTACCGAGGTAGTCTTTGCCTACGGCGCCCGCTGTTGGAAGCTCGTCGAGAATTTTCTTCAGATCCGCGCCCTTCTCAACTACAAAGTACTTGTCAGGCGTGCCTTGCAGAAGATTGACTTTCGTCGCTTCGTTGATATATGGGAAATCCGCCGGGAAAATTTCGTTGAAGATGACCTTGCCCACAGTCGTAGAAATCAAGGATGCCTGCTGCTCTGCAGTAAAGATCGTCTTGTTCAAAACCTTCGCCGGGATAAAAATTCGGGCGTGCAGCGAGACGATACCGCGCTGGTAAGCGGAGATCGCTTCGTTCACGGTAGCGAACACGGAGCCGGAGCCTTTGGCTTCCTTGTTGTCCATCGTCAGGTAATACGATCCGAGAACCATATCCTGGGATGGAGTTACAACCGGCTTGCCGTCCTTAGGGTTCAAGATATTGCCGGATGCCAGCATGAGAAGGCGAGCTTCCGCTTGCGCTTCCGCGGACAACGGAACGTGAACCGCCATCTGGTCGCCGTCGAAGTCGGCGTTGTAGGCCGTACATACGAGCGGATGCAGCTTGATCGCGCGTCCCTCTACCAGAATCGGCTCGAATGCTTGAATACCGAGTCTATGCAGCGTGGGGGCACGGTTCAGCAGAACCGGATGTTCTTTGATGACTTCTTCGAGTACGTCCCAAACTTCAGGGCTAACGCGTTCAACCTTGCGTTTCGCGCTCTTGATGTTGTGGGCGAGTCCTTTGTTGACCAGCTCTTTCATGACGAACGGCTTGAACAGCTCGAGCGCCATCTCCTTCGGAAGTCCGCATTGGAACATCTTCAGGTTCGGACCTACGACGATAACGGAACGGCCGGAGTAGTCGACGCGTTTACCGAGCAGGTTCTGACGGAAACGTCCTTGCTTACCCTTCAGCATATGACTGAGCGATTTCAGCGGACGGTTGCCCGGGCCCGTTACCGGACGGCCGCGGCGGCCGTTGTCGATCAGGGCGTCAACCGCTTCCTGAAGCATGCGTTTCTCGTTCTGTACGATAATGTCCGGAGCGCCGAGATCAAGCAGACGCTTCAAACGGTTGTTGCGGTTGATGACGCGGCGGTACAGGTCGTTCAGGTCGGAGGTCGCGAAGCGGCCGCCGTCCAACTGTACCATCGGGCGAAGCTCCGGCGGGATAACCGGCAGCACGTCGAGAATCATCCATTCCGGCGCGTTGCCGGAGTTGCGGAAGGCTTCGATGACTTCAAGGCGCTTGATCGCGCGGTTCCGGCGCTGGCCTTGAGCCGTGCGCAGCTCTTCCTTAAGCGTCTCGAGCTCGCGGTCGACGTCGATGTCCTGAAGCAGTCTCTTCACCGCTTCGGCGCCCATGCCGGCTTGGAAGCCGTAGCCGTACTTCTCGCGGTAGCTGCGGTATTCCTTCTCGGACAGAAGCTGCTTCTTCTCCAGAGGCGTATCGCCTGGATCCGTTACGACATAAGATGCGAAATAGATAATTTCCTCGAGGGAACGAGGAGACATATCGAGCGCAAGGCCCATGCGGCTTGGGATGCCTTTGAAATACCAGATGTGGGATACCGGAGCGGCGAGCTCGATATGGCCCATCCGTTCGCGGCGAACCTTCGCGCGAGTAACTTCGACTCCGCAGCGATCGCAGACGACGCCTTTGTAGCGCACGCGCTTATATTTGCCGCAATGACACTCCCAGTCCTTGGTCGGTCCGAAAATCTTCTCGCAGAAGAGACCTTCCTTCTCGGGCTTTAACGTTCTGTAGTTAATGGTTTCCGGCTTCTTGACTTCTCCGCGGGACCACGAGCGAATTTTATCCGGCGAAGCCAGACCAATTTTCATATACTCGAAGTTGTTCACGTCCAACAAGGAGCAACCCTCCTTCGTCATGTATGACTGTGTCTAATCAGAGGCTGAACTTCAACCGCGGGCCGCATCGCATGCGGCCGTGATTGAAGCTCAGTCATCCGTTATTTATTCAACGCCTGCTTCTGCGCCTTCTAGATTAAGATTGAGCTTGTCGCCCGTAGCGTCATCCTCGTCATCCATTTCCTTCATTTCGATCTCTTCTTCGTTCTCGGTCAGGATCTTCACGTCCATGCCCAAGCTCTGAAGCTCTTTGATCAATACTTTGAAGGACTCCGGAACGCCCGGCTCCGGAACGTTCTCGCCTTTGACGATCGATTCGTACGTCTTCACGCGGCCGACCACGTCATCGGATTTGACCGTAAGGATTTCTTGAAGCGTGTAGGCTGCGCCATAGGCTTCAAGCGCCCAAACTTCCATCTCGCCGAAACGCTGTCCGCCGAACTGGGCTTTACCGCCGAGCGGCTGCTGCGTAACGAGCGAGTAAGGACCCGTCGAGCGGGCATGGATTTTGTCGTCGACCATGTGCGCCAGCTTGATCATGTACATGACGCCGACCGTAACTTCGCGCTCGAAGCTTTCGCCCGTACGTCCGTCGTACAGAATCGTCTTTCCGTTACGCTGCATGCCGGCCTCTTCCATCGTATCGAAGACGTCGTTCTCGCGCGCGCCGTCGAATACAGGAGTAGCGGCATGAATGCCAAGTCGCTTGCACGCCATGCCAAGGTGAACTTCGAGCGCCTGGCCGATGTTCATCCGGGACGGTACGCCGAGCGGGTTCAGAACGACTTCGACAGGCGTTCCGTCCGGCAGGAACGGCATATCCTCTTCCGGCATGATACGCGCGATGACACCCTTGTTACCGTGGCGTCCCGCCATCTTATCGCCCTCGGAAATCTTACGCTTCTGAGCGATATAAGCGCGAACGAGTTGGTTAACGCCCGGAGGCAGCTCGTCGCCGTTCTCGCGGGTGAATACTTTTACGTCTACGACGATGCCGTCCGTACCGTGAGGCACGCGCAGCGACGTATCGCGGACTTCGCGGGCTTTCTCGCCGAAGATCGCATGGAGCAATCTCTCTTCGGCCGTCAGCTCCGTTACGCCTTTCGGCGTTACTTTGCCGACCAGAATGTCGCCTGCGCTAATCTCGGCGCCGACGCGGATAATGCCGCGCTCGTCGAGATTGCGGAGCGCTTCTTCGCCGACGTTCGGGATATCGCGCGTAATTTCCTCAGGTCCCAGCTTCGTGTCGCGGGCTTCGGATTCGTATTCCTCGATGTGAATGGACGTGTACACGTCTTCTTTCACGAGCTTCTCGCTAAGGAGAATCGCATCCTCGTAGTTGTAACCTTCCCAAGTCATGAAGGCTACGACGACGTTGCGGCCAAGAGCCAAATCGCCCATTTCGGTCGAAGGACCGTCCGCCAGAATGTCGCCTTTCTTGATGACGTCGCCCTTGCGGACGATCGGACGCTGGTTAATGCACGTTCCTTGGTTGGAACGCATGAATTTATGCAATTTATGCTTGACCAGATCTCCGTTAACCGGCTTGCCGTCGATCATCTCGACGCGGCGGAGCCAGATCTCGTTCGCGGACGAACGCTCGATCACGCCGTCGTATTTGGATACGATACAAACGCCGGAATCCTTGGCTGCCTTGTGCTCCATGCCCGTGCCGACGAACGGCGCTTTCGGAATGAGGAGCGGAACGGCCTGCCGCTGCATGTTCGATCCCATCAGGGCGCGGTTGGAGTCGTCATTCTCGAGGAACGGAATGAGCGCCGTCGCAACCGATACGACCTGCTTAGGCGATACGTCCATGTAGTCGACGCGGTCGCTTGGCATGGTTAGGATGTTGTCTGCTTGTTTATTGTAACGTACGATCGTTTGCGCTTGGGCGAACTTGCCTTCTTCCGTCAGCTCCGCGTTCGCTTGCGCGATGACATAGTTGTCTTCTTCGTCGGCCGTCAGATAAGCGATCTGCTCCGTCACGATTCCCGTCTTCGGATCTACCCAACGATATGGTGCTTCGATGAAGCCATATTCGTTGATGCGGGCGAACGTGGACAAGGAGTTGATCAAGCCGATGTTCGGACCCTCCGGAGTCTCGATCGGACACATGCGCCCATAGTGGGAAGCATGGACGTCACGCACTTCGAAGCCCGCGCGCTCGCGCGTCAGACCGCCGGGTCCCAGTGCGGACAGACGGCGTTTATGCGTCAGCTCGGCAAGCGGGTTCGTCTGGTCCATGAACTGGGACAGCTGGGACGAACCGAAGAACTCCTTGATCGACGCGATAACGGGACGAATGTTGATCAGCGCCTGAGGCGTGATCGCGTTCGCGTCCTGAATCGACATTCTCTCGCGTACGACGCGTTCCATACGGGAGAGACCGATACGGAACTGGTTCTGCAGCAGCTCGCCGACGGAACGCAGACGACGGTTACCCAGATGGTCGATATCGTCCGTGCTGCCGACGCCATGCAGCAAGTTGATGAAATAGTTGATCGAAGAGATAATATCCGCAGGCGTGATATGCTTCACGGATTTATCGATGATACCGTTCGCGATGACTTTGATAACCTTCGTCTCGTCGAGCGGCGAGAATACGCTGATCGCCTGCAGTGGTATACTATCGGCATCCAGCACTCCGTTTGCGACATGGTAGGTTTTAAAGCCTACGTTTGTCTCCAGCTTCTCGAGAATCTCGTCTAACAGACGGCGATCGATCATTTGGCCGGTTTCCGCGATAATTTCGCCTGTGGACGGATCGATCAGGTTCTCTGCGAGACGCTGATTGAACAGACGGTTCTTAATGTGCAGCTTCTTATTTATTTTGTAACGGCCGACATTGGCCAGATCGTATCTTTTCGGGTCGAAGAAACGCGCAACCAAGAGGCTCTTCGCATTGTCCAAGGTAGGCGGCTCGCCCGGACGCAAGCGCTCGTAAATCTCGATCAGCGCTTTCTCCGTGGAATCCGTGCTGTCCTTATCCAGCGTGTTGCGAATATACTCGTCATGGCCGAGCAGATCCAGAATTTCGGCGTCCGTACCGAATCCTAGCGCACGCAAAAGCACCGTTACCGGTATCTTCCGGGTCCGGTCAATACGAACGTAGATGATATCCTTGGCGTCGGTTTCGAGCTCCAGCCAAGCGCCGCGGTTAGGGATAACCGTAGCCGTGTACGTTTTCTTCCCGTTCTTATCAACCTTCGTGCTGAAGTACACACTTGGGGAGCGGACCAATTGGCTGACGATAACGCGTTCGGCGCCGTTAATGATAAACGTGCCCGTCTCCGTCATAAGCGGGAAATCGCCCATGAACACTTCTTGTTCTTTAACCTCGCCCGTTTCCTTATTGAACAGACGCACTTTCACGCGCAGCGGAGCAGCGTATGTAACGTCGCGTTCCTTTGATTCATCCACCGAATATTTCGGCTCGCCCAAGCTGTAGTCGATAAACTCAAGCGATAGATTACCCGTAAAGTCCGAGATCGGCGAGATATCCTGGAACAATTCGATTAGATCGCTGTCCAAAAATTTCTCGTACGATTTTTGTTGGATTTCAATCAGGTTCGGGACTTCCAGCACCTCTTTGATCCGAGCGTAGCTTCTGCGCGCACGCCGACCATACTGAACAAGTTGTCCTGCCAACTTAACCTCACCCCTCATGTCTGTCTCACAGCATCGATATTCACTGCGTTACCCTAGGACGGTAGAAACCGCCTATATAGATAAATAAAGAAAAGCCCTTATCGAATAGTGTTCGAAAAAAGAGCATGTTCCGGCAGCTTACCGCACGCAGCGCGAGCGTTACGGTCTCATATCAAGTATTTTGCCCAAAATGTAAACATTATACGTCAAACGCATCAAAAATATGCATTTCCGCGCTCGAAATTTGCACTTGACATTTTAGTTAACTAAAGAGATTTCAAGCAATTTTATGCTGACATTTTATAATACTACCATATCCAAAATGTCAAGTCAAATTATTTCTAGTTGCTTTGCAATATTTCTTTTCTAGCACGGAAGATTCGATAGCCTTTGTCCTTCGTCACTTCTTCCACTTCTCCGAACAGCGATTCCAGCTTCTCGAATGCCGACGGCGCGCCTTGCTTCTTCTGAATGACGATCCACATCGAACCGCCTTCTTTCAGCAAATCGTGCCCCTCCTCGAAAATACGGTGCACGACCGCTTTGCCCGCTCGAATGGGAGGGTTGCTTACTATTGCATCGAATCGTTCGTTTCTTACGGCTTCGAACAAATCGCTCTGCACGATCGTGACATTCGCAATCTTGTTCAACCTGGCGTTCTCCTTCGCCAGCTCGATCGCTCTCTCGTTTATATCGATCATGGTGACATGACCGTTTACGGCAATCCTCGCGGCGGACAAGCCGATGGGCCCATATCCGCAGCCCACGTCAAGCACATGGTCCCGCTCTCCCAGCTCCATCGCTTCAATCAGCACGCGGCTGCCGTAATCGACGCCCGCTTTCGAGAACACTCCGGCATCCGTGACGAATTTCATCGCTTGCCCTCTGAGCTTATCGTCATGGGTCTGCCGATTGTGGGCCGTTCCCGGCGTTTTGTCATAATAATGGTTCGACATCATTTACGCCTCCTTCGCCAATAGGCCTGTAACATACAACGAACCCCTTGAAACCGTGAGGTTCCAAGGGGTTCGTCAGTCCTAGCCCGCTAACAGCAGGTCAAGACTGGCTTATGAAGAGTGAAATTACTTCACTTCTACGGAAGCGCCAGCTTCTTCAAGCTTAGCTTTGATGCCGTTAGCTTCTTCTTCGCCGATTTTTTCTTTGATTGCTTTAGGAGCGTTGTCAACCAGGTCTTTTGCTTCTTTCAGGCCAAGACCAGTGATTTCGCGAACTACTTTGATAACGTTGATTTTGGAAGCGCCAGCGCTGTTCAAGATAACGTCGAATTCTGTTTGAGCAGCAGCTTCAGCAGCGCCGCCGCCAGCTACTACTGCAACTGGAGCTGCAGCTGTTACGCCGAACTCGTCTTCGATTGCTTTAACAAGATCGTTCAGTTCAAGAACAGTCATACCTTTAATTGCTTCCAAGATTTGCTCTTTAGACATGGTATATACCTCCGAAAATGGGTTTAGTTTTTTTGGTTTGGTACTGCTATATTACGAAGCCCGCCTGAGGCTTGGCTCCGGCAATGCCGCAAGAGCTGTCTTATGCGCCAGCTTCTTGTTTCTCTCCAACTGCTTTAACCGCAAGCGCGAAGTTGCGCATTGGCGCTTGAAGCACGCTGAGGAGCATGGAAAGCAAGCCTTCGCGGGAAGGAAGCTCCGCAAGCGCCTTGATTTCTTCAGCGCCTACCACTTTGCCTTCTACAACGCCGCCTTTCAGTTTCAGAGCGTCGTTCTTCTTCGCGAAATCGTTCAGGATTTTCGCTGGAGCAACAGCGTCTTCACCGCTGAATGCTACCGCTGTAGGTCCTGTCAGAATGTCGTTCAGCGACGTCAGTTCCGTACCTTCAGTTGCACGGCGAACGAGCGAGTTCTTCAGAACTTGGAACTCTACGCCAGCTTCGCGAAGCTGCTTACGCAGTTCGGTTACTTGCGCCACGTTCAGTCCGCGATAGTCGGCAACAACCGTGCTCGGGCTCGAAGCAATCTTCGACGCGATCACAGCAACTGCTTCTTGTTTCTCTTGGATGATCTTAGCGTTAGCCAAACTGTACACCTCCTGTAATAGTTATACATCCCGTGTATGCGATGGATATTCCTGTCCTCGATGCATGAGAAAGGCCTTCGCGGACGTTGCGAAGGCCATGATGTCGCCTGACGAGCGCGGCAGGCAAGCTGCCGCATTCTCAAACGTTTTATCATAACACCTCGGTAGGAAATTAAGTCCTCTCGGACACCTACTGTCTACGGTATGCGTGTTCGATTGTTAACCGAGTTTTCTCCCCGTTTAGCGGAACGATGCAGTCGAGACGCGAGCGCCAGGACCCATTGTGGAGGAAACCGCGATGTTTTTCAGGTAAACGCCTTTGGCTGCAGCCGGTTTGGCGCGAACCAGAGCGTCGATCAGAGCTTTCAGGTTTTCGTTCAGCTTCTCAGCGTCGAACGAAACTTTGCCGATTGGAGCGTGGATTTGACCCGCTTTGTCCAGACGGTACTCGATCTTACCTGCTTTGATTTCTTGAACGGCTTTCGCAACGTCGAACGTTACGGTACCTGCTTTCGGGTTCGGCATAAGGCCTTTACCGCCCAGGATACGGCCGAGCTTACCAACTTCAGCCATCATGTCCGGCGTCGCTACGCAGACGTCGAATTCGAACCAGCCTTGTTGGATTTTGTTGATCATGTCTGCATCGCCGACAAAGTCAGCGCCAGCAGCTTCCGCTTCTTTCACTTTTTCGCCTTTTGCGAAAACGAGAACGCGTTTTGTCTTACCTGTGCCATGCGGGAGCACGACTACGCCGCGTACCGCTTGGTCTTGTTTACGTGGGTCTACGCCCAGACGTACCGCTACTTCGACGGACTCGTCGAATTTAGCTGTTGCCGCCTTCTTCACAAGCTCGATCGCTTCTTGCGGCTCGTAGCTTGCTTCGCTGTCGATCAGCTTGGCAGCTTCTACATATTTCTTGCCGTGTTTAGCCATTGTAAGTTCCTCCTTTGTGGTTATAACGGTCCACCCGATTCCGGGATGGTCCTCCCACTTCACGAAGCGGATGCTTCGCTAAGCGAGATGTCCGAAGACATCCGAATGCATACGCTCATACGAGCGAAGGCTGCATTAGTCGACGATTGTAACGCCCATGCTGCGAGCAGTACCTTCGACCATACGCATAGCCGCTTCAACGGAAGCTGCGTTCAGGTCTTGCATTTTCGTTTCTGCGATTTCGCGAACTTTGTCACGCTTCACAGTAGCGACTTTCTTCTTGTTCGGTTCGCCCGAACCCTTCTCGATACCAGCTGCTACGCGGAGCAATACTGCCGCCGGCGGAGTCTTCGTCTCGAATGTGAAGGAACGGTCTTCGAATACAGTGATCACGACTGGAATAATCAGACCTGCTTGATCCGCTGTACGAGCGTTGAACTCTTTACAGAACGCCATGATGTTAACGCCTGCTTGACCGAGTGCCGGACCGATTGGAGGAGCCGGATTCGCTTTACCTGCAGGAACTTGCAGCTTGACCATCTTGATGACCTTTTTTGCCATGATTCACACCTCCTTGCCTTAATTTACAAGCGCATGCGCCTGCTCCGGAAACCGGATAGTTATATCTTCTCCACCTGAGTGTAATCCAGCTCAAGCGGGGTTTCCCTGCCAAACATGTTAACATGGACTTTCAGCTTCGCTTTGTCAAGCAATATCTCTTCTACCGAACCTACAAAATCGGCAAAAGGACCTTCTTTGACGCGAACGGTTTCCTTCAGCTCGTACTCGATCTTCGGCTTCGGCTCTTCCATGCCCATGTGTTTCAGAATCTGATCCACTTCGTCAGGCAGCAGAGGAGTCGGTTTGGAGCCGGATCCCGTCGATCCTACGAATCCCGTTACACCAGGCGTATTGCGAACAACGTACCACGAATCGTCGGTTTGAACCATTTCCACAAGAACGTAGCCAGGGTAGACCTTGCGCTGAACGGTTTTTTTCTTCCCGTCCTTCTCTACCACTTCGTCTTCCATAGGAACAAGCACGCGGAAGATCTTGTCCTCCATGCCCATTGATTCAACCCGGCGCTCCAGATTGGTTTTCACTTTGTTCTCATAGCCGGAGTAAGTATGCACGACATACCATCTTTTTTCCATCAATAATCCACCTTTGGTCCCTTCTTAGACAATCAGCTGAACCAATTCCGAGATCCCGATGTCAAGAAGCCAGAAGTAAATCGTCACCGCGATAACCGTGAAGAACACGATCAAAGAATAACTGGTGAGCTCTTTACGACTTGGCCAGCGAACCTTCTTCAGCTCCGCCCAGCTGTCGGCAAAAAAACTAAACGTCGTACCAAAGCCCTGCTTCAGTCTCGCCAAAAACGCCACGGTAACACCTCCAATGGACTATCGCGTCTCGCGATGAGGAGTCTGCTCGTTACAGAACTTGCAAAACTTCTTCAACTCGATGCGGTCGGGGTGATTGCGCTTGTTCTTGGTTGTCGCATAGTTTCTTTGTTTGCAGTTTGTGCATGCCAACGTGATGATTACCCGCATTGAATTACACCTCCCGAACTGCTTAAAAATACGAATCATTGAAGCTCTATATGAATTTCATTGATTCCATCGCCAATACGAAAAAAACCTCGAATTCAGGCCTACCTAAACACTTTATCACAGCGCATACCCCGTGTCAACGAAAGATGTCGGTTATATGCGTGTGAAATACTGGCACCGCGACCCCGGATTGGATTCTACCAGTATGGTCTAAACCGCGGACTTTAAAACCAAAAGACTGCCTTCTCCGCCTGAAAAAGTCAGACAGATAAGACAGTCCGCCGTTCATGTTCGTCTATACGTTTCCGAAATCGCGAACCTCCAAATACTTCTCCAGCTTGCGCTTCACGCGCTGAAGAGCATTGTCGATGGATTTCACATGCCTGTCGAGATCGACCGCGATCTCTTGATAGGATCTCCCGTCGAGATAGAGCATGAGAACCTTTCGTTCCAGATCGCTCAGAATCTCGGACATCTTATCTTCCAGACCGACAAATTCTTCTTGGTTAATGATCAGTTCCTCGGGGTCGGACACTCGGGTGCCGCAAATGACGTCGAGCAAAGTCCGGTCGGAATCCTCGTCATAGATGGGCTTGTCTAACGAAACATAAGAATTGAGAGGAATATGCTTCTGCCGGGTCGCGGTCTTAATCGCCGTAATGATCTGGCGAGTGATGCACAGCTCGGCGAACGCCTTAAAGCTCGCCAGCTTGTCCCCTTTAAAATCGCGGATCGCCTTATATAAGCCGATCATGCCTTCCTGAACGATATCCTCGCGGTCGGCGCCGATCAGAAAGTACGATCTCGCCTTCGCTCTCACGAAATTCTTATATTTGTTAATCAAATACTCCAGCGCTATGCTGTCGCCGTTACGGACCGCCTCTACGATGTCTTCGTCTGCGCTGCACTCATATTCGAGCGTACTCCACTCTTTGAGGTCGATACTCACGTCTATCCCTCCGGCCTGCAAGGCGTACGCCGCGCTAGATTTCGAGTTTATATGATTGCGCCATTTCCGCATGAAAGATCGCTTGAAACATGATGTCAGTATACATTATGTAACCTTACAACGTCAACCGATCCGATCCCCGAAAACTATCGATTTTATAGCAAAAATGTAACTTTGTGCCACAGTTTGAAAGAGTCCGCGATGCTTGCTTCGCCGCTATTTTCCGCCTCTTCGCAATCGTTCCAGCTTACTCCATACATCGAGGCTGACGTTCTGGTCCAAGGAGTTGCGCTTCACCTGCTTCTCCTCCCGGATCGACTGCTCGATCTGCTTGCGGTTCTGCCCGATGTCGATGAGCAGCTCCCGGGCCGAGACGCGCAGCGCGCCCTTGCCGAAAGCGACGTGCTGCTCGATCATGTCGGATGTCGCCACGTAGAGATTGCGCCGTCTCGCGATCAGCTCGTTGCACAATCTCTCGATGCATTCGTCCGCCGTTTCCTTCTCTTTCGTATACACGACCGTCAGCTGATGCTGCTTGAACGTTTTGCCCAGGCCGGGCACTTGATGCGCGTCGAATATGACGTAGACCTGCATGCCCGTGAACCCTTGGTAATCGGCCATCATATCCAGAAGCTTGTCGCGCGCGTCCTCCAAATCGTGTTCCTTGAGCCTCGCGAGCTCCGGCCAGGCGCCGATCATGTTGTAGCCGTCCACGAGAAGGACGTCATTGCGCCGGTTCATGGCCTACAGACTCCGGCGCTGCCTGACAACCTCGTACATCAGCACGCCGGCGGCTACGGACGCGTTCAAGGAATTTAATTGGCCCAGCATCGGAAGCTTCACGAGAAAATCGCATTTTTCCTTAATGAGACGCCCCATTCCTTTGCTTTCGTTCCCTATGACAATGGCGAGGGGCATATCGAACTTGGTCTTGTACACATCCTGCTTCGCCCCGACATCCGTTCCCGCGACCCATACGCCCGCTTCCTTCAGCTTGTCGATCGTCTGCGCCAGATTCGTCACCCGGGCGACCGGCACGTGCTCCGCCGCGCCAGCAGACGTCTTCAGCACCGTGGTCGTAAGCCCCGCCGCGCGGCGCTTCGGAATGATAACGCCGTGCACGCCCGTGCATTCAGCCGTACGGAGGATGGAGCCCAGATTATGTGGATCTTCGATTTCGTCGAGAAGCAAAATAAACGGAGTTTCGTTCTTCGTCTGCGCCGCCGCGAGGATGTCCTCCACCTCGGCGTACGCGAAGGCGGCCGCTTGCGCGATAACCCCTTGATGGGCTACGCCCGCCGCCATCGTGTCGAGCTTGCGCTTATCGACGAATTGGACGACGATGCCCAGCTTCTTCGCTTCGGCCGTGATGGGCTGGGTCATGCTCTTCTGCGCGCCTTCGGCAATCCATATTTTATTGATCTCCCGCCCGGAACGCAGCGCTTCCAGAACCGGATGCTTGCCGGCGATAAGTTCTTCTTGGTTAACTTCAACGGACATGATTGTCCTCCTGTCATTAAAGGTAGTTCAAAAAGCCCGACTTTGATCACGAAGCATCGCATGAAGCTTACTCGACATCGAATATTGAATTCAGCCGAAACAGCGTATGCTTACGAAGTATGTTTCCTTCGGAAACATTTGAGGTACTCACGTAGCTCTGCTACGTTCCGTTCCTCAGTTTCTAGCTTCATCCAATCTTCTCGGTGCTGAAAGCCAGACTTTTTGAACATCCATTTATAAAAAATACATTAGGTGGCGAGCTCCCGATCGCCGAGGGCGATCTCGAACAGCTCCTGGATACGTCCGAGCTTGCCTTCGAAATAGAGATGCCCGATCAGACATTCGAGCGCGGTCGCGTGCCGGTAATCGGCGGGATCCGCGTTTTTGGGCGGCGATCCGGACTTCGTGTTCCGTCCCCGGCGCACGATATCCGCTTCCTCCACCGTCAGATGCGGCTGCCATTTCTCCAGGATCGCCTTCTGCGCTTTGGCCGATACAAGCTTTGTCGCTTCTTTGTGCAGATGATGCGACTTATTGTTGGGCAGCGAGATGAGATATTGCCGAACCAGCAGCTCGAATACGGCATCTCCCATATAGGCGAGCACGACCGGATTAATCAATCCGGTCTTCTGCGCTGGAGCGTGAAAAGCAAGCGGATTGCCGCCGCCCTCCTCCGCTTTATTCGGGAATGCGTCCGGCCCCATCATTTGCGCCGCCAGCGGATGCCTTGCGGCGTATCCTCGAGCACGATGTTCTTCTCGTTCAGCAAATCGCGGATTTCGTCCGCGCGCGCCCAGTTCTTCGCTTTGCGCGCTTCCGTCCGTTCGACGATCAGCCCCTCGATCTCCTCGTCGAGAAGATCGGCTCCCGCCGCCAGCGGGAGAAGACCCAGCACGTTGTCCATTCGTTCGAATGCCGCAACCAGTGCTTGCAAACCCCCAGCGGACGCGGAGTCGGCTTTCATGTACAGATTCGCTTCCGATACCAGATCGAACAGCGCCGTTATGGCGTCCGGCGTACTGAAGTCGTCCTCCATCTTCGCGGCAAACCGCTCCAGAATCGCATCGATTCTGCCCTTAAGCGCCTCGTCCGCTGCGGACTGGGCGGCATCAGCAGGGCCGGCCGATTCCAGCCTGTGCTTCAGGTTCGCGTAACCGTTCGCGATCCGCTCCACGCTGTTCTCCGCCTGCGCGATCGTGTCGTCGCTGAAATTCAGCGGACTCCGATAATGGGTTGCCAGCATGAAGTAGCGGATCGCCTCCGGCTTCACCTGCTTCACGAGCTCATGGACCTTTATGCCGTTGCCTAGCGACTTGGACATCTTCTCGTTATTGATATGTACGAAGCCGTTGTGCATCCAATAGTTCGCGAGCGGTTTGCCCGTTAGCGATTCGGATTGCGCCACTTCGCATTCATGATGCGGGAACTGCAGATCATGGCCGCCGCCGTGAATGTCGAGTGTATCCCCCATGTATTTCCGCGCCATGGCCGAGCATTCGATGTGCCAGCCCGGACGTCCTGGTCCCCAAGGGCTATCCCACTTGATTTCGCCCGGCTTCGCGCCCTTCCAGAGCACGAAATCGCCTTGACTCTCCTTCCGGTCGCCGATCTCGACGCGGATGCCGAACTGGAGCTCCTCGATGTTTTGATGAGACAGCTTGCCATATTCTTCGAACGCGGATGTCCGGAAATACACATCGCCTTCGCTCGGATAGGCATAGCCTTTGTCGACAAGCTCCGCAATAAACGCGATGATGTCGGGAATATGTTCCGTTACGCGCGGATTTAGCGTCGCCTTGCGGACGCCCAGCGCGTCAATATCGGCGTAGAACGCTTCGATGAACCGGTCTGCCACTTCCGGAACCGTCGTGCCGAGCTCTTCCGCCTTGCGGATCAGCTTATCGTCGACATCCGTGAAGTTGACCACGTATTGCACGTCGTGTCCCGCGTCTTCCAAATAACGCCGGACCACGTCGAAGAAAATGACCGGGCGCGCGTTACCGATGTGAATATAGTCATAGACCGTAGGTCCGCACACGTACATTTTCACTTTTCCCTGTTCCTGCGGCTGGAAGCTCTCCTTCGAGCGGGTGAGGGAGTTATATATCGAAATGGTCATCCGTCCATTCTCCTTCTTCAATTGTATTCGGTTTGCCCTTGTCGCGGAGTTCCTTCTTCAAATCCTCGATTTCCTTCTTCATGGACTTCAGTATCTCGATAACCGGATCCGGGAGCTGCTTGTGGTCGAGCCGGTCGCCTACCCGCTCCCCGTTCCGTTTGACGACGCGTCCCGGGTTGCCGACGACGGTGCAGTTGTCCGGCACCTCGCGCAGCACGACTGCGTTCGATCCGATATTCGAATTATCTCCGACCGTGAAGGAACCGAGCACCTTCGCGCCGGAGCCGATAACCACATTATTGCCAATCGTTGGATGCCTCTTACCTTTTTCTTTGCCCGTCCCGCCAAGCGTGACCCCTTGATAGATGACGACGTCGTCTCCGATCTCGCACGTCTCCCCGATGACGACGCCCATGCCATGGTCGATAAAAAGCCGCTGGCCGATCCTCGCGCCAGGATGAATCTCGATGCCGGTCATGAACCGGCTGATCTGCGAGATGACCCGGGCGAGCGTGAACCATCGCCTCTTGTACAGCCCATGCGCCAGGCGGTGCGCCCAGATCGCGTGGACTCCCGAGTAGGTGAATACCACCTCGAACCGGCTCCGGGCCGCCGGATCGTTCTCAAACACGGTCCGCACGTCCGAACGAAACTGTCGTAGCATAATGACCTCTCCCTCCATGCTGCCAAAACAATGACTCTCCGATGAAAGCCGGGAACGCGGATACGCGTCTAAGATGCTGAAGCTATTTGCTCTGGCTGCGGCGCCGGTTCCCCTATCCGTGCGCGGCTGCGGCCTTTTCGCTTGTGCGGCGATCGGCGGCTCTACCTCCACGGCAACAAAAAAAGCCCCTGCAGCATAAAAGCTGCAGAGGCGTGTACGTTCGCGGTTCCACTCTGCTTGAACGGCGCGTACGATAGGCGAAATCGCCTAATACGGCCGAACATCTCTTGCGGTCTTTAACGCAGACGATACGTTGCCGCCTACACCGCGTCCCTTCAGAGGGTGAACCTCTTATCGAATGCGGCTCGGAGCAAGGCTCCCAGGTGCATGTTTCCGTAATAGGCGGACTGGACAACTTGCAGCCTCATTCTCGTTACGTCCGCGTTCGCGGCATCGATTCGAATGTCGGTTGTCCTCTCTGCGAATCCTTAGCCTAACGTACTTCTCCTGTTCATGGCCGATGGCTTATTAAAGGCAGTTCAAAAGTCCACTTTTGATCACGAAGCGTATCAGGAAGCATACTCGACGTCGAATATCGAATTCAGCCGGAATTTCCGGTGCTCACGTAGCTCCACTACGCTCCGCTCCTCACTTCCTAGCTTCATCCGACCTTCTCGGTGCTGAAAACCGGACATTTTGAACATTCATTATTACTAGTCATAGTATACCGTATCGTGCCAAAGCGCAAGTGCTTTACCGAAACGATACCCAAAAGAAGGCCGCCTCCGTCTAGGCCAAGCGCTGCTTCAATCTCGCCACGATCTTCGCCTCTCCAAGAAGCGCGATGGATTGGTTCAAATCCGGACCATGCGTCTGCCCGGTCAGCGCCGCGCGAATCGGCATGAACAAGGCTTTGCCTTTGAAGCCGGTATCCTTCTGCACGGTTTTGATCATATCCTTGATGCCGTCTACCGTAAACGGCGCCGCTCCGGACTCGATAAGGCTCAGGAACGCCTGAAGCACCGTCGGAACCTGCTCTTCGGCCAGCACGGCCGTCGCTTCTTCTTCGTCGACGACGTTTTCGCGGAAGAACAGCTCCGTCACGGAAACAATGTCCGAAGCGCTTCGCAGCTTATCCTGATGCAGGCCTACCAGCTGCGTGACCCACTCCCTGCCGTCCGCGTCCAGCGTATCCGGAATGCAGCCGGCTTTGCGAAGATGCGGCAGGCACATGTCGACGATGCGCGGGAGATCGGCTTTTTTGATATATTCATTGTTCATCCAGCTGAGCTTCTGCGTATCGAACACCGCCGGGCTCTTGCTGAGACGTTCCGCGTTGAACACCTGAATCAGCTCTTCGCGCGTGAACATCTCCTGCTCGCCCTCCGGCGACCAGCCGAGAAGCGTAATGAAGTTGAACATCGCCTCCGGCAAGTAGCCAAGATCGTCGTACTGGGAGATGAACTGAATGATCGACTCGTCGCGCTTGCTGAGCTTCTTCCGGTTCTCGTTGACGATCAACGTCATATGGCCGAATATCGGCGGCTCCCAGCCGAACGCTTCGTAGATCATGAGCTGGCGCGGCGTGTTGGAGATGTGGTCCTCTCCGCGGAGCACATGGCTGATCTTCATGAGATGGTCGTCGAGTACAACGGCAAAGTTATACGTCGGGATGCCGTCCTTCTTCACGATGACGAAATCGCCCATCTCGGTCGTGTCGAAGCTGATCGTTCCTTTGACCATGTCGTCGAACGTGTAGGTTTTGTTCTCCGGCACTCTGAATCGGATGCTCGCGACGCGGCCCTCCGCCTCGTATGCCTGCTGCTGCTCAGGCGTCAGGTCGCGGTGCTTGCCGGAGTAGCGCGGCGTTTCGCCCCGCGACTGCTGCTCTTCGCGCTCCTGCTCGAGCTCTTCTTCCGTGCAATAGCAGCGGTAGGCGAGACCTTTGTCGAGAAGCTCCTGCCAGTACTGGCGGTAGATATCGAGACGCTCCGTCTGGCGATACGGGCCGTAGCCACCGCCTACGTCGATGCTTTCGTCCCAGTCGATGCCGAGCCACTTGAGGTAGGTCAGCTGATTTTCCTCGCCGCCCGCCACGTTGCGCTTCACGTCGGTATCCTCGATACGGATGATGAACTTGCCGCCTTGGTTTCTCGCGAATAAATAATTAAATAAGGCCGTTCTCGCGTTGCCGATATGCAAATGACCCGTCGGCGACGGGGCGTAACGCACGCGTACTTCTGCTGTCATATGGGGTTCCTCCCTTGGTATGTAATACTTTTCTTTTTGTAAAATCATCCGGCAAATGCGCCTGGGGACCGCTGCGAGCTGAACCACAAAGCTTGCTAATGCGCCGGGACCGCTGCAAGCGGGACTATAAAGCTTGCTGATGCGCAGGAGCCGCTGCGAGCGGGATCATTCTCCGATCGCTGTTTTAGTTGGCGAGCACTTCGTTTCTCCAGAACAATCACGCTCTCCGCTTTTGCGCGGCATGACGCCAACTATATTCGCAGTACGGTATCTTGCATGCTGCGAGTAAGGCGTTCTCAACGCCTTGCACAACCTGGTGAGGCCAATTTCAACCTTCCAAGACGTTCTCAACGTCTTACACGATCACGCGTTGCCGTTTCCCACCTTCCAAGACGTTCTTAACGTCTTACGCGGCCAAGCGAGGCCCCTTGGGTCCCTTGCAATGCGATATCAGCGCCTTAGGCAACTGCGCGGCGTCTCTTCCAGCCTTCCAAGGCGATACCAACGCCTTACACGACCACGCGTTGCCGTCTTCAACCTTCCAAGGCGCTGTCAACAGCTTACGCGCCCACTAAACCACGCGAAGCCCCTACTACGCCTTCACCAGCAGAACAACCGACTGGGCGGCGATGCCCTCGCCGCGGCCGGTGAAGCCCAGCTGCTCGGTTGTCGTCGCTTTGACGTTGATCTGACTGACGTCGGCCTCAAGCGCGCCGGCGATAATCTCCGCCATCTGCGGGATGTACGGCAGCATCTTCGGCCGCTGCGCAATGATGGTCGAGTCGGCGTTGCCGAGCTTGTAGCCGCGCTCCTTCGCCAGCGCCCATACCCGCTCCAGCAGCTTCAAGCTGTCCGCGTCCTTGAACGCCGCGTCCGTGTCCGGGAAGTGCTTGCCGATGTCGCCAAGCCCAAGCGCGCCCAGAATCGCGTCGGAGATGGCATGCAGCAGCACGTCCGCGTCGGAGTGGCCGAGCAGGCCTTTCTCATAAGGAATGTTCACGCCTCCGATAATGCACGGGCGCCCCTCCACCAATTGATGCACGTCGAATCCTTGTCCCACTCGTATCATCTCTATTGCTCCCCTCTCCCATTCGATGCCCGGCTTCCCTGCCGCTGCGCAAGAAGAAATTCTGCGTACGGCAAGTCTTCCGGCGTCGTTATCTTAATGTTCGTGTAGTCCCCTTCGGCGACGGCGACCGGAACGCCCATTCGTTCCACGACCATCGCGTCGTCCGTTCCGAGGAAGCCTTCCGCCGCCGCCCTCTCATGCGCCTCGAGCAGTATGACACGACGAAAAGCTTGCGGCGTTTGGATCGCCCACAAGCTTCTTCTATCCGGCGTCGAGACGATCGTTCCGGCGGCGTCGACCTGCTTGATCGTATCCTTCACCGGAACGGCAAGAACGGCCGCGCCCTTCTCCAGAGCGACGCGGCAGCAACTTGCCACCGCGGTCTCCGTCACGAGAGGACGCACGCCGTCGTGCACCATGATCCAATCCGAACGAAGCGCCTGCAGGCCGACCGCCACGGAATGCTGGCGCTCGGAACCGCCGCGCAGAACGGAGGTCACTTTGTCCAGCCTGTAGTCGTCCACCCACCTGCGGCAGCGTTCGATATCGTCTTCGCCCACGACCAGCGCGATCTCATTCACGAAGCCGAGGCTGCCGAACAGCTCCAGCGTGTGGACGAGAATCGGCTTGTCCGCCAGGCGCAAATATTGTTTGCTTTCTTGCGTGCCCATACGCGTGCCGCGTCCGGCCGCAACGATGACGACGCCCCACTTTGCTTCCATGCAACCTGCCTCCGAACCGAAAGTTCGCGCTCGGAACACAGCCAGCCCCGCACTAGCAAGGCCGAAATCCGTCAAGCGCGCTGCCTAGATCAAGCCGGGACGATTCACAGCCCCGACAACCCGATCTATGTACAATAGTACTATCATACCTTGTTACAGCGCTTTTTCCAACAGCTTCGGCTTGGCAAAAATCATTCGTCCGGCGGACGTCTGCAGGACGCTCGTCACCAGCACTTCCATCGTCGTTCCGATATAGTCGCGGCCGCCCTCGACCACGATCATCGTGCCGTCATCCAGATAGGCAACGCCTTGCCCATGCTCTTTGCCATCCTTGATCACTTGAACGATAATTTCTTCTCCCGGCAGAACGACCGGCTTGACGGCATTGGCAAGATCATTGATGTTGAGAACGGATACGCCTTGCAGCTCGCACACTTTGTTCAAATTGAAATCGTTGGTGACTACTTTGCCGCGAAGCGCCTTCGCCAGCTTCACCAGCTTGCTGTCCACCTCGCCGATCTCCTCGAAGTCCCCCTCGTAGATCAGCACCTTGACGTCCAGTTCCTTCTGGATTTTGTTCAAAATATCAAGTCCCCGCCGTCCGCGGTTCCGCTTCAGCAGATCCGAGGAATCGGCGATATGCTGCAGCTCCTCCAGCACGAATTCCGGAATAACCAGCGTGCCTTCGATGAAGCCCGTTTTGCAAATATCCGCGATCCGCCCGTCGATAATGACGCTCGTATCCAGGATCTTATGCTCCTCGTAGCCCCGTGTCTCCTCCGCCGCCGGCGCAGGACGCTGCTTCTCCGCGAGAGCCACGATGCCCTCCACGATTTCCTCTTGCTTCGTAAGCCCGATGCGCAGTCCCAAATAGCCGAATGCTAGCGCCATAACCGCCGGCAGCAGAACGCCTACGCCTTCCAATCCCGATACCGCAGGGTAGAGAAGCACAGCCAGCAGAAGTCCGGCCAGCAAACCTCCCGAACCCGACAACAGCTGCCTAAGCGGCATTTCCGCTGTCGTCTCGACGCCCTTCTGCATCAGTCGAATGGCTGGGCTCGCTAGCATTGTCGCCGCAATGACGCCCAGGAAGGCTCCTACCGCTACATTCATGTAATAAGTGCCGGATTGCTGAAGCATGCCGAATGAAGAAGAGCTTGTCCATACGGACGCGCCGTTCACCCATCCGTGCACCTCGCTACCCGCCATACCTCCGAACAACAATCCGATTGCTTGAATAATTCGTCTAACCATAATGGTTCACCTCCATTACAATTATGTTCCAATTCTTCAATCGCTAATCGTGGGCGAGGTTAAAATGTTCAATATCTTAGCTCCTGTGGAAAACGCTGTTAAGGAGGATTATAATGAGAAGGTGATTACTTCTATAAGGTGGGTGAATGAGGTGGAATCCATGAACGCTCCAACAATGGAACAATTCCAGCAGCAAGTATCGGAGCTGCTCTTGCGGCATCGAAGCCTGCTGGACGTTATGTCGAAGCTGGGTCAATCCAGCGCATCCGTGAATCGCGCGGTAACGAAGGCGGTGACGGACTGCGGCTGCATCGAGCTGAATGCGCGCAAGCAGCACTACTCCGACGAGCTGAATTTGGAGAATGCGAAGGAAACGCTAGTGAACCATCTGTCAGGCGCGCTTTGCGAGCATTGCAACGAAGTCGTGAAGAGCGAGCTGGGACGTAACCTGTTTTATATGACCGCATTATGCAATCTGCTTCAGATTCAGCTGGACGAAGTAGTCTCCGAAGAATACAATAAGTGTTCGACGCTAGGACTATTCAATTTGACCTAAAAAAAACGCTAGCATACGCCAAAACAAAAAAGAACGTTCCCGGTCTGCAGGAGACCTCAGGGGAACGTTCTTTTTGATAGCCGTTTTATACGGAAACTAAGCCGGTTTTTCGGATTTCACGGATTCATCGGCATTCTCCTGTGCCTTGCCGCGCTTGCGCGAACGCTTCGGCAGACGCCGGTCAACGTTTTTTTTTAGGCCGTAGAGCGCGTACAGCAGGAGAGGCACGAACAAAATCTTAGACAGTTGATGCTCGAACAGCAGTCCCAGCACCACGGATACGACGACGATTATCGGCACCACCCAGACCGCGCTGCGCGGAATGCCGACCTTCTTGAAATTCGGATATCGGATCGTGCTGACCATAAGGAAGGACAGGACGAGAGAGCTTGCAAGCAATATGGATGTGGCGATATCGTCTTTGAATAGCGCCAGAGTGGCGAGAACGCCGCCGGCCGCCGGAATAGGCAAGCCGATGAAATATCCGGCATTGCTTGTGATAACATTGAATCGGGCTAGACGAAGCGCGCCGCAGATCGGGAAGATCGCGGTAACGATCCATGCCAGAGCGGGACTAAGATCCTGGAATGCAACGACATACATGATGAAAGCGGGAGCTACGCCGAAAGATATGACATCGGATAAGGAATCGAGCTCTTTGCCGAATTCGCTCTGAGCGTTCAAAGCCCGGGCGACCCGTCCATCCACGCCGTCCAGCAGCATGGCGATCAGAACCATTACCGCCGCCATCTCCGGTTTCTCGTTGAACACCAATATAATGGCGATTATGCCCAAAAACAAATTGCCAACCGTGAGAAGGCTCGGTATCGATTTTGCGATCATCTATTCCACCTCTTCTCTACTATGCCCCAATGTCCCGCCTGCTCAGCCGGTCAATGTTTGGAACACATTCAATCAATTGTATGGGAATTAAATTTGTCTGTCAATGAACATCTGTTCTTGAATGCGCTTGAGTCCGTCCTTGATCGCCCTTGCCCGAACCTCGCCGATGCCGTCCACTTCGTCCAATTCTTCGATGGTCGCCATCAGCACGCGCGGCAAGTATTGGAACCGTTCCACCAAATTGTTCATGATAATGAGCGGAAGCCTCGGGATTTTGTTCAGCAGCCTGTAGCCTCTCGGGGACACCGATTCGTCCGCCATATTGTTCGTCTGCGGATAGCCGATCAGCCTAACGATCGTCGAAGCCTCGAGCAGCTCTTCCGAGCTGAGCTTCTTGAGCGCACCGCGGATTTCCCTAATCTTCTCGTCGGAATGATCCTTCGCGTAGTCCTTGAGCAGGAACCACGCGTCCTCCTCCACGCCGCCTACGAGCTCATCCATCTGCATGCTGATGAGACGGCCTTCGGTGCCCAGCTCGTTGACGTAACGGCTGATCTCCATCTTGATGCGAAGCACCATCTCTACCCGTTGAATCACATGCGCCACCTCTTGAAGCGTGACCAGTTCCTCGAATTCGAGCGCGGACAAGTTGGTGAACGACTGCTTAAGCACGGCCTTGTATTTCTCCAACGTCTGTATCGCTTGGTTGGCCTTCGTTAAGATAACGCCCATATCCTTAAGCGAGTAGCGCAAATTTCCTTGATACAACGTAATGACGTTACGCCGCTGGGAGATGGACACGACCAGCTTGCCCGTCTGCTTCGCGACGCGCTCCGCCGTGCGGTGGCGGATCCCCGTCTCGATCGACGGAATCGAGCTGTTCGGGATCAGCTGCGTGTTCGCGTACAGAATCCGCCTCATATCCTCGCTCATGATGATGGCTCCGTCCATCTTCGCAAGCTCGTAGAGATAGTTAGACGAGAAGTCGCAATTGATGGAGAAGCCACCGTCCACGACCTCCATCACTTCCGGGCTGTAGCCCACCACGATGAGCGCGCCCGTCTTGGCTCTCAGCACGTTTTCCAGCCCTTCGCGAAAAGGGGTGCCTGGCGCAACGATTTGCAATAGCTGGTTCATCACTTCCTGCTGAATCGGTTCTTTCATTTGTTCAAGTGCCCCCTATCCAAGCGCTGCCTTCAGCGCTTCCGCCACGGTGCTCACACCGATAATTTCAATGCCGGCGGGCGCTTTCCAGCCCTTCAGGCTCTTCTCCGGCATAATAACGCGCTTGAAGCCCAGCTTCTCCGCTTCCTTCACGCGCTGCTCCGCTCTCGATACCGCCCTTACTTCCCCCGTCAGGCCCACCTCGCCAAAAATAACGTCATACGGCTTGGTCGGCGCGTCCCGAAAGCTTGAAGCCAGACTGACCGCGGCCGCCAGGTCGACGGCCGGCTCATCCAGCTTCACGCCGCCCGCCACGTTCAGATACGCGTCCTGCGTCTGAAGGAACATGCCGTTCCTCTTCTCCAGTACCGCGATGATCAACGCCATCCGATGATGGTCGATCCCCGTTGACATCCGCCTTGGAGACGGGAAGTTCGTCGTGGCGACAAGCGCCTGCAGCTCCACCAGCACCGGTCTCGTTCCTTCCATGCTGGCCACGACCGTCGAGCCCGATACGCCGAGCGGCCGCTCCGACAGGAACAGCTCGGATGGATTCGAGACCTCGCGAAGCCCTTCTTCGCCCATTTCGAATATGCCGATTTCATTCGTCGAGCCGAAGCGGTTCTTCACCGCTCGCAGCAGACGGTACGTGTGATGGCGCTCTCCCTCGAAGTAGAGCACGCAGTCCACCATATGCTCGAGCAGACGCGGGCCCGCGATGGCGCCTTCCTTGGTCACGTGGCCGACGAGCACGGTGGCGATGCCTTTGATCTTCGCGACCCGCATGAAGTGAGCCGTGCACTCCCGTACTTGGGAGACGCTGCCCGGAGCCGATTCCACCCGCGGATCGAACACCGTTTGAATGGAGTCGATGACAAGAAAATCGGGCTGCACGTTTTCGATCGCATCGTTAATTTGCTCCATATTCGTCTCGCACAATACATAAAGCGTTTCCGTAAGCGCGCCCAGCCGGTCCGCGCGCAGCTTCGTCTGGCGGACGGATTCCTCGCCCGATATGTACAGAACCTTCAGTCCCTTGATCGCCAAGGCGTGGGACGTCTGCAGCAGCAGCGTCGACTTCCCGATGCCGGGGTCGCCGCCGACCAGAATAAGCGAGCCGGGCACGACGCCGCCGCCCAGCACCCGGTTAAGCTCGGCCATTCGCGTCTCGATGCGAGGTTCCTGCCCGCTTTCTATATGTATGATGGACTGCGGCTTTTCTTTCGTATGGATTCCCGATAAGCCGACGCCCTTCGTCTTCACGGTCGTCTCTTTCTCCTCGACCATCGTGTTCCACGCGTTGCAGCCCGGACATTTGCCCAGCCACTTCGCCGATTCGTATCCGCATTCCGTGCAGGCGAACTTGATTTTTATTTTGGCCATTCCTAGCTCCTTCTAACAATTCTCGTATTCAAAGTTTACCATTTTATCTTGTGCCAAGAAAGGCACTTTATGGATGTAAAGCATTCTTTATTTTCATCCTGGTTATAGGAGCCCGCTTCCCATCACCAGTTAATAACGATGGACACGACGTTAGGCTGCACCGCCGCCTGCAACCAAATGCGATCCAGACGAGTCCTATTAAACAAATCATGCAGAATGGGAGCCGATACTATTCCGAACATAGCCAACAAACTCGTTCACCTATTGGTTTTCGCAGCGATCTTCTTTCTACTATTCCATCTTGCAGAATGGTTCGTTCAGGATGACTGGTACCAGTCGCTGGCCATCACATCCGTGATTCAAGTCTGCATGCTGGCCGTCTTCGCCATTATATCCTTAGTGATTACTGTAAAGCTGATAGAGGCGAGCCGAAAATAAACGCAAAAACCCACCTGCCATTAGGCAGGTGGGTTTTCATTATGCGGCGGTTACTTCGTCGCCGACTCTTCTTCTTGAACCGGCGCTTGGTCCGTCTTGTTCACGACCAGCTTGCCGTCCTGCTCGTCGATGACGAACGTGTCGCCCTTCTGGATGACGCCCATCAGCAGATCCTCGGACAGACGGTCCTCGATATGCTTCTGGATCGCCCGGCGCAGCGGACGCGCGCCGTATTGCGGATCATAGCCTTCCTTCGCGAGGAACGACTTCGCCGCATCCGTCAGGGAGAACTCCACTTGCTGCTCGCGTAGACGCTTGCGGAGCTCGTCGGACATCAGCGTCACGATCTGCGCGATGTGCTCTTCGCCGAGCGAGTGGAACACGATCGTCTCGTCGATCCGGTTGATGAACTCCGGACGGAACGACTTCTTCAGCTCCGCCATCACTTTATCCTTCATGACGGAGAACTCGCGGCCCGCGTCCTGGACGGCCGTGAAGCCGAGCGAGGAGTTTTTCTTGATCTGATCGGCGCCGACGTTCGACGTCATGATGATCAGCGTGTTGCGGAAGTCGACGACCCGGCCTTTGGAATCGGTCAGACGGCCATCCTCCAGCACTTGGAGCAGGATATTGAATACTTCCGGATGCGCCTTCTCGATTTCGTCGAGGAGGACGACGGAATATGGCTTGCGGCGAACCTTTTCGGTCAGCTGGCCGCCTTCTTCATAGCCGACATACCCTGGAGGCGCGCCGACGAGGCGGGACGTCGAATGCTTCTCCATGTACTCCGACATGTCGATGCGGATTACCGCGTTCTCGTCGCCGAACATCGCTTCCGCGAGCGCGCGGGCCAGCTCGGTTTTACCAACGCCGGTAGGGCCGAGGAAGATGAACGAGCCGATCGGACGCTTCGGATCCTTCAGGCCGGCGCGGGCGCGGCGAATCGCGCGGGCAACCGACTTGACGGCTTCCTCTTGGCCGATGACGCGGTCATGCAGAATGTCTTCCATCTTGAGCAGGCGCTCGGTCTCTTCTTCGGCCAGCTTCACGACCGGAATGCCGGTCCAGCTTGCCACGACCTGCGCGATATCGTCAGGCGTCACCTCGGAATCGGTGCGGCCTTGCTTCTCTTTCCATTGGTTCTTCGTCACGTCGAGCTCTTCGCGAATCTTCTGCTCGGTATCGCGAAGCGCCGCAGCTTTCTCGAACTCCTGGCTTTGAACCGCGGCATCCTTCTCCTTGCGGATGTCCTCCAGACGGTTCTCCAGCTGCTTCAGGTTCGGCGGTACCGTGTAAGAGTTGAGTCTCACCTTGGAGCTCGCCTCGTCGATCAGGTCGATCGCTTTGTCCGGCAGGAACCGGTCGGTAATGTAGCGATCGGACAGCTTCACCGCTTGCTCGATGGACTCATCCGTAATTTTCACGCGGTGATGCGCTTCGTAACGATCGCGCAGACCGTGCAGGATTTGGATCGCTTCCTCGACGGAAGGCTGGTCGACCGTAATCGGCTGGAAGCGGCGCTCTAGCGCGGCGTCCTTCTCGATGTACTTGCGGTATTCGTCCAGCGTCGTCGCGCCGATGCACTGCAGCTCGCCGCGCGCGAGCGCCGGCTTCAGAATATTGGAGGCGTCGATCGCGCCTTCCGCGCCGCCCGCCCCGATGAGCGTATGCAGCTCGTCGATGAAGAGGATGATGTTACCCGCTTGCCGGATCTCATCCATGATTTTTTTCAAGCGGTCCTCGAACTCGCCGCGGTATTTCGTGCCCGCAACGACCGAGCCCATATCTAACGTCATGACGCGCTTGTCGCGCAGCGTCTCCGGAATTTCATTGGCGATAATTTTTTGGGCCAAGCCTTCCGCGATTGCCGTCTTGCCGACGCCTGGTTCGCCGATGAGGACCGGATTGTTTTTGGTCCGGCGGCTGAGCACTTGAATGACGCGCTCGATTTCCTTGCTGCGGCCGATAACCGGATCCAGGTTGCCTTCCTTCGCGTAGGCCGTCAGATCTCTAGCCAGTCCGTCCAGCGTCGGCGTGCTGACGTTCGCCTGCGAGCCATGGTTGCTGGAGACCGCTTCGCTGCTGCCGAGCAGCTGCAGCACTTGCTGGCGCGCTTTGTTCAAGCTGATGCCGAGGTTATTGAGCACCCGGGCCGCCACGCCTTCGCCTTCGCGGATCAGGCCAAGAAGAATATGCTCCGTGCCGACGTAAGTATGGCCGAGCTTGCGCGCTTCGTCCATCGACAGCTCGATGACCTTCTTCGCTCTTGGCGTGTACGCGATATTGTTCGGCTGCTCCTGGCCGCGGCCGATCAGCGCCTCGACTTCATCCTGAATTTTCTCGAGGCCAAGCCCGAGACCTGTCAGAGCCTTCGCCGCAATGCCTTCCCCTTCGCGAATGAGCCCCAACAAAATATGCTCCGTGCCGATATTGTTATGTCCAAGACGAACCGCTTCTTCCTGCGCCAAGGCCAACACCTTCTGCGCTCTCTCCGTGAATCTACCGAACATCATTGTTCAACACCCCCATGATCATTTTTGCCGCTTAATCGGTTTCGTATAAGCTCTGCTCGGCGGAAATCCCGCTGCTCCGGGCTCATCTTCTCGTTAAACGTCTGCTGCAGGAACCCTGGCTGGGTCATCACGAGCAGCTCGTTGAGCACTTGAGGCGTAATGCCTTCCAGGAGTCCCAGGTCTGCTCCAAGCCGGATGTCGGAGAGCCGCTGAGCCGCTTCCTTGGAATCCATAATCGCCGCATGCGAGAGAATACCGTACGATCTTCGGACGCGGTCCACGATGCGAATCCGCGACTCCTCCAGCAGTCGCTTGCGCGCCGCCCTCTCGTGCTCGATAATTTGCCGCGCGACGCCGTGCAGGTTCTCGATGATCTCGTCCTCGGACTGTCCGAGGGTGACTTGATTCGAGATTTGGAACAGATTGCCCAGCGCCTCGCTTCCTTCCCCATACAATCCTCTAACCGCTAATCCCACCTGTGTAACAGCCGACAAGATGCGATTAATCTGCTGCGTCAATACGAGCGCCGGCAAGTGCATCATGACCGATGCCCGAATGCCCGTTCCGACGTTCGTCGGGCAGGTCGTCAAGTAGCCCCGTTTCTCGTCGAAGGCGTAATCCGCGGCTTCCTCATATATATCGTCAATTCCGCTCGCCAATGCCCACGCTTCTCCGATTTGGAAACCGGGATATAAACATTGGATGCGCAAATGGTCTTCTTCGTTAATCATGATGCTGACCGCTTCGTTGTCGCTCAGGACAACGGCGCCTGCCCGCGATTCGTTCGCTAGATTCGGGCTGATCAGATGCTTCTCCACCAGCACCCGCTTATCGAGTTCGCTAAGCTCGGAGAGCAAGATCGTATCGAATGGCCCGTAGGCGTCCAGGTTGCCCGATCTGCTGACCTCGGTGAGCCGGTTCAATACCGCTTCCGCCTGCTGGCTCGTTGCCAGCATTGGGAATGGCTGATGGCGCAGGTTACGGGCGACGCGCACTCTGCTGCTTATGACCACGTCGGAATCGGGACCCGTGCCCCGCATCCAATCGCTAAGCGCATCCTGCGAGAATCGATGCTTCGTCAACAGACTCACTCCTTTACTGCCAAAGCTGGGTTAGAGCGCGGATAGCTTTCGTTCCAATTCGCGAATGCGATCCCGAAGCTTTGCCGCGTTCTCGAATTCTTCTTTCTCGATATAGGTTTGCATATCGCGCCGCAGCTGCTCGATTTCCCTCTTGCATTGAATCTCGCTGCCCGAGCGCTTAGGAATTTTACCGCTGTGCGACGTGCTGCTGTGCACGCGCTTCAGAAGCGGATCCAGACGATCGGCGAAAGCCGTGTAACAGGAGCTGCAGCCGAATCTGCCGATTTTGCTGAATTGCGAATAGGTAAGTCCGCATTCCTCGCATCTCACCGGCTGAGGCGAAGCGTGGGTATGAGCGGCGCCTCCCGGCGAATTGAAATCGAGCAGGCCCGACAAGAGACTATGGATCGAGAAGCTGTTCGGGGTTCCCGGTATGCCCTCGCCCTTCTCCCTGGCGCAGCTTTCGCAGATGTGGAACTCCGTTTTGTCGCCATTCACGATTTTCGTAAAATGAAGCGTAGCCGGCCTCTTGCCGCATTCTTGGCAAAACAAAGACTGGTTCCTCCTTCCTATTTCACCAGCAGGGAAATCAGCATCGCGCGCAGCAACCGCGCGCGCATCTCGTCGCGCATCGGCAGCATGAGGGCGATCGTGTCCCGGTGAATCGCAGCCTTCAGCAAGCCCGCCTCCCGCTTGGAGATCAGGCCAGCCTCGAGGAGCTGATAGATCAGCCCTTCCGCCGCTCCCTGGTCCACGCTGTTTCCCACGGTCTGTTCGATATGATACTGGATCGTCTTCAGCGCCGGCAGGTCCACGCGCTGGATACGGATATAGCCTCCGCCTCCCCGCTTGCTTTCAACCATGTATCCTTTCTCCAACGTGAACCGGGTACTGATCACATAGTTGATCTGGGACGGGACGCAGGAAAATTTGTCCGCGAGCTCGTTGCGCTGAATTTCCACGGCCCCTTCGTCGCTGGTGTCCAGCATCTGCTTCAAATATTGCTCAATGAGATCGGAAATGTTACGCAAATCACCAACCTCCCTGATTCTTCGCCAAAGGAAGGCAAGCCATTTCATCCCTCGATTGACTTTGACTTTCTTTGACTTTAACTTTATTATACGCAAAAAAATCCGAAGGTCAATACAATGCCGATTAAATTTTCTGAAAATTCAATCTCGCGATAGTAATGCGCTTTTCACACCTTATTAGGGTGGTGCGGCGCCGCATCATTTATACCTCTATCTACCGTCGGACCTCCAATCTGTACAAAAAAAAGGCGCGTTCCCCCCTGCCGGGTAACTTGCGCCTTTGCTCTAATAATGTCGATTCATAACGACAAGCTTCAGTTCCGTCATCTCCTCCACCGCATACCGGATGCCTTCGCGCCCCAGCCCGCTTTCCTTCACGCCCCCGTAAGGCATGTGATCCACGCGGAACGTCGGAATGTCGTTGATGAGCACGCCGCCCACCTGCAGCTCGTCCGCAGCGCGAAGTGCCGTCTGGAGATTGTTCGTATAGATGCCCGCTTGCAAGCCGTACCGTGAATCGTTCACCCGCCTGATCGCCTCCTCTACAGAGGCAACCTTGTGAATGACGACGACCGGCGCAAAAATTTCCTTGCAGGAAACCTGCAGCGCATCCCCCGCGTCCAAAATAACCGTCGGCTGGAGCATGCCTCCTTCGATGACGCCGCCCATTCCGACATTCGCGCCCGCTGCCTTCGCTTCCTCAATCCAGGCAACTGCGCGCCGAGCCTCCTTCTCCGAGATCATCGCCGATACGTCGGTGTCCGGGTCGAGAGGGTCGCCTAGCTTCAACCCGGATGCGGCTTCCACGAATTGCTGCACGAACGGCTCATAGACGGCCTCGTGCACATACACTCGCTGAAGCGAGATGCACACTTGCCCTTGATTGGAGAAGGCCCCTATCACGCAGCGCCCGATGATGCGGGAGACGTCGACATCTTCATCCACGATAAGAGCGGCGTTCGAGCCCAGCTCCAGCGTCACCTTCTTCAGCCCCGCCTTCGCTCGGATGCTCTTCCCGACCTCGGGACTTCCCGTGAACGTCACCTTCGCGACGCGTTCGTCCGTCACGATCGCTTCGCCTGCCACATGGCCGAGGCCGGTCACGATATTGAGCGCCCCCGCCGGGAGCCCTGCTTCGTGGAACAGCTCTCCGATGAACAAAGCCGACAGCGGCGTCTGCTCGGCAGGCTTCAGCACGACCGTATTGCCGGCGGCAATCGCCGGTCCAACCTTGTGCGCGACCAGATTCATGGGAAAATTAAACGGCGTAATCGCCCCGACCACGCCAAGCGGCTCGCGCACCGTATACGCGAGCTTGCCTTCGCCGCCGGGAGCGGCATCGAGAGCGAGCGTCTCTCCGTGAATCCGCTTCGCTTCTTCCGCCGCGAACTTATACGTCTGCACCGTACGGTCGACTTCCGCGAGCGCGTACTTCAGCGGCTTCGCGGCTTCCGCGGCGATGAGGCGCGCGGCATCCGCTCGCTGCTCCTTCAGCGCAGCGGCTACTCTTTCCAGAATGGCTGCCCGCTCATGGGAAGGCAGAGCTCTCATCGCTTCGCGCGCTCCATAAGCCGCGGCGATCGCTTCGCCCGTCTCCTCCGCATCGGCAAGAGGAACCTCGGCGATAAGACCGCCCGAGTAAGGAGCCCTGAGCTCACCGTAGCTTTTTGCCTCCCGCCAGCATCCTCCGATCCACAGCTCTTCCTTATGCATGCTATTTCCGCCCCTTTCATGTATGAAGGCATTATAGCAACATTGAGGTTGTCGGGCAATCGGGAGGCTGGCTACGTTATTCCGCCGACTTCATAAGCGATATTTTTTCGGCCTTTGCCTCCGCCGGATACGACTCCTTCACTTCGCCGTCCAGCACGACCTGCACTTCATCACCGGCCTTCAAGCCGTCCAGATCGGACGGCTCCATCGCCGTCAGCCAGATCGCGTCGGGATTCATAGCTTGCAGAAGCTCGTCGACCGTCTGCTCGCCGCTCTCCCAATCGACATCCGTGACGTCCGCGCTTTCCGCCACGAGCACCCGGTCTTCGTTAACCGCGATGACTCTTCCCGTTTTGTAATCCCAGCCTTCTGCCACTTGCTCATCCGTTGAACAGCCCACGAGCATGCTAACCCCTACAATTGCGATAACCGCATTCCGGTTTCTCATTTCGAACTCCCCCTATGGGTACATTTATATATTTCCTTTGTACCCTCAGAAGGTGCTCATGAAACAGCTCTCCTAGAGAACTCCGTTACTTCTTCGGCAGCACATGCCGGTTAATAAGCGGGGACGATAAAATAACCGACGTATTCACGTTGCCAAAAGGCAGCAATCTCTCGACCAGGGTGCTGAGCGAATCCATATCCGGCACGGCCGCTTTCAGCATATAGCTGACCGTTCCGGTCACACGATGGCATTCGAACACGTCTTCATCGTGCACGATCCGTTTCTCGAATTCATTCGGCGAAACCTTCAGCTCGCTAATCTGAATGATCAGCTGAATATGGCGGCCGACGGCTGCGGGCGATACTCGAGCGCTAAAGCCCGTAATGACCCCCTTTTCTTGCAGACGGAGCAGTCGTTCCGACACGCTCGGGCGGCTCAGAGACAGTCTTTTGGACAGTTCGCTAACGGTTATGCGCCCGTCTTCCTGAAGCAATTCGAGCAAGGTTCGATCCAATTGATCCATAATGGTCAGCCACCTTTCAAAGTGATGAGGAATACGTTTAAATAAATTCAATGTTATCTATATTAACATGCATTTGATTCAGTTTAACATATATCGATTGATTCGGCTCCTGTATTCTAGAGTATATAACAGTCATCCAGGTGGTGCATGCAAAATGCTACTCTTAACAGGCTCCAAAATGAAGGTCATGATGCAGAAATGGCTTCAAATTGTAATCGGCTGCTTCATAACCGCAGGAGGACTTCTTCTCCTCCAACATTCCGGCGTCGTCACGGGCGGAACGGCCGGGCTGTCCCTTAGTCTTGCTCCGCTGCTCGGCATCTCGTTCCCGGTGCTATTCGCTTTATTGAACCTGCCATTCTTCCTGTTCTCGTATTTCTATATGGGCAAGTCCTTTACGTTCAAAACGATACTGGCTATAGTCATCCTAACGTCCATGAGCTCCTTAAGTGCTCTTCTTCCGGATTTCGTCCTGCCTTCGGTTGTCGGAGCAATCGGCGGCGGCGTATTAATCGGAGTCGGCATCTCGACGCTCTTCCGGAATGGCGCTTCGCTCGGCGGCGCAACGCTGCTTGCGGTCTATCTTCATAAGAAACATGGCGTGAACCCAGGAAAAACGAACTTTGTATTTGATTTTATCGTCATCCTCACCAGCTTGGCCGCCTTTTCGATCGTAAGCGGACTCCTGTCCGTCTTGTCGATCGCTGTTACCTCCGTCGTCATTTCACTCATGAAGCGAAAAATAAAACACGGTTCACCTGCAGAGGCCCAGCCCCTCCAGACCGCGGTTAATCCATCTTAGTCAGACTTGCCTAAGATGAATTAGCTACAATATAGAACTAAAATCAAATAAGCCTTCAAGCCCGCATCGGCGAGCTTGAAGGCTTTACTTTTGTCTTTCCGTAGACTATAAGTAGGGTTAACTGTGCTTACAACGCCAATTCGCACCGGCTGTGACTCAGCTCCGAAGTATGCCATCGCAGGTCGGCGTCTGAACCTACCTCTAAAGGCCGGTCACGCTTCATCGATTGCTTCGATCAAAATGGTTCCGACACTCTCCCAACAGGAGAGTGAAGTCGCTACGCATAAAGGTCTGTCACAATTTACTGTGACAGGTCATTCGTGCTTGGCGACGTCCATACCGCACCGGCGATGAATCAGCTTCGAAGCTATCCCTTCGCCGGTCGGCGTCTGAACCTACCACTTAAGGCCGGGTCACGCCTCATCGAATTGCTTCGATCATAGGGTTCAGACACTCTCCCAACAGGGAGAGCGAAGTCGCCACGCACAAAAAGACCTGTCACAATTTACTGTGACAGGTCTTTCGTGCTTGGCGACGTCCTACTCTCCCAGGACCCTGCGGTCCAAGTACCATTGGCGCTGGAGGGCTTAACGGTCGTGTTCGGTATGGGA
>NZ_JANIPJ010000024.1 GCF_024623455.1 Paenibacillus soyae | reverse complement strand
GTTACCTACGTGTTACTCACCCGTCCGCCGCTAACCTTACCCCGAAGGGTAAGATCCGCTCGACTTGCATGTATTAGGCACGCCGCCAGCGTTCGTCCTGAGCCAGGATCAAACTCTCCATAAAAGTGTTTGACTTGCTCTAAAACGTTGTTGCTATTTCGATTCATTCTTGCGAATGTATCGGGCAGTTTCGCTCGTTGTTCAGTTTTCAAAGATCAATGTTTCTCGTGTTTATCACCCGTGTCTCAGCGGCGACTTTAATAATATATCACGGGTGCCTAGAGGATTGCAAGTGTTTTTTCGAAAAAACTTTAAAGTTGTTTTCTTTGGCGAGTTTCTTCATCTATATGTTGCAAGCTAGATGAAGAAAAGCCCGCCGAAATCGGCGGGCTTCCCTTAAATAATGACGGTTTAGTATTGTTTAGCTTTCGTATATTTCTTAACGTCTTTGTACATCTCGACTTTTTTGTTGCCTTTCTTTAGACCCGCGTCAACTGTCGTGTCAATCGTTACCCACTTGCCGTTCAAGTAAACCTCATTCCATGCGTGGTACACATCGACATACTCCGTATCGCCCATTACAAGCTTTGTGGGAATATCCAAGCTCCGAAGCATAGCCGCAAACAGCGCGGAGTACCCATAGCAGATGTCTTTTTTGGAAGTAAGCGTCTTATCAATGCTTGGGAGGTAATCCGAGCTTACATTCGCGGCCAAGCTATAGTCGTACGAAATATTCGAAGTTATGAAATCGTAGACGGCCTTAACTTTCTCTTCGTCCGTTTTTTTGCCTTTTGCGAGTTCTTGCGCTTTGGCGATTGCTTTGTTCGTGCTTGTCCAACTTACGTTTTGAATCGAGTTCAAGTAAACGACCTTTTCATCCTGCAGGCTCAGCCTTACCGTTTCTTGCTTTACGACTTTATACGATTTGCCGGATACGTTCTCCAAAACCATGACTTTATATTCGCCGTTCCCAAGCTGCAGAGGGAATTGCTCTGTTTTTTGGGCGGCCGTGAGATTATATGTATAGTTTTCTTTGCCTTTGGCGATCATGACTTTCGTCTTTACGTTCGCTTTCACTTCGTACGATACCGAGACAACGCCTTGCGCCAGCTTCGATGCATCCAGCCAACTAGCTGCCGTGCTCGCGTCTGCCGCTACTACATTAACCGATATGAATAATAAGAATGCTGCGATAAACATAAGGACGAATCGTTTCATGAAAAAAACTCCCTTCGGTGGCCAGGCTGCCATCTTGTTAGAAGGCCCTATAGCTTTGCGTCCCTACCTTTCGATAGGTTTGCCATTATCGTGTAAAGTTTTTGGAGCGTTCTCTAAAGACCTATATTTGTTCGATATAGTCCTATATAAAACAAAAAAAGCATGTCCGTTCGGTAGCTGGCTGCCATCAAACGGAAGGCCCTATAGCTTTGCGTCCCTATCTTTCGATAGGTTTGCCGTTATCGTGTATTGCTTCTATAGGTTCTATATTACCACGTATTTCTAGTATTTCAAGACTAGATTCGTATCTTATCTGCTGTTTTGATAGATTCCGATATCCGATCCTGTCGAACCGCGATCCGTTCAGTATATGGAACAACAAAAGATTTCCAGCCCTAGTGAAAATATTGACGACAACATCTCTTTAATAGTGCAGGCCTCCTTCATTACTTCGTTATCTAGCGGAGACTCAACGAATTGGATCAAAAAAAAGCCGGCTTTAACCCAGTCATACTGGCGCCGACCTTACTTCGTACCATTACCAAACCATAATCTAATTCGTTCTATCGATTTAAAAAGTCCTACTCCTATCCATGCACCAACGCTATCGATGAAAACATCTGCGACCTGCGCTCCCCTGCCAACCACAAATAGCTGATGCAGTTCATCCGAAATCGCAAAACAAACGCAAATCAGCAAACTAGCAACTACACCGCGCATCCCTCTGACTTTAAATTTTGTTAAAGTACCAAGTACGAGAATGGCAAGTATAAAATAGATGAAAAAGTGAGCGTTTTTTCGAACGGCGTGATTTAGCTCTAGTGCGTTCACATCAGTATTCGGCAGCATCTGCTCGATAAATACCACGATAACCTCAGTCACTCCGGTGCTAAGCTCGTCTGACGACGATGCAGGTTGATGGGAGAAAAAAATAATAAGGGCCATCCATAGAATGACGACGGCCCAATAAACGAATTTTCGCATAGGAACAAATCCTTATTATTTAATGCCGCAATAATTTACGTACCAATCCGCAAACTTCTGCAATCCTACTTCTATAGAGTATATCATCAATATTATAGATATATCTTCCATCATTTACAAGAGAAGTTCGTACTACATGTCCCCATATAAGACCGGTACAACTATTAGATACTTGCTAACTTCCTACTCTAGAGATGATGTGCCAAACCGTGCGCAAACGAAAAAGAAGCATGGAATTCCTCCATGCTTCTCTAAGCAATTACGCTTTAGTTGTTGATGACTTTCTTCTCAGCAGCAATCCACCCACGCAGATCGCAATAAGGCCTGCAAGATAGAATGGTGCAGCGCTCGTCTGACCGGTTTCAGGCAGAGTCGCAAGCGGAACTTCATTATCCGCTACTTCTTGCGTTTCGTTAGCAACAGCCGTCTCATCCTCGACATCTACTGTACCTTGCGGTGTTTCGTTCTCCTCGACCTCGATTACTTCTGTTGTTTCTTCTTCGTTGCCTACAGTAGTTTCTTCTGTTGTTTCTTCTTCCACTCCGCCAAGCGGAGTTTCCGGCTCTTCCACCTCAATTACCGGTTCTTCGGTAGTTGGAGGTGTTGGGGTAACAGGCTGCGGTGTTTCCGGATCCACTGGCGTTTCTGGATCCACCGGCGTTTCTGGATCCACTGGCGTTTCTGGATCCACTGGCGTTTCTGGATTCACCGGTGTTTCTGGATCCACCGGTGTTTCTGGATCCACCGGTGTTTCTGGATCCACCGGTGTTTCCGGATCCACTGGCGTTTCTGGATCCACTGGCGTTTCTGGATCCACCGGTGTTTCTGGATCCACCGGTGTTTCTGGATCCACTGGCGTTTCTGGATCCACCGGTGTTTCTGGATCCACCGGTGTTTCTGGATCCACTGGCGTTTCTGGATCCACCGGTGTTTCTGGATCCACTGGTGTTTCTGGATCCACTGGCGTTTCCGGTTCAGTTACAGGTTTCGTTTTATAATACACATTGAAATGACTAATTTCCGGATGCCCATTATTTTTTTTGGGTGCCTTGAGGCCCGAGTCGCTGTTTTTTCCGTTATAATCATACGATTGACCGTTATTGGCGCCTTTAATGTACACGCACGATATTTCATACTCATTATCATTTGATAGCCAATCAAGCGATTTAATATCTGCGGATAGCGTAAGTTTTGCAATGATTCTATCTCCAATTATCAGCTCGAAAGTACGGCCTCTATCATTGGAGTTTATATCGTCGAACTTGACCCCTGACCCACTGCACGTGTTGTTAGGATCCCCCGGGTGCGATCCAGAGCCACCCCCGCCTTTTGCAAATGCCGCTCCAGTTGGCCCAAACAATAAAAAAAAGGCGAGTACCGCTGCGCCTACCATTATCCATCTTCTCTCCATAATAAACATCCCCTTTCACCGAGTGTTTGTTTAATAAACACAAAAAAGACTGCCATGATATTATTCATGGCAGTCGGACGATCATGGTATCGCACCTTGCGATACTTTAGACTCCTGGCTTTGCGTCCCACCCTTTCGGGGGGTTTGCGATTTACATGACCCTAGCAATGGATATGCTATAAATTACTATAGTAATATTACCCAAGTCATAGTCTATTATGACCGCCATTCGCTGTCAATCTTTTCTTTGCGACACGATATGCCGGATTTTAGGGAATGATCTGACAACAAAAAAACCGCTCGGCCATAGGCTAAGCGGTTCATTCGTTATCTTATTCGCCAGCGCGAAGCTCGCGCATATGCGGGAACAGCAGCACGTCGCGAATGGACGGCGCGTCGGTCAGCAGCATGACCAAGCGGTCGATTCCGATACCGAGACCGCCCGTAGGAGGCATGCCGTACTCGAGCGCGCGGATGAAGTCATCGTCCATCTCGTGCGCTTCGTCATTGCCTTGCTCCTTCTCTTCCAGCTGCGCCTCGAAGCGCTCGCGCTGGTCGATCGGATCATTCAGCTCCGTGAACGCGTTCGCGTGCTCGCGGGCCACGATGAACAGCTCGAAGCGGTCCGTGAAGCGCGTATCGACGTCGCTCTTCTTCGCAAGCGGCGAGATTGCGACCGGATGGCCAGTAACGAACGTCGGCTGAATCAGCGTCGCTTCACATTTCTCTTCGAAGAAGGCGTTCAGAATATGGCCGAACGTCATGTGCGGCTCGACCGGGATTTTGTGCTCCTTGGCCAGGGCATGCGCTTCTTCGTCCGTCATCTGAACGCTGAAATCGACGCCTGTCACTTCTTTGACCAAGTCCACCATGCTGACGCGGCGCCACTGCGGCGTCAGATCGACGTCATGACCCTGGTACTTGATCTTCGTCGTACCAAGCACTTCCTGCGCGATATGCGCGATCATGTTCTCGGTAAGCGCCATAATATCTTTGTAATCGGCGTACGCTTCGTACAGCTCGATCATCGTAAATTCCGGGTTATGGCGAGTCGAGATACCTTCGTTGCGGTAAACGCGGCCGATCTCGTACACTTTCTCCAGTCCGCCTACAATCAGACGCTTCAAGTGAAGCTCGATCGCAATGCGCATGTACAGCTGCATGTCGAGCGCATTATGATGCGTAATGAAAGGACGTGCCGCTGCGCCGCCCGCGATCGAATGCAAGGTTGGCGTCTCCACTTCCAAGTAGCCGAGCGAATCCAAATAACGGCGCATGGATTGGATAATGCGGGACCGTGCGATGAACGTTTGCTGTACGTCCGGATTCATGATCAGATCGACATAACGCTGGCGGTAGCGAAGCTCGACATCCTTCAAGCCGTGATGCTTGTCCGGCAGCGGAAGAAGCGACTTCGTCAGTACGTCGACGTCCTGCGCCTTGACGGACACTTCGCCCGTGTTTGTTTTGAACACGACGCCCTGCACACCTACGATATCGCCGATATCGAGCATGTCGAACGCGGCGAATTTGTTCTCTTCGACAGAGTCCTTCCGCACGTAAATTTGAATGCGGCCCGTCAGATCCTGAATATGGGCAAAGCCGGCTTTGCCCATGCCCCGCTTCTGCATGATGCGGCCAGCAATGCTGACTTTGACGCCCTGCGCTTCCAGCTCTTCCTTCGTGCTGCCCTCATAGGCTTCCAGAATGGCTTTGGCCGTATGGGTTCTCTCGTACTTCTTGCCGAACGGGTCTACGCCAAGCTCCCGAAGCTGATCCAGCTTGTCTCTGCGAATCTGCAGAAGCTCGCTCAGCTCCTGCTCGTTGTTTTGGTTCTCATGTTCCACGTTTGTTCATCTCCTTGACGCTTCTGGCGCAATCGTTCAATAACGTTCAAAAAGCTTCCGGCAAGGAAGCTTCTGAAACGTGAATAGCGCACCTTATTTTTTGATATCGACAATCTTATATTGAATAATGCCCGCTGGTACGTTTACCTCTACTGTTGCGCCCTTCTTCTTGCCTAGAATCGCTTTGCCAACGGGACTTTCGTTCGAAATTTTGTTCTGCAGCGGATCCGATTCCGCCGTGCCGACGATCGCATACTCCATCGTATCGCCGAATTCCAGGTCTTCCACCGTTACGATCGAACCGATGCTTACGGTATCGACGTCGATCTCATCATTATTAATAATGCGGGCGTTGCGGAGCATCTTCTCGAGCGTAATGATCCGACCCTCGATGAACGCCTGCTCATTCTTCGCATCCTCGTATTCGGAGTTCTCGCTAATATCGCCATAACCGATGGCAATCTTGATCCGCTCAGCTACTTCACGACGTTTGACCGACTTGAGATTCTCCAGTTCTTCTTCAAGCTTCTTCAAACCTTCTTGAGTCAGAATGATTTGCTTATCGTTCATCTTTCCGATTCTCCTGTCGTGTGACTATTTTCATACGTTGTATGAATTCACTGATAATTAATATATTGCGCATGATGACCATCATACCTCTATGTATGGCTGCTCAGCATCAGTTGTTAGATTATATTGCACGATTATATTGCAAGGTATCCCGATTGTCAATCAAAGCCAATCCGGCTTTTGAAACCGTTTCACTTTCGCTGTATAAAAGGAAAGACGACGGAAAGCGGTTAATGTCGATGCTTGTCGAATAACCGCCTTGCGTGTCTTGTGTACCGTGCTAATGGACAACTTCCCCGGATGCTGGCGTCGAAGACGAAGCCGGCTGAGCTTCAGCCTCCTGCTCCAAGGAGTTGATAAAGTTTTCGAGGATGGCCACCATGCGGTCGCGTCCCGTCTCTTCCATAATAACGTCTTTGACGCGGGCCCCGCCGGGCAGGCCTTTCAGATACCAGGCCAGATGCTTCCGCATCTCCCGCACCGCTACCGCTTCGTTCTTGAGCGCAATGAGGCGGTCAAGATGAAGGATCGCGACTTCCATCTTCTCGCGCGGCGTCGGGTCGCCGAGCAACTCGCCGCTGTCCAGATATTGGATCGTGCGGTACAGCATCCACGGGTTGCCGAGGGCGCCGCGGCCGATCATGACGCCGTCAACGCCGGTATGCTCCAGCATGCGCTTCGCGTCCTCCGGCGAGAATACGTCTCCGTTGCCGATAACGGGGATGGAAACGGCATTTTTGACGTCTTTTATAATATCCCAATTCGCCTTGCCGGTATACAATTGCTCCCGCGTGCGACCGTGCACGCTGACGGCGCTGCCTCCCGCGCGTTCCACCGCTTGCGCGTTCTCCACGGCGAATACATGCTCGTCATCCCAGCCGATCCGCATCTTCACGGTTACCGGTTTGTCGACGGCGTCCACGACGGCGGACACCATCTCGTATATTTTGTTAGGGTCCAGCAGCCATCTGGCGCCCGCGTCGCACTTGGTCACCTTGGGCACCGGACATCCCATGTTAATATCGATAATATCGGCATTGGTCTGCTTGTCGACCACTTTGGCCGCCTCCACCAGGGATTCGCGGTCTCCTCCGAAGATTTGCAGGCTGAGAGGCTTCTCCCTCTCGTCTACAAACAACATCTCCATCGTGCGCTTATTCCCGTGTAGAATCGCCTTGTCGCTCACCATCTCGGCGCAGACCAATCCTGTGCCGAATTCCTTCGCGATCAGTCGGAAAGCCGGGTTGCACACGCCTGCCATCGGTGCCAGCACGACTCTGTTCTTCATCTCGATGTCTCCGATTTTCAGCATGCGGCTTCCTTACTCCTCCTTCGTGGTCATCAACTCTTCATAGCTAATCTCAAGCGTCTTCGCAATGTGATTCAGCAGCTTGGGGTCGTTCTTCCTCGTGCCTCGTTCCAATGATCCCAGTACAGCAACCGATACGCCAAGCTCCTTGGCCAGCTCTAGCTGTGTGTAGCCCTTCAGCTTCCGAAAGGCTCTGACGCGCTGCGCCAATTGATTGTTTTCCATAACGTGATGCCATCCTTTCTCCCCTGGACCGACGCCTGCGCCGCCTCCCGTACCTCGCCGCTAAGAGGATTGGAATCCCCCAGCACATCATGCAAAGGCACGAGAACGAACGCCCGCTCCATCATGCGCGGATGCGGAAGCGTCAGCTCCACGTGATCCATTCTGACATTATCGTACAGGAGAAGATCGAGGTCAATGGTTCTTGGTCCCCATCGTTCATGTCGAATTCTCCCGAGGCGACGCTCCAGCTCCAGCTGCTCTCTAAGCAGCTCCAGAGGCTGAAGCGATGTCGTCACGGCAATCACCATATTGAGAAAAGAAGGCTGATCGGTATACCCGACCGGGTCGGTCTCGTACATCCCGGACACGCGAGTCACCCGAATATGCGGATGGTCGTCGATCTGCCGGATCGCCCGAACAAGCAGCTCCTCCCGGTCGCCCATATTGGAGCCCAAGGCAATGTACGCCTCCGCGCTCTTATGCTCGAATGATTCGGCCATCCCTATCCCGCTTTCTTTTGAGCTCGATCGTCACGCCGTCGAAATGAATATCGAACGGCGGATGCGGCTTCGTGACGCGAACCGTCACTTCGTTGATCCTAGTATAAGCTTCCAGCACACGCGATGCAATGCGGCCCGCCAGCGCTTCGATAAGCTTGAACGGCGGCCCTTCCACGATTCCTTTGGCGAGGGCGTGAAGCTCCGCGTAGTTAATCGTATAGTTCAGGTCGTCGGTATCGGCAGCCTCGGACAGGTCAAGAACGAGATCGAGGTCGATATAAAATTGCTGGCCCAGCTTATTCTCTTCGGGGAAGACGCCGTGATACCCGTAAAAGCGCATTCCCCGCACATTCATGCGGTCCATATTGGTACTCCTTCCTTTGAGACGGTCGAGATGCAGCAAAAATAGCTGGCGACAGAACTCACCGCTCCTGCTCGTTCGTGGCGCCGGCGGTGAATTGGTCCGCGCTAGCGATATAGAATCGCGTCCGCCATAAGGGCGGTCCGCTTGATGGCGCGGACGTCGTGAACGCGCACGATCTGCGCGCCGCGCGCAATGCCGAGGGCGACGGTCGCCGCCGTCCCCTCTACGACGTCATCAGCCGGCGAGCCGAGCGTCTGCTGGATGAACCGCTTGCGCGAGGTGCCGAGCAGCACCGGGTAGCCGAGCGCGGTCACTTCGTCCAGACGATCGAGAAGCTCGAGATTGTCGGCGTAGGTTTTGGCGAAGCCGATCCCGGGGTCGAGCCAGATGTTCGGCTCGGCCACGCCTGCGCTGGCAGCGATGTTCACGCTGCCGCGCAGGTCGGCGAGCACGTCCGGGACGAAGTCATTGTAGTCCCGGGCATGCCGGTTATGGCTGATGATGACGGGACAGCCATACTCCGCCGCCGCGGCGGCCATGTCGGGGTCGTGCCTGAGACCCCAGATGTCGTTGATGATGTGCGCGCCCGCTTCGAGCGCTTGGCGAGCGGTCGCCGCTTTGTACGTGTCGATCGACAACGGCACGCGCGGCAGCTCCTTGCGGAGCGCGGCGATGACGGGCAGCACGCGGCGCAGCTCCTCTTCGACGCTAATCGCTTCGAAGCCCGGTCTCGTCGACTCGCCGCCTATATCGAGAATGTCGGCTCCCGCTTCGACCATTTCATGCGCATGTCTTACGGCTTGCTCTACGTGCATGTATCTTCCGCCGTCCGAGAAGGAATCGGGCGTAGCGTTGAGGATTCCCATAATCAGCGTGCGCTCGCCAAGCTCCAGCTTCGCGTCTCCTCCGAAATCATAGGAATGCCGGTAGTAGGTCTGTTTGGGATGATTCATGTGCAGTTCCTCCTTCCATGTGAAGTGTGTATGTACATGGCAGCTTCTTATTTGGAATGCCCGGGTCTCGGAGTAAATAGACGTTTGTGACACGCTTATTCCGCTTCAGCAACCCAGTTTAGTGAATTTAGCCGTGTGTGGCACGTCTATTCCGGCATAAGGGGGGTTCGATCTTATATGTAAGACTCAGTATTCCCGCCCGCCCCGTCTCTTAACGCGGACGGAGCGTATCCTCGCGATAGAGGGCGAGCAGCTTGCGGACGACGGGTCCGGCTTGTCCGCCGCTAACCACAGCTCGGCTCCCCGAGTTGTCGGATAACGTCGTGATCGGCACCAGCTCCTGAATGGAGTTCGTCATCCATGCCTCATCCGCCTGCAAGAGATCCTCCCAGCGGTACATACCCTCCTCCACCGGATAGCCCGCGGCGTATGCCAGCTCCAGCACCCGCCGGCGAGTTACGCCGGGTAGAATCCCGGTATCCAGTGACGGGGTGCGCACAACGCCGCCCTTCAGAAAAAACAAATTGCTGACGATTCCCTCGGCTAGCCAGCCTTCCCTCGTCAGCTGCAGGCCTTCGGCGCCGGGAGTGGGGGGATGGACCAGCTGCTCGGATGTCTCCGATTCGAGCCCCTCATCACGTCCAGCCTCTCCAGAAGCTCCTGGTCCTTGCGCACTGCCGTCTCCGCCTCCAAACCCCATCAATTCACGCTTCGCGATAATGCTATTCATATAATGGAGCGATTTGAAGCGCACGGAGCCTTCGGGCGTATTCCTCCGCGTCTGAAGCAGCCGAAGCTCGCGCCCGCGCATGAGCGCATCATCGTTCGCGGGCGGCAGCTCCTTCACGAGCAGCAGCGCGTTCGGCTGCTCGTAATCGCCGGTCGGCAAGCCAAGCGCGCCTTCTCCAGCGCTGACGGTCAAGCGGACATAGCCGTCCGCCAGCCCGTTCTCCTCCAGCAGCCTGCGCGTCCACTCCTCAACCTGTTCCGCGCTCATCGCAAACCGAATGCCAAGCTCGGCGCAGCCCCCCTGCAGCCTTTCCAGATGCCGATTCAGCAGATACGGCTTGCCGCCGTACGTGCGGAACGTCTCGAACAACCCCAAACCGTACAAAAAGCCGTGATCGTATACCGAGATCACAGCTTCGCGCTCTTCTACGGTCCTGCCGTTCCAGCCTACTCTGGCGGGAGTCATTGCAGGACGCCGGACCTATGGCGCAGGAAGTTGCGGAGCATCGTGTGCCCATGGTCCGTAATAATCGATTCCGGGTGGAACTGCACGCCTTCGATGGCGTATTCCTTGTGCCGAAGCCCCATGATTTCGCCTTCGGCCGTCTCCGCGCTAATCTCGAGACAATCCGGCAGCGTCTCGCGGCGCACGATCAAGGAATGGTAGCGCGTTGCCGTGAACGGCGACTCCATGCCCTCGAAGATGGATTTGCCGTCATGCAGAATCGGCGACGTCTTGCCGTGCATCAGCTTCTCCGCGCGCACGACTTCCCCGCCGAACGCTTGTCCAATCGACTGATGGCCGAGACAAACGCCGAAGATCGGCACTTTGCCTTTGAAATGCTCGATAAGCGACAAGCTGATCCCCGCTTCGTTCGGCGAGCATGGTCCAGGCGAGATCAAGATATGGTCAGGCTTCAATTCCTCGATGCCGGCCAGATCGATCTCGTCATTCCGCTTCACGACGATGTCCTCTCCGAGCTCTCCTAAATATTGCACCAAATTGTACGTAAACGAGTCATAATTGTCGATAACGAGTATCATGCTCCGCATCCCCTTATCCGTAGCCTGTATTTGGTCTATCTATCCTACCATTAACGCTGCTGTGGACTATCCGCCGCCTGACGCTCGCTGTACTCAATCGCCTTCCACAACGCTTTGGCCTTGCTCATCGACTCGATGTACTCCCGTTCCGGATCCGAATCGATCACGATGCCCGCTCCCGCCTGAATATGGACCTCTCCGTCCTTCAGGGCCATCGTTCTAATAATAATATTAAATTCCATATCGCCGTTGTAGTCAATCCATCCCATCGATCCCGTATACGGCCCCCTGCGTACCGGCTCCAGCTCCTCGATGATTTCCATCGTGCGGATCTTGGGCGCGCCCGTAATCGTCCCTCCGGGGAACGTGGCCGCGATGACGTCGTAAGCGTCCTTGCCGCCCGCCAGCTCGCCTTCGACTTGAGAAACAAGATGCATGACGTGCGAATAATATTCGATGACCATCAGTTCCTTCACCTTGACGGTGCCGTAGGTCGAGATCCGCCCAAGGTCGTTGCGCTCCAGATCGACGAGCATAATATGCTCCGCCCGCTCCTTCTCGTTCGTCCGAAGCTCTTCCGCGAACCGGCGCTCTTCTTCTTCCGTCCGCCCCCTGCGGCGGGTGCCCGCGATCGGGCGCGTCGCCAGCTTCCGGTCCCGCAGCTCCACAAGCAGCTCCGGCGATCCCGATACGAGCTGGAAGTCCGGACAACGCAGGAAGCCCATATAGGGAGACGGATTCACTAGACGCAGCCACTCGTACAGCTGTTCCGGCGCCACCCCTACCTTGCGCGTCTGGCGCTGCGACAGGTTCACCTGGAATACGTCGCCTTGGCCGATATACCGCTGGATCGCGCGAACCGCATTCATATAGCTTTCCTTGGAGGTTGGAGAGGAAATGCCGCCGATAGCCTCGAGATCGATCTGAAGCGATCCGCTCTCAATGAGCGCAAGCCGTCCTGCCCGCACTTTCTCCGCTCTCGACAGCGCCTTCTCTTCCTCGAACCAGGTCAGCCAGTAGTCGGCCATGCCTTCCGCCCGGGAGAGGGCGCGTTCATATACTTCCCTCAGCTCCTCCTCCGACTGTCCGAAGGCGACCGGACTATGCACGACGCAATAGACGACGGCTTTCTTGTAATCGACAATCCAAACCTCGTTCATGCGAAGGAACAGATAATCCGGCAGCCCAAGATCATCCTCCGCGATCGACGGAAGCTTCTCGATACTGCGAATGATGTCGTAGCTCCAGAAGCCGGCGCATCCGCCAAGCCACTTGGGCGCATCCGCCTCCGCAAGCCTCGGACCGCGGCCGTCGCTCATCCAGGCCCGCACGACATCAAGCGGCTTGCCCTTCCACTGCTTGCGCTCGGGCGTATGCTCGTCCAACTCCCGGAAGTCGATCGATTCCGCCTGCTCGCCTTTGCCCCGAATGACGCTGTCCGGATGCAGGCCGAGGTAAGTGAACCGCCCATCCTTCCCAGACTCCAGCACGAACGCGTACGGCGATGCGTCCTGCCATGCTTCCTCCCACGACACGATGCTTCCCGCTTCCTGCCGGAGCGTCAGCTCCTTCACGAGCGGAAGCGTCGTGTATGTCTCTTCGGCGCGCCACCGAAGCCACTGCTCCCAAGGGGTGACCATGGTCCCCGCCCTCCGATCTACTTGCTTTATTTCGCTCAGTATACAGAATCGAAGAACAAAAGAAAAGCCTCCCATTCCGAAGAATGGAAGGCCCTCCAATCGCGATGGCGCAAGCCTCGCGCAAATGGTATTAGTTCTCGAAGTTGAACAGCGGCGTGCTCAGGTAACGTTCGCCGTTGCTCGGCACGATGGCGACAACGCGCTTGCCTTTGCCGAGTTCCTTCGCTACTTTCAGAGCGGCGAAGATGGCAGCGCCGGAAGAAATGCCGCACAGAATGCCTTCTTCTTTCGCGGCGCGGCGAGCATGGTCGAACGCGTCCTCATTCTCGACGGTAATAACGCCGTCGTAGATTTCGCGGTTCAGGATGCCTGGCACGAAGTTCGCGCCGATGCCTTGGATCTTATGCGGACCAGGATTGCCGCCCGACAGCAGCGGGGATGCAGCCGGCTCAACGGCGTACACCTTGATGCCAGGGAAGTTATTCTTCAGCACTTCGCCTGCGCCGGAGATCGTACCGCCCGTGCCGATGCCCGCAATGAAAGCGTCTAGCTTGCCGTCTAGGGAGTTGATCGCTTCGACGATCTCGGGACCTGTCGTTTCGCGGTGAATCTTCACGTTCGCTTGGTTCTCGAATTGCTGCGGCATGAAGTAGTTCGCGTTCTCTTTTACCAGCTCTTCCGCTTTGTTAACGGCGCCTTTCATGCCTTCGGAGCCCGGCGTCAGCACCAGCTCGGCACCGTAAGCGCGAAGCAGGTTGCGGCGCTCGATGCTCATCGTCTCAGGCATAACAAGGATGGCTCTATAGCCTTTCGCTGCGGCTACCATAGCCAGACCGATGCCCGTGTTGCCGCTTGTAGGCTCGACGATTGTCGACTCGCCTGGTTTAATGCGGCCTTCTTGCTCCGCCACTTCGATCATGCTGATGGCGATGCGGTCTTTGACGCTGGCACCCGGGTTCTGGTACTCCAGCTTCACGTAAATCTCCGCGCTGTCTTCAGGCACAAGACGGTTCAAACGTACGAGGGGTGTATCTCCGATCAGTTCAGTAACGCTTTGCACGATTTTCGCCATGGGAAAAAAGGCCTCCTTATTCCGACTAAAATAGTTGGTTTTGATTACTTCCATCTTATCAATGTCGCGCTTCTATTGTCAATAGCATCTTTCCCGTTTCGAGCGGAAACAGGAAAACGTTATCAATCGCGCGGCTACTTCATTATGGCCGCGTCATAGCGGGACAGAAGCTCGTCTTCCAATTCCTGCTGAGGCTTGGCCCGCTCAAGGGCAAGCTCCTTGCGCGCAAGCTCAAGCAATCGTTCGCCGGTCAGAGCGGCGGTTGATCTCGTGCCGGCGAGCTCGATAACGGCATAGCCCTCTTCCAGCTCGATAGGGCCGGCTATTTCCGCGATGGCCATGCCGGACGCAGCCGATAGGACCGCCTCGTCGTAGAACGGATCGTCGGCATCGACGAGACCCAGGTCTCCCCCGCTCTGCGACGTAAATTCATCTATGGAATAAGTACCTGCGAGCTCGGAGAAGTCTTCTCCGCTCTCCAGCCTGCTTAGGATGTTCTCGGCCTGTGCCCGGGTCGCCGTCACGATCCACAGCAGATGGTACTGCCGCTTCTCGCCGAACCGTTCGGGATGATCCTCGATGTATTGCCGGACTTCCTCATCGGAGACGGGGATGTCCTTTACCGCTATTTTCTGAAGCAGCAGCCGGTACCGAATGTCTTCCATCACTTGCTGTCTCGACATGCCCAGCTGCTCCTTCATCACGTCAAAAAACTGCTCTTCGTTCTCGTAGCCTTCAGCCGATCGCTTCAGCTCGTCATTCGCTTCCTCCTGCGCGACCGCAAGTCCGGATGCTTCCGCTTCCAGCTCGATAGCCTGCCTAATCATCAGCTGCCGGAGCACGGCATCGCCGTACTGCTCTATCAATTCCTCCGTCAGCCTATCCTTCGAGATCACCTGGTTGCCGACCACCGCCACGGCCCCGTCGTCCTGCTCCTCCGTATCCCGCACATTGCCGTTCGCGCTCGGCAGCGGCCATGCCTTCGCCATCACGAAGCCGGCAAGAGCGATCATGCAGACGGCTTGAAGGATGACAACCGTCTTCAGAACCTCGTTTCTCTTCATGGCCCGGACTGCCCTTCCCTCATTGAATCGGATTCGCCTTCGCCTGCTCCAGAAGCTGCTCCAGCTTATCCCGTCCGAATACGTAGGCCTCGTTGCAGAAATGGCAGACGACCTCGGCCTTCCCATCCTCTTCGATAATGCCGCGCAGCTCGGCCTCCCCGAGACTGATAAGCGTCTGCTCGACCTTCTCCTCCGAGCACTGGCACTTAAACGTAAGCGGCATCGTATCGTGGATGACCAAGTCCTCTTCGCCGACGACCCGCTTCAGCAGATCTTCCGGCGTCGCTCCTTGCGCCATCAGCGTGGTTACCGTCGGCATGCCGGCGATCGCCTGCTCCAGCCTCGTAATTTCCGCGTCCGTCAGACCCGGCAGAAGCTGCACGATGAATCCTCCCGCTTGAAGCACGGAATTATTGTTTTCGACGAGCACCCCCACGCCAACCGCCGAAGGCGTCTGCTCCGATACCGCGAAATAGTAGGTGAAATCTTCGGCGAGCTCGCCCGACACGATCGGCACGCTGCCGCGATACGGCTCTTTGAGCCCCAAATCCTTGGTTACGTAGATGTTGCCCGACGTGCCCACGGCACCCGCTACGTCCAGCTTGCCCTTGTCATTGCTGCCATGATGGGCCTGCGGATTGTCGACGAAGCCTCTCAGCTCGCCGGCCGCGTTCGCGTCCACTACGATTTGGCCAATCGGCCCGTCGCCCTTCACTTGAATCGTCAGCCTTTCTTTTCCTTTCAACATCGCGCCCATCATCGCGCCGACGGACAGCGTGCGGCCAAGGGCCGCCGTTGCGGTCGGGAACGTGTCGTGACGACGGCGAAGCTCCTCCACGATATTCGTCGTGCGGACGGCGAACACCCGGATCTTCCCATTCCACGCCGTTCCGCGGACGAGCACGTCCTGCAGCTGTTCTTCCATATTATGAACCCTCCTGATTGCGTTCGTAGATCAATCTAAGACCTTCCAGCGTGAGCAGCGGATCCACTTCCTCGATCGTCTCCGATTCCGCGGCGATCAGCTCGGCCAGGCCGCCCGTCGCCACAACTCTCGGAGAGACGCCGAACTCGGACTTGATCCGGTTCACGATGCCGTCCACCTGTCCCGCATAGCCAAAAATAATGCCAGCCTGCATCGACGTTACCGGATTGCGGCCAATGACGCTCTTCGGCTTCGCCAGCTCAATGCGCGGCAGCTTGGCCGCGCGCTGGTACAGCGCCTCCGTCGATATGCCTATGCCCGGCACGATCGCGCCGCCGAGATAGCTTCCGCTCGGATCGACGTAATCGAACGTCGTCGCCGTGCCGAAGTCGACTACGATAAGCGGCGTGCCGTACTTCTCGATGCCGGCTACGGAATTGACAATGCGATCCGCGCCGACCTCCCGCGGATTTTCATAACGGATATTGAGGCCCGTCTTGACGCCAGGGCCGACGACGAGCGGATTTTTCCTCACGTATTTCAGGCAAAGCTGCTCAAGTGTGCGCATGAGCGGAGGCACGACAGAGGAGATAATGACTCCTTCAACCTCGTCCACCTTCAGTCCTGCGTAGCTAAACAGATTATGGATGTTCATCCCGTATTCGTCCACCGTGGCGGACCGGTTCGTGCTGAGCCGCCAATGATGCAGCAGCTCCTTGCCCCGGTAGATGCCGAGCACGATATTCGTATTGCCTACGTCGATGACCAGAATCATCCGCGCCCGACCTCCTTCTTCTCGTTCAGGTCAAGGCTGATGTCCAGAGCTTGGAACGAATACGTAAGGCCGCCGACGGAGATGACGTCGACGCCGCAGGCCGCGATGCCGTGAATGGTGGATAGCGTAACGCCGCCCGAGGCTTCCACGATGACATGCGGCGATCTTGCTTTAATGCGCGCCACCGCTTCCCTCATCATGTCGTGAGGCATGTTATCCAGCATGATAATATCCGCGCCGCAGTCCAACACTTCTTCTACTTGGGCTAGAGACTCCGTCTCCACTTCGATCTTCATCGTATGCGGAATTTGCCTTCGGGCCGACGACACGGCTTCCGTAATGCCGCCCGCGCCTTTGATATGATTATCCTTGATCATTACCGCATCATACAGACCGAAGCGATGGTTCGATCCGCCGCCTACGCGCACCGCGTATTTCTCCAGCAGGCGATGACCCGGGGTCGTCTTCCGAGTATCGACCAGACGGACAGGCAGCCCCTGCAGCGCGTCGACGAAAGCCTTCGTCTTCGTGGCGATGCCGGACAAGCGCTGCATCAGATTAAGAGCGAGGCGCTCCCCGGTCAGTATGCTGTGCGTGCTGCCTTCCACTTCTATAATAACCGTTCCTTTGGTGACGGAATCGCCATCTTCCGCGAGCGCCCGGAACGTAAGCTCAGGATCTACCACGTCAAAAACGAGCCTAGCAACGGGAATGCCCGCAATAATGCCGGTATCCTTCACATGGATGACGGCCTTCGACTTCGAGCCTCGCTGGATGGTCGTCTCCGTCGTGATGTCCCCGCTTCCGATATCCTCCGCCAGCCATCTTCCGATCTGCTCGCGAAGCGCCGCGTCATAGCCGCCAGTCGTCCATTCAAACATCTTCTATCCGCTCCTCGGTTATTCCTTGCGTTCTGTGCAGCACGGTGTGCTTCCGCCATACGAGGTCGTCCCGCGTCGGGAAGTCCTCTCTATAATGTGCCCCGCGGCTCTCCTCGCGTTGCAGCGCCGCCTCCGTCGTCAGTAATGCGCAGGTCAGCAAATTCGCGAATTCGAATTCTTCCTTCTGCGTCAGAATAGACTGGAAGATAGGAAGCTGCCGCTTCAGCTCCTCGTACCCTTTCTTCAGCCCGTTCTCGTTCCGTCTGAGCCCCGCGTACCGGACCATAATTTTCTGCAGCTTGAGGCGGCGTTCGACGACGGCCTGGATCGGAGCGCTAATGCGCTCTTGTTCGTTGCGAACGTTCGGCTTCGCCTGCAGCGGCGGCAGCCCGTCGATCCGCTTCACAATCCGGCGGCCGAACACGATAGCCTCGGACAGCGAATTGCTCGCGAGCCTATTGGCGCCATGCACGCCTGTCGATGACACCTCTCCGCACGCGAACAGCCGCTTGATGTTCGTCTCTCCGTTCAGATCGGTCCGCACGCCGCCCATCATATAATGCATGGCAGGTGCGACGGGAATCCAATCGGCGGTGAGGTCGAGGCCGTATTTTAGACAGTATTCATAAATAGTGGGGAAGCGATGCTTCACCATCTCCGCCGATTCATGCGTAATATCGATATAGACGAAGGTCGACTTCGTCTCCTCCATTTCGCTGACGATGGCCCTGGCCACTACGTCACGGGGAGCAAGCTCCAACTGCTCGTGATAACGCTCCATGAACCGCTCGCCTTTGATGTTCCTCAGAACCGCCCCTTCGCCGCGCACGGCCTCGGATATGAGGAATCTTGGAGCGCCCGGATAGCAGAGCGAGGTCGGATGGAATTGAATAAATTCCATGTCCCGTATGTAGGCGCCCGCCCGATAAGCCATGGCGACGCCGTCTCCGGTCGCAACCTCGGGGTTGGTCGTGTAGCGATAGAGCTGTCCGGATCCTCCGGAGCACAGAACCGTCGCTTTGCCGCGCACGAATAGCCGTTCGCCGCTCGGCTTCTGTACGATCGCTCCGCAGCATTCGCCGTCTTCCGTCACCAAATCGATGACAAAATGATCATCCCATACCTCGATCCGCGGATTGGAAACCGCATTTTCCGACAATGCGCGAACGATCTCGAAGCCCGTCGCATCGCCATTCGCGTGCAGGATGCGGCGCTGGCTGTGCGCGCCTTCTTTGGTGAGGGCGAACTCTCCGTTCTCCAGATCGAATTGCGTCCCCATGTTGATGAGGCTCTGGACGCCGCGCGGACCTTCGTGCACAAGGACGTCCACGGCTTCATGATCGCATAGGCCCGCGCCCGCAATTAGCGTATCCTGACGATGATAAGCAGGAGAGTCCTCATCCGAGAACACGGCGGCGATTCCTCCCTGCGCATAACGCGTATTGCTGTCGAGCAATGATTTTTTGGTAATCATCAGCACATCATGATGCTTGCTTGCCCTAATAGCGGTAAAAAGACCGGCAATGCCGGCCCCAATGACGATAACGTCCTTATCCAAGACGGGCAGCTGATCCAGCTCCACATCGACCAAATATCTTGGGATCATGCTTCAATCCTCCAATTGTTAGCTGCATATCGGTTTGCGGGCATGGAAGCAGCGCATGCTACTTCACCAGCAGCATGCGCTCCAATGACAAACGGGCTTTGTCCGCAACCGCAGGCGGAACGTAAATTTGAGGCTGCATCGTCTCCAGCGCTTTGACGAGCTTCTTCAAATTGTTCACCTTCATGTTCGGACATACCAAGTATTTCGACGCGAAATGGAAGGTCTTGTTCGGGCTGTCCAGTCTCAGCTGGTACCCTGTTCCATCCTCGGTTCCCACGATAAATTCCTGGCAATCGGATTCCTTGCAGTATTTGATGATGGCTGTTGTGCTGCCGACGAAGTCGCCAAGCTCCACGACTTCCGGACGGCATTCCGGATGCACGACGAATTGCGCGTTCGGGTACTTCGCCTTCATCTCCTCGACGTCTTTCACCGTAAGCATGTCATGCGTATTGCAGTAGCCTTCCCAGATGATCATCTTCTTATCGGTGTGCTGCTGCACGTAATGGCCCAGGTTTTTGTCCGGCACCCAGATTACTTCGTCGCCTTCGACCGAATTCACGACCTTCACCGCGTTGGCGGAAGTACAGCAAATATCGGTCTCCGCCTTGATCTCGGCCGAAGAGTTGATATACGTGACGACCTTCGCGTTCGGGTGCTGCGCCTTCAGCTTGCGAAGACCATCCACGTTCACCATGTCCGCCATCGGGCAGCCTGCGCGCTCGTCGGGAATGATAACCGTCTTATTCGGAGCGAGAATTTTCGCGCTCTCTCCCATGAAGTGCACGCCGCAGAACACGATCACTTCGGCGTCCGTCTGCGCCGCTTTCTGCGCAAGCAGGAAGGAGTCGCCGCGGAAGTCGGCCACATCCTGAATTTCGTCACGCTGATAATAATGGGCAAGAATAATGGCGTTCCGTTCTTTCTTTAATTGCATCAGCCGTTCGCGCAGCTCGCGATTCTGCTCTGCCTTGCGTTCCAATGCCAAAGCCTCCACTATCAACCACTCCTTATAAGGAAACTCAAAAAGCCTACTTTTGATCACGAGGTAAAACTGAAAGTTAATTCGACATCGAATATTGAATTCAGCCGGAACAGCGTATGCTTACGAAGTATGTTTCCTTCGGAAACATTTGAGGTGCTCACGTAGCTCCACTACGCTCCGCTCCTCACTTCCTAGCTTCATCCAATCTTCTCGGTGCTGAAAAGCAGACTTTTTGAGTCATATTTTTATAAAAAACCTGCGGCAATCCACTCGCCTGACTTTGTGAAATGATGCACAAAGTTGGGGAGTCGCTTACCTATAGCTTTAACCAAAACGGATAAATTCATTTGATTAAGATTTAATTTACTCTTGTTAGATAGGTCTGTCAATGGATGTTTCCTCATTTTGAAGAAAAGAGGCCCGTCCTTGGCAGACGAGCCCCTCCCGCTTGATTCGTGCATACGTGTGCTCAAAAGCGCTGCCCATCTCCTACAGCTTATGCAAAATTCAGCTGCCAGGCTACGCCGAAGCGGTCGACCACCCAGCCGAACTTGCGGCTGAAGCCGTAGCTGCCAAGCGGCATCAGCGCCCCGCCGCCTTCCGCTAGCTTGGCGTAAAGGGTGTCGATCTCCTCTTCGGAGCTGCAGTTCACGTAAAGCGAGATTGCCGGCGTAAACGTAAAGTCATGTTTTATATTGCTGTCGATGCACATATACTCTTGTCCGTTCAGCGTGAACGCGGCATGCATGACCGTACCTTCGGCCCCCGGGCCTTCAGGGCCGTAATGCGCGAGGGTGAGCACTTCCGAATTCGGGAACAGGGAGACATAGAAATTCATCGCTTCCTCTGCTTGTCCATCGAACATGAGGAACGTGTGGATTTTTTGCATGACATCATCATCTCCTTCTATTGAATGGGGCATTACCTATTCGGAAGCCGGCGGCATGACCGGCGTAATCCCTTCTTCTGCAAGCATCTTGAGGCCAACGAACATGTAGTGCCAGCCGTGCTGCGAGCTGTCGTGGAACTCCTCCACCGCTCTTCGCGTATCCTCGTCGGTCCAGTTCTCTTCCACAGGAACCCGGATATGCTGGGTAAAAACCATCTTGCAGCCTTCCTCGGTTGCCTTGATATTCACGGTGATCGTATCTTCGAATTCGCTGAATTGCGGCATTTGGAACGTGAATACTAGCTTGATTGGCCGATCTATCTCCAAGTATCGGCCGACTGCGCGGTATTCCTTCCCTCCCCGCACATCGATGATCTCCCATAAGCCGCCTACTCGTGGATCGCTCGAAGCGGATTTATTCGTCGCTTCCATCGACATCAGCCATTTGCGCATCATAACCGGGTCGATCCAAGCATCGAACAACTTCTCGGGAGACACTTTAAATTCTCTTACCATGACCAGTTCCGTATAAGCCGTGTCATTCATTTCCGTCAAAACGGTTTTCCCCCCTTCATCCTTATCCGTTCTAGCATGACCTTACGCATCCGGTTCATTCAGCGCTTTCTCCAGCGCATCGAATCTCGACTTCCAGTATTGCTCGTAGAAGCTGAGCCACTTCATGGCCTGCGCCATCGTATCCGAATCCAAGCTGCAATAATGCGTCCGCCCTTGAACGGACCGGCGCAGCAGACCCGCGTGTTCGAGTACCTTCACGTGCTTGGAAGCCGCGGCAAGGGACATGTCGAACGGCTCCGCAAGCTCCGATACCGTCCGGTCGCGCTGCGCCATCAGTCGAAGCATCTCCCTGCGCGTCGAATCGGACAACGCGTGGAATATGTGATCCAGTCTCTTGTCGTTTTCTAACTCCATATATTCAACCATGTGGTTAACTATATATCGTAACTCCCAGAAAGTCAACCATTCGGTTAACTATCAGGATGCAAAAAACCGCTTGCCCCAGCCAAGCTCTGGCAAAGGGACAAGCGGTCCTGGTTATTGAATCTAAGTTCTAACGCCTTGCCGGGTCGTATGGCTGGCCCAGTGCCGAAGGGGCGCTGGATTTGCCGACGGCGGCTGCCAGCACGATCAGCGTCAGCACGTAAGGCAGCATGTAGAACACTTCCGTCGGAAGATTCTTCGACCAGTCGAACAGCTGCGCGAAGTTTTTGAGCGCTTGGGCAAAGCCGAAGAACACGGCCGCGCCGGCAAGGCCGTACGGATTCCACTTGCCGAAGATCAAGGCCGCCAAAGCGATGAAGCCTTGACCGGAGATCGTGTTGTGAGCGAAGCTGCTTGTCGTCGTCAGCGTAATCGTCGCGCCGCCGAGACCTGCAAGGGCGCCGCTGAGCATGACGCCGATGTAGCGATATTTCGTTACGCTGATGCCGACCGTATCGGCTGAGCTCGGATGCTCGCCAACCGCGCGAAGGCGCAAGCCGAACGGTGTCTTGAACAGCACGAACGCGCTGATGAAGACGAGAATGATCACGATATAAGTCGTCGGGTACGACTGGAAGATGCCGCGGCCGATGATCGGAATATCGGACAGGAACGGTATCGACACCCTCGAGAATACATCGGTCAGCTGGCTTGTTTGCGCGGATCCTTCGTACAAGCTGCGGGTGAAGTACACCGCGCCGCCAAGCGCCAGAATGTTAATGACGACGCCGACGACGGTTTGGTCGGATTTGAACGTAATTGTCGCCACCGCATGCAGGAGCGAGACAAGTACGCCGAAGACGAGCGCCGCCAGCATCCCCATCCAAGGGGACATGGCGCCCATTCCTGCTTGCGACGCATAATCGGTTCCGACGGCGGCCGCGAACGCGCCCGTTACCATCAGGCCCTCCAGGCCGATATTCACGACGCCGGACCTCTCCGAGAACATGCCCCCGAGCGCGGCGAAGATAAGGGCGGTCGAGAACACAAGCGTGTTGTTCAGCATATTGCCGAGTACTTCGATCCAATTCATGTTACGCCGCCTCCTTCTTCTTCTTCGCCATGAACGGCTTAATGATAAATTTCACGATGCCGTGAGCGGCCACGAAGAATATAACCGAACCGATAACAATGCGCACGATTTCCGAAGGAACCCCTGCGCCGAAGCTCATGCCGCCTGAGCCGTAGCTCAGTCCGCCGAACAGAATAGCGCCGAGAAGCACGCCGATCGGCGTGTTGCCTCCGAGAAGCGCCACGGCGATGCCGTCGAAGCCGTAGCCCGGCGATGCCGCCATGATCGTCTGATTGCCGAAGACGCCGAGCACTTCGAACACGCCGCCAAGACCGGCAAATATGCCGCTGAAGAACATGGACTTTACGATCGTGCTGTTCACGTTCATCCCCGCGTACAGAGCCGCGTCCGGATTGTGACCGACCGCGCGGAGCTCGTATCCCTGCTTGGTGCGCCATAATAAAATATAGAAAATGACGACGCAGGCAATCGCCACGAACGTGCCCCAATGCATTCTCGCCTTATCCATCAGCTCGACGAGCCAATCAATGGACATAAGCGCGGATTCATGCACCGGTTTGGATTTCTGTTGGCCTGGCTCAAGCAGAAACTTAGCCACAATGTAGTTAGCCAAGTAAAGCGCCGTCCAGTTAAGCATGATGGATGAGATAACTTCGTTCACGCCTCGCTTCGCCTTCAGGTAGCCCACGAGCCCTGCCCATAATCCACCGAACAGAGCGCCGACCACGATCGCCAGCGGGCCGTGAATGTACCAAGGCAGATCAAGCAGAACGCCGACAAGCGTCGCGCCCGTCATACCCATGATGAACTGACCCTCTACGCCGATGTTGAACAGACCCGTACGGAATGCGAACGCAACCGCAAGTCCCGTAAAAATAAGCGGCGTGATCGCGCGAATGGTCTCGCCCATATGGTAGGGACTGCCGATGACCCGCTCGAACAGCGACTGGTAGGCCACGAGAGGATTGTAGCCGCCCGCGAACATGGCGATAGCGCCGATAATCAAGCCCAGAAGGATCGAGACGACGGGCACAATCAATGAGGTGTTGAATATTTTTTTGAGCGTATCCATATCGGCTATTCCCTCCCTCCATTATCGGCGGAGCCTGTATTGCCGGCCATAAGAAGACCCAGCTGTTCGTCATTCCGTTCATCCGCATCCACTTCGCCGACGAGCTTGCCTTCGTACATTACCGCGATCCGGTCGGACAACGCGTACAGCTCATCCAGCTCGAAGGAAACGAGAAGCACGGCTTTGCCTTCGTTACGAGCATCTACCAACCGCTTGTGAACGAACTCGATCGCGCCGATATCCAGTCCCCTTGTCGGCTGCACCGCAATGATCAAGTCCGGGTCCTTGTTAATTTCCCGGGCGATAATCGCCTTCTGCTGGTTGCCGCCGGACAATGCCCTGGCATGAGTATGAATGCCCGAAGTCCGAACGTCGTACTCCTTCACGAGCTTATCTGCCAGCTCGTCCATCGCTTTATAGTCAATGAAGCCGGACTTGCCGTACTCCGGTTTGAAATACGTATTCAGAATCATGTTTTCGCTGAGCGAAAAGTCCAGCACCAAGCCATGCTTATGGCGATCCTCCGGAATATGCCCTACGCCGGCCGTCGATACGGAACGCGGAGTCGCATTCGTCAGATCCCGGCCTCCCAGCGTTACCTTTCCGCTCTGCACTTTCCGCATGCCCGTAATCGCATAGATGAGTTCGCTCTGGCCGTTTCCGTCGACACCCGCAATGCCGAATATTTCGCCCGCGCGCACTTGAAAGCTCGTTCCGTCGAGCGCCATCTTGCTTTGGTCGCCTTTCATGCGGAGATTATCCACGGACAGAACGACCTCGCCGGCCTGACGCTTCGTCTTCTCCACCTTGAAGTTGACGTCGCGGCCCACCATCAGCTCCGCTAGCTGCCGTTCATTCGTTTCGCTTGTTTTGACGGTGCTGATGACCTTGCCGCGTCTAATAACGGTCACCGTATCAGACAGCGCCATCACTTCTTTCAGCTTATGCGTAATAATGATGATGGACTTGCCTTCCGCCGCAAGGTTGCGGATGATCGTAAGCAACTCTTCGATTTCCTGCACAGTGAGCACGGCCGTCGGTTCGTCGAAGATGACGATTTCCGCGCCGCGATATAACGTTTTCAAAATTTCGACCCGTTGCTGCATACCTACCGTAATATCTTGAATCCGCATCTGCGGATCTACTTTCAGTCCATAACGCTCGGAGATCGATTTCACCTTCTGATTCGCGAGCTTATAATCCACTGTCATGCCTTTTTTCGGCTCATTGCCGAGCACGATGTTCTCCGCTACCGTAAACGGTTGTACGAGCTTGAAATGCTGGTGCACCATGCCGATGCCCAGATCGATTGCCTTGGATGCCCCGTCGATGACGGTCTTCTGTCCATTGATCCAGATCTCGCCTTCATCCGGCTGATACAAGCCGAACAAGATATTCATAAGCGTTGATTTGCCTGCTCCGTTCTCGCCAAGCAGAGCGTGAATCTCGCCCTTCTTCAGCTCGAAGTTGATGGAGTCGTTGGCGACTAAGCCCGGAAACCGCTTCGTAATGCCTTTCAGCTGTACGACTGCCCCGCTCTGATTCATCTCTTCATCATCTCCCGGGATTGTTCTTTATCATCAAAGAAACAGGACAAGACCGGCTCATGCCGGCCTTGCCTCGTTAACCCATGTATTGCTTTATCGTGTTCCGCTACCGGCGATCTTATTCGGTTGGAACCGTAATCTCGCCGCTGATGATTTTGTTCTTGTATTCTTCTACTTTGGCCAGAACGTCAGCAGGAACGTTCTTCGTGGAAGTCTCAGGCAAGCCAACGGCGTTGTCCTTCAGACCCAGCACTTGAGTCTTGCCGCCTTCCCATTTGCCGTCGATCAGGTCTTTGGATACTTTCGTTACCGCTGCTTCTACGCCCTTCATCATGGACGTCAGCGTTACTTCGTCGCCGAACTCCAGCGATTGGTCCTTGTCTACGCCGATAACCCATACTTTGGCGCCGTTCTTCTTGCGCTCGGTCGCTTCGTTGAATACGCCGTTGCCCGTGCCGCCGGAAGCGTGGAAGATGATGTCTACGCCGTCGTCGTACATGGTTGCCGCGATGCTCTTGCCTTGGTCCGGCTTGTCGAACGCGCCGGAGTAGGTGACGGTTACTTTCGCGTCCGGATTAACTGCAGCTACGCCAGCCGCGAAGCCTTTCTCGAAACGAGTGATAACCGGAATTTCCATACCGCCAACGAAACCGATTTTGTCCGATTCCGTCATCAGGCCGGCTACAACGCCAACCAGGTAGGAGCCTTCATGCTCAGCGAATGTAACGGATGTTACGTTCGGCGCCGCTACTTCCGCGTCGATAACCGCCAGCTTCGCTTCAGGGTTTTCTTCCGCTACTTTCTTAATGGCATCCGTGAACAAGAAGCCGATGCCCCAAGTCAGGTCGTAGCCTTCCTTAACGAAGTTGTTCAGGTTCGGCTCCATGTCGGCCTCGCCTTTACTTTCGAGGAATTTGGTTTCCGCGCCGGTAGATGCCGTTATGTATTTCAGGGCCTCCCATGCGCTTTGGTTAAACGACTTATCGTTAACGCCGCCAACGTCTGTCGCCATGCCGATCTTGAAGTCTTTACCGGTGCCGTCAGACTCGACTTTCGTACCTTCATTCGTGGACCCGCCCGTGTTCGTATTAGCGTTGCCGTTGTTTTTGTCTTGACCGCAAGCGGACAGAACAAGCGAAATCGCAACGACTAGCATGAGCATAAAGCTTAACGATTTTTTCATGCGTCTTGACTCCCCTTCAACTTATAAATTTGTGTTGCCTTTACAACCGGCTCTCATATAGCCTTACCCTTACAGTATTGCTAATCCAAGCCGCTATTATTTCATTATAGTTACAAAAATATTTCCGTCAATCAGAATGTGTAAGCTACAATAACATTTATATACCAACGCTGTGTCACGTTTATGTGATAAAGCGACAATCTGCCAAAACACGAGAAACGTCCCGCTGCTCCTGACTGGAACAACGGGACGAATGAAAGCCTTTATTTCTTATCCGGATCCTCTGGATCGCCGGCTGGACCGTCTTGCGGTGCGTTCTCGTTAACATCCGGCGTGCCTGCTTCTTCGCGAGGCTGGATGCGAACCTTCACATCGCCGATCTCATCGATAATCGGCGTTGCCGTGGACTCTGCCGGCGCGGAGCCGTCCGAGCCGCTTCCGTCGCCTGTAAGCGTGCCTTTCTCGATGAGGTTCTTGATTTGCTCCATCTCGAGCGTCTCTTCCGTCAAGAGCGTCTGAGCGATCAGATGCATCTCTTTGCTCTTCTCCGTCAGAAGCTTCTTCGCTCTGTCGTAGCAAGCATTGATGATCGTCTGCATTTCTTGGTCGATCTCATACGCGATCGCGTCGGAATAGTTCTGTTCATGGCCCAGATCGCGGCCGAGGAATACCTGGCCTTGAGAGTTGCCGAACTGCATCGGTCCGAGCTTATCGCTCATGCCGTATTCCATAATCATGCTGCGCACGATGCCGGTCGCTTGCTTGAAGTCGCTGTAAGCGCCGGTGCCGATCTCGCCGATGTACACTTCTTCGGCGACGCGGCCCGCGAGCAAGCCCGTAACCTTGTCGAGAAGCTCCTGCTTCGTGACCAGCATGCGGTCTTCCTTCGGCAGCATGATCACGTATCCGCCTGCGCGTCCGCGCGGGATGATCGTTACCTTATGCACTTGGTCGGCATGCTCCAGGAAGAAGCCTGCGATCGTGTGACCCGCTTCGTGATACGCGACGATCCGCTTCTCGCGCTCGCTGATCACGCGGCTCTTCTTCTCCGTACCGACGATAACGCGGTCGATCGCGTCGTCGATGTCGACCATGTTGATTTCTTTCTTGTTGCGTCTCGCGGCGAGAAGCGCTGCTTCATTGAGCAAGTTCTCGAGGTCCGCGCCGCTGAAGCCCGTGGTGCGTCTCGCGATGACGTCCAGCTTGACTTCGCTTGTCAGCGGTTTGTTGCGGGCGTGTACTTTGAGTACCGCTTCGCGGCCCTTCACGTCCGGACGGTCCACCGTAATCTGACGGTCAAAACGGCCTGGACGCAGAAGCGCAGGGTCGAGAATATCCGCGCGGTTAGTCGCCGCGATAATGATAATGCCTTCGTTCGAGCCGAAGCCGTCCATCTCGACCAGCATCTGGTTGAGCGTCTGCTCGCGCTCGTCGTGACCGCCGCCGAGTCCGGCGCCGCGCTGGCGGCCGACCGCGTCGATCTCGTCGATAAAGATAATACAAGGCGCGTTCTTCTTCGCATTCTCGAACAGGTCGCGCACGCGGGATGCGCCGACGCCGACGAACATCTCCACGAAGTCAGAGCCTGAGATGCTGAAGAACGGAACGCCTGCTTCCCCTGCGACCGCGCGGGCAAGCAACGTTTTACCGGTACCCGGAGGACCGACGAGCAATACGCCTTTCGGAATGCGGGCGCCTACGAGATTGAATTTGCGAGGATCCTTCAGGAAGTCGACGACCTCCACCAGCTCCTGCTTCTCCTCGTCCGCCCCGGCCACGTCCTCGAACGTAACCTTCTTCTTCTCCTCGTTGTAAAGCCGCGCGCGGCTCTTGCCAAAGTTCATCACTTTGCCGCCGCCGCCCTGCGCCTGGTTCATCAGGAAGAAGAACAGCACGATCAGCAGAATGAACGGAATGATCGATGTCAGGAACGTAACCCAGAAGCTCGGGGTGTCCATCGGATCGGCCTCGTATTCGAACCCATGCTGCTCCTGCCAATCGTCCAGCTTTTGGGCCGCGTCCACGCTGATGCGGGTCGTGAAGTTCGCGTTCTCCGCGCCTTCGGGAATGTTTTTATATTTACCTTTGATGTAATACGTCTCTTTATCGTACTTTGCCGTAATCGCGGCTACATTCCCCGATTCGACAACGGTACGAAATTCATCGTATCTGAGTTCTTTGGCGTTATCCCCTTGACCGCTAATATATTGAAACACGCCAACGGTAACCAAAAAGATGATTAAATAAAAACCAGTATTTCGGATGATCCGATTCATCCCCTACCTCCTCTCAGACGCTTTAAATATTTTACCATAGCATGACTTTCCATCACAATAGAGGCTGCTGGAGGGGGACATGTACGGCTCTTGCGCGCTTATTTCTCGTATACCTGCGGTTTCAGGATGCCGATGTAAGGAAGATTGCGGTACTTCTCGGCGTAATCAAGGCCGTAGCCGACGACGAATTCGTCGGGCAGCGTGAAGCCCTTGTAATGCGGCTGCAGGTCCACCGTGCGGCGGGCCGGCTTGTCGAACAGCGTAACGATCGTTACGGACTTCGATCCTCTATGCTCAAGCACGTCAATCAGGTAGCTCAGGGTAAGGCCGCTGTCGATAATATCTTCGACGATGAGGACATCTCGTCCTTCCACCGTGACGTCCAGATCCTTAATGATCTTGACGACGCCGGAGGACTTGGTGGACGCGCCATAGCTCGAAACCGCCATGAAATCGATCTCCAGGGGCACCGTAATGGTCTTCACCAAATCGGACATAAAAATAAACGCGCCTTTGAGGACGCAAATAACGAGCGGATTGCGCCCCTCGAAGTCCGCGCTCAGCTGAGCGCCAAGCTCCCTAACCTTTGCACCAATCTGCTCTTCGCTGTATAAAACCTCTTTAATGTCGTTCTGCAAAGTTCAAATCCTCCCACGCTATACCTATGTTTATGTGTGAACCCCTGCCGCTTATTCGTTGAAGGCCGTGATGCGCAGCACTCTCCGGCTATCGCTGCCAGTCAAGGCATGCGAGGAGCGGCGAACGCCCGGAATCCACAGAAGCCGGCCGGCCGAATCGCACAGCAGCGGATACTGCTCTCTTCTCGAAGGCGGTATCTTCTCGTCAACGAACATATCTTGCACTTTTTTCGAACCATTTAATCCTAAAACATGAATCCGGTCTCCCGGCAGTCTGCTGCGCACATGAAGAGGGTAGCTGAGCTGATCCGCGTCGAAGCAGGCTTCCAGCCTCGAATGCGGCTTCCCTTGAGCGCCATCCAGCCATTCCAGCCGAAATCTCCAGCCGTCCGGCAATCCGCCAAGCTCTTCCATCCCCTCGGGGACGGTCAGATCGAACGGTTCGCCAGCCTCCCACACGTCCCTCACGCCTATCCAGCGCATCGTCTCGTATTCCCTGATGCACCTTATGCCGCCGCTCGCGTCCATCCGCCAAGTGGCGGGCGCCGCTTCGGATGCCGCCAGACGCATCGTCTCCACGCTGCCATAGGTTAGATTTTCCGTTTCCTGCGAAAGATAACTTAATATTAGTTTAATCAATCTCCTTTGTAAAGCGACGTGGAGACCCCTCAGCACCGAGCAGCCGATGGCGAATTCCCCGTCCTTCCGAGTCACGAGCCGGTCGAACAAATCCGACGTCTGCCGCGCCATGAAGTCATCCTCCGCTCCCGCCACCTCCGCCAATCTCTGCAGCGATAGCGGCAGCTGGGGATTATACTGCGAGAGATAGGGAATGACGTCGAGACGTATCGTATTGCGGAAGTAGTACCGCTCTTGATTACTGCTGTCCGCGCAATAAGGTATGTCGTGCTCCTCGCAATAGCGAAGAAGGTCTGACTTGTTCATACGAAGCAGCGGCCTAACGAGTTCCACATTTTTTTCGGCGCGCATGCTGCTCATTCCCGACAGTCCGGTCAAGCCCGATCCCCGAATCAACCGCATCAATACCGTCTCCGCCTGGTCATCCGCATGATGGGCCAGCGCGATCCGTTCGGCCCCGTGCCGGGCCGCCACTTCCAGCAGGAACGCATACCGCTTCTCCCGCGCGGCCGACTGCAGGTTCAACCGGTTTTCTTCTATATAAGTGGGCAGATCCATGGTGACGGTCTCGCATGCCAGCCCGAGAGACCCCGCATACGCCTTAACCGTCTCCAGCTCTCGGGCGGATTCCGCACCCCGGAAGCCGTGATTGACATGGGCCGCCGTCAGCGTCAGCTCCTGCTCGCGAGCCAGCACATGAAGCATATGCAGAAGCGCCATCGAATCCGGGCCGCCGGACACGGCGACGATAAGCCGGTCTCCCCGGCGCCATAGGCCCTTGGCAGCCGCCTCCCGGGCCAGCTCCTGCTCAAGCGGATGTAACATGTTTTGGCAATGCCTCCTCTATCCAAGCGATGCTAAGCGCGACCGCGCGCTCTACAGAAAGATGTTGATGACCAACCAGAAAATCGAGGCGGCCAGCAGCAAACCCGACGTAGCGGCGAGTCCCTTCAGCCAGCCGGGTATGGAGGCGCTCCGCCTTGTTTCCCGTCTGTGAAGCAAGACGCGCCAGGCTTCCGCCCCTTCCGAGGCATTCGCGAACTCGCCGGCCATGGCCCGCCGCAGCCAGCCGAGCACTGGCTTCAGCGCCGCGCTTCCCTGAGCAATCTCCATCAGCTCGTCCATCGACCGGTTCTGGGGAAGCAGCTCCTTCGTCAGCGCATGAAGGCGCTTCGGCTCGTGGAGCTGGATGCATAACACGGCGAAGGAGAACAGATCGTACTTCGGATCCGCCGAGCGCGGTCCGGAGTTCCAATAGCCGCGATCGTAAATTTCCGTGAACTGCCGAATGCTTTTGCCTACCGCCGTCACGCCTCCGTAATCGACTAGCTCGACATGCCCGTAGTCGGCCACCATCACGTTCTCCACCTTGAGGTCGCCGAATACCCACCCCGCCCGGTGGAGCTTCGCCAGCTTGCCTAGCAGATTCAGGCCGACGAGCGGAAACCATTCGGCGCCCTGCTCCTTCAGATAGCTCGCGAGCGTCGTGCCTCTGACGTATCTCATGATGTAGAACGAATATTCGCGGCCGTCCGGGCCGTACAGATCGTCTACGTCGTACAGGAACGGCTCCGCGCCGTGGCTCTTCTGCTTGTCCAGCGACTTCATGACATTGATCTCCGACTGCAGATCGACGGCGTCCGCGCCGACCTTCATGGCCAGCCATTCCCGGTCTCTCTGCACGAGGTACACCTTCCCATTGGCTCCTTCACCCAATAGCCGCTCGACGCGATACCGGCCGAGCTTCCATTTGCCGACGACGACGCTTCCGCGCCGCAGCTCCAGCTTAAACGACGTAGTCACCCATCATCCCATCCGTTTCCTGTCTTCCTCTTCGGCCATAATCGCCCATCGCACCGTAATCGTGCACGCTGCCCTGGCCTTGACCCTGGCGGTAAAATTCCACGACATGCATGATCGCGGGGCCGGTCGGCGTCGTGCCCCCCATCTGCAGCTTCGGAAAGATCGAATGCACGCCGTTCAAATGGCTTGTCCATGCTAGGTCCATGATGCAGTCGTCCCCATGCCGGGTGCCGGGGAAGTGGAACACCGCTATTTCACTTTTACCCTGCCTTGCCTGCAAGCTAAGCATCAAATCGCGGATCGCTTCCTCCACGGCGGCGAGCTTCGGCTTCATGCTCGCGCTGGCGTCGATGAGAAGCGCCACCTGCAGGCCCGAGGTTTCCCCAAGCTCATCGATTACGCGCACGACCTCGCCGCGCTTCTCCGGCGGCAGCGCTTCGATCGAGCCGTTGCCCAGCACGTGCTTCAGCTCCTTCTGCACGGCCAGCTGGATCGTCTGAACGACCGTCTTCCTCGTCATCATCTGCACCGTCTGCGACAGCTGGCGCATGTTGACCATACGGCTTAAGCCGCCTCCCGCTCGCGCGATCTCTTCGATCTCCGCGGCGCCGAGCTCTCCTACGTCCCCTTGATCGAGCACGCCAACCACGTTGACGTTGATGCCCTCCGCCTTGGCATGCGCCGCGGCCACGATCGGACTCATGCCCACGTTGGAGCAGCCGTCGGTTATGAGTAATATTTGTTTCATTGTCGTTATCCCTCCGTCACAAAGCTTGATGGAACGCTCTCTATCAGCTTTGCCCGTTTGGTGAGAGATAAACGCTCTATTCTATCATTTGTGCCCCCTTCGACGTCTCTCTTCAGGTCAGAATCATTATAGCATAGCGGACGGCCGCTCCTCACATCCGAGTCGATTAGACAAGATTCGAGGGGAGATAGGAGATTCGGCCTTGCGACCTCGGCTTGATTTACAAGTTTTGGGAGGGGATTCATAATAAAATCGTATGCTACCTTATTATCCAAAGGAGTGAGCGCATGCCGAACAAAGTTCTGATTCTGACCGGAGACGGAGCGGAAGTGCTGGAGGTTTATTACCCTTATTACCGCCTGCTGGAGGAAGGCTACGATGCCGTCATAGCATCCCCGACCAAAAAAACGCTGTACACCGTCGTCCATGATTTCATAGAGGGATGGGAGACGTATACGGAGAAGCCCGCCCATCAGCTGCCCTCGCATATCGCCTTCGCCGATGTCGACCCTGCCGACTATATCGCCCTTGTCATCCCGGGCGGCCGAGCGCCGGAGTACATCCGCACGAATCCGGAGCTGCCGCGGATCGTGCAGCATTTCCTCGACGCGGACAAGCCGGTCGCCGCGATCTGCCACGGTGCCCAGGTGTTCCTGTCGCTAGCGGACACGAGCTACTTCGAGGGCCGCACGATGACCTGCTATAACGCCGTCCGGCCGGATGTAGAGCGGATCGGCGCCATCTACGCGGACGAGACGCTGCACGCCGACGGCAAGCTTGTCAGCGGCCACGCTTGGCCGGATCTGCCCGGCTTCATGCGGGAGTTTCTGAAGCTGGTTCGCCAAGAGGAGACAAGCCGCTCGGCGGACGGCACGTTGGCGGTGTAATAGCCGAGACGTTAACAACCCCAGACGTTTCCCCTTCGAAGGGATAGTCTGGGGTTTTGATGCGATTATGCATCATTTTTCGATATAAGTCGGTCAATTTCGCTTAATTGGTGCAAAAAGTGCAGGAAATGATAGGAATGGATAGGCAAATAGGAGGAGTCTCATAGAAAATGATGCAGAAAATGCAGGAAATGATAGGAATGGATAGGCAAATGGGAGGAGTCTCGCGGAAACTGATGCAGATTTGCAGCATTGCTGCCGCTCCTGCTTGACACTGCTTTAAATCCTGCGTTTTTGCAGCATTCTTCCTGTATGTAAAAAGGGACGATCCTTCGGCATTTCGCCGATAGATCGTCCCTTCTCATTTGCTATTGAAGCGCCAGCCAGATCATCTTCGCGATCTCGGCCCGCTTCACGTCCGCATGCGGATCGAACAAGCCGCCCGGCTTGCCGCTCACGAGGCCAAGCGCGCTCGCTTGGACGATCGCATCTGTCGCCCAGTCGGAGGCCTCCGCCATATCCGCGAACGACTGCCCGTCCGCCGAAGAAGATTTTTTGCCTTGCAGCAGCTCGTGAATCCTCATCAGAATAACGGTCGCTTCTTCGCGGGAGATCGTGTCTTCCGGACGGAATTTGTCCTCATAACCCGTTACGAGCCCAAGCTCGTAGGCTTTCTCCACGTATGCCGCATAATACTTGTCCTCCGCGACATCCGCGAACGTTGACCCGTCCGTCTCCAGCCCGAGGAATCCGAGCGCCTTCACGGCGATTACCGCGAAGTCCGCGCGCTTCACGTCGCGTTCCGGCGCGAATGTGGACGAATCAATCCCCGTCACGGCGTGCTTCGCCGCCAGCTTGCCGACATAAGACTCCGCCCAGTGACCGGCCATGTCGTCGAACGATTTGCGGTACTCCATCACTGCGAAGCCGGAGAAATGGTCCGTCTCGAACGTCACCGCGCCGTCCTCGAACGTGCCGCCCATATAATGTGCGTTCTCTCCGTCCAGATAGTAGACGCCGGCGTAATCCGTGTCCAATGCCTTCTTCTCTTCCTCGGTCAATTGTCTCGACACGCGCACTTTGCCGCCCAGCTCGTGAATCGAAGTGGTTTGACCGTCCCTGCTAGTCGCTGCCAACTCCAGATGGAACACGATAGCCGTCGGCCGAAGAGCCTCATCCTCCAGCTCTCGATCCGCCTCGTCGCCCGGCTTTGTACTGATCTTCAGCGACACCATCACGCCTTGTCCCAGCGCGCCCGCAGGGATGACGCCGGCCGGATATTCGATCTCAAGACCCGAGAACGTCAGCTTCATGCCTTTGCCATTCTTCTGGAGGTCGGCCATCGCCTCCGCCGGCAGCTGAAGCTCGACCGTTCCCGACGCAGTACCGTTTCCTTCAAGCTTAATTTGAATGAACTCGTCGTTCGCTGCGCTCTTGATCGCATCCTTCACCGTATCCGCCCCGAGCTCATAACGGTTTCCGGACTTCGGCTGCAAGGCGACGATTCCCTTGCCCACTTCAGGCTTCGGCTCCACCGTAACAGGCGGCGACGTAACGACAGGCGTCTCTTCTTCCGCAGGGCCTTCACCCGTGTAGAAACGCCATACGTCCGAACGGCCAACGCCCGTGTAGTCGTCCTCCGCTACCGCATACCATTCGTAGGCGGCGTCCGCATCAAGACCGGACCACTCGACCGTCGCATTCGCTCCGCTTGCCGCTTCCTTCGTTTCGCCGATTTGCTCGTCGGTGTACACCTGCACGCCGAAGTAGTCGGTCGCGACCCGCTTCGTCTCGGCATCCAGCTCCAGATCAAGCGAGAACTCGTCCTTGCCCGGATACGCGACAGGGTCGTAATAGTTGTAGTCGTCCAACGTAGGCGAATACGTCTTGATGTGCAGCTTATCGTTCGCCATGTCGAATTGCATCAGACGGATATAGCCGAGGCCGCCGTCTTCCGCTCCTTGGTAATCGGCCAGCATCTGGTACACCTTGCGGTCCGCCGCGCCGTCGCCGTCGTCGTCGATCTCGTCCGTCTTCAGCTCGGCGTCATGGTAATGGCCGGACAGCGTCGCGAACACGTTTTTGTTCGGCAGCACGACCTGCTCGTACACCTTGTCCGCGATCGGGGCGCGGTTGCCCGACACGAGCAAATATTCATGAAGCGCAATAATTGCCTTGTGGTTCGGGTGATCCTTCACCACTTGGTTCATCCATTCGATCTCTTCATCGGCGAGGCCCCAGCCCATGTAGACGATAATGAAGTCATTGCCGCCCGCGGACACGAGATCGTAGTGGCCTCTGTTGTTCTGATAGGAGCCGCCGAACGTCGGCTGGTTCACGAACCGGTCCTCGCTGAACCACTTCCAATAGTCTTCATAGGAGCCCTTCTGATGGTCGACATCATGGTTGCCTGCAAGAACGCCGTAAGGAATGCCCGCGTCGTCCAGCACCTTCATGTTGCGATCCGCTTCTTCCCACTGGTAAAGCTTGTCCGACTCGTCGACAATGTCTCCGGTATGGATGACATATTTGATTTTGTGCGAATCCAGATTGTTTTTGATCCAATTTACGTTGTCGCGATAGTATTCGAAGTACGTCTCCGAATAGTATTGCGTATCCGACATCCAGACGAAGGAGAAATCGTAAGGGTCGTTCGATACCGGCAGCTCATCCTGCACCATCAGGTTGATCTTGTTCGTCTCCTCGTGACGGTAATCGCCTGCCGCTACCTCCGAGCCGAGCTCGAACTCCTCATTGCCCGCAATAATCGTATCCAGCTGTTGCCACTTGCCGGCATCCGGCGACCACGCGTACAGACTGACCTTGCGGCCTTCAAGCGACTTGCCCTGCCACTTCACGGCGACGCGGTCCGTATCCTTCACGGACGGGTCCAATGTAATCTCGAAACGCTGATACGGGAACTGCTCCGTCGCGTCGTCGATCAGGTACTGGTTGTCATCCTTGCTGATCAGCTTATAATCTGCTGCGCCGAGAGCCGTCTCGCCGCCAGGCACCTCCTGCTTCGGAGGCTCCGTGTCCGCCGCGCCGCGATAAGCCTTGAAGCCGGCCTGCGTGCTTGCGTCGAACTTGTATCCGCGGAAGAACGAGACGCGCATCAGATCGTCCAGAGGATCCTGCGCTTTAACGGTGAGCTCAGCCCTGTCGCCTACACGATCCTTGCCGGGAAACGGCGATACGACGACCGGAGCCGCCGGATTCTCGTCCGGCACGCTGAACGTCACGGTAGATTCCGCAAGGTTGCCCACTTTATCGGCTGCCTTCACTTCCAACACATGCTCGCCAGGGGCAAGAGCAGACGAAGATGCCGCAATGGGCAGCTCGACCGCCTTGCCATCCAGCGTCGCCTGTACCGATTCGACGCCAGCGATTTCATCGGTAACCGCCGCATCAATGACGAACTCGCCGCGATACTCTTCTTCGTTCTCGACAGTCGGCACGATGATCGGCGCCGTATTGTCAACCTTGACGTCGCGAGTCAACGTGCCATTCTGGCTGTGTGTCAAACTAATCGTGTGGTTCCCGTCTTCCGCCGACCTTGTATCCCAGAGATAAGCCTTGGAAGCCAGCTTGTCCGCCGTCAGCGTAAACGTGAAGTCGATAAATTCGTTTTTGCCCGAGCTGTCGCCCATCTTCAGCGACGTCATCGGATTCGCGTAATTCGGATCGTACAGCTCCGTTCCGTCGGCCAGCACGAGGCGTACATTCCGGATTTCGAAATCGTCCTTGTTCTCCTCCGGACGCTCATCGAATGGTCCGGACTTCGAGCCGGCATAGATGGAGATGACATTGTCGCCCGCTTCCAGTCCGTCTGCCGAGACCGGAATGGACAGTGTCGACCAGCTGTCGATCGGGTCGAGGAACGTATGAATAATTTGGCCGTCCACCACGACTGCATTTTTGAAGTAATAGTTGACGCCCTGCGTCTCGAACGCGAAGTAGGCGCCGCTCTCCAGAGCGGAATACGTACCGGTTGTCAGCTCATCGCCGCCGATTGACATGGTGAGCTCACTCCAAGGAACGCCCGCTCCCGTGCCGCGAATGATTTTGCTGCCCGCCAGCACTTCGCCTTCTTTCACGTTCAGTCTAAGATCCGCTTGCTCCGGTCCTCCCAAAATCGCAACACGCTTTGGCATCGTCGCAACTGCGTTCGTGCCGTCGGACACCTCGAAATAATATTCGATATACTTGCGTCCGATCAGCTGAGGGCTGAAGATCGTCTGACGGAATAACGAATCGTTGTAGCTCTGGGTCAAATAACGTTTTGTGTACGAGCTCTCCTTATCATCCTTGTAGTAGAGCAGTACCGTCTTCACCTGCATATCGTCTGCCGCGTCCGCTACGATGTCGAAGTTGTTCGTCTGATCGACCTCCGTCGCTGCCGTCAAATCCGTCACTTCCGGATTGACACTGTCCGCCGCGACAGTGACCGGAACGGCCGGCACTTGCTGCGAAGCGACGGCGCCCGGCGTCGCGGCCTCAAGGCCTGCGCTGTATTTGATCATGTTCGCTGTGCCGTCGACCGGATAGCGATAGAAGATTCCCTTATTCGCCTTGGTCTCTTCGTCGTTGTCGTAATAGACGGTCGATACCTCGATGCCGCTATTGGTGGCAACAACGATGCCCCGTTTGCCGCCGTTTGCCATGCCGTCGCTGAACATGCGGAACAGATTGACGCCTTCCTCGAGCGAAGTGCCGTAGTTCGTGTTGAAATCGGCAGCCGTCGAAGCCGTGTTATAGGCATTAATGACCCAGAATACAACGCTCTGCTTGGAAGGAATGACGACATCCTCCGTCGACGTCGGCCAGATAACGTCGGCGGAAGGACCGGAATCCGTATACCGGTACTTGATCCTGTAATCCTTCAGATTCATCGGCTTGTCCGTATTGTTGTACACTTCGACGAACTCGTAACCGTCGCCGGAGCCAACGTTCGCGGAATCGGGCACAATCTCCGTCACGAGAAGCGGAGGAGCCGATTGCGGATCGAAATCGCCAAGCTCGATTTGTACGGTTTGCGTCTCCGATTTCGTTTTGCCCGCCTGATCCGCTGCTTCTATATAATAGTACAGCGTTTCTTCTACAAGCGCCGATGCCGGAACGAGCGCCTTGAAGCTATCTCCGTCCGGGCTCTTCAGCATCATGACCGACGCAAATTGCGTTTGCGATTCCGTACGATAATACAAGACCGCCTCCGGCAGCGTACCGTCGGCATCCGTAATCGCAGCCGACACTTCCAGTCCTTCGGCAACCTGCTCATGGCTGATGTCCGCGATAGCCGGAAGCGTATTCTCAATCGGATCCGGTCCCTGAACCGGCTCCGACGGCACTTGATCGACCGTCACGCTGCCGGGCGTAGCCGTCACCGTGCCTGGATCCGCGACCATGCGCATGTTAATGGTACCGTCGGTCGGGTATGTATAGAAGATGCCCTTGTCCGGTTTCGTCTGCTCATCATTCTGGTAAGAGGCGACGACCACCTCGTTGCCTTGAAGATCCTTCACAACCATGTCGCGCGGCGACCCGTTCGCCATGCCGCCGCTTTCCTCCAAGCGGAACAGCGTTTCGCCTTCCTTGAGGCTCACCCCGAAGTTTGTATTGAAATCCGCCTCTGTCGCCGATCCGTTGGCGCTATTGATGACCCAAAGCACGATGGATCCACCCACCGGAATATCGACGCTGCCTTTCTCCACGGTCGGCCACGGCACGTCGCCAGAAGGTCCCTTGTCCGGGTAACGGTAGAACAGCTTGTATTGCGAGAAATCGAGCACCTCATCGGTATTGTTGTAAATCTCAATGAATTCGTACGCATCCGAGCTGACGCCGCTTACGTTCGCCGTATCCGGCACAAGCTCCGTTATCAATACCGGCGGTACCGCCGAAGCGGCGCTCCCGCCCGCTTCCTCCGCATAACCAGCCTGCGGCACGGCTCCGAATAGAAGAGCTGCGGCTGTCATGCTGGATAGCCATTGCTTCCATGTTCTTCGTCTTAGTGCTGTCACGGTTCACACACTCCTGGGTTCATTAGTTGCCGGCCCTTCGTCTGGCAGGCCGAGGACGTCCAAAACCTATGGTACAATGCTAGCCTTTGCAGCGTTATTGCCGTTTCTTCCGATCCTTTCCCTTTCTTCCGATTCGTTCTTCACAATATCTAAACATGGCCTTAATACTTAGGCGACGCGAAGCTTGTACGATAGGAGTAATATAAGTAACGGTACGTGAAGGAGATGACGCGAGGATGGGTCGCCGGCTTCTGTTTCGCTTCAATACCATATCGGGAAATATCGCCTTTTGTTCGCTTTCCATTCTGCTGCTGTTCGCCCTCTGCAGCGGAGCTCTTCTATTCCTCTTCCAAAACAAGCTCAAGCAAAAAACGATCGACGCCAGACTCGCCGAATGGAATCAGGCCGCCGAGCTGCTCGACATGCATATCGAGCAATTGAACACGGCGCTGAATCAAATCTATCAGGACCCTATCGTCCGCGAGTTCAACAAAGACAACGGCGATTCGGGCACCCACGTCTCCTCCGTACCGGGAACATACCGGATCACGAATGTACTGCGCGCCACTGCCCACAATCCGCTGCTCCATTTGGAAGGCCTTATCGTTCATTATGCCGACCGGGGACTCGCCGTTGATCAGAACGGAAGCAGCACCTCCGCCGACCTTTTTGAACGCGCTTATGCGAGCGACTCCTATTCGGCTTCCTTTTGGGAGGAGCATTTGAATAAGGAGCGCTTTGCCTCTATGCTGCCCGCGGCCTCCTTCCGAAACGCGTTGTTTCCGGCGCAAAAAAACACGGTGATCCCTCTCACCTTCTCCTTGCCGGGCGAACCGTATCAGCTTATTGCGCTCTGGAACGTGGAAGAGACGATGGATGCCTACCTGTTCGGAGACAATCGAAAAGAGTGGGCCCTTCGAGTGGAGGACGATACGGGACGCCTGCTGTACCAGTCAGAGCCTTTATCGGAAGCCTGGAATAGGGAAGCGCTTCTAAGCGGTAAAGCATACGTCCTCCAGGATAACCGGCTGCTGCTGCATGTGCAGGATGACTGGGGAAGAAGCTATTACGCGGAGGTCCCGTACGACGCTGCAGAGGTCCATGCTATTCGTTTATGGGCCATCCTCGCTTTCGCCTTGGTCGTTCTTATTGCGCTCGCGTCAACCTATTGGATAGGCAAACGTCTGAAGCGGCCGGCTCTTCAATTCATAGAGAACGTTCAGAGCCGCTCCGGCGCGTCCCCCGCTTCCGGCGGGATTCGGGAATTCATGCGACTCGACCTCTTCGTTCGGGAGCTGCTGAATGAAAGGGAAGCTGCGAGAAAGCATATGGAGAGGCAGCGCGCCGCCATGACCAACTTTGGTTACATCGGTCTGCTGAAAAACATGAACGGACTTGTCGAGCGGTGGGAGGAGTGGCAGCTAGAGGAAGGAGCCTTCGACGTCATCCTGTACGACATTCGGCTCCGCCAAGAACCTGAGGCTCTTCCGGATAACCGGCCGGAACATGCCGTACGCGCTTTGAACGAACAAATCGGGAAGACGGTTTCCGCTTATTACCCGGATGCGCACACCTTACTCATGGAGCCGCAGCAGCTGCTCACGGTCATTCGGAACGGGAACAGCGCTTCTCTCACCGATATGCTGAACAAGCTAAAAGCCGGATTGGACCTGCTATCCCGGTTCGGCTTCGTAACGATTGCGGTCAGCTCGAGATTCGAGCACGCTTCCCAGTGCCATTACGCCTACGAGCAAGTAAAGGCCATGGCAGACCAAGCGATGCTGCTGGAGGAGACGCAGATCATTACGAAGACGCGAATGCTGCCGGAGCAGCCTCGCCTATCCGACTATGACGCGCAGCTGCTCACGACATACCTCCGCAAAGGGCAGGATGAAAGCGCCGTGCGATTGCTGGAGGCGGCGCTGGGCGACATGCAGGCCGCCTGCGCCTCCGCGCGCCAAATTCGCAGCTTCACGGAGCAGATCACGATCATGATCTCCGCACAGCTCGATGCGCTCAGGGGAAATCCCGATCCCGGAGCGCTCTGGACGCTCCGCTCTCTGCGAAGAAAGCTGTCTTCCGCATGCTCGCTCAAGGAATACAAGGAATGGCTGATCCAATTTGTCGCCGTTGCCGGCTCCCTCCTCGCGAAAACCGATGAAGCACCTGAGGATCCGACCGTCCTTCGAATCATGGACATTATGGAAACGAAGTATGCCGAGGATTTGTCGCTCGATTATTTGGCAGCCGAGCTGAACATGTCGCCCACCTACCTCTCTACCTATTTGAAGGAAAAGACCGGAGTCAACTTCATAGAGCATCTCGGCGGCATCCGGATGGCCAAAGCGACGGAGCTGCTTATGGACACGTCGCTGAACATTAACGACATCGGCCGCATGGTGGGTTACCCGAATACGACATCCTTCAACCGCGCCTTCAAAAAATGGCATGGCATCGCCCCCGGCGAGTATCGCAAACGAAGCGACGCGATGGGGCGTACGGGTTAAAGGGAAAGAAGCCGCTCCTTGCCGGGGCGGCTTCTTTGCATCGTATAGTCGTTATTCCGGCTTCAGCACCTGAAACTCCTTGAGCGTCTGCGTGAACCGGGAGCCATGTCCTTCGGCGGCTTCGAGGAAGAAGCGGCTTGTCAGGATAAAGCTGCCCTGCTGCTCGTTGCTGACGATGTAGACGTCGATGACCGGACTGAGGCGGTCGCTGCCGTCGATGGCATGGATCCAGTAGCCGTTCACCGGATCGGTTACCTGCTCGATTTCCCGGACGTCGGAGTACTGCGATGCAAGCTGCCCGGCAATCTCGGACGCCAGCTCCTCCGGTTTTTTACTCACGTTCTGCTCGATCGTCAAGGATACCTCCGGATATTCGGCCGGCAGCAGATCGATCGTCGTAATGACGTCCTTGTCGTTCTCCTGCACGAGCTTGTAGCGTTCTTTGTCATAATAGATGGCGTACCGGCTCTCTTGATCCACGTGAACCTGCCCCTGCGTGGTCTCCTTGTCGCCCTCCAGCTCGATCTCGATTTCCTTCTCCGGCGCGAACCAGTCCTGAATGCTCTTCATGAACGCCGTGCCGGCCGGCAGCGCGAGGAACGCGGTAACGGCGATAACGGCAGCGGCTATGCCGGTCGATACTTTTACAATTTTCATGCGGGACACTCTCCTCTTCTTGTTGTCATGCTCTAGGCTGCGTGATAGAGTTCGAGATTGTTCTGTCATTCCCGGAGGCAAAGCCTCCAGCTGCGATTCGATTTGCGCCCACAGGTCTTCCTTCAGACTGTCGGGATATCGGCTTTCTTCCTGTAGTCGGTCCTTAAGCTTTTGATCCATACGGCTCCCCTCCCAAGCTGCTTCTCATTTTCTCTCGTCCTTTGTGGAGGCGCGATTTCAGCGTGTTCACGTTAAGCTCTAGCATATCGGCGATTTCTTTCTCGCTATAGTCGTGCAAATATTTGAGGATAAGCGGAATCCGGTACATATCGTTCATAGACTGCAGCGCCTCATAGATATCGACGTTCGCGTCCGGCAATTCCGGCTCCACCCCGATCCGCTCGAGCTGCTCACTCAGCGGCACGACCTTCTTCTCCCGCTCCATGATCCGGTAGCATTCCCTAAGCAGAATACAGTAGAACCACGGCTTAAACGGCTTTCCTTGATCGTATTGCCACATATTCCGATAGACGCGAAGGAACGTCTCCTGCACCGCATCCTTCGCCCACTCCGCATGTTTGGTCACCACGATCGCCGTTCGCATCGCATAATCGAAATATTCATCATATAAATGGCGGAACGCCTCTCTGTCGCCTTGGATGATTCGGCCGATCATCTCTCGCTCCACTTCGTTCACCTCTTTCTTGCTGTTCTATTAAGTATTACCCGCCAATTTGGCGGAAAGTTTGTTCCTTATTAAAAAAACAACACAAAAACCGCGCGGTTTTGGGATTTCCGCACGGTCTTTCTGTTTCATGAAGCCATTCATGTGGTTATGAATCATTAAAAGGGATACATTTCTGCTTATGATTAAACGCCGAATTGGACTTCATCGCAGATGCATTCATCCTAGCTCACCGTCCTTGGCCGCTCCATGCGGGTGACGCCCGGCCAGCGGAAGGACGCCCACTCCGGCTGGTGCTTGTCCACGCGCGCGACGAGCACGGTCATGTCGTCCACGATCTCACCCTCGTGGTGGCGCACGACGCGCTCGAGCAGCGCATCGGCCAGCTCCTGCGGATCATCGGTTTGCATCTCGCCGATAATGCGCTTCATCCACAGCTCTTTGTTCACCGCATGGCCCGGCGCGTCATAGATGCCGTCGCTCATCATGACTAGCGTATCGCCCGGCTGCAATTGCATGGAGACAAAATCGACGTCAATATCCTGAATGATGCCAATCGGCAAATTATTTGCCGTAATCGGAATGACTTCTTTGCCGCGTTTGATGAAGCTTGGCGTGGAGCCTATCTTCATAAACGTCGTGTGCGCGGTATAGAGATCGACGATCGCCAGATCGACCGTCGCGTACATCTCCTCTGAGGAGCGGAGCAGCAGGACGGAGTTCACCGATTTCACCGCCAGCTTCTCGTCCATGCCCGATTGCAGCAGTTGCTGCAGGATGGATAACGCCGCGCTGCTCTCCTGGCGCGCGCGCTCCCCGTTGCCCATGCCGTCGCTGATCGCGACCGCGAACTTCCCGTTGCCGAGCTCCACCAGGCTGAAGCTGTCTCCCGACAGCAGATCGCCTCCCTTGGCCGCTCCGGCCACGCCCGTCTCGATCTCGAATTGCTTCGCCGACGTGAAGGTTACCATCGTCGGCTCCCCGTTCTTGGCGGGCGGCACCTCCGTCTTCACCGCGATATGCTCGCCGAGAATGTCGCTGAGCAGCGGCGCAATAATTTTGCGGCATTCGTCGAAGCCCTTCTCGAACGAATGGTAAACCTCGATCTCGACGTTCCCCTCCTCCAAATTGACGATATCAACGCCCTGAATGGACAAGCCTAAACCCTCGACCGCCTCCCTGATTTGTTCCTCCTGCAAATGCAGCGTCTGACCTTCGCGCTTGATCTCTCTGGACAAGTCCTCCATGACCTGGGACACGCCGAGCAATTGATCCGCGACAAGCTGACGGGAATCCACGATTTGCTTCTTCCAATGCTTGTTGTTCTGATGCAGCTCGTATTGATGCTTCATAACGGACAGCACCTGCGAAGATTTCACGCAATGCGACGTCCATGTCCTCGGCTGCTCCTTCGATGCCGGAACCCGATCCTCCTCGACCGCCGACATCATGTCGGTCATCATTTTGTAAGTATGGAAGAACTTATCCTCCCAGCATGCCTTCTGACGATGGCAGCTCGCGCAGCTCCGCTCCGCCACCGCGTTCATGAAATGCCCGATCTCCTCCTCCTTCTTCACCTCGGTCACGTTCTGGTTCAGCTGTCCGAAGCTCTTCGATAATTGACGGAATACATCCGAGAATTGGGATACCCGCTCCGCCGTCACTTCCCGCACCCGCTTGGCATACTCATGCTGCGACTTGGCGTGTTCGTTCGTGCCGGGCACGTACCTGGCGATCGTCCGAATGACGCCCCGCGGTGTAAGGAGCAGCAGCGTGGCGGCCGCAACCGATTCCCACGTCGAGCTCATGACGTCGGGTCCGGTCCCGATATATATAGAAAGGATGGACGTGCCGAGCAGCATGCCGAAAGCAGCCGCCATCTTGCCTCCATCTCGTAGAAGCCCCGCCAGCAAGCCGGCGAAAGCGAGCATGCTCATCTGCACGACCGCGCTGAAATCCGCGAGACTGAGGATGAGCCCCGCCACGACGCCGACCGAAGCCCCAAGCGGAGCGCCGCCGGCCATGGCGAACAGTAGCAGCATATAACGGGACATGACATGCTCGGCCGACATGCCGTAGAACACCCAGCCGACCGCGCCCGTCATGACGGATGCGAGCAATATCATGACGCAAATAATTTCCTCGTGCTTGAGAGCGGCCGATTTCTTCGTCATCGTCAGCACCGGAAGCGCGTGGATGAACACCAGCGTCAGAACGAAGGCCAGCGCCGCTTCCACGAGGACCATCATGAAGCTGTACCAGCTTAGGCTCTCGCCGATGAACACGCCGAACATTTGAACAAGCAGCGTTGCCGTGAACACGAGCAACGGCGCGGTTGACAGCTCCGCCTTCTCGTAAGCCTCCAGCCCCTTCATCAATAAGAACAGCACGGCGATCTCCATCGCGATCCAGAGCGGCGCCGGATCGGCCGCGAACCAGCTCCCCGCTACGAGAGACACGGCGATATAACCGTAGATGTCCTTCCTCATGAAATAAATGACGGCAAAATAAGCGGCGGCAAACGGCATCAGCGACTCCAGGATAACAGCTCGTCCAAGCAGAAAAGCGACGGCGACCAGCAGAATCGTCCACTTCTTCGCCAGGAGCATGGAAGCCGTCCCCTTGACGGCTCTCATCTCCTTCACTCGCTGCGCGGCATTTCGGAAGAGTCCTTCCCGCTTCATTGCCGCCGGGTTACCCATCACGCTCTCCTTCTTCCACATTAACAAGCACCACCATTCCGAGTTTATTGTGTTCCCCATTATAGGTGCTTGTCCGGATGAAGTTTGTCAGTTATCGTAGCAAGGCCAAAAGTTTTTTCCGACAAAATGGAAGCGCTTCGCAGTCCTTGTCATGACCGTGTCAATCGCAGGCTGACGCTGGCTTTGAACGCCGTTCGATGCGCCGTCCGCTGTCGTCTCCGTCAACAAATTGCACAAGCGCGCGCGTCTATTCTTTGACGAATCGACGCCGTAACCTGTCGGGAATGGAGGAGGTAAGGGGAAAACTATTTCTCGCGGATAGGCATATTCGGCAAAACGACTTTTGAGCCCGTCCCCTCGACAGGGATAGCGGATGCGACAAACGGCGCCGTCAGATGCCTGCGATTGTTGCCTTTGGCGCGCGCTGGGATGGATCGGAAAAGGGAGCACTTATGACTTTAGATGTGCCAGGAACGTCTATTTGTGCCGCAGCATCACGGTTTCGACGTTTAGACGTGCCAGGAACGTCTACTCCGACTACACCCCTGGGCTCCCCCCGCCCAGACAACAAAAAAGCGAAGCCAATTAAGGCTTCGCTGTATCTATTCGTATGCGCTTGATGTTATACTCGCTTGGCTCCGCGTCCGCCGCGTTTGCCTTCCGTGTTCTTCTTCAGGGAAGAAATCCGCTCTTCGCTATCTTTCAAGAAGCGTGACATTTTATCCTCGAATGACGGTTTGCCAAATGATGGTCTGCCACCCGATTGCTTGTTGAAGGGACGTCCGCCTCGGTCTTGGCCTCCGCGGTTGAAACGATCTCCGCCGCCGCCGCCGAATCCGCCTGCGCCTGAGCGCTCGCGTGGGGGTGGTGGCTGATGACCTTCCGGCCGATCAATGGCTTGCTTGATGGAGAGTCCGATCTTTCCGTCCTTGTCCACGTTGATCACTTTGACCTTGACGACGTCGTCGATCTTTAGGTGATCCTTCACGTCCTTGACGTAGTTATCGGCAATCTCAGAAATGTGAACAAGACCCGTGACACCTCCCGACAAGTCGACAAATGCCCCGAAATGCGTGATGCCCGTCACTTTTCCTTCTAACTTGGCGCCCACTTCAATTGCCATAAAATAAAATGTTCCTCTCTTAAAAGTTTTGTTGAAAGCTTATCGCCTATATCTAGGCGAATGATGAAACAAAACTTACTTCGTAAGCATGATATATGGAACAAAAACGCCCCGTAAGCAAAAGTCTTGTATCTACCGTGATTATAACCGAATGGCGGAAGCAAGGTCAACAGACGTTCATCCTGCCAGGCCGCCCGGATTATTCGCTGAAGATCTGCTGTTCTCCCTCTTTCACCATGCCCAGTTCCTTGGTCGCGAGCTGAGAGATATACTCCGGATCGTTCAATTGTTCGACTCTCTTGGTCAGTTCTTCGGTCTGGGCGCGAGTCTCCTCGATCCCGTCCTCGATGGTGGTCAGCTTCTGGTACGTTGCCTTCTGCTGCTGCATCTGTCCGAATAACGTATAACCCGCCCAGCCCATGAACAGGACGACGAACATCATCCAGAGCCTGTACCGGCGTTTCGAGGCCGGTGCCGACTGCTTCGCAGTAGCAGTTGCCATTATCGCTTCTCCCTCCTGAACCATTGATTCCAAAGGCTCTTCACGGCAGCCAGTCCCTTCATGAGACGTTCCTCCGCGCGCCATCGCTCCCAGTGCGGCTTCAGCCATCGCCCCATCGGACGCGTGACCGGTTTTGCCAGCCATAGCAGCAAAAGCCAAATTGGACGAACCAATTGTACCACAATTTTCAGGAGGAAAATAGTGAGCGCAGTCCCAAATCCCAAGATGACAAGAACCGCCTTATATAGCAGGAGAATCGGTTTAATGATGACAAAATCGAACACCTTGAGCAAGAAACGGATCAGCGCCCGGACCGCCTCTATGACCCATTTCACGAGCGCGATCACTTGCTTGCTAAGCAGCCAATAATACAGAATGACGCCGATAGCCAGTCCCAAAAAAACGTATGCCCGCACCTCGCCATTGTTGCTGGCATACAGCATTAGGAAGACGACGACCGCGGCCGCCATCCAATAAAGGATATCGAGCACCGGCAGCCACCAGCGCGGAAATCTCAGCTCGTTCGACACGACGCGGTATCCATCGAATACGACGCCCATCCCGAGACCGGATAACAGCATGACGGCCACCGTCAGCCATTGAGTCGTTAAGGTCACTTGAACAGCTTCCCGAACAAGCCTTTGGATTTGTTATTCGCGGACGTACCGTCCAAATAGGCGAGGGAATGAACGTAGCCTTCTATCGCGACGAGCCCTTGCTCCAGGCTCAAATGCTTAATATGAAGATTTTGACCCGTGACGGTCAGGAAGCCCAGCTCCGTCTCCAGAAGAAACTCCTCGCTGTCGAAGCTCTCCACGTTCACCACGCCGGTCAGCTCCAGCAGCTTCCGATTGATCATTCTGATCTCTTGATTTTTCTGCCCTTTGCCCGATTCGACCATAGACTCGTCCCCCGCTTCGTTAATTTCTCTATTACTCTATGGGAGAGAGACAAGGTTTAGAACCGGACCTAAGCTTCTTGTTAATCCTCCGGGCTCAAACGGCATTCCCGAAGCGGAATCAGCTTCGTCCGGTACTTCCGCTTGTAGCCGAGGTAAATAAGCAGGAACAGGGGAATGCCGAGATAGGTGGCGAGGACGCCTTTCCAATCGATCGCGCCGCCGAGAAACTGGGCATAACCTTGACCGGCCATAACGACGAAGCAGACCAGAAACGCGAAGAGAGGCCCGAACGGAAACCACAACGCCCGATACGGCAGCTCGTCGAGGCTCCGCCCTTGGGCCGCGAACGCTCTGCGGAACCGGTAATGGCTGATCGCAATGCCGATCCAGGCCAGGAAGCCGCACATGCCGGAAGCGTTCAGCAGCCAGGTGTAGACGACCCCTTCTCCGAATAGGGAGGCGAGGAACGCCAGCATGCCGACGGCCGACGTGACGAGGAGCGCCGCGATCGGGATGCCGCGCCGGTTCAGGACTTTCAGCCATGCCGGGGCTTTGCCTTCCTTGGCCAGCACCCACAGCATGCGGGTCGAGGCATACATGCCCGACGTTCCCGCGGAGAGCACGGAGGTCAGAATAATCGCGTTCATAAGCGACGCGGCAAAAGCAAGGCCCGCCCGCTCGAACACGATCGTAAACGGGCTGACGGCGATATTCTCGATACCGGATTGCAGGAGCAGCGGATCCTTGTAGGAAATGATTGCGCCCACGACGAACAGCGAGAGAATATAGAAGATGAGGATGCGCCAAAAAATTTGCTTAACCGCCTTCGGCACGCTGCGCGCGGGATCCTCGCTCTCCCCGGCCGCTATCCCGATCAGTTCCGTGCCCTGGAAGGAGAAGCCGGCCGCCATGAACACGCCGAATACCGCAAGGAAGCCGCCGGGGAACGCCGTTTCCCCTTCGCCCATCCATCGTATGCCCCCCGTATGCCCGCCCATGATCCCGACGATCATAAGCAGTCCGATGACGATGAAGAGAATTACCGTCGCCACCTTCAGGAACGAGAACCAATATTCCGATTCCCCGTAAGCGCGGACGGACAAGTAGTTGATTCCCGACATGACCCCCAGAAAAATAACGCTCCAGAGCATCGTCGAAGATTGAGGCAGCCAATACTTCACGATCAGATTCGCTGCCGCGATCTCCGCCGCGATCGTGATGGCCCAGTTAAACCAGTAGTTCCATCCGAGCGCGAAGCCTAGCGCGGGATCGACGAATTTGCCCGCATAAGTGCTGAACGATCCGGGCACGGGCATATAAGCGGCCATCTCGCCAAGACTCGTCATCAGAAAATAAACCATGAGGCCGATCGCCCCATAGGCAATCAGCGCCCCGCCCGGCCCGGCTGAGGCAATCGCCCCGCCGCTGGCAAGGAACAACCCCGTTCCGATTGAGCCGCCGATGGCGATCATCGTCATATGACGGGCCTTGAGCCCCCTGACGAGAGTGCTCTGGCCCGAAGCCTTTTCCTTCTCCATCCTCTAAACCCCCATCTTGACAGATGGGCTTATCTTTTGGCATTTCGCCGCTTCTCATACTGCAGCTGTATAAATACGGTTTCGGCCCGCAAGCTTCGCTTGATACAACGCTTTGTCGGCGAATTCGACCATTTCCGTGCGGTCAAGCCCCGGCATCGCAATCATGGTCGCCGCGCCAAGGCTGACGGTCACGTAATCGCTCACTTTAGACGCCTTATGCGGAATGCGGAGGGATGCGATCCGTCCCTTGATTCGCTCCGCCGCTTCCATCGCTGCCGCAGAGTCCGCGCCCGGCAGCAGCACGACGAATTCTTCTCCGCCGTATCTAGCCAGCACTTCGCCGGGCTTACCGATTAGAGGCTTCAGGCTGGAGGCGATGCTCTTCAGGCAGGCATCCCCGCCTAGATGCCCGTACGTATCGTTGTACAGCTTGAAGTAATCAATATCGAACAGGATAATCGAGAGAGGCGACGATTCGCCGGCTGAAGTCTGCCAAGCCTGCTGGAAGGCCTCGTCGAAGGCTCTTCGGTTCGCGATGCCGGTCAGGCCGTCAAGCGCGGACAGCTCCTTGAGCATGCGGTTCATCTCCTGCAGCTTCTCCTCTTCCTCCCGGCTCTTGGATATATCCCGAATATAGGCCAGGTTATGCGGCTTGCCGCCGAAATGCACGCATGTGATCGACACCTCCGCGATGAAGACAGAACCGCTCAGCGTCAAATAGTGGCTCTCGTACGTCATTTGCGACAATTCTTCTTTTAGCATCAAGGCAAAACGCTCCTCGACTTCGTTCCGGTCATTCGGGTGGGCGAGCTCGAATTTGTTCTTCCCCAATAGAGCAGACAGCTCCGAAGCCGCAAATAAGCTTGCCGCTTTCCCGTTGGCGTAGACGATCGTCCCTTCCGCGTCATAGAGGCAAATTGCGTTGGGAGACAGCTCGAATACCCTCCGGTAACGCTCCTCGCTCTCCCTCATGGCCTGCTCGGCCCGTTTCCGCTCGGTAATATCGTGCGCGACCACAAGCACCGATTCCTCGCCGCGGTAGATGATCCGGTTGGACTGCACGATCGCTTCGAACGGCGCGCCATCTACCCGCACTAGTCGTTGCTCGACAGGCGGCGCCTGCAATTGCGTGGTCAGCGTCATCGAAATCCGCGATTTGACCAGCTCGCGCGAATCCGGATGGATGAACTCCAGCAAGCGCCGGCCGATAATATCCTCCGGTTTGGCCGCGCCGAACATGCGAACGCCGGCTTCGTTCACGTAGACGACCTCTCCGTTCGCATGAACCGCAACCGTATCCGGCAGAAGCTCGATCAGACGACGGTAACGCTCCTCGCTTTCTTTGAGCGCAAGCTCCGTCTTTTGCCGGTCGGTCATATCGCGAAGGACGCTGATCGACACTCTTTTGCCCTGCAGCTCGATAATTTTGGTGACCGACTCGACCGGAATGATCTCTCCGCCCTTCGACCTCACCCGCATCTCGAACTTGGCGAATCCCGTTTCGACCAGTTGCTGGATGACGTGCTTATGCCCTTGCCGAAGCGTCTCATCTTGAACCCCAAGATCATAAGGCGTCATCTTGAACAGCTCTTCCCGCGTGTAGCCCAGCACCTGACAGACCCGCTCGTTAACCTCCAGAATCGTCATGGGCTCCGGGTTAAACTCCGTCATGAAGAACATATCCACCGCATGGCCGACGAGCGCGCGGTACTTGCTGACGGATTCCGACAACAGCCGCTCGGAATCCTTCCTTACGGTTATGTCTCTAATGATGCAGGAGAAATAAAGCGTGCCGGCCGTCTGCCACTTGTTAGGCGTTATATCGACGGGGAACACGGAACGATTTTTTCTTTGGCCTTCCAGCTCCATAGAGCCTTCCCAGGCCGCGTCATGCTCCGCGATCCGGTACTGCTCCATTTCCCGCCGGTAAGCATCGCGTTGACGCTCCGAGATGACGTCGCACAGCGGCATGCCGAGCGCCTCTTCGTTCGAATAGCCGAACATCGTCTCGGCTCCGCGATTCCAGGAAATAATGTTCAGTTCGCTGTCCGCCAGAATGACCGCGTCTTGATCCGACTCGCTGACCGCCTTATACTTGCCTTCCGCGTATTTCAGCGATACCGAGAACCCGAGGAGGGAGGCGATCGGATTCATCAATTGAATTTGCTTCTGCGACATATAGCCGGGAATATCGGAGCCCAAATTAATGACGGCGATAACCTTGCCGTTATAGATGACCGGAATATGGATCGTCGATCTGACACCCATCCGATACAGGCCGTCCTCCATCTTGCTATCGGGGCGCCGCCGCCTCCAATTCGGATAGATAGCCGCTTTGCCGGTCGCAACGACGGCATCCATCGCCTCGGTTACCGTATGGGTTTCGTGGGGCCCCACCTCGAGAAGCTTGCCCCTGACCGCCCTGCAGAACATCTTGTTTTTTCCGTTATCCACGCTGTAGATGCTCCCGAAGCTGACCCGAAGGAAGCCCAGCATCTCCAGCAGCGTCCGTTCGTACACCTCCTTGAGCTCAAGCGTCTGGAATTGCTCGGTTAAGCGGGAGATTCGCTTGTTAAGCTCCGCCCTCTCCCGGAGATAGTTCTGCACATGGATAAAAGCCGCGACGATGAGACCGCCGACGAGCATAAGCGAAATGAATTGTATGACCACGCCGAGGCCGTCCTCCGGTCCGATCCGATAGAGGAGACTCGCGCTGATCGACACGCTTGCAAAGCCAAGCATCGCGAACCATTTCGGCCAGTAACGATATACCAATCTGCCGATTATCGCGGAGCTTATGCCGACACCCAGCGAGAGCAAGGCTGCCAGAACGGCGGTTTCGTCGACGGTGCCGTCATAGAATAACCGGCAGAAGGCTATGATGACCGTGCTTACAACGGCCGAGGGAAGACCGCCGTAATAGGCGGAAATAAGGATGGAGAGATAGCGATAATCGATGACCACGTTATTGTCGAGCTCGATCGTAAAGGAGAGAAGAATGACCCCGAACAACCCTTGGACGACCCCGATTCCGATCTTGTGCAGAAGCGTCCACTTGGTATAAGGATAACGCCCGTAGAAGGGCGCGGATAGAATTAAGAAAACCAGTACAAGCGTAAGATTGCTGAACAACTGCTGCAGCATCGTGATGACACCCCTTGTTTATGTGGAAGCCATGGTCGTATTAGACCTCATTCTACAATACCCGACTCTATTCCTTGTTTATATCGGAAGGATATTGTCATTTCCTTATGGCAAATTCGCTCAAAAGAAAAAACAAGCCGGCGCCTTCTTCCGAAGGCGCCGGCTTGCGGCGTTATAAGTAGGTTATGGCGTGCTCTTGCCGCTCTCCCAGTCAAGACCGGTATCGCGGGGCCGCTGTTCTTCTTTCACCAAGGTATAGAGCTCGCCGGCTTCATCCTTGCGGGTCGTCTCCGAGAGACGCTCCACGCGGACCGTTACGATCTTCTGACCGTATTGGATTTGGAGCTGGTCTCCGACTTTCACGGCGCTGCTAGCTTTCGCTTCGCGACCGTTGATCCAGACGCGTCCTTGCTCGGATACGTCCTTCGCGACGGTGCGGCGCTTGATCAGCCGGGACACCTTGAGAAATTTATCTAAGCGCATGTATTACTTGATCGCTTCTTTCAGCTTGTTGCCTGCTTTGAACGCAGGAACTTTGGATTCAGGGATCGTGATTTCTTTACCCGTTTGCGGGTTGCGGCCTACGCGGCCGGAACGTTTGCGAGTTTCGAAAGTACCGAAGCCGATCAATTGTACTTTGTCGCCGCTAGCAAGCGCGTCTGTTACTTCGCCGAGGAAGCCGTTCAGTACGGATTCTACGTCGCGTTTTGTCAATCCGCTTTTTTCTGCGATGTTGTTGATCAGGTCTGTTTTGTTCATGTGAATATTCCTCCTAATTAGTTAACGGTTATTTTTGGCTGCCGATAGAATAGCGGCTAACCCTTTGGCAAAATCTGCTCTTCCGAAGAATACTTATTCTGCCCGTCTCTACAAAATCCTGCTGATGTCGATAAAATTTTTTGGGAATAGTGCAGAATAGAGGCGAAATATGGCGAAATTCTAGTAGAGGATGTTCAAAAAGCTCGCTTTTGATCACGAAGCCTATTCAAGTAGACTATTCGGCGTCGAATCTTGGATTCAGCCGAAACTTCCGGTTCTCATGTAGCGCTGCTACACTCCGATCCTCATTTTCTAGCTACATCCAACCTTCTCGGTGCTGAAAAGCAAGCTTTTTGAACTGACATTTTGATTATTACCTTTGTCTACTGCCTCTTTGCCTCTTCCCACCAGCGATCCATCTCTAGTAAATCAGTTTGGTCAAAAGTTTTGCCGTTTATACGAAGCTGCTCTTCAATATATTGAAATCGGCTCTTAAACTTTCGATTCGTGCGAGAGAGCGCCTCTTCGGGGTCGGCGTCAATGAAGCGCGACGCGTTCACGACGGCGAACAGCAGATCGCCCAGCTCGTCCGCCTGCTTCTCCTTGTCCTCGGCCGAAATCGCTTCGCGAAGCTCGCGCAGCTCCTCCTCGATCTTCGCCAGCACCGGACCAAGCTCGTCCCAGTCGAAGCCGACCTTTGCCGCTTTCTTCTGCAGCTTGTACGCCTTCATCAGCGCGGGCAGATCGGGCGGAATGCCGTCCAGCTGCGATTTCCTGTCCGCATCCGTACCCTTGCGTTTCTTCTCCTCGGCCTTCATGCCTTCCCAGTTCGCCAGCGCTTCGTCCGCGTTCTGAGCGCCCGTGTCTCCGAACACATGCGGATGGCGGAAGATCAGCTTCTCGTTCAGCGTCTGGATGACATCGTACACGGAGAACGCTCCCACCTCTTCTTCCATCTGCGAGTGGAGCATGACTTGCAGAATGACGTCGCCGAACTCCTCCTGCATTCCCGCAGGATCGTCGTTGTCGAGCGCTTCCAGCGCTTCGTACAGCTCCTCGATGAAGTTCTTGCGGATCGATTGATGCGTCTGCTCCCGATCCCACGGACAGCCCTCCGGGCTACGAAGGATGCGCACGATCTCATGAAGCCGATCGAACGTGCGGTTGCGCAAAGCAGGATCCTCGGAGCGAGGGACGTAGATGATCGAGAGATTGCCGTACGCCTGATCGCGATCCAGCTCGTAGATGGGCACGCGGACGATCTGCTCTTGACCGCCAACGCCCAGCGCATGGCCGATAACGACCTCGTAATCCTCCGGATAACGCTCCATCAGCGCGAGCTTCACGTCGGAAGCGGTGAAGACATCGTATACTTGGCCGATTACCGTATGCAGCTGGGGCTGAAGGGCCGACGGCTGCAGCTCGGCCGCATCCAGAAGCGAGAAGCCTTCGATCGGGTCGAAGCCAAGCGATGCGAATGCGGCGTCCAAGAAGCTCTCGCCGCCTAATACATCCAGCGCGACCCCGGCTTCGGAGCAGCGCTCGCGAAGCAGCTGGACGGTGCGTTCGGCGACCATAGGATGACCGGGAACGGCATACAGGATCGCTTCGCCGGACGTCTCCGCGCCGCTTGTCGCTTCCTTCAGCAGCCTAGAGGCTATCGCCTCGTACACCTCGGGAAACGAATCATGCTGCTCGTAGACGCCGTCGAACGACTCGTACGCGATGCCTTGTTCCTTCAGAAGCGCCATCACGGGATGATGCTCCGTCCGCACGAACACGCGCTTCGCCGACTGCAGCCGACGCCAGATGCCGAGCGTTAATTGATCAGGGTCGCCGGAGCCGAGTCCGACGATCGTAATAGGCGAATGCGCCATAAAAAATCAGCCTCCCTAGTAGGACGTGCGTTTATGTAGGCGGGTTGCATTTTTTTTGCTCGCGGCGCCGGCTTGCCCAGCGCCGCCATCAGCGTTCGTCCGCCGGCGGAATAAGCCGCCAGCGCCGAAGCCGGGCGGCCCACGCCTCGCCGCCCGGGATCGCGCGCCATTCGCGCGCGCTGACCGCGCCGCCGCGCAAGGCTGCGGCGGCGAACACCACGGCGCCGACGGCTGCGCCCGTCAGCGCCAAAGCTGCCGCCTCAGCCCGCGGCGGCAGTCCGTACCCGAGCGCGGCGTCCAGCGCGCGCTCGGCCAGCAGGACGCTGGCGGCCATCACCGCCAGCGCGGCAATGCCGGCGGCCGCGGGGCCCATGCCCGGCCCGCGGCGCCTGTATACATGCGGCGGGCGAAGCCCCGCAGCCGCATGGCGAAGCGCCGCCGCGCCCAGCAAGGCGGCGGCGCTTAGCGCGACAACGCCGGAGAGGGCCGCTCCCTCGATACCGAGGGAGGGGACGAGAGCGGCGTTGAGCGCGCCCTTCAGCAGCGCTGCGAGCAGGAGCAGCGCGACAGGCGCCCGCACCGAGCCGAGCGCTTGCAGCGCGGGCGCGACGACCGCGCTGACGCTGCCGGCGAGCGCGGTGCAGCCGACGAGCGCGAAGGCGAGCGTGCCCTTCGCGTCCTTGTAGAGCATGACGTTCAGCGGCTCCGCGAGCAGAACGAGCCCAATTGCAGCCGCGGCGCCGGCCAGCCAAGCGGCGCGCAGCTGCATGTTCAGGCGCAGCTCCAGCGTCTGCGCCTCGCCCTGCGATTTGGCCGCGGCGAGGCCCGGTACCATGGCCGCGGCCGCGGCGCCGGCTACCATCGTGACCAGCTGCACGAGCGGCCCCCCGCGGCTGTATACGCCGAATAAGCTCATCGCCGTCGCTTCCGCCATGCCGCTCTCCCGAAGAAGCCGCGGCACCATGAACGCGTCGACGACTCCGATCGCTGGAACGACGACCGATGCCAGAGCGGCGGGGCCGGCCAGCTTCGCCAGCGCCTGGATTTCGCCCATTAACGCAGGCTTCTCCAACGCGGGCGCATTGGCTCTCCTACCGCCACGCCAGCTCCTGGCCGCGAGCAGCAGCAATGCGACGACCGCTCCCGCCGCGGCCCCGCTCATAACGCCCGCGGCCAGCTCCGAATCGCTCCAGCCCGCCAGCAGGCCAATCTCCAGCGCGAGCAGCATCATTGCCACGCGCACCACTTGCTCCGCCACCTGCGACGCGGCGGACAACCCCATTCGCCGCTTGCCTTGCTCGTAGCCGCGCAGGACGGCAACGAGCGGGGCGAACAGCAGCGCGACGGATAATACGCGAATGGCCAACGAGGCCGAGTCGTCGCCGATCCATGATGCCGTCAGATCGGCGCTCATCCACATCAGGCCGAAGGAGATTGCTCCCGTCGCCCCGAGCAGCAGCAGCGCCGCCGCGACGGTAACCCTTGTCCCATCCTCGCCGCCGTCCTCCCGCAGCCTGTGCGCGATCAGAATCGATACGGCTGTCGGCAGACCCGCAGTCGCAAGCACGGAGATCAGCTGATAGAACGGATACACAGCGTTGTAGATGCCGAATACGCGGTCCCCCGCCAAATTCTGAAGCGGTATCTTCTGCAAAGCCCCAATAAGCTTCGTCAGAAGAGCCGCTCCCGCCATCAAGATGACGCCGCTGCGCAAGAGTCGATACTGACGGCTGTCCGAGCGCTTACGGCTCCCCATTGTTTTCCCTGCTTCCCATTCTGCACATGATACCTGATTATAACGCAAATCGGAGAGGTTGTTCAAAAAGTCCGCTTTTGATCACGAAGTAAGCTCGGGGAAGCCTATTCGACGTCGAATATCGAATTCAGCCGGAACAGCGTGTGCTTACGAAGTATGTTTCCTTCGGAAACATTTGAGGTGCTCACGTAGCTTTAACTACGCTCCGCTCCTCAGTTCCTAATCTTCTTTCAATCTTCTACAGCGTTTTGAAAAAACGCAGCTTCGTAAGCATCATCCCATGTGCTGAAAACCGGACTTTTTGAACCCGAATTAAGAGGTTGTTCAAAACGCAACAAAGCTTCCCCGTTCCTGGGGAAGCCGTTGAAAGCTTATGTGTACCGTTCGCTATTGCTCCATTTGTTTGGCGAGGAAGCCGGCCGCGGTTTCCGCCATCTTCTGCTCCATCTGCGCCATCTTCACCGATTCGTCCTTGCTTAGCAGCACGACCGTTCCGATTGGATCGCCGCTCGCGATAATCGGGGAGACGACGTACGCGCTATATTCTTCCTGCAGATCCTTTACGATCTCATGCGGACCGCCGTTAGCTTCGGTCAGCGTCTTGCGGTTGTCCATGCACGATTCGAGCGTGCTGCCGATCGGCTTGTCCATCAGTTCCTTCTTGGAAGCGCCCGCTACCGTAATAATGGTATCGCGATCCGAGATCAGCGTAATATGGCCGGTGCTTTCATGCAGCGATTCCGCATACTCCTTGGCGAAGTCGCCGAGCTCGCCGATCGGAGAGTATTTTTTCAGAATGACTTCTCCGTCACGGTCTACGAAGATTTCCAGCGGATCGCCTTCGCGTATACGCAAGGTACGGCGAATCTCTTTGGGAATCACCACACGCCCTAGATCATCGATACGACGTACTATTCCAGTTGCTTTCATTTCTTGTTGCCCCGCTTTCCTAGAGGATTTTGAATCGACTGGATACTTGCATCAATTTATGATGAGAAACATCACTGAGAGCTCCACGAGGATCATCGCCGTCCTCGAAGTACTTCCGGGCAGCGAGTCCGCTTGACTTGCGCGGCGGATGATAACTCCTACCGGGTCCATAACCGGTATTGAAGAGGTCGATCCTTCAATGAAGATTTTTTTGAATCTGACCATAGTATTCATCCGCTCCCAGTATCTTATGCACGACTCCAGCCTGTGCAGGAAGGATACGACTGCAGCCGCGCGCGTGCTTCTCACACCGTCGGATCCTTACTATTCCCCAATCCTTGAAAGCATACCCAGTCGCTGGCGTTTACACAAAAAACGGCGTCCGCCCGCAGGAAGCAGGCAGACGCCGTCTTGTCGAATCGCATTATTTGTCCTGCTCGGCATCCAGGCGAGGCTTGCCGAGTCTGCCCGCTTTGGCGAGCGCTTCACGCAGCAGAAACTCGATATGTCCGTTGACGCTGCGGAATTCGTCTGCAGCCCATTGCTCGAGCGCGCGGTGAATGTCCGGATCCAGGCGCAGCGGGAACGCCTTCTTCTCTTTGGCCATGGAAGGCGGCCCTTAACTGTACAACGATCCCGTATTAATAACCGGCTGCGCCGCCCGGTCGGATACGATCGATACCATCAAGTTGTTCACCATCGCCGCCCGCCGCTCGGCATCCAGCTCGATTCCGTTCTCCTCCAGCTTGCGGAGTGCCGCGTCCACCATGCCGACCGCGCCCTCCACGATCTTCTGGCGCGCGGCCACAATCGCAATAGCCTGCTGCCGCTGAAGCATCGCGCTCGCGATTTCAGGCGCGTAAGCGAGATGCGTAATGCGCGTTTCCCTGAGCTCCACGCCCGCGACGTCGAGGCGATCCTGCAGCTCGCGCAGCAGCTCGGCCGCCACTTCGTCCGCGTTGCCTCGCAGCGTAATGCCGGCCTCGTCCTCGAATATATCGTAAGGATATTGGGCAGCAATATGGCGAATGGCCGTCTCGCTCTGTATTTCGACGAACCGTTCGTAGTTGTCGACATCGAAGGAAGCCTTCGCCGTATCGACTACCTTGAACACGACGACCGCGCCGATTTCCACGGGATTGCCCTCCGCGTCGTTTACCTTCAGCTTCTGGCTGTTGAAGTTGCGCACCTTAAGCGATACAGTCGACTTGGACGTCAAAGGCAGAACCATCCATAGGCCGCTCTCGATAATAGTGCCGATATAGGTTCCGAAGAACGTAATCACTTTTGCTTCGTTCGGCTGCACGATCACGAACGACGACAGCATCAGCAGGGACAGGACGACCAGCACGACGCCGACGGCTAGCAGCAGTCCTGAAGGTTCTTCGGACGTTGCCTGCAGAATGGCCAGCGCAGCGCCGCCTAATCCCGCCAGAATAGCGATCAGCAATCCCAAATATCCGCTAACGTATAAGGCCTTCTTTTCTCTCATGAGCATCACTCCATATCAATGTGATATTTTTATGATATCACTTTTTACAGAATCAAGCAATACTTCAAGAGAAAATACAGCGCCTGCTTATCTCAGCCACAGCATCATGACGACGACGAGGCTTAACATGAGGTGGATCCAGCCGAAGCGCTTGGAGAGCCTATAGCTTTTGCGGTCGGATCCCGATGCTTTACTCTCGATTAGCAGCAGGAACGCGCCGCTGGCCGCGAATAACAAGAAGAGATAGCCCGAGAAGCCGAATGTGAATATGCCTTGGATCATCATTTCCGTCCATCTCTCCTTCTTCGCGGGCTTATGTCGCTTTCATTCCGATTCTCCGGATTTTCACCACGACTTCGACATCGAATGTCGTCTCTTTGTACATTTCCTGCCATTTCTCTTTGGTCCCGATCTCCCGGCTCCAGTAAGCCGGCTTCTTGGATCTGATCTGCTCGCCGAAGCCGAATATATCCGAGCCTTTGGCCTGCGTCTGTTTAATGATGTTCTGGTAGAACTTCACGGACGTTTCGGATTGCTTCCTCTCGATCTGTTGAATGACGCTTGGGTCGTTAATTGCCAGATGCTCGCTCAGCTTCTCCTCCAGATTCGCTTCAAGCTCCACCTGGATATGGAAATGCGGCATTCCGTCCTTTAAGCTAAGCTTAATCTTCGACTGCCGGTGCGTCACATTGGTCATGACAGCCGAGTCGGGATCGTCCTCATCCAGCATCACCACCGCGCGATAGCCGGCCGGGTTCACCCCTTTCAGTCCGAGATAGCCGGCTACCTCCATGGGCTTCGTCGATCCGACCATCTTCTCGCTGCGGAAATAAGCAAGACCGCTGATTTCGACATTCTGTTCATCCTTCAGGATAACATAAGGAAGGAAGCCTTCCTGCCCCTTCTTCGACGAATTGCTCCAATAGATGCCGATGAAATCTTTCGGGAACTTGCCCATACGGATCGAGTTGTCGAGCGTCGACATAAGGAAGAGCGTCGGTATCCTCTCCAGCTTGGGCGCGGCTGTCATCAAGCTGGAAGCTTTCCCCTTGGTCACCATCAACCAGGCCATCCGCCTCACTTCGGAATTACGGCGGAAATAATCGTTTATATTCTCCATCCCCTTCCTCGCTACCGCCTCCGATACGGCAATAATGCGGAGATGTCCGAAGAACAGCTTGCTGGATACCTGCTGCTGCAAATTCATGAAGGCATCGTCAATGGAATGACCCACCACGTGAATGACCCATAACGTCTGGCTCGGGTCGGTGCCGCCGCCGCCCTCTCCGGGGCCGAGCGGGATCCGTCCCGGAAGCGCAATCTGCACGCCTACCTTGACGAGCCCGTGTTTAGGCGGTGGAAGCGAGCCTTTGACGTGCGATATTTCGCTTTCGCGCTCATCGCCTTCCGTCGCCTCGTCGATCGAAACGCCTAGCACGACCGCTCGTTCGTCAATCTCCAGACGGTCCCAGCAGCCGGAGAGAAGCGGCGTCAGCAGGAGCGCTGCCGCAAGCAGCCGCAGTCTCGCGAGAAGTCCTCTTCTATCCATCCGATTCCCCCCTCTTCTTCCGAACGAAGGCGAGAAGCGCAAGAACCGCGGGATAAGCCGTCGTGATGACCAGCCCGATTCGGCCTACATCCTCGATAACGCCGTAGAGATGCGTAACGTTCTGCGGAAGCATCGCCATGAAGAATACAAATGGCAGCAGAATAAACGAGAAAACCCGGTGATCCTGCATTTTGAATAGCTGCTTCAAAGCATAAAGCGTCAAAAAGTAGCTGGACAGCAGCGTCGTGAACACCGCCGTTACCCATACGGCCAGAAACGCCGCATCCAACCTCTCGAGCACGTTGGCCGGCAGTGACGTCGCTTTGGCCAGCTCCAGGGTGGGCCACAGCAGCTTCTTGATTTCCTCGGCTCCGAACACGCCTACAGAGGCCGAAACGATCACCAGATATAACCCTCCTGCAATTAATATGCCGATGATGCTCGCCCTCATTGCCTTCTGCGGCTTGCGCATGGAAGGAATGATGACCGTGATAACGAACGAGCCTTGGAACAGAGCCGCGATCGTAAGGGTTCCTATGAATACTTTCTGAGGATGCGACCAGATAATCGGCTGCAAATTAACGATCTCCGCGTTGTTGAGAGAGAGGATCGAAATAAGCACGACAGGCACCAGCAGCCATGGAAAATAAAAGTTATGCATGTACGCGAACAAGGTAAGCGGCTTGCGCGTAGAGATCGCCGCCAGCACCAGCATGACGATAACCGTTACTTCAACAGGCGTCGATTTCAGGACCGACGTGACGACAACCTCGCCGAATTCCCTTGCCGCCAAAGAAGTCAGGATAGCAAAGAAGAGAATGACGAGGAGGGTGCCGACCGTGCCCAGCCACTTCCCGATAATCCGGTTGCTGTACTCGAATATCGTTTCCTTCGGAAATCGTATTCCGAGCCAGGTGAGCAGAAGAAGGCTGATGGAGGCGAAGCCGATGCCGAGCATCGTCACGAACGGAGCCGCTGAATCCGCGGCTCGAACGGCGAACAGCGGGAGGGGAAGAACCCCTACGCCTATGAGGGTGCTCACCAAAATGGTTGCCGTCTGCAGCATCGTAATCGGACGTTCATTCGTATTCCCCATGCCTATTTCTCCTTTCTGGCCGCTTATTCATAAGTCTTCTGATTACGAGGGGGACGGTCTCGTCGTCTCCAACGGCGGCAGCCCCTTCTCACTCTCGCCGCTCTCGTCGTCCGTCCCCGCTAGCTTGGTAGTGTCCTGTGGATTCAAGAAAGCCGGTCTCCGCTTCATCTTGCCCAGCGGCCCCCGGATGAGAAGATCCTTCAATCCGTTATAATCGCCCGGCACGAACGGACTCAAGTAAGGAACGCCGAACGATTTCAAGGACAATAGATGGTTGACGATCACGATGAGGCCGATCATTATGCCATACAGCCCGAATACGCCAGCCATAATAATAAGCGGGAACCGGAGCAGCCTTAGCGCGAGCGCCGCATTATACGCTGGCGTAGCGAACGACCCGATTGTGGTAAGCGCGATGATAACGACGGTGATAGGACTGGCGAAGCCCGCCGAGACGGCCGCCTGTCCGATAACCAGCACCCCGACGATCGACAACGCGCCGCCGACCTGCTGAGGCAGCCGGATCGTCGCCTCCCTCAGCACCTCCATCGATACCTCCATGATTAACACCTCGACGACGGCCGGGAACGGCACGCCGGCTCTTCCGCCCGCTACCGCAACGGCGAATTCGGTCGGAATTAGCTCCGGATTGAACGAGATGATAGCGACATAGAGGGATGGGAATACAAGCGAGAATACCAGGGCCACCAGCCTCGCGAGCCGTATGGCGCTCATCAGGAGAAACCTCTCCGTATAATCCTCCACCGTCTGGTAGAACTGGTTGAACACTGTCGGCACGACCAGCGCGAGCGGCGATCCGTCGACCATGATGGCTAAGCGTCCCTCCAGCAGGTTGGCTACGATCTTGTCGGGACGCTCCGTATATTGCACCTGGGGAAACGGCGACCATTTATGATCCTCGATGAACTGCTCGAGATAGCCGGAGTCCAGTACGCCGTCGATGTCAATTTGGTCCAGCCGGCGATCCAGCTCTTCAACCAGCTTCGGATCCGTAATCCCCTCCATGTAACAGACGGCAACCTTCGACTTCGTCCTTCGGCCGATATCCCTCATCTCTACGCGCAGCTCGGCCGACTGCAGACGGTACCGGATAAGTGATAAATTGGTGTCCAGGGATTCAATAAAGCCTTCACGAGGCCCCCGTATGACTTGCTCCGTCGCCGGCTGCTCGATTCCCCTCTTGTCGATATTTCTCGAGCCGACCAAGAGGGCTTCGCCTAATCCCTCGACGACGATGACGGATTCGCCGCCAAGCAGCGCCCGTAATAGAGCCGCGACGTTGTTCTCTTTGGAAACATCGTCATGGTAGAGCGTCTCCTGCAGCAGGACGTCCGCCAACTCCTCTACCGGGATGCTTCTGCCCTGTAAGTGATAGGGCGGCTGCATGAGCGGCCTCATGATCGCCTCGTTGATCATTACGTGATTGACCATATGGGAGAAGCCGTACATAATGGCCCGGTGCTGCCCGAATATTAGAAATTTGCGAACGGATAGATCCTCGGTGCCGCCAAGCGCCTCCTCGATGATCGCATCGACTTCCTCCAACGAACCGCTGATCTGCCGGTCTTCATACTCCTGCAGAGAATGGACCACGGTTACGGACGTCTTTTTTTTCGGACTGTTCGTTTTTCTCATCTCCGCACCTCCAGAACCGGCTGTATGCCGATCTCATTCTGCCAATGCTTAGTGTGTTCCAAGATGGGAAAATGTATCCATTTACTGCCCTTAAACGCAAAAAAACCGCTCCGCAAGCAGATCCATTGTTCTGCTTGCGGAACGGTTCGTTCCGTATCTTATTCCTTTTTCTCGTCGCTTGCCGCCGTATTGCCGGATGCATCGCCTTCGGCAGCTCCTGCGTTCGACTCGCCTTCTGTACCGGCATCGCCTTCTGTGCCAGCCTCGCCCTCTTCTGTCTCAGGCTCAGGCAGCGTAATGTTGAGCTCCTGCTTCGGCATCTCTTCCGTCATGAATGTCTCCATGTACGTGTAGGCCGCTGCGCTCTTCACTTGCTCCTTCTGGTCGTCGGACAGCTGATCGTAGGTTTTCTCTTCACGCTTCTCAACCTTGATCACGTGATAGCCGTACTCGGTCTCGACCGGCTCTCCGATCACGCCGACTTCCTGCTCGATTGCGGCCTTCTTGAATGCTTCGACCCATTGTCCCGCAGTTGCGTTCTCGTATAGGCCGCCATTCTCCTTGGAGCCTCCGTCGTCGGAATATTGCTTGGCCAGCTCGGTCCAATCTCCGCCGGCGTCCAGCTTCGCCTTCGCTTCCTTGGCGCGAGCAAGAGCTTCCTCCAGCGTACGCAGCTCCTTCGATTCCTGCGTAGTCGGATCCGTCTCGGACGTCGCGACCAGAATATGGCGCGCGGAGACGATCGTGAAGTCGTTCTTCATCGTTTCGTACGATTTGGTTATATCCTCATCCGTTACTTTGGAATTCATATGTTCGATTGTTGCCGCATTCAGAAGCAAGAACGTCCCCATATCCTCATCGGTGATTTTCTTCTCCTTCACCTCAGCCGCGAACGTCTCGTCTTGTTTCTTGTAGTCCTTGAATTGCTGCAACTGCTCATCCACTTGCTTGCGCGCCGCCTTCAAGGAATCCTCCGAAGCTTGAGCGCCGAGAATCTTGTACGACACGTATTGCTCGAGCAGCGCTTTCTTGAATTCCGGCACCTCGACAATGGACTCATAGGCAGGCTGGGAAAGCACGAAGAGGCTGAGATACTTGTCCAGCTCGGCTTGCGTCACCTGTCCGCCTTTGTACGTGGCTACGACTTCGCCGTCGCCCACGCCCTTGAATTCGAGCGAATGCCCTTTGTCGCCCCCGCATGCCGCCAGCATCGTCATGGCGAGCACCGCTGAAGCGATCAGCAGCGCGGTTCTGCGCCATGCCGATTTGCGTGTACTGTGGAACATGCTAAATCCCCTTTCGATTATAGGTAGTTCAAAAAAAAACACTTTTGATCACGTAGCTTCCCAGGAAGTAACTCGACATCGAATCTTGAATTCAGCCGGAACTGAGCATATGCTTCCGAAGCATGTTTCCTCCGGAAACATTTCAGGTGCTCACGTAGCCTCCACTAAGCGAATGCTTACGATGTCGTTTTCTTCGAAAACGTAGACCGCTCCTCATTTCCTAGCTTCTTTCAATCTTCGGAAGCGTTTTGAAAAAAACGCTGCATCGGGAGAATAAGCTATTGTGCTGAAAACTGCTTTTTTTGAACTAAAACTTATCTCGTATTGTAGCAGAAAAGGGAACCCGATTGCGAATTTTGCTAGGACGAGGCATTCTGCAGCTGTTCCTTGCCGGTGACGGCGTCGCCGAATCCATCCATAAACTTCTCGCATAGATGAAGCTTCTGCTCCATGTTCAGACCTTTCCCCCTCAGCAGAATCGTCTGCGGAGACTCCTGCTCGGCGCTTTGCTTGAAGCGGTTCTCCAGTTTGAGACACAGCTGGTCCACTTTCTTCCGCTGAATGCGCCCTTTCATTGCGTCGGACAAGCGGAAGATCAAGTCGTCGCCTTTCTGGGAGATCGATTCGATGCCGTATTCGGTTCCGTATATTTTCAGCCTCGCGACCGACATCAGGTTGCTCACGGCTTGCGGCAGATCGCCGAACCGGTCGATCAGCTCGTCGATCAGATCATCCGTCTCTACGAACGTCTTCGTCGCGGCGACTTTCTTGTAGATCTCGATTTTCTGAATGCTGTCGTAAATATAGTCGGATGGCAGGTACGCGTCCACGCTTATATCGATAACCGTATTGACGACCTTCTCCTCCACGACCTCGACGCCGCTCATTTCTTTCTTCCGCTTCGCGATCTCCTCGGCCAGCATCTGCGAATACATGTCGAAGCCGACGGAGGCGATGAAGCCGTGCTGCTCCGCTCCAAGCAGGTTGCCCGCACCCCGGATGGACAAGTCGCGCATGGCGATCTTGAAGCCGGAGCCCAGCTCCGTGAACTCCTTGATCGATTGCAGGCGCTTCTCGGCCACTTCCGTGAGCACCTTGTCCCGCTGATACGTGAAATACGCGTACGCGATCCGGTTCGAGCGGCCAACCCGTCCTCTTAGCTGGTACAGCTGGGACAGACCCATCTTGTCCGCGTCGTGCACGATGAGCGTGTTCACGTTCGGAATGTCGACGCCTGTCTCGATAATGCTCGTGCTGACGAGCACGTCGGATTCCCCGTCGAGGAAGTCGAGTATCGTTTTCTCCAGCTCCTGCTCCGACATTTGGCCGTGACCCACCGTTACCTTGGCATCCGGAACGAGCGCGTTAATCGCCTCCGCCATCTGGTAGATGCCCTGCACTCTATTGTACAAATAGTAGACTTGCCCGCCCCTGGCGAGCTCGCGTTCGATCGCCTCCCGTACAAGGGCGGGGCTGTATTCGACCACGTATGTTTGAACCGGGAACCGGTTCTCGGGCGGCGTCTCGATGACGGACAGATCGCGCACGCCCAGCATGGACATGTGCAGAGTCCGCGGGATTGGCGTCGCCGTGAGCGTCAGCACGTCGACGTTCGTCTTCAGCTTCTTCAGCTTCTCCTTGTGGGAGACGCCGAAGCGCTGCTCCTCATCCACGATCAAGAGCCCCAGCGACTTGAAAATAATGTCCTGCGACAGCAGCCGATGCGTCCCGATGACGACGTCGACCGTGCCGTTCTTCAGCCCTTTCATCGTCTCGTTCTGCTCCTTGCGGGAGCGGAACCGGCTGAGCACCTGCACGTTGATCGGGTAGCCGGAGAACCGCTCGCGGAACGTTTCGTAGTGCTGCTGGGCAAGTATCGTCGTCGGCACGAGCACAGCTACCTGCTTGCTCTCCATCGCCGCCTTGAACGCCGCGCGGACGGCCACTTCGGTCTTGCCGTAGCCGACGTCGCCGCAGAGCAGACGGTCCATCGGCTGCGATTTCTCCATGTCCCTCTTGATCTCTTCGATCGCCCGGAGCTGGTCCCTCGTCTCGTCGTACGGGAACATCGCTTCGAATTCCTGCTGATAGGACGTGTCCTTGCTGAACGCGAAGCCCGGCGTCGACTGCCTCTGCGCATAGAGCTTGATGAGATCGTCGGCGATATCCTGGACGGAGGCTCTCGCCTTGCTCTTCGCTTTCGTCCATTCGCTGCCGCCGAGCTTGTTGATCTTCGGTTCCTTCTCTTCGTTCCCGACGTACTTCTGGATCATGTCGACCTGGTCGATCGGAACGGACAGCTTGTCACCGCCGGCGTAGACGATATGCAGATAATCGCGGTGAATGCCGCCGATCTCCAGCGTCCCTATGCCGACGTACTTGCCGATGCCATGGTTCTGATGGACGACATAATCGCCGACCTTCAGCTCGGTATAGCTCTTGATCCGCTCCGCATTGTCCATCTTCTTGCCTTGGCTCCGCTGCTTGCGCTGCTTCTGGGAGAACATCTCGCCTTCGGTAATAACGACGAGATGAGAGGACGGCAGCTCAAAGCCCTGCTGCAGGTTGCCCTCCAGCAGCGTCGGAGGCTCGATGCCGTAATCGTCCAGGACGCGCCGCATGCGGTCGATCCGCTCGGCGCTTCCCGCCAGCATCATGACCTTCGCGCCGATCTTCTTCCAGCGTTCCATCTCGGCTTTCAGCACGTTCATCTGGCCGTGGAAGTTCTGCATGGACCGGCTGGTCATGTTCAGAATATTTTGCGGCTGGCTATGCGGGATTTGTCTTAAGAATAAGGATAAGAACAAAGTCGGGAACGGCCGGTAATGCAGGATTTCGTCCGTTTCGCGCGCCAGCGCGAGGCCGGGCAGCGATTTGCCGTTCTGCAGCAGATGGAGCGACCATTCGCTCTCGTCCCGCTCCAGCTGCTTCGAAGTCTCGATCAGCCGCGTCGGTTCATCCAGAATGAGGAGCGTATCGCTCGGCATATAGTCCATGATCGTCTGCCTCTCCGGATAGAGCAGCGCGATATATTTATAGATTTCGGGAAAATAGACATGCTCCCTCAGCTTCTCCAGCTCGCCGCCCATCTCGGAGCGCAGGCGGTCCTTGGCCGTTCGGTCGGTCATCTTCTCCAGCTGCTTCTCGAGCAGGACGCCCGCATGGTTCGCCGCGTTCTTCATCCGGATCTCGTCCGCGATAATCTCTTGGCAAGGCGTGACCACATACGACTCCAGCCGATCCGCGGAGCGCTGCTCCGCCGGATCGAACGTGCGGATCGAATCGATGTCGTCGCCGAACCATTCAATGCGGCAGGCTTGGGCCGCGGTCAACGGGAAGAAGTCGACGATCCCGCCCCTGACGCTCATTTCGCCTTTGGATTCCACGCGGTCTACTCTTACGTAGCCAAGCGCCGTCATTCGGCGCAGGAAGTCTTCGATCGGAAGCGCATCGCCCACGGCGACCTCGATCTGCGCTTCCGCCATAACGCTGCCGATCGGCAGGTAGCGCCGGACGCCGGAGAACGGCACGACAACAATCCCGCGGAAGCCCTTGGACAGCTTGATCAGCACGTCCATGCGCTGGGCCAGCGTCTCGGGACTCGAGATCGCGGCCTCCGCAGCCATGAGCTCATTCGCAGGATATAACAACACCTTATCGGCGGACAAACATTCTTGCAGATCCTCCGCGATCTTCTGAGCAGAGAACATATTATGCGTCACGACGAGCATCGGACGCTCCACCGCTTCCTCGAGCGCCGCGATCAACACTTGGCGGGAAGAGCCGGCGAGGCCGGATACCATCTGTTCACGCATTCCTTTGCGAATACCCGACAGGATGGACTGTACGTCATCATCCGCGGCAAAAGCTTGGATTAGCGCTTTCAACGTTTGCGGCACCTCTTTTCTATACACAACCAATACCTGCTAGCCTAGCAGGTTCGTAGAGCTTGCGCCTTAGAATCTATGCATGAGCACGCAAAAACAGCTACATCCGGCCAAGTTGGCGGCATAGCTTGTTCTCGCGTATTTCTAATGTACCGTTTATTGCAGGGGATTGCCGATGAGCAGCAGGTCCGGATTCGAATCCAGCGCCTCGCTGCAATAATCGCATACAAGATTAACCGTTACGTCTCCATTTGAGTCATACGCTATTATATCGTTGCGTTCTTCGGGGGTCAAGAAATGGAAGCCCAGCTGCTGCTCCGTAACGGATGCCGCATCGACCGAGCCAATCGACGTTTTGCAGTGTCTGCATTTGTAGTTTACAGCCATATGTATGCCTCCTGAAGTTTGGTTATACCCTTCAGTATGCCCCATATCGCCGCCATTTAACGGTTCATCGGTTAAACTTCGCCATCGTCTCCTCGAAAGGCGCCTTCAGCCCGAATTCTGCCGCGTCGCACGCTTGCTCGATCATCGCCGCCAGCTTCTCCCGCTCCGCCTTCGGGAAGTTCGAGAGCACATAGTCGGAGATGACGACGCCCGGCTGCGGGCGCGAGATGCCCATCCGGATCCGGTTAAACGTCTGCGTCCCCAAGTGCTGAATAAGCGACTTGATGCCGTTATGGCCGCCGGCGCTTCCTTGGTAGCGCAGCCTCAGCTTGCCGATCTCCGTATCCAGGTCGTCGTATACGACGATCATGTCCGACAGATCCGCTTTAAAATAATCCATGAATGCCCGCGCCGTCTCCCCGGACAAATTCATATAGGTCATCGGCTTAATGAGCGCCACCTTTACGCCGCCGACATTGCCTTCGCCGATCAGCGCTTTGCACTTGCTTTGCGTGACCGAAATCCCCCATCTCTTCGCCAGCTCGTCAATGACCATAAACCCGACGTTATGCCGCGTATCCCGATATTGCGTGCCCGGATTGCCGAGCCCCACGATCCATTTCACTTGTCCCAGTCCTTTCAGGGTTTTCGGAGAAAACCCACTTCGTAAGCTTGTCGCCGCTATTCCATATGTAATTAATGTAGCATACTCTCGCGGCCTTTGCGAAGTGGCTCTAAGCGACTGTCAATCTCCTATTTGCTCCCTCCCCCGCCCGAACACCGCCCCAAGCACAGCAAAGCCGTCCCATCGGCAGATGTGTCTGCTCCAAGGACGGCCACTGCCGTTCCTATGTCATCGTGTTACCCCAACATACGCCTTATTCTATGTGCTTGTCGCAATCTCCGCGTGCTTCGCTTCCTCCGAGCGGGATTCCGCTTCATGCAGCTCCACTTCCTGCGCTTCCGCTTCTTCTTCGCTCAGCTCTTTCTGCGGCGCGAGCACCGTCACGACCACAAGCTGCGGATCGGATTTCGCTTCTACGCTTTGCGGCAGCTTCAGATCCTCTACGGTCAAGCTGCCTCCGATCTCGAGCTCGCTCACGTCTACCTCGACAATTTCCGGAATGTCTCCCGGCAGGCACTGTACTTCCAGCTCATGAAGAATAAGCGAAAGAATGCCGCCCTCGCGCACGCCTGCCGAATCGCCGACCGCTTCGATGCGGACATTCGCCTTCACGGCTTCGTTCATATTAATCTGGTGGAAGTCGACATGCAGCAGCTTGCCCGTTAAGGAGTCGCGCTGCACGTCCGATACCATGACCGAATGCTTGCCGGCTGCCGGCACGTCCAGATCAAGGATGGCATTCGGATGGGAGCGCAGCAGCGCAGACAATTCCTTTTCGCTAACCGTTACTTGCGCCGCGTTCTGCAGCTTCTTGCCATATACGACGCCCGGCACTTGGCCGCTCATCCGGAGCTTGCGCAAGTCGCCCTTCGTGGCCCCCGTTCGTTGTTCGACCTTCATTGCAATAGCCATATGGAACCCTCCTCGAGGAATTGGAATTCCATATAAAGTTACCCACATGAGGCCAAAATTAATCACGTCGAGCCTCGAAGAGAACCGGCAACCACGAAACCGACCGCTCTCCGTTACTTCTGGCTCCGTTCCTTCTTCGCTTTCGCGCGCGCGCGGATCTTATCCGCGTAGCCCGGCTTGTTCACCTGTCGCTCGCGGGCGATCGCGAGATCGCCTTCCGGCACGTCCTGCGTTACGGTCGAGCCCGCTACCACGTAAGCGCCGTCGCCGATCTTCACGGGAGCGATCAGATTCACGTTGCTGCCGATAAACGCGTTGTCGCCGATTTCCGTGAGGGCCTTGTTAAAGCCGTCGTAGTTCACCGTGATCGCGCCGCAGCCAATGTTGACTTCCTTTCCGACCTTCGCGTCGCCCACGTAGCTCAGATGCGACACCTTGCTGCCGTCGTCCAACGTCGCGTTTTTCAGCTCGACGAAATCGCCAATCTTGCAGCCGCGTCCAAGCTTGGAGCCGGGACGCAGATTCGCGTACGGACCTACCGTGCTGTCCTCGCCTACTTCGGACTCGGCGACAACGGAATATTTGATCGATACGCCGTTATGAACGACAGCGTCGGTCAGCTCCGACGCCGGACCGATCACGCAATCCTCGCCGATGACCGTCGTTCCGCGCAGCACCGTCCCCGGGTAAAGAACCGTATCCGAACCGATCTTGACGCTTGCTTCGATATACGTATTCGACGGATCGATGATCGTCACGCCGTTCAGCAGATGCTTCCGGTTAATGCGCTCCCTCATGTAACGCTCCGCTTCGGCAAGCGCTACGCGGTCGTTCACGCCGATCGCTTCCGCGATATCCGCCGTGCAGTAGCCTTGAACGACTTCTCCCGCTTCCCTGAGGAGACCGATTACGTCGGTCAGATAGTATTCGCCCTGCGCATTCTGATTCGTTACGCGCGACAGCGAATCGAACAGCTTGCGGTTATCGAAGCAGTATGTGCCCGTATTGATCTCCCGGACCAGCAGCTCCTCCGCCGAGCAGTCTTTGTGCTCCACGATGCGCTGTACCGTGCCGTCCTCGCCGCGAATGATTCGTCCGTATCCTGTAGGGTCCTCGAACGACGCCGACATGATCGTAGCCGCCGCTCCGCTCGATTCGTGCAGCTCCAGCATGGAACGCAGCGTCGAAGCCTGCACGAGCGGCGTATCGCCGCAGATAACGATGGTAATGCCGTCTTCCGAGCCCAGGAGCGCTTCCGCCTGCTGGACGGCGTGGCCCGTGCCCAGCTGCTTCTCCTGCAGCACGAACTCGGCCGCGTCTCCGAGGCGCGCCTTTACCATCTCCGCGCCATGCCCCACGACGACGACCGTCCGCTCGCTCTCCGCTTCCTTCACCGTGTCCAGCACGTGGCCGACCATCGGTTTGCCGCATACGGGATGCAGCACTTTATATAATTTCGATTTCATCCGTTTGCCTTGCCCTGCGGCCAGCACAATCGCCATAATTTTCTTCAAGGTAAAACCCTCCCTATCGCCTTCCAATCCTCACATGAATATAGCTCATATTGAAAAAAAAGAAAAGAGAGCCAAGGCTCTCTTCTCCTGTAATACCATCTAGCCGCAGCCCTCGACGGAGCTGCTATTAAGCGCCTTCTTCAATTGCTACTTCATCGGCCGCGCGCTCGTATTCTGCCAGTACGGCAGCTTGGATCTTCTCCCTAGTCGTGGAAGAGATCGGATGAGCGATATCGCGGAATTCACCATCCGGAGTACGTTTGCTAGGCATCGCTACGAACATCCCATTGTTGCCATCGATGACGCGAATGTCGTGAACCACGAATTCGTTGTCAATGGTAATCGATGCGATCGCCTTCATACGTCCTTCCGAGTTAACGCGGCGGAGTCTTACATCAGTAATTTGCACTTGTGTTCACCACCTTTGCCTATCTGAGACTTGGTGTATACTTCCACGTTTTTGTGCCAATTCCTTCTTATTTTTTGGTAAAAAGATGCTCATTTTAAAATATTTTTTGGAGTATGAATTTTTTTCGTTTTCATTCGACAGATGTCGATGCAATGACTTCGATTTCGACAAGAACGTCCTTCGGAAGCCTTGCCACCTCTACAGCCGAGCGGGCAGGCTTATGCTCTCCGAAGTAGGAAGCATAGATGCCGTTCACCGTCGCGAACTGGTTCATGTCCTTCAGGAATACGGTTGCTTTGACGACGTCTTGGAAGGACGCGCCCGCCTCCGCGAGAACCGCTTTCAAATTGCGGAACACTTGATGCGTCTGCTCCTCGATTCCGCCCTCTACCAGCGCGCCGGAGGCGTCGAGCGGAATTTGTCCGGAAGTAAAGAGCAAGCCCCCCAGCTTAATCGCTTGGGAGTACGGGCCGATCGCGGCCGGCGCCTCGCTTGTGGAGATGACTTGCAGCTTTGCATTCGTTGTCATAATGGAATCCTTCCTCTCTAGCCTTTGAAATAGTTGCCCGGGACGACCTTCGTTTGTTTCGTCTTCATATCGACCGCAGTCAGCTTGGCGAGCGAGACATAGTCTTCGAGAAGACGCTCCTCAAGCTCGACCTCGCCGGATTCCACGAATACGCCGACGCCGGCGACCGTGGCCTTGAACTCGTGCAGCAAATCCATCATGCCCTGAATCGTCCCGCCGGCTTTCATGAAGTCGTCTATGATCAGCACATGGGATTCTTCCTTGAGCGCCCTGCGGGCAAGCGACATCGTCTGGATCCGTTTGTTGGAGCCAGACACGTAGTTGATGCTGACGGCGGAGCCCTCCGTTACCTTGTTGTCCCTGCGGACAATGACGACGGGAATGTTGAGGCACGCGGCCGTGGCGTACGCGAGAGGAATGCCTTTGGTCTCTACCGTCATAATGACGTCGATTCGGCGGCCCATGAACGCCGTCGCGAACATCCGGCCTACGTCCGCAAGCAGCTCCGGCTGTCCGAGCATATCCGTCATGTACAAGTAGCCGCCCGGAAGCACGCGGTCCGGCTGCTCCAGCTTGAGGCATACTTCTTCCATGATCTCGAGCGCAGTCGACTCTTTCATATGCGGCATATATTTGACGCCGCCTGCAGCCCCCGCCAGGGTCTGCAGCTCGCCAATGCCTTCTTCTTCGAACACTTCTTTTATAATAGCCAGATCCTCGCTGATCGAGGACTTCGCGGATTGATATCGGTCTGCAAATGCTGTCAATGAAATTAACGTGTGGGGACGAGATAATAGGTACTGCGTCATTTCTACGAGCCTGGAGCTCCGTTTTAACTTTTTCATAGCCATGTCCCCCCACTAAATCCGAATAATATATTGACAATATAACATTTTTATACGGATTTAATCAAGAAGAACGTCATGCCTATGTAAGCATTCTTACCACGTATACTTCTTTGCAGAAGCCTCTTAATCCGTTATAAATGCGAGGAAGCTTGGCTTCCTTCGATACGAGACCGAACACGGTCGGTCCGCTGCCCGACATGAGCACGCCGTCCGCTCCGAGACGCAGCATGCTTTCCTTAAGCTGCAGCACCTCCGGGTACAGCTCCAGAGTGACGTTCTCCAGCACGTTCCCGAGCCCGCTGCACATATCTTGGAACGATCCTCGGGCAAGCGCGTCCCGCATATTCGCGATGGACGGATGCTCCTTCAGCTCGTTCGCTCTCAGCTTCCCATAGACGTCGGCCGTCGAGACGTTGATCGGAGGCTTGGCGAGCACGACCCAGCATTGCGGCGGGTGGTCGATATGCTCGAGCTTCTCTCCTCTACCTCTGGCGATCGCCGTGCCGCCTTTCACGCAGAAAGGCACGTCCGAGCCCAGCTCGGCGCCAAGGTCGCACAGCTCGTCTTCCGAGATGCCGAGCCCCCACAGCCGGTTCAGTCCTCGCAGCGTCGCCGCCGCGTCGCTGCTTCCGCCGGCTAATCCCGCGGCTACCGGTATTTTCTTATCGAGATGGATATAGACGCCCTTCCTGACGTCGTAGCGCTCCTTGATCAGCCTTGCGGCCTGGAAGGCCAAATTCTTCTCGTCGAGCGGAATATAACCGACCTGGCTCGAAATGATGATCGTATCGCGCGGCAGCTCTTCCATCTCGAGCCGATCCGCCAGATCCACCATCGTCATGATCATTTCTACCTCGTGATAGCCGTCTTCCCTTTTCCGCAGCACGTCTAGAAGCAGATTTATTTTCGCAGGCGCTTTCTCGTATATTTTCATAAAGGTAACTTCTCCCGTTCGATCTTTAGCTTAAGCCCCATTATAACAAAGGAACACAATAAAAGCTAAACCCGCTGGGCCGCCTGATGATAGCCCGAGGTTTAGCTTCGTGTTCGAAAATGCTTTATGGTTGCTGCGACTTAGCCGCCGCCTGCTCCGCAAGCTGGATCGCCCGCTTCACCATGTTGCCGGCGTCTTTGGCTTTAATGCCTCCCCAGCCTTCCTCTTGCACCGTGTTATAGAACCCTAAATCCTTCGCCAGCTCGTATTTGAGCTGCTCCGACATGACGCCGCGTCTTCTGCGACCCACCAGCAATCCCTCCTGTTAACGTCTAAGTTGCCTTTCCTCTACGTTGCTAGTATGTGTACGCCGATCTGGATTATGCGGAAGGCCGGGAGGTCCAAACAAGAAAAAAGACGCAGATTTCTCTGCGTCAGCAGCCTCGAGAGGCTTGGCGAAACGAATGTCGATCTATTGTTGAAAAGCGATGCGTACTTGACCCTCATCATTGCACACGGTCACTTCCACGGATTCTGTCAGGATGTCCGCATAGCTGTAGGATACACGCTTGAACGCGTGCTGCTCCTCATCCAGCTTGACAATGAACACAGAAGGGTAGATTTCTTCCAGCGTGCCGGTCCGTTCAATGGTCTTTCGGCGACCACCGTTCGCCCGTAAACGGATTTTGGAACCTACATGAGCTTCCAAGCTGCGTTTTATATCCAACAGCGCATTTTTTGCCATTGTCAGCTACCACCTCTTTCCTTGTCCATTATAACCAAAGAAAGAGGATTTGTCAAACAAAGCAAAATATTATATCAGTAGGTCATTTCCCTTGTCAACGGTCATTTCATCCATTTTTAAAATTCCTACAGTCGATCGTTAGTTTCTCCCGTTATCCGATAAACTATGCATGGTAAGCCGTGCTTACCGCTCCCAATCCCGTCGCAGCTTTCGGCTTCGGCAAGCCTACGCGATATCTCCCCATCGTCTCGATGCCGCCAACCCCGTCAATGCCGCTGATCGTGCCGTGGATCACGTCATGCAGATTGATGGATTCGCGAATCGACGTATAACTGGATTTAATCGCGATATAGACGGGATCCAGCGCATGGATCAAGATGCGGCCGGGCGAGCTCGCGAAGTTCGATCCTGCTTGCAGCAGCGCCTCGAAATGAGATTGGCAGGCTCCGGCTATTACGACGAGGCCATCCCTGTTCTTCTCGTATTCCCTTGCGATCCGCACGGCGTTCACGAAGTTTTGGGAGTTCTTGTAGCTGCTGAGGCTGTACACCTCGTTCGGAGCCCGGTTCTTCAGCACGCCGTCATGTCCCGTAATGACGACGATATCCGGCTTGATCTGCGGCAGCAGCCGGTACAATACTTCCGCCATCTGGGATTCGTGCAGATGAAGCCCGTGCGCGGGAACGCGCATCGTGTTATATAACTGCATGCTCTTCTTCAAGTAGTTGTTGTCCCCGTCCAGGTGAAGCACTTTCCCCGGCATCTCGAAGTAATTCGCGTTCTGCTGCTGCTCGGGAAGCCTACTGGCCTCCTCCACGGCTAATCCTTGCCGCTCCCTGTCGGTGCGCATTCTCCTCAGCGACTCGTTCACTTTGATGCGTACCTGCTGGACCGCGCTGGTGGCGTCGGGATCGCGTACGACCGACAGATCAGGAATTGGCGCATCCGCCAGCAGCCGGTAGTCCGTGCCCTTCAGGACGGCGTTATAAGTACGTACTTCTTCGACACGGAACAACACGTCACCGCCATACGATTTGCGGACGACCAGGTCCCCTTGCTTCATAGGTCAATCACCTCTTCGTCTATCCTATGGGCGGATACGTCGAATGGTGACCAATTTCTGCACTATCCTCTCCAGCCAGCTTCCAGCATGCTTGTCGACAGCAGGGCGAACTCATCCAGCGACAGCGTCTCGCCGCGCCTGCCCGGATCGATGCCGATACGCGCGAGAAGAGCCGTCAGCTCTTCGCGGCGTTCCTTGCCGACGAAAGCGGTCAGATTGTTCATGAGCGTCTTGCGGCGCTGGGCGAAGCTAGCCTGCACGACGCGGAAGAAATGCTCCTCATCCGGCACGTCAACAGCCGGCTTGTCCCTCACCGACAGTTTAATGACCGCCGAATCTACGTTAGGCTGCGGGATGAACACGGTGTGCGGCACGGTGCAGACAAGCTTCGGCTCGCAATAATATTGGACGGCCACGCTCAAGCTGCCGTATTCCTTGCCTCCCGGCTTCGCGGCCATCCGCTCCGCCACTTCCTTCTGGATCATGACGACGATATGCCGCAGAGGGAGCTTCTCCTCCAGCAGCTTCATCAAGATCGGAGTCGTCACGTAATAGGGCAAATTCGCCACGACGCTGACGCCCTCGCAGCCCGTGAATTGCTCCCGGAACAGCTCCTTCAGGTCGATCTTCAGCACGTCACCGTGCACGATCGTCACGTTAGGCTTGTCCGCCAGAATATCGCCAAGTATCGGAATCAGCCTCTGATCGATTTCGATGGCCGCAACCTTGCCCGCCTTCTCCGCCAGCCGCTGCGTAAGCGCGCCGATGCCCGGTCCTATCTCGAGGGCTCCCGTGCCGCCTCCCAGCTCGGCCGCGTCGACGATCCGGCTTAATATATTGCCGTCGATCAGAAAGTTCTGTCCCAGACTCTTCTTGAACGAGAAGCCGTACTTCCCGATAATCTCCTTCGTGCGTTTGGGCGTTCCGACTTCGCCCGCTCCTCCCGGCTTAGCCTGCGGCTTGTCCGTGGCTCCTCCGCTCGTGCTTCCCATCCTACGATCCCTCCAGGTTCTGTTCCATTTCGCGCAAAGCATGCTCGAATTCCGCCTTCGTTATGCGGAAGCTTGTGCAGCGTTTGAAAAATTGTTTGCCGTTCGCGTAGCCGATGCCGAGCAGCTTGCCCATAAGAAGGCGCCTGTTCGCCGCATCCGGATGAACGATCAAGCCCGCGTCCATCAGATCGTCCCAGCCGATCTCGCCGGATCCGTCGTCCTTCGTCTCGGTCCGCAGCTCGGACAAGGCCTGGATAATTGCCTCCGGGCTTGCGTTCTCGATGCCGATATCGCCTTTGTAATAGGCCTTCTCCTGCGGCAGGAACGCATGCTTGCACCCTGGCACATGACGGGCGACGATCTTGCGAATCCGCTCTCCCGCATGATCGGGATCGGTGAAGATAATAATGCCTCTCCGCTCCATGGCCAGCGCGATGCGACGAAGCACGTCTTCGCCGATGGCGGAGCCGTTCGTCTCTATCGTATCCGCGTTTACCGCGCGTTTAATCGCGATCGTGTCGCTTTTGCCTTCCACTACGATGACTTCCTTAATCACTTGGTCCAATCCTTCCTTTGCTATCCCTAGCCTCAGCATATCCTACCTTCCGGAAACTTGCAAAGCATGCGGCTAGCCCTCCTCCGGAACTTAACACAAACGAAAGGGCTGCTTCTCGAGGTCCTGGTTGACCCCGAGAAGCAGCCCTTTCCCGGCTATTATGTACCGGTTAGCTCGCCTTCGGCTTATTCGGTCCAAGAATGTAGACGGTATAGCCTGTCTTCTTGCCGAACTTCGTCGCATGGCTTTCGCTGGCGAAGTAGATATCGATCTTGTTCCCCTTCACGGCGCTTCCCTTGTCTTCCGCGCGACGGAAGCCGATGCCCTCGATGTAGACCCACCAGCCGATCGGAATGACCTTCGGATCGACGGCGATGGTTCTACCCTCGGTAACGCGGGTGCCTGAAGCGGTAATGCCGTAGCCAGGGTCGCCTTCGCTCTTGCCGGTCGACTCGAAGCCGGCCGTATAGGCGGTTAAGGTGACGCTTTTGAGAACCTTCTTGGCTCCGAACGTATAGCCGTCTTTGGTGACGGTCATGACGCTCGGGCTTTTGCTAGACAGCACGGTAACTTTGGGCTCAGGCTTCTTGGTGCCTACCGCAATAACCTGATCCACCGCTGCCGTCTGAACGACTTCGCTGATATTCTTCTTGGATACAAGTACGCCATCCTCGTACTTCTCCTGAACTTGCTCGACCATAACGCCTTCCTTGCCGGTCTGAACAACTTTCTCTTGACCTTGCAGGAGTGTCGGGTCTTCCTTCTTCACGATAGAGAATGGCACGGTTTTCTCGAGCTCGGACACCTTCGTGTCCACACGCACTATAGTTACTTCGTCTTCCGCTTCCAGCGCTTCGTTCAGCGGAGGACTTATTTGATCTTCACTTCGAAGGGATAGATTCAGCTTCTCTATCGCCGCCTGTACCGTCTTCTCTGTCGTGTACACCGTTGATGTCTTGCCATCAGCCGTTACATTGACCGGAATCGCGTGTTCCACCACGATACGGTCCCCGTCCTTAATCGGTGAATTAAGCGGGACGGATACCTCGTCATGAGGCCCGATTGTAATAGCTTGTTCATCCAGTAGGCGTTGCAGGACCCATTGCTTCGTTTCCACAATGGTTTCTTGTCCATTCACTACTACGGAGACGCTCTTGACAGCCGTTCCGTACAACAACACCAAAAACATGAAAGTCATAGCGATTGAGATTGTAGCGCTCAAGATAATCAAACGCAGGTTTCCATGCTTCCATCGCATTGCGAAAGTCATGCTGGATGATCGTTTCCCATGGGTGTCCTTCATAGGGAGTAAGCCCACTTCTTCGGTCCTCCTTCATAGCCCCGCCGCCAAGTGTTACGCATGTTACAACTGACGCGACTATTTATAGATTGGCGTGCAAGCACGCGCTCCAGTAAGCTTAACTTCTCACCCCCCTCTTGATAACCCTATGACGACGATGTACCGTTTATTCTGGTATGCGGTGGAGATCGTCGAATGGAAGAACGTGTGGTAGGCGCCTTGAGCGTTCACGATAGGATGCGGGAGAGGAGAGAATTTGAGGTTCAAAAACCTGGATGCCTGACTGGAAATCCAATACAAAACGAAAAGCTCTGATTTGAATGATACCTTCATCAGAGCCTTGCTGTAAAGAAGCGATAAAATCCGATTTTTACGAAAAAACAAGGTAAAGTTTGAAAAATCGGTTGATTTCAGCTTCAAAAATCAGTTTTATTGCTTGATTAGTCTTTATTTCTCTCGTTTAATCCTATTTTCACTGGAGTCCAAAACATTTTTTACCGTTTTCGGTCGTGATTTGAGCGATTTCCTCCACCGTTTTCCCCTTAATTTCGGCTGCGGCCTCAGCCACGTAAGCCACATAAGAGGATTCATTTCTCTTCCCACGAAATGGATGTGGAGTCAGATAAGGGGAGTCTGTTTCGATCAATAAACGGTCCATCGGAACTCTCTCCAATACCTCTTTGGGTACCCTCGCATTCTTGTAGGTAACGGGTCCTCCGAATGAAATATAGAAGTTCATATCGAGGCATTGCTTAGCCGTCTCCCAGCTCCCCGAGAAGCAGTGCATCACTCCTCCAATTTCGGCCGCGTTCTCTTCCTTCAGGATGCGGACGATGTCCTCATGCGCGTCGCGGTTATGGATGACAATCGGCTTCTTCACCTTGCGGGCCAGCTGGATCTGCTCGCGGAATACGCGGTGCTGAACGTCCTTCGGCGACGTATCCCAGTGGTAATCCAGCCCAATTTCGCCAATCGCGACGACCTTCTTATGGCTGCACAGCTCCTCGATCCAGCCTAGATCCTCCGGCTTCATATGGATGCTCTCCACGGGATGCCAGCCGACCGCGGCATAAATAAAATCGTATTTTTCCGCAAGCGCCATCGTCGTCGGGATCGTCTCCCTGTCGAAGCCGATGTTGACCATAAGCTGGACGCCGGCGGCTCTCGCGCGCTCGATCACTTCCTCCCGGTCGCTGTCGAATTTATAAGAATCTAGATGGGTATGCGTATCGAATAGGAATGGTATTGTCATGGCTGTCAGTTCTCCTTACATGGGTGTAGGTTTCGTTTCATTCAGCCTGAACAGCTGAATCATGCGATCGGATAGAATCGCTTTTTTCTCTTGCAGAGACTCTTCCGGAAAGTACAAATGATATTGTCCTTGCCGCAAGCCCGTGATCGAACGAACGATGTCGGATTTCACGGAAATTTCGCTAATGCGGTCTTCGTTGTCCAGCAACAAAATCGGCGCTTTTTCCCGTTTTTCGCCGTTTTTCTGGTCTGGGCGATAAACATCGTACGGAAGGTCGAACGGGTAGTCGATTTCCATATGGTAATCGGGATGGAGGCCTGCGGAGAGCAGCGCGTCGGCTACTTCGGAAAGCCATGTTTCATCCGGGTTATCGATGGTTACATATTTATAGAGGCGTCTGTTCAGAAAGCGTCCGCATAAGTCGGCGAGCAGCTCGTCGGACTCCTCGGCCCATTCCGAGAACGCCGTCTGCGCGAGCGATTCGTCCAGCTTCAAATAATCATGCAAGCTAAGCGTGTTGTTCAATAGCTTCTCCAGAGGGCTGGCCATCCACCCGAAGGTATAGCCTTCCCGGTACAGCTCCTGCGCCCTGCGGAATATTTGCCTCAATATAATTTCCGAGCTACGGGTGACGGGGTGGAAATAGATTTGCCAATACATTTGATAGCGGGACATCAGATAATGCTCCACCGCATGCATGCCGCTTTCTTTGACCACGATTTTCCCCTGATATGGCCGCAGCACCCGAAGAATCCGCTCCAGGTCGAACGTGCCGTAATTGACGCCCGTGAAATAAGCGTCGCGAAGCAAATAATCCATGCGGTCCGCGTCCATCTGGCTGGATATAAGGCTGATGACGATCGGCTTCGGATACGTCTTCTGGATAACCGCGGCCACCTTGGCCGGGAAGTCTTCGCTTACTTGGCGGAGCACCGCATTGATATCCGTATCGCCCAGCAGAATATTACAGGTCCACACCTCGTGGTCCGTGTCAAAAATTTCTTCCAATGAATGCGAGAACGGGCCGTGGCCGACATCATGGAGCAGAGCGGCGCATAAGGAGACGAGCCTCTCTTCTCGCGGCCAGTCCGGGTAACCGTTACGTTCGAATTGCGAAATGATGCGGCGGGTAATTTCATAGACGCCAAGCGAATGGGAGAATCGGCTGTGCTCGGCCCCGTGGAAGGTCAAATACGTCGTTCCCAGCTGACGGATCCGGCGAAGCCGCTGGAATTCCTTCGTATTAATAAGATCCCAAATCGTTTGGTCTTGAACATAAATGTAATGGTGAACCGGATCCTTAAACACTTTTTCTTCCGTTAATTTCTCCCTCATTTCTTCATCTCCTTTGTTCATATTTTCGACACAACCCGCGCACTAAATGTCGAATAGTGTCGTCGAATAGTTTCCAAATTGTCGAAGCTGTTGTATTCTATTACAGAGCAATATTTTTACTATAACCCGAGAAGTCTTGTAATTACTGCAATTTGGAAGCAGTTTTATTGTTGACTGTTTTGGGAAGAGTTGGTATCATAGAAACATAGATTTCACAAACATTGTCGAACGATGACGAATGCATATTTTGGAGAGGACTGATAGATATGATGAAATCCACAGGTATCGTACGTAAGGTCGATGAGCTGGGACGCGTTGTTATTCCGATTGAACTGCGTCGTACTTTGGGCATCGGCGAGAAGGATGCGCTGGAAATCTATGTAGACGGCGAGCGCATCATGCTGAAAAAATATGAGCCGGCATGCATCTTCTGCGGCAACGCGGAGAACGTTTCCTACTTTAAGGGAAAAATTGTTTGCCATATTTGTTTATCAGAAATGCCTTCTCCTGTGACAAAATAAAAAAAATCGGTTATAATCAATTTATACCACCTTGTTAATTCTAACCTTTTTATACTCCTTTTTGCCTTCCTGCGCTAGAACCCGGCCAGGAAGGTCCTTTTTTTTCTCAGCGGTTTACTTCATTATATACGTCCCGCTTCGGGACCCCCCGGTCGATCGCCGTTTGTTTGATCGCTTCCTTGCGGTCCATCGTCGATTCATAATGAGAGACATGCGCCTCCACATCCAGCTCCGCCCACCAGACCTCATTCTCTCCCTGGCCGTCTGACTCTGATTCATTGGCTCCGTCTATAACGAGGCAAAATTCTCCGAGAGGCGAATGCTCCTCGAACCAGCCGATACATTCCGAGATTAATCCCCTGATCGCCTCTTCATGTTTTTTTGTTAATTCCCGAATAACGGCAATGCGGCGGTCGCCGAAGGCTTCAAGCATCGCGCTCAGCGTTTTGCCAAGCCGATGAGGCGACTCGTACATGATAAGCGTTGCTCTTTCTTTTGCAAGATCCTTCAGCCATTTGCCAAGCGTCTTCTTCTCCCGCGGAGGGAACCCCGCGAACAAGAACCGTTCCGTCGGCAGCCCCGACATAATAAGCGCGGAGAGCGCCGCGTTCGCCCCCGGGATCGGGACGACCGCAATACCTTGTTCCGCTGCTTCCGCGACAAGGTCGGCCCCGGGATCGGAAATCGCAGGAAGACCGGCATCGCTCACGAGGGCGATGGACTGCCCCTCCAGGAGCAAACGGATGAGCTCCGGTCCGCTGGCGCTTTTGTTATGCTCGTGATAGCTGACCAGCCGCGTATGGATTTCGAAGTGCGTCAATAACTTGCGAGTCTGCCGCGTATCCTCCGCCGCAATCAGATCCGCCTCTCTCAGCACGCGAATCGCCCGCATGGTCATATCCTCTAAGTTTCCAATCGGCGTCGCGACCAAATAGAGAGTCCCGCTTCCGCTCACGTTTGCGCCCGGGACCGATTCCGATTTATAGCTTCGTTGTACCCTCATACGATTTGGACTCCTTCATCGTTGTATACCATAATCGGCGGCAGCAGCCGAATATCCGGCTTCCCGTCGCGCGTTGCTTCTATTAATATCATGTTCGCTTCCGCTCCTGCATGAGGATGAACGAACTGAATCCTTTTGGGCTCCAGCTTCCATCGTCTTAACGACTCGAGAATATCGAGCATTCTGGCGGGGCGATGGACCATCGACAGCTTGCCTCCCGGTCTGAGCAGCCTGCAGCAAGCCTGTGCCAAATCTTCAAGCGTGCAATGAATTTCGTGGCGCGCTATGGCGTAATGCTCATTTTCGTTGTGATCGCCGGCCATTACCGGCATATAGGGTGGATTCACGGTAATCGCATCATAAACGCCGTTGCCCGCTACTTTCGGATAGGTACGCAGGTCCTGCTCTAGCACTTGAATTTGTTCCTGCAGCCCGTTAAGCTCCACGCTTCGTCTGGCCATATCGGCTAACCTCGGCTGAATCTCGATCGCATCGATCTTCGCTTTGGTTCTGCCCGACAGCAGGATCGGTATAACGCCGTTGCCTGAGCATAAATCCGCGATTCGTCCCCCGTTCTTCGGGATGTTCGCGAAACGGGAGAGCAGCACGGCATCCAAGGAGAAGCTGAACACTTCTCTGCTCTGGATGATTCGCAGCCCCGTATCGGTCAATAAATCATCAATGCGTTCCCCTGCGCCAAGCATAATTGATTGTTGTTCGGTCACGATTCGTCTCTCCTTTATTTCTTCCATCATAACGCACATCCCGCAAAAAGCAAAAAAAGACCGTCCCAGTAAGTAAGGACGGCCTGTCGATACGAGTTTCTCTTATTTGTTGAGGAAGGACAAGCAGAACAAGCAATCGCCCTCCGTCCGCAAGTGACCGTAGTACACATTGCAGATATGGAACCCTTCGTGATAGATCCGCGATAAATTATCATGTCCTTCTCCAACTGCCACGATGCTCTCCGCGATCCGACCCTCGCGAGACGGAGCCGTTCTCGGCTTCTTCGCCGCGCTTCGGGATGCGGTTACGGCTTCCCGCTCCGTGGCCGTCTCTCGCTTGAACACCTGTCGAAGCTGATGGTTCTCCATGCTGAGCCTGTTGTTTTCCTCCAGCAATTCCTTCACCTTCAGCTTGAGGGCGCTAAGCTCGGCATGAATCAGACCTACCCGGTTATCCAACTCATCCATCTGATCAAAAATATTCCTCTTCTCCAAGTTCCCACCCCAGAACTTCAAGCGTGAGCGTTACCTCACCTATTAGATTCAACTCTATCGTCTACATCTACTTCAGTACAACATCGTCCAGCGGCAATTCCTTCGGTTTCCCCGGGATATCGAACAGCTGCACGTATACGCTCTTCGTTCCCGCGTTAATGCCGGTTACCTTGCCTTCGCCGTAAGAGGTTACGACAATCTTGCCTACGGCCGGCAGCTCCTCGCGCACGCTCTCGTAGTTGTCATGCTCATACTTGAGACAGCACATTAATCTACCGCATAGCCCCGAGATCTTCGTAGGATTCAGAGACAGGTTCTGATCCTTCGCCATCTTGATCGATACGGGCTCGAAATCCCCAAGCCATGACGAACAGCATAATACGCGTCCGCAAGGGCCGATTCCGCCAAGCATCTTGGCTTCATCCCTTACTCCGATTTGGCGGAGCTCGATGCGAGTCCGGAAGACGCTCGCCAAATCCTTAACCAATTCGCGGAAGTCCACTCGGCCTTCGGCGGTGAAATAAAAAATGATTTTATTCCGGTCGAACGTAAATTCGACGTCAACCAGCTTCATGCGAAGCTGATGGCTCTTGATCTTGTCCAGGCATGTCGTGAAAGCATTCTTGGCCGCATTGCGGTTCTCGTCGACGACCTGGGCATCCGAATCGCTTGCGATCCGAATGACTTTCTTAAGAGGGAGAACAACATCCGATTCACCGACTTGCTTCTGTCCCACCACCACTTTACCGTATTCGATCCCGCGAGCGGTTTCAACAATAACATGCTGGTCCTTCTCGACGGGGTGATCGACCGGATCAAAGTAATAGATCTTGCCCGCTTTCTTAAAGCGGACACCGATGACATTATACAAGGATTAGCCCTCCTGTAGGTTTACCAATAATTGCTCAAAAGCGAGCTGAGGCGATACGTTCGCGCGTATCCGCTTGCCCGCTTCAAGAACATGCTCCATGCAGGACACCCATCCCGCGAAAGAGCGATCGTAAGCATGACTGCTTATCCATTCTACCTGATCTATAAATACAAGCTTGTCCTGCCTGCCGGCCTGGAACTGCGTTAAATCTTTGAACCAAAGTGTTAATAATGCAAGCAGCAGATTCGTCTGATTCGCCAAATCCGTCTTAAACAGCTGCTGCTGGGCAGTGATCATCGCCGCGGTGAATCGGGACATACTCTCCTTGCCTAATTGTATCACTAGGTTTCGGATTTCTGCAAACCCATTCTGCTGGAGAATTTCCCTTGCCCCATCCAGCCCGGAGGACAAGTGCACCGCGGCTCTCGCCAGAAGCGGCGAAGCACCCTCTTCCGTTAACCGTTCAAGCATCGTTTCGGGCGACATCGGCAGGAACGGCACCCACTGCGTTCTCGACCGAATAGTCGGTAGCACCGCTTGTCCATTATCGGTAATCAAGATAGCGACGATCGGGGATACGGGCTCCTCCAGAAACTTGAGCAGGCTGTTGGCTGCCTGCAGCGTCATCTTCTCCGCCGATTCGACGATATATACGATCCTTCCCGATTGCGTGCTCCGATACGACATCGAACGCTGCAGCTCGCGAATCTGGTCGATTTTAATGCTTTGCCCATCCGGCGCCAGCATGATCAGATCGCTTTGGTTGCCATGCTCGAATTTCCGGCATTCCAAGCATTCACCGCATGCGTCCCAGCCGTTTGCCGTACAGAATAACGCTTTGGCGAATTGCCGCGCCATCTGAAGACGGCCCGTTCCGGACGGGCCGTTGAATAAATAAGCATGAGATATTTTATTGCTTTGAAGGGCATGCTTCAGGATGCGCTGCGCCTTCCATTGTCCGTCCGCCAGTTCAAGGCCCATAACTTCTTCCTTACCTTTCCCAGCTCGATTCGCGTTAAAACATAAGGTTTATCAATATGCCGCGTATTTCGCCAATTTTGTTCAGCAGCTCGATTCTTCCTTCTTCGGTGTCGAGCAGCTCCTCGGCCATCGATACAAGCGTTGCGTCAATCTCGTCGAGCAGCTTGTAACGCTTGACCCGCCCGCGGCGGTCAAAGCCGCGCACTTCCTTCAGCCCAACTCCTCGTTTGATCGTATCCTCGAGGAACGACTTGACCATTTGGCGGTATAGCATGAGCTCCCGTACCGTCATGTTTTTCGCTAGGCGGTCGCCCTGCCTATGAATATCCTGCAGCTTGGACTGCAGTTGCTCTTGGCTTCGCTGCGCATCCTGCTGCACCATCACGTCCGCGAAGCTTGAGGACTGCACGGGCTTGGCCGCAGGATCCGTGTTGGTCCGGTTTTGCTGGGTTGGTCTCCAGCTTTGGTCAACTCTCATGTTGTCACACCCATTCAGAAGTGTTCGAATCGCTCCACTGGTACGACGAATACGGCTGCTCCGCCGATCTGGACTTCCACAGGGAATGGGATATACGAATCCGTGGATCCGCCCATCGGCGATACCGGCGTCACCAATTGATCGCGCACTTTGCAGTTGGCGCTGATGACTTGGAGAACCTCGTGCACGCGCTCGTCCTCGATTCCGATCATGAACGTCGTATTGCCCGCTCTCAAGAATCCGCCCGTACTAGCCAGCTTCGTAGCTCGGAACCCTTCGCGCACCAGAGCGTTCGATAATCTGTTGCTATCCTTGTCTTGAATTACCGCGATGACTAATTTCATCTTCATTCCCCCTTGAATACTTTTAGAATAGGTAATGAGAAAAACTTCTATCGAAGTCAATCCATGATGAACGACCGCGTTTAGAGGTAGTTTTTATCGTCAAATAGAATTTATATTCCGAAATCACGGAAAACTTATAAATTCTATTGTGATAAATGAATGACTAAGTCCCCTCTTCTCCAATTCAACTGTTTATTCTGTATATTTTGACGCGGTTACCCTATAATCCTGCAAATCTGCGGCTAATAACGTCGATTACCTCATTTAGCACGTTCTCCGGGCTTTGCTCCGCGTCCACGCGCGCGATTCGCTCCGGGAATTGGTCGAGCAGTAGCATATACCCTTCTCTTACCCGCTCATGGAACGAATGACGCTCCAGATCGAGCCGGTTCACCTCGCGTACCTCATTCTGTGCGATGCGCGAGAGGCCTACCTCTGGCGACACATCCATGTAAATCGTCAAATCAGGCATGACGCCGGCAATCGCGAACTCGTTGATCTTCCACACTTCGTCCATCCCAAGTCCTCTGGCGTAGCCTTGGTACGCTAAGCTGCTGTCGACAAAACGGTCGCATAGGACAATATGACCATCTTGCAGGGCCGGAAGCACCTTCTCCACCAAATGCTGCCTCCGGGCTGCCGCATACAACAAAGCCTCGGTCCTGGCGTCCATCGTCGTGTGGGCGGTATCCAGAATAACGCCGCGAATTTTCTCCGCGATGGGAATGCCGCCAGGCTCCCTTGTCACGACTACGCTTCTGCCCTTATGCTGCAGTGTATTCGCGAGCAGCCCAATGAGTGAGCTCTTGCCTGCTCCTTCTCCGCCTTCTATCGTAATAAATAACCCTTTGCTCAATCGTTCGTGCTCCTTACTTTTACGACAACTTGTACATTCATTGTAGCAAAGGGCTTCCCCATCTACAATGAAAGTTTGACGGAATTCGACCCGTCTTCATCTTTCTCTTCTATTAATATAGCGATTGTTGTCATCGTGTCGTCTTCGGCTCCTTGGAACCTAGCCCCCGTTCTGGCCAACCATTCTATTTGACTGATATGATGATTCGTAATGCGTTCTCCCGTATAGAGGATCGGAATGCCAGGAGGGTAAGGAATAACCATCTCGCCGGACAATTGCCCCCGTGCATCCTGCAAATGAACCCTTCGAGCTCCTTTCCCCGACATTCCATGTCTCGCAAAAGCTACCGGTTCGCTTACGCTGCTGATATCTTCATCCATGAGATCGAGCGATTGAATAGGCTCCGCCATTGCGCTGTCGCATCTTTCAGCATATTTAGCGTTTATATGGAGGATTGCCTCTTGAAGCCTTGGTATCGCTCCCCGGGCCGCGTGAGGGCCAACGACCAACAAAGAATATTTCGGATCCGCCATCTCCGCATAGCAGCCATGCCGTTCCAGCTCCTGCTGAATCTCGTAGCCGGACAACAATCCGTCTCTATCCATTAATAAGATTCTTAGCGGGTCATACGAAATAGATCGAACAGGACTATCCTCCCTCTCGGGCACCGTCAATCTGCTCGATTCCTCTTTCAGCCATTGACGAAATAACCGAACCGCCTCGATAGATTCACGAAATAGGTCCGGTCCAAGCTGCTGGGCTATTGCTCGGGAAATATCTAGCGACGCCATAATGGGGAAAGATGGGCTGGAGCTTTGAATCATGGCGAGCGTGTCCTTCAGCCTGCCGCGTGACAAAAGGCTGCCCCGCACATGCAGCATGGCGCCCATCGTCATGGCCGTAAGCGTCTTATGGGTCGACTGGACGACCGCGTCGGCCCCAGCCTGAATGGCCGAAGCCGGAAGCTCAGGATGAAATCCATAATGCGCCCCATGCGCTTCGTCTATGAGAAGAGGAATGCCATTGCGGTGGCACAGCTCCGCGTAACGCTCCATATTTACACTCATTCCATAGTAATTGGGCGTCGACAAAAATACGGCTTTGGCCTCCGGATATCGGATAATGGCCTTTTCGGTTTCTAGCAAGCTTGGCACCGTGGCAAGACCTGTAATCGACTCGCGCTCGGGCGTGAGGAATACCGCCTTAGCGTTGGCCAGCTTCAGGCCATTGATTATCGATTTATGTACATTCCGTTGAACAAGTATTATATCTCCAGGATCGCATACCGCCAGAATCAGAGCCAAATTTCCCGAGGTGCTTCCCCCTACAAGGAAATAAGTATCCTCTGCCCCAAAACATTCGGCTGCCAAGGCCTGCGCTTCCTTAATGGAGGATTCCGGATGATGGAGATCATCCGTCGTCGATAGCTCTGTGACGTCTAGCGCAAGTAGCGGACCGAAGTGTCTATTAATGGCTTCTTCTTGCTTGTCCAGCATGTTCAACGCATATTGCAAAGCTTCGTTCCCATGATGACCGGGAACATGGAAGCTAACGGGATCTTTGCTTGCATGATTCACTAGTGCTTGGTAAAGCGGTGCATGTAGCCGTTGCTTCACTGCTCCAACATCCTTCCTGTCCATTGAGCAGCTTTGAGCTGCGTTTGTTCTATTGTACTGATGCGAGCCTCGTCCGTAAACGGGAAGCGCACAGAAAAAAAACAGCCTCCGTCTCCAGGGCTGTTTACGCGTTTTTCTCGACGAATAGCTGCTTCATTTGATGAATGAAAAAAGGATATTTAGCATCTTTGACATCTGTACGAACCATTTCCGTCTCGCAATCGCTGCAGATAAAGCCCAATACGATACGTATGCCTTCACCTTCAGCTTTCACATTGCCGCATATGGTGCATTGGTGAGATCCGATATTGTCCATGATCATCCCCGCTTTCCTTGCCAATTATGATCTATTCCTATTATTATGCCACGTATTCTAGCGAATTATACTTGTTTCATAACCCATTTCAAATATTTATATATCATCATATGCGACAACTAGGCGAATGGTGAGCGGCGATTACCAAATTGTTTGTATTCACAACGGTATCTGACTTGCCGATATAAATAGTGGGACTATGTTTGCCAAAGGAAGGACGTCGTTCATGAAACAGAATCTATCCGAGCAGAAGAACGCGACGATCTATCAATACCAGCTGGTCAAAAAAGTCGTCGTAAGGTCCGAGCTTATCCTTAGCCATCTTATTATTGCCGCAATCTTCTTAGGCATTCAAATGCTCGTGTACGGCATGAACGGCTTGTTCGCCTGGCTGTTCGGATTCGCTGCCATTCAACTGCTGCATCTCGTTATCATTATCATAACCTTTATTTCCGTTACCGAAGCAGCCGAACGCAAATGGATCTGGCGCGTCAACCCTCCGTGGATAGGCTTTAAACCGGCCAACGATATATCCATAACCGTATTCCGCCGCGTGCACCGCCATCTGTTCTGGCTAGGCTTATGCATTATTGCGGTACTCTATCCATGGATTCAACCATCGTTAATGATCAGCTTGATCAGTTGGCATATCTGGGTCATCATTCCCCGCCTGCTTCTATCCGTTGCATTCCGTAAGCAGCGCAAGGACGGCATTCTTCGCCTACAGACAAGAGAAGCTTTCTTCTATCATCGTTAGAAGAGTTACTTACATAATAAATGCCCTGTCGCAAAAAACGATAGGGCATTTCTTTTAGGTCGTCCATTCGCACCGGCTGTAACTTTCGTGCTCTATGACGTCCATTCCGCACCGGCGATGAATCAGCTTCGAAGCTATCACATCGCCGGTCGGCGTCTGAACCTACCTCTAAAGACCGGGTCACGCTTCGTCGAATTACTTCGATCAACAAGGTTCAGACACTCTCCCAACAGGGAAAGTGAAGTCGCTACGCATAAAGGTCTGTCACAATTTACTGTGACAGGTCATTCGTGCTTGGCAACGTCCATTCCGCACCGGCGATGAATCAGCTTCGAAGCTATCACATCGCCGGTCGGCGTCTGAACCTACCTCTAAAGGCCGGGTCATGCTACGTCGAATTGCTTCGATCAAAACGGTTCAGACACTCTCCCTGTTGGGAGAGTGAAGTCGCCACGAAGATTTTCGCATTGGCCTAAGCCAAGTACGAAAACTTCATGCACACAAAAAGACCTGTCACAATTTACTGTGACAGGTCTTTCGTGCTTGGCGACGTCCTACTCTCCCAGGACCCTGCGGTCCAAGTACCATTGGCGCTGGAGGGCTTAACGGTCGTGTTCGGTATGGGAACGCGTGGTTCCCCTCCGCCATCGCCACCAAACGATGTTCAATGTTTGCACATTGAAAACTGGATACGAAAGTTTAGCTGAAGTGATCTTTAACTCATTTTAGGATAAGCCCTCGACCGATTAGTATTCGTCAGCTCCACACGTTGCCGTGCTTCCACCCCGAACCTATCAACCTCGTCGTCTTCAAGGGGTCTTACTAATTGGGAAATCTCATCTTGAGGGGGGC
>NZ_JANIPJ010000023.1 GCF_024623455.1 Paenibacillus soyae | reverse complement strand
AGAAATCTAACAAAAAAAGGTGGCAGGTGGCCAGGCGGGGGAGGAGGCCTCCTCCCCCGCCTGGCACCTCATTGATCCATCCCAGATGGATATTCTACAAGCTTACACAAACTTCTTGACGCTACCCTGCCGGCAGCTACTTTCGAGTGAATAAGACGATTAAAACGTCTTACAGACCTGCCAGCAGCTAATTTCGAGTGAATAAGACGATTAAAACGTCTTACAGCCATACCATCAGCTACTTTCGAGTGAATAAAACGATTAAAACGTCTTACAGCCCTGCCGGCAGCTACTTTCGAGTGAATAAGACGATTAAAACGTCTTACAGCCATGCCAGCAGCTACTTTCGAGTGAAGTCGGCCGCAGAAAAAAGCAGAGAGCCCAGCACCTCTCTCTGCTTCTATTCTCCCACACTTGCGCGCCGGATATCATCGCCTTACTAACGCCTTACTAATGGATCTGTTAAACCTTCGCCCGCTGCAAGCGAAGCGCGTTCAGCACGACGGATACGGAGCTGAGCGCCATCGCGGCGCCGGCGACCCACGGGGCAAGCAAGCCAATAGCCGCGATTGGAATGCCGAGCGTATTGTAGCCAAGCGCCCAGAACAGGTTTTGCTTGATGTTCGCCATCGTTTTGCGGCTGAGCAGGATTGCGTCCGGAATGCTGGCGAGGTCGCCGCGCATTAGAGTAACGTCGGCCGCCTCCATCGCGATGTCCGTGCCCGTGCCGATCGCCATGCCGACATCGGCCGTTGCGAGCGCCGGCGCGTCGTTGATGCCATCGCCGACCATGGCGACTTTGCGTCCCTGCTCCTGAAGCTTCTTTACTTCTTCCGCTTTGCCCTCCGGCAGCACCTCGGCCAGCACATGGTCAATGCCCGCCTGCGCCGCGATCGCTTCCGCCGTTCGTTTATTGTCGCCCGTTATCATGACGACCTGAATACCCATCGCCTTAAGCCTCGCGACTGCGGCTGCCGAGGATTCCTTGATCGTGTCGGCTACCGCCACCATGCCGGCATATGCGCCGTCGATGGCAATCAGCATAGCCGTCTTCCCGTCCTGCTCCAACCGTGACATTTGTTCATAGGCATCTCCGGCCATCACCCCGTGCTGCTCCAACAGGCGTCTAGTCCCGGCCAGTACCTCTCGGCCCTCTGCGGTCGCCCGGATGCCGTAACCCGGAATCGATTCGAACGCGTCGGCTGTGCCAAGCTCGATTCCCTTCTCTTCGATGCCGGCCACAATGGCCTCGGCAAGCGGATGCTCGGAGCCTTTCTCGGCGGCTCCTACTAAACGAAGAAATTGTGCTTCATCCCACGAAGAAACGATATCCGTAAGCACGGGCTTGCCTTTCGTGACCGTCCCCGTCTTATCCAGCACGACGGTATCGATGCGATGAGTTCCTTCCAGATGCTCCCCGCCCTTGAACAAAACGCCCAGCTCGGCGGCGCGGCCGGAGCCCGCCATAATGGAGGTCGGAGTCGCAAGGCCCAGGGCGCACGGGCAAGCGATAACCAGAATCGCGATCGCTTTCTCGAGCGATTCCCCGAATTCGCCCGGCGTGACGAAGAAGTACCATACCGCGAACGCCGCGATCGCGATGACGACCACGATCGGGACGAAGATGCCGGAGATAACATCCGCGATCCGCTGAATCGGCGCTTTGGAGCCTTGGGCATCCTCCACGACTTTGATGATTTGCGCGAGCGCCGTATCTTTGCCGACCTTCGTCGCTTTCATCCGCAGCAGCCCGTTTTTGTTCGATGTCGCTCCAATGAGCGTATCGCCTGCTTGCTTGGCGACGGGGAGACTCTCGCCCGTCAGCATCGATTCGTCTACCGCCGACCGCCCTTCGAGCACAATGCCGTCAACCGGTATTTTGTCGCCTGGCTTCACGATCACGACATCGCCTGGAAGCACGTCTTCGACCGGCACGCGCACCTCCGCTCCGTCCCTTACGACGAGAGCCGTCTTGGCTTGCAGGCTCATCAGAGATTTGATCGCGTCGGATGTACGCCCCTTGGCCAGCGCTTCGAACAGCTTTCCCATGACGACCAGCGTGATCAGCACCGCGCTCGTTTCGAAATAAAGCGACGGCCCATGGTGGACGGAAGCTCCCGCCATCGACCACTCAACCGTCAAATACAAGCTGTAGAAATAAGCGGCCGACGTGCCGAGGGAGACCAGCACATCCATATTGGCGCTGCCGTTGCGAAGCGCCTTGTACGCGCCCTTGTAGAAAGGAGCGCCTACGATGAATTGAACGGGCGTTGCCAGGATAAGCTGGAACCATGGGTTCATCAGCAGAGCCGGCACGGGGATCCATGAAGTGAAGCCGAAATGGCCCGCCATGCTCCAGAGTAGAGGCAGCGACAAGATGACCGATAACAGCAGCGTCAGCTTGTGCCGCTTGATTTCTTTGGCCTTGTGCTCCTCCGCGCGTCCTTCCTCCTGCTTGAGCATCGCCTCGTACCCGAGCTGCTTCACCTTGCCCTGCATATCTTCCACGCTGATCTCGGAAGGCAGGAAGCTGACGCTCGCCGTCTCCATCGCGAAGTTGACGCTGGCTTCGGTGACCCCCTGCAGGCGGTTCAGCCCTTTCTCGATTCGGTTCGCGCAAGCCGCGCAAGTCATGCCTGTTATATCGAAAGTCACTTGTTCATTCTGACGATTCGTCGCGAATTGTTCTTGTGTCATCGTTTAACACTCCCGTTTGTTTGTCATCTTATGTTCACAGTATACCCCACCCCCCTATATTCAGTCAATATACCCCCATACCGTATTATAAAAATTTTTTTGGGGCGAGGAGTAGCAACGGGAGCCAGCCGCACGCCAAAAAAACATCCCGCCCCCAGGACTATTCGTCCTGAAGGCGGGATGTTCGCCGGAGCGCCTCGATCGGATGGATGCCACAGCAAGCACGTAGCCGCCAACTCCTAAGACTCGACGATGGCCGGATTCCGGAGCCTCGTCGCCCGTACCATGCCGCTGGCCGCGCCAGGCGCCAGACGGGCGATCAACGGCAGCGCATAAGAGAGAACCGGAGAAGCGAGAAGCGAATGCGCCACCCTGCCCCATCGCAGCGGACCTGCGAATTCGCTTGCGACGGCCGCTCCGTACTCCCGCTCCCACTGTTCAACCGTCAGCTCGCCCCGCAGATAGCGGTCGGCAAACTTCCCGCACAGCTCGGCGGAGCGAAGCGCCATCGACATGCCGTCTCCGCAGAGAGGCGGAATACGGCATATGGCGTCGCCGATGAGGGGCATGCCGTTCCAAGGCACGGGCCGAAGCCCGACCCGGAACGGCGATACGGCCGCCGCGCTGCCCATAATGGGAAGGAGGCCGGCCATCCTCGCCTCCAATGCCGGGTGCCGGCGGATCGCCTCTTCCAGCATCGCCGCCACGGTGCGATGCTTGGCCGGGATATCGGCCCGGTCCAACAGAGCCGCGACGTTGACCTTCCCGTCCTCCACGGCGTTCAGACCGAGGTAGCCCCCGCGGAAAAAATAAAGCTCGACCGCATCCGGACGGGCCGCTGCCTCCGTCATCGCTTCGGCCGCTTTGGGGCTTCGGATGCGGTAATGCATTTTGACGCCCACGGAAGAGGACTTTGGCGCGCCTTTGCGTTTTTTCGGCGCGTCATTCGAGGTATCCCCCTCCTCGCCGCGTTCGCCGTACGAAAGCCCAGCACCGCCCCATGCCCCGATGACGGACCTCGCGAGCAGCTCTTCCGTTCTGTCCCCCGCGCGAACAAGAACCGCATAATGTTCGCCTTGCCTCGTCACCGCCGTAACGGTCACGCCTTCCCGGGCTTCCGCTCCGGCAGCCTCCGCCGCCCGATGGAGCTTCTCGTCCAGGAGAAACCGGCTAACCCCGAGCGCCTTGCCCGGCAGAGCCAGCGAGACCACGCCTCCGCCGCGCATATGCATGCTCGTCCGCGTGATCGCGCTTGGCGATAAGCTCTTCACTTCCTCAAGCAGGCCGAGCCGCGCCAGCGTTCCCTGCGACTCCGGCGATAGAAATTCGCCGCATACCTTGTGCCTCGGGAAGCGGTGCCGGTCGACGAGCGCCGTGTGCCAGCCCCGATCGGCCAGCAGCTTGGCCGCCGCGCTTCCCGCTACTCCCGCTCCAAGAACGATCGCATCATATATTTTAGTCACCCTTCATCACGCTCCATTCAATCATTATGGCCACCATCCTCCTTCGGAATCGTCACCGCGTACCGGAACAGCGGTCTCCACGAGTAGCTTAATCGCTCTAAGCCCGGCGTCCGGCGCAGCTTCTCCCAATCGTCGGCGCGAAATCCTTTGGCGACGGACAACGGTCCGTCATGCCGGATATACGGATTGTTCGAAATGACGCGCGTCGCCAGCCAGACCGCCGTCCATGGCAGCCAGTGGCGGTGAATATCGTTCAAGACGATGCCGATTCGGGAAATGTCCAGCATTCGGGAGACGGCGCCCGCCAGCTCCTCCCCCGAGAAATGATGCACGAACTGCGTTCCCGTCACGATATCCGCCGAATTCGCCTCGAGCTCGAACAAATCAGCCTGACGGATCTGAACGCGCGATTCGTTCCAATAGTAGAGCGACGCTTCCTTCGCCGCTTCCTCCGTTTTGTCCACAAGCGTTACGCCCAGCCGCACGCCTTCTTCCAGCGCCCACCGAAGCAGCCTCTTGTTTACGTCCCCCGAGCCCGATCCGATATCGACGATCGACAGCGTCCTCGGACTGCCCGCTTCCCGCCAAAGCTTCTTCACCCCGTACAGAGTCGGAGCCGCCGCTCCGAACAACCGGTTCAGCCTGCGCAGGTGCACGAGCGCTTCTCGAAGCTTCGGTCCTCCCTGGGACCAATCGTCCATGAGCTCGGGACGGCTTTCGCGAGCCTGTAAGGTTTTAGACATAGGCATCGGCCGCTTCGGCATTTTTGGTCTTGCCGCCCAACGAACCGGCCGGCGAATACGCGATCCGGATCATCTCCGCCGTCACGCCGGGACCGAACGCGAGCGCCACGCCTTCCTTGAACGCGGAGCCCTCCTCCGCCAGCTTCCGCTTCATCTCCGCCATCACGAACAGGAGGGTCGCGGACGACATATTGCCGTAATTCCGGAGAATGGACCGGCTGGCCGAGGTCTGCTCGTCCGATAGACCGAAGAGCTCCTGCAGCTCATCCACGATTCCTCTGCCGCCGGGGTGAATAGCCCACAGCTCCGGCTTCGGTGCGCCATCCAGCAGTCGTTCGACCTCTGCGGGGACATGATCGCCGATCAAACGCGGAATCGCCGTCGATAAGTACAGATCGAAGCCATGGTTGCCGACCTCCCACACCATTTCGCCGGCGCTTCCTTCAAGCAAGACCGTTCTTTCGTCCCCGAGCAGGAAGCCGTCCCGCTCCCGTCCTGTCCCTGAAGCTGCCCCTACGACGCAAGCGGATGCCCCGTCCCCGAAGAAGGAAGCTCCGTACAGCGCCTCGCGACCGCTTGAAGGCTGAATATGCAGCGTGCACAGCTCGACGCAGACGATCAAGACCTGCGCCTGCCCTTGTCCCGCCACCAGCCCCTTGGCCAAGGAGATCGCCTTCAGACCCGCCGCGCAGCCGAGAAACGTCAGCGGGAAACGCGCGACCGTCGGCCGCAGACCAAGTTCGCCGATGAGCGCGGCGTCCAGACCGGGCAAGTACTGCCCGGTGCAGCTCACGGTGATGAGATGTGTTATGTCCTCCGCAGCCGCGCCGCTGTCTGCCAGCGCTTTGCGCGCGGCTTCCTCCGCAAGCGGCACCGATGCACGCTTGTACACGCCCATTCGCTCGCTAGTCGTCGGCACATCGCCGCCGCCCAGCTCGGGTCCCCTGAAGTAGCGGCAGTTCTCCGCTTCCTCCAGCAGGTTCGGCTCGCACGTATACCGCTTCTCCACGCCGCATTGCTTGAAGATCCGTCTCGCCCAGCGGCTCGAATCCGTATGGCCGGCTGCCGCCAGCGCCTCCACCAGCCTGCGGGACGTATCCTCCTGCTCCATCCGGAACGGCGGCACCGCCGTTCCGATTCCCCATATCGCCGCGTTCGGCCATTCGTCCTTCATCCGCATCCCTCTTTCCCTGGTTACTTAAGCTTGTCTGCCGTATTTGAGGTACGATTAGACAAGCAGCCGATTAGGAACAGCATATTCGCACAAACGCTTGATTATGAGGAAACCGATACATTGAAAAAAAGCCTTATACCCGCAGCACCGGGAATCTGGCCGCTAGTATAAGACTTCTTCGCTTGGATCGTCTTGTCGTAGAGCAAAAACAGCCCACCCTCGGTTGAGGATGGACTGTTTTCTTCGAACGAACCGTGCATTTAAGATTGCATTGCAGCTTACTTTATATCATTTGATTCGTTCTTGCTTATTTTCTCGACCGTATCATCCGCGTTTTTGCGCAGATCGTATGTCGCGGACTCAATATCGGCGTAAGCCCAGTGCTCTGCCGATACATCCGGCCACGTCTGCTCCATATCGCTTAATAATGGCCTTTGGAACAGACGATTCAGCACGGTTACCGCTTCCGCGCGGGTTAACGTCTCTTCCGGCCGGAATGTTCCGTCCTGGAATCCAACCATCAGACCTGCGTCTTGGACCGCTGCGACAGCCGTGGCGGCCCAGTGGCCGGTCAGCTCTTGTGAAATTGCAAGATTTGTCGTCTCCAGCCCTTTCACTCGCGCAATCAATGCAGCCATCTCAGCGCGGGTTACGAATTCGGAAGGCAGGAACTTGCCCTTGTTGTCGCCCAAGAAAATGCCAGCCTCCGAAAGCTCGCGAATGGCTTCGGATGCCCAATGCGATGCGGATACATCAGGGAATGGGACCGTATCCACGGCTGCGGAGTCAAGAGAAACAAGCCGCCACATTGTCGCGGCCAGCTCGGCTCGCGTCATCTCTGCGTCTGGACGGAACGTTCCGTCAGGGTTGCCCTTCATGTAATGCATGTAGGTTCCGTCTCCCTCCACTGTTATGAAGGAGAACGTGCTGAATGTCTCGATCTCTATCTCATAGCCGATCGGATGCCCCTCGGCATCGAATACCAGATGCCCCTTCTCGACATCCTTTGTTCCGTCATGATGCTGAACGAAGATAGCCAGCTCGCTAAGGAAGGCCGAGCGCTCTTCCGTATCCGTTGGTATTCGAATGCCGGTCAGCGGAAACATAACATTCGTCTTGCGGTTCGTGTAGTTCGTCTCGATCATCATCGGCTGACCAACAACCTGAACCGCTTTACCCTTCGCATATTGCTGTAGTTCGGAAGCATGCATGACGCCTTGCGTAACTCCCTGCTGATCCGCCGCTTGTCTTACCGGCACGATATGGAAGAATAGATCCTCACCAGCTTCGCCAATACGGTCCAATGTCTCCGCGGATAACGTGATTCTCGCGCCGCTTGCTTCAATTACCAAATTCAGATCCGCTTCCTTAAGCTTGGACAGCGCATCCGAAGACACTTTCACGGACACTTCGTCAGCCGGATCGCCTGGCAAATCGTCGATAATGATTCTGGCAAGCTTCTGATTGCCCGCTTCCGCCGTTGCGATCACTTCGTCTGCTTTCGTTCCGCTCATGGCAACCGAGTCGACTGACTTACCCTGTCCGTTAACGGAACGAGCGATGTCAACCTTCACAACGTTTTGGTTCGCATCCCCCGTCACGACTTGCGCTTGACGAACAGACGTCTGAGGCGTATTGCCACTTGAAGCCGCCGCTTGCCGCGTTGCGGTTATCGTATACGTTTGCGTCGATCCGCCATCCGCGGTCACGACAATGGTGATCGTATTGACGCCGGAATTAAGATTAACCGTCTCCCGACCAGTCGGGGAAATTCGTCCGTTAATGGTCACCGAGGCCGTTGGATCAAGCTTAGCGGCCGTGATGTTCAACTGACCGACGCCGTTTTCGACTGCCATTGTATACGACCGTTGGCCCGACGTGAACGTTGGGGAGGGCTCTCCCTCCCCGGTTGATAATGCAGCCAAGTCGGCAGACACGACACGGACTGTTCTCGTCACCTCGGGAGCCGCATTGTTGCTCGAATCCGATACATTGTATTTCAGCTGATAGGTTCCCAGAACAGCCGTGTTAACGGAACCCGTGACGACGATATCATCCGTTAAATCCTTATCCAACTCGTCATATGCCGAGCGACCTGGCTCTACGTATACTTCGCCTACCAGCAAATAGATGGTTTGTTCGCCATTCAACGTAATCGATGGCGGCGTGCTGTCGACAATGTCAAATTGCACGTCGGCGGAAGACGACTTGGCATCCGCATTGCCGTTAGTCGTTCCGTCATCGATCACCGTGTAAGTAAACCCGGCCGCTCCAATATAGTTGTCATCAGGTACGAATTCCACTTGCCCGTTCACCAATTGAACCGTTCCTCCGATCGGCGAGTCGACGGATATGACCGTCAACGACTGCTGCTGCTCGTTCAGCGCTCCGGTTGAATCATTGGCGATCAAATCGGCATAGGGAATCGTCACTTTGTCCGAACCAGCCTCTACATCGGCAAGGGTATCCACATTCGCGACGGGAGCGTCGTTCACTTCGCTTACCGTTATCAGAGCCCGGGCTGTAAGACTCAATCCTTCTCCGGTTGCGCTCAGAGCCGCCTGCACGTCAAAACCGAAATCGTCAAGCGCCGGCGTATTTGCATTCGGATCCGGCGTAAACTTCAGGCCGGCGCCGCCTTCGGATGAGGTGATGAAATCCCCGTTATCGATGCGCGTTGTCCCGTCGTTCTTATACAGCGTGCCGCCGGTAATGCCCGTAATTTTATAATGCGTCACTTCCATTCCGTCCGTGGCGTTCTTCGAAATAACCAGTCCGCTCGTTGTTTGGGTATCCTCCGCCGTCGATGCCCCGCTTACGCTTGGCTGGTCGGCTACCGGTCCTACGTCGAATTCGACCATGCCGTCGTAATCCAGAGGATCTGCCGAACCGTTCGTTGTGCCATTGTCCGCAATCGTGTATTTGAAGCTGGCCTGCCCGGAGAAATTCGAGTTCGGCGTGAAGATCGCATCCGTTCCTTCGATCCGGACCGCCCCGCCGACCGGTTCTTTGACGGATGTAACCGTCAAGGATTGGCCGCTCTCATTGGCAGGTCCCGGTGAATCATTACCTAGAAGCGCCTCGAACGGAATGATCCGCTCGCCCGAGTCTTCCTGAATAGCCGACAAAGTATCGTCCGCAGCTGTCGGGTAGTCGTTGACTTCCGATACCATGATCGATGCTTGCGCGGCGGCGCCAAGACCTGATCCTAGAGCATCCTTGGACGCTTGCACCAAAAAGCCAAAGCCGACCGTACCGTTAGCGTTTGGATCGGGCGTAAACTTCAATCCGCTCAAACCTTCGGATACGGTGATGAAACTCCCCTCGTTAATGCGCGTGGTCCCATCATTCTGATACAGCGTGCCGCCGGTAATGCCCGTAATTTTATAATGCGTCACTTCCGCACCGTCCTCCGAATGGCGCTCAATGACAAGTCCGTTCGACGTTTGCGTATCTTCCGCAGTTTCGGCATCCGTAACGGTAGGAGCTCCTGCAGTGCCTTCAATTTGAAACGATACCGAAGTCCCGCTTGTACTCGGATCAGCTGTGCCGGCTGTTACGCCGTTATCTTGCAGCGTATAATCAAATCCGGCTGCTCCGCGATAGTCGAGGCCAGGGGTAAAAATAACGTTCGTCCCTTCGATCCGAACCGTTCCTCCTGCCGGGTTCGATACCGAAGCGATGATAAGCGATTGCTGGCCTTCATTCGCCGGACCCGCGTTATCGTTCGCGGTCAATGCCGCGAAGGGGATGATCCGGTCTCCCGAGTTCTCCGCGATTGCCGTCAAAACGTCAACATTCGCCGTCGGCGCGTCGTTCACTTCACTGACTTGAATGGCAGCCGCTGCTTCGGCGCTAAGTCCCGTACCTGCCGCATCCTGCGCAGCCTGCACCTTGAACGTAAACGGGCCGTCCGTTTCCGAATTGGCATTCGCATGAGGCACGAACTTCAGCCCCGCCTCTCCCTCTGCCTTCGTAATGAAGCTATTATCGGCGATCTCCGTCACGCCATCGTTTTTATACAATCGTCCGCCCGTAATGCCGCTAATCTTGTAATTAGTTACAGGCACCGTGTCCGCCCCATTCGGAGTGATAACCAATCCGTTGGTCGTGCCTGTATCTTCTGCCGTCGAAGCGGCCGTCACGGAAGGGATGCCCGCGGGTTCGCTTCCCATCTCCAGCACCAGCTGAGGATGGAAGATCGAGTCAGCGTAGTTATCTGCTGCATAAAGAATCTCTATTTCGTCAGCTTCATTGCTCATTAATGCAAAAGTTACGAGATTATTCTTGTTGGGATCCATTTGTAATTTCACGAAGTCGGTTACATCAAATTCAACCCAGGAACTTGAGCTAATCGCACCATTGGTTGAAATCGGCTGTGATCCATGGGCTGGAAAGGCAACCCCCCAATCGTCTGTCTCGGAACCATAAACCGAAATTTCGGGTGTTCGACTCGAATCCATGGTATTGTCGGAAATATTCGTGATATAAAGGCGAAGCTTAGCAGACGTAACCGTACCTGTGCCCGGCAGCTGGAATTGAACAGCCGATCTTTGAATTCCGTAACCCATCGCGGATGGTCCGAGCCAATTCTCCTCCATATCCATCTGGCTACCTTGTTCATCCCAGAATCCGTCTTGGGAAGGGTATATAATGGCGGGGCCCGCCGCATGGGCGTAATCCAGAATCGGCATTTGCTGCGGAGAAGATAGCAGCATCGAGGTAAGTGTCGTAACCGCGATCAAAACAGGAAGTTTTTTCATCTTTTGCTCCTCTAGTCTCGTCATGATGATAGCAGAAAAGAATCTACCGATTAATCTAGTTCTATAGTACTACCATTGAATCTATCATATGGGCACCTCGTTGTTTTGTCTATGTAAAATCAATAAGTATTCACGAATGAGCATAAGTAAGCAGTCGATTCGAATAAAAAAGAAGCGGTCCGTCGCCGGACAGCTTCTTCCTTCATTTTTTATTCCCCCGCAAAACCCCATCCATCTCCCCCGCCGCTTCCTGCAGCGTCTCCCTTACGTCCCGGCCCGAGATGAAGATGTCCTCCATCGCCGCGTCATACAGCTGCTCGATTTCGTTCCATTCCGGAATCGACGGGCGATAGAAGGCATCCGGAATGCCAGCCATGTACGGCTCGAGATAGCGGATCGCCGCGTTGTCCGAACGCCGGCCCGCTTCGAACGCATTCGTATTCGCGGGAATGAGGCCCGCTTCCATCAGCTTCAGCTGCGTCGCCTCCGACGTCATCCAGCTCATGAACGTCCACGCCTCCTGCTTGTTGCGCGCCCCTTTGGTCATGACCAGGCTTTCTCCGCCGATAAGGGAGCCATAGTCGCCGTCGCTGGGGAACGGCACCGGCACGGTCCGCTGAAGCAGATCGGCGTCGACGCCCGCGCTGTTCAGGAGAATGCTGTAGTACCACGGTCCGTCGTCGATCATTAAGAACCGGTTCGACGCGTACACTTCCTTCCACAGATCGGCATTCCCCTCCAGCATCCAAGGGTTAATGACGCCCTGCCGGAACAACCGGCGCAGCTCTTCCATCGCGGCCGCGCTCTCTTCGCTGTCGAGATAGCCGGACGTGCGCGTGAAGCCGGGATCCGCCAAATGGCCGCCGAGCGCGAAGAAATAAGGAAGGCTGTGCCATAGCTCGATGCCGGACATGCCGATCACGTAGCCGCTCTGCTCGGCAACGGCGGCGGCATCGGCGAATGACGCGGGCGGCTCCGCGAGGCCGAGCTTCCCGAGCAAGCCGGCGTTGTAGATCGCGGCCTTCGTCGTAATGTTCAGCGGCACTCCGTAGACCCGGCCCCCGTACCGGTTCGTCTCTAGCATCCGCGTCCGAAGCTGCGAGGATACGTCCTCGTAGCCGGCGAACGAATCGACCGGCTCGAGCAGCCCCATCCGCGCGAATTCCGGCACCCACGTATAGTCCATGCGGATAATATCGGGCGTTTTGCCGGCGGACGCGCGGGCTTGAAGCGCGGAGCGGTACTCTTGATTGTGGGTTTGCCTCACCGATTCGATAACGATGCCGGGATGCTCCGCTTCGAACGCGGGAATGATCTCCTGCTCGAACAGAATCGTCTCCTCGTCGCTGTACGTATGCCAAATCACGATTCGCTTCTCCTGCTCCTCGCCAAGCCTCGGAACGGCGCCCGGGTCGTCGATGATCGAATCGCTCATGCAGCCGGCGAGCGTCGCGGCAGCCACCGTTGCTAATACCAACGTCTGGAACCAACGGCGCGGGTTAACCTTCATCCGACACCTCCCCCTCCAGCTCCCTGTAATCGACGGGGGAACGGCCCGTAATTTTCTTGAACAGCTTGCTGAAATATTTGACGTCGCCGAACCCGGACTGCTCCGCGACCTCGTACACCTTCAGCTCCGATCCGGCCAGCAGCTCCTTCGCCCGCTGCACGCGCAGCTTGATGACGTAGTCGATGAAGTTCTCGCCCGTCACCTTCTTGAACAGGATCGAGAAGTAATTTTTGCTCACATGCACGTAATCGGCAACCTGCTGAAGCGTCATCGGCTCCAAATAATGCGTCCGGATATAATCGAGCGACTTGTCGATCGGATGAACGGCGCCGGGCCCTTCGAATCCGCCGGACGGCCTTGCTTTGCGCAGCTCGGCCACGCTGGCCTGCAGCGTATCGCACAGCTCGCCGAGCGTCTCCGACTTGAACAGCCGGTCGAACGATTCCACCAGCGTGTACGGATCGACCTGCCGTTTGAACAGGACCGACAGCACCCGGCTCGCTTCTTCCTTCAGCCGCAGCGGCGGGCAGCCGCCCTTCGACCAATCCCGGCGCCACTCGGCGATCGCCGCGGCCAGCTTCTCTTCGCCGTCGTCCGCCTGCTCCTGATACAGCCCGGGCAGCCGGCTGCCCTCTCGCTCTAGATCGCGTCCCGCATCGTAGGCGTAGATGCCGCTTCCTTCGAAGAAGCCGCGGTCCGCCGCCTTCCTGCCAAGCGCATACGCCTCGCGAATAGCGCCGGCGCCGGACCCGGCCGTATAGCCGATCGTGACGCTGCCCGCGCCGTCCTCCTCCAGCTTCGACGCGAGCCCGCGCAGCCGGCTGCCGCTCGCGTCCGCTTCCCAAGCCGCGCCTTGAGGCGGCTTCGGCATAAGGAACAGAAGCTCGTTCTCCCCGGTTTGAACGGCGATTCCTTCAGGCTCATTTTCGTACAAATGCTCCATCATCTGCTCTAGCAGCACGGACTTGTGCAAGTAGCCTTCCTGCTCCTCGATCGAATGGACCTTGTTCAGCAGAATGACCGCCCCAAGGAAATCGCCGTCCAGCCAGTCCGGATATCCGCCTTCCGGCAGGCCCTCGCTCTTCTGGAGCAAATGCTGCTTCAGCTCGCCCTCGTAGCGTTTGCGCGCAAGCGTCCGATCTTCTTCTCCCGACCGGCGGCCTCCTCCTGCCGGACTCTCTTTCTCCAGCTGATCTTTGCACCGCCGCAGCACCTGAAGCAGCTCCTCGGGCTCGAGCGTATGCTTCAAAATATAATCCGTTACGCCAAGCTTCAGCCCTTCCCGGACGTACTCGAAATCGTTGTGGCTGCTGACGAGAACGACCTTCATCCGCGGGTGCTTCGCCAGCGCCTGCTTCGTCAGGGCAAGACCGTCCAGCACCGGCATCTTAATATCCGTGATCAGAATGTCGACCGGCTCCTCTTCCAGCTGCTCGAGCGCCTCGGCTCCGTTCGCGCAGTCCGCGACGATCCGGATTCCTTCCCTCGCCCAATCGACGGAGGCTTTGATGCCGAACCGGATAATCGGCTCATCGTCCACGATCATAGCTGTCCACATGCTGCTTCCCCCTCCTGCTTCGGCGTTTTTTTCGGGAATAACACGATCCGGGCCTCGGCTCCGCCTTCCTCCCGCGGCTCCAGCGTCACCTTGGAGCCATGCTCGAAGTACAGCCGCGCGCATTCGTGCACATGCTGCAGTCCGATGCCCGTATGGCCCTCGCGAACGGCTTTCTCCACCGACGCCATCACGTCTTCCTTCTCCGGGAGAAGCCCGATTCCGTTATCCGTCACCGTTATGATGACCGCTTCCCCTTCGGAGGCGACGTCGATGCCGATTTCGCCGTCCGTGCCCTTAGGCACGATGCCGTGGAATATCGCGTTCTCCACCAGCGGCTGGATCAGCATGCGCGGCACCGGAAGCGCCGCCGCAGACTCCTCCACGCTCAAGCGCAAATGGAACTTCAGATTGTATCTCATTTCCAGGATGACCAAATATTTTTCGATAATGTCCAGCTCCTCCGCGATCGTCACGAAGCTGCCCTTCTTGCCCATATTGGCTTCAAGTAGCCTCGTCAAGGCGGAGATGCCTTCATAGGCCTTCTCGGATTGGCCGTATTTGATCAGCCAGCGGATCGTGCCGAGCGTATTGAACAGGAAGTGAGGGTTGATGCGGTGGACGGCCGCCCGAAGCTCCGCCTCCTGCTTCAGCTTCTGCTCCTCCGTCACCTGCTCCATCAGCACGTTGATGTCGCCGATCATTTTGTTGAACTGATGGCTCATCAAGCCGAATTCGTCGTTCGTACGGACATCCGTCCGCACCGTCAGATCGCCCTTCTGCACCAGCTTCATGCCTTTGGTCAGCTGCTTGACCGGCCGCGTGACGCGGCTCGCGATGACGAGCCCCATGCCGATGCCGAGAAGAGTGAATACGCCGAACGACATCAGAATATTGCGGTGCAGCGCGCTCAGCCGGTCCGTTATTTCATGAACGGGCACCGTGCCGACCAGCAACCAGCCGTTGCTGAGCGGCTGCTTCACCCCATAATGATGCACGTCCTCCTGCTTGAATTCGAATTCGATGCGCTGATCGTTCGTAATATGGGCAAGCAGCTCCCGGTTCGGCACGACGCTTCCGATCCGTCCCTGATCCGCCGACACCATGATGCGCCCTTCGCCGTTCACGACGAAGAAGCTTCCCGTCTGCCCGAGCTTCATCTCCTCGATTTTGTCGATAAGCTTGCGTCCGTTCAGATTGACCAAAATATAGCCGACCGTCGCGCCGCTCCCGTAATCCTTGATCGCTCTGCCGATGGGAAGCACCATCTCCGTGTTGTCCCCTCCGCTGCTAAGCTGGTCGGCCATGATCGGGCTCCAGACGAGTCCGCCTTCCAACTCTCTCGCCTCCGCGGCCCATGGCTGATCCTGCACGTAGTAACGGGCCAGCTTGACCCGGGAGAACGTGCCGCTCCCCCATCCCGTCTCATGATCCTTAAGGACGTACACGATATTGACGAAGGAGCTGGAATAGACGACGTTGTTCAGGAAGCTCTTCATATACTCTTCGTTCTCGCGCCATAGAACCAGATCCACCCCTTCGGACGGCTGATTCGCCAGCACATGCTGGATGCGGGAGTCGATGTAGATCATATCGGACACGTCGCTGCCCGCGTTGAAAATAAAAGATAAAGAGTCCGCGCCCTGCTTCGCGATCTGAATGGAAGCCTCGCGCACGTTCTGCTTCACGGTGGCGTTCGAGACGACATAGAAGGAGAAGCTGGTGAACAAGGTCGGGATCAGAATAACGAGCACGAAAGCCGCAATCATCCGGGCCGTAAAAGACATCCGGTTCCGCTTGCGCCATCTTTCCGCCATCTTGCGATCCTCCTCCTCTCTAGTCCGGCCGCGGGGCCGGGACTCCAGTATACACCGATTGTCCCGCCTGCGGCTGCTTCCGCGATACAACGACGCAAAGACGCCCTCCGGAGGCGTCTTCACTACCTTAATATTCCAAAACAATCATATTCCAATACTTCAGCTTCGGCAGCGTAAGCGCCACTTCCCCGTCCTTCTGCTTGAAGTCGAGCGGCACGGCCGAGCCGCCGTAATAATCCGGCGAAGCCATCCACGCCTTCTTCACTTTGCCATCCGCCTTCACCGTTACCTTCGCGTCCGCGATCTCGTTCGGCTCGGTCTGGTCTGCCTTGTTATCCTGCCATTCCAGCGTCGCCGCGTCCGTGAAGTTGATCAGATGCAGAACCGTCCGTCCTTGAGCTTCCTTCGCGAACGCCCACACCTTGCCCCGTTCCGGCTGATCCGACAGCTCCGCCCCTTCTGCCGACGCGGACTCCAGCTCCTTGTCCGTCGCGCCGTCGCGAAGCAGGTTCTGATATGCCGTGAGGAAATCGTAATACGACACGAGCGCGTCCTGCAGCTCCTCGGTCATCTTCAGGTTGCGATTCGGAAAATACTCCTTCGCCAGCATGTTCTCGCCCAGCTCGAGATGCGAGCCGCCCGAGGCGAAGATGACGGCGTCCGTCAGCAGCACGCCCGGCGTGTTGAACTCGCCCGCGGAATCGGCGTGATCATAGTTCATGTAAGCCGCGAACACGGTGTTGAGCGCGCCTTTGCTGTATTTATAGTTCTGGTCGGCGATTTCTTTCAAGTTGCGATAGCCCGGATGCGCGTCCCACACTTCGGTGTATAGAAATTCGACCGGCGTCTTCGCGATATTCGCCTGCCCGAACTGGCCGACCGCGTTCATGACGTAATCGACGTCAATCTCCTTCTTCGCCGCGTTCATGAACGATTCATACGTATCCGGCAGGTTGATCTTGTCGGCGTTCGCATCGTACAAGACGCCGCGGTCGCCAAGCTGGTCGACATGCCAGCCGTCGAACGGCAGATGCTCGAATACCTTCTTCTCCTCTTCGAACAGGTAGCTCTGCCACTCTTCGTTCGCGGGATTCAAGAGCAGGATGTCGCTCGCCCAGCTTTCCGGCAGCGGATGCTTATCTTGGTTCGTGAGCAGCGGGTCCTTGAACATGCCCCACTCCCGCTTCACGCCGTCCTGCTCCGAATCGTCGAAGGCGCCGAACAATAGATTATAATTCATCGCCTTCATGCTTTTGCCGTGAGCCAGATCGATGTAGTTCTTCACCGTGTCGTAAGCAACCAGACGGTTCGCAATTTCCGGCCACTGCTTTGCCGGCGCGTCCCCTTCCAGCTTCAGCGGCTTATGATGCTTCCACTGCCAGTCGTAGAACTGGATGCCGTTAATCCGGTAGCGGTTCAGCCGCTCGATGACCGCTTCCTGCTCGGCAGCCTCCATCGCCATGAAGTCCGCCAGGTAGCCGTAGCGCGGGAACTTGCCCCAATCGGAGGAGACGTCGACCGCGATGTTGGCGTGATCGACCATTTCCTTGCCTTGCTTGACGAAAATCTCCGTCAAATAGCCTTGATAGTCCGTCTCGGACGGCTGCCATTCCCAATGAACCGTCGGAGAGCCGTCCCATTCGATCTTCGCTTCGTCGATCGTCTCGTCGAGATGCTTGTAGCGGACGAGAAGCTCGCCGCGCTGCGCCGATTCGTTCATCGTGAGAGCGAATTTCACCGGCTCGCCGGGAGCGTATCTTGCCTTGTCGGTCGTCACGTAGACGAGCATATCGGCGTCTCCCGCATCGCGGGGATCCACCTTTGCGCTGCCGCTATCAAAGCATCCGCCGAGCAGCGCCGGGATGACCAGCAAGCCCGCGCAGACGGCGGCCGTTTTGGCGCGAACTATTTTCAAAGTAGAGTTCATATCGTTCTCCTTGCGACTTTGGATTAGCCTTTCACGCCGCCCTCGTTGAAGCCGGATTGCACGAACTTCTTCTGGAACGTCACGTACAGCAGGATGACCGGCAGCAGCGCGATCATGGACGCCGCGAACACTTGGCCGTAGTTGGTCGAATATTTGTCGTTGAACATGAGGATCGCGATCGGCAGCGTCCGCATCGCTTCGCTCTTGATGATCGTAAGCGCCAGGAAGTATTCCTCCCATGTCCCTTGGAAAATAAAGATGGCCAGCGTGCCGAGCGCGGGAAGCGACTGCGGCAGGTAAATGTTCCAGAAGATGCGCCAGTTGCCGCCGCCGTCGATCAGGACGGATTCCTCCAGCTCCTTCGGAATGCTCTCGAAGAAGCCCCGCAGGAAGAACACGTTGCCGATGACGCCGCCCGCGATATAGACGAGCCACAGGCCGCTGAACGTGTTCACGAGTCCCATGTCCTTGATGATGACGAACTGCGGGATGATGTTGATGACGCCCGGGATGAACATGGTCAGCAGGAAAATCCGGAACACGAGCTCCTTGCCGGGGAACGTGAACCGTGCGAAGCCGTATGCGGTCAAGGCGCCCAGGAACAGCGAGCCGACCATCGCCACCGACGTGACGACGACGCTGTTCATGAAGTAGCCGACGAAGTTGTTTTTGTTCCATACCGTCACGTAGTTGGCGAAGTTGACCTTGACCGAGAACACCTGATCCGGCTTCGGCAGCGTGTTCGTGCCGAGGAAGAACGTCGTCAGGATCATGTAGATGAACGGGAAGACGAACAGAAGAGCGCCCGCTATGATGATCGCGTAGACGATGAATTTATTAAGAAACGATGTGTGCATAAGCGCTCCTCCTTAGAACATTTTTTGTCTTCCGATTTTTTTCATCTGCGTGTAGGTCATGACGAATACGAGCAGGCCCATCATGACGCCCATGGCCGACGCCGGTCCGAACTTCAGGTTCTGGAACGCCTCGATGTAGATCAAGCTTGGGATGACGTGCGTCTGGTTCATCGGGCCGCCTTGGGTAATGAAGTACACCTGCGGGAAAAATCCGAACGCCCCGTTGATCAGGTTGATGACGACGAACAACGTAATCGGCTTCAGAAGCGGAATCGTAATGCGCCAGAACTTCTGGTTCGCGTTCGCGCCGTCGATGTCGGCCGCCTCGTACAGATCCTTCGGTACGCCCTGCAGCGCCGCGAGGTAGATGACGACGCCCCAGCCGACCGTCTTCCAGATGTGGAACAGCCAGATCATGATCATGGCCGACCAGTAATTGCTGCGCCACGCGATCGGCTCGGACAAGATGCCGAGCTTGGCGTGCAGAATGTAATTGATGAAGCCTCCGTCGCCGTCGGCGAACAAATATTTGAACAAGAGTGCGATAATGATCCACGACGTAACGATCGGCAAGTAATAGATCGTGCGGAACGCAATCTTGAATTTGACGAATTTGGCGTTGATCAGAACCGCGAAGAAGATCGCGAGGAACCAGTTGACCGGCACGGTGGCCGCCACGTTCAGGAACGTATTGCGCAAAGCGATCAGGAACCTATCGTTCGGATCCTGGAAAACCTTCGTATAGTTGTCGAAGCCGACCCACGGATTCGCCGCGTTCGGCATGATGCTGTAATCCTGGAAGCTGATCATGATGTTGCGGATCATCGGGTAGATGACGAATACGGCGATGCCGATGAAGCCTATCGCCACATAGGGCAGCACGGCCATCCATTGCCGCAGGCCCAGCTTGAATTTGCTTTTGCTCTTCATGGGCGCTTGCTTCGTCTCCGGCGTCAATAGGGAAGCGGACATGAGCTTTAGGCCTCCTTTCATGAGGTGCTTTCATAAGGGAGGAAGGGAGATCGCCCTCGGCGGCGCTGGCACGCGCCTAGCCGGCCGGCGAATTCGCCCTTCCTTCGGTTCGTTACTCGTTATTTCAGTATCGCTTCGATCTGCTTCACGGCTTCTTCCAGCGCCGCCTTCGGCTCCTGCTCGCCGCGAATGGCTTTCTCGAACGCCAGGTTGAAGATCGCTTCCACTTCGCCCCATTGCGGGATCGGCGTGCGCGGCAATGCCGTCTTCAGCTGCTCGACGTACGTGTCGACGAACGGAATGTCCATGGTCGTCATCGCGTCGGCCGCGGTCGTGTTGGTAGGAATAAGACCCGTCTCCGCCATAATCTTCTGAGGCTCTTCCGTCAGCATCCATTTCGCGAACGTCCAGGCCTCCTCCGGATGCTTGGAATTCGCGAACATGACCAGGTTCTCGCCGCCGATGACGGAACGGCTGCCGCCGTCGCCCGCAGGCATGATCGCTCTAACCGTCTGCTCCAGCGGATTGAAGCCCGTCGCTTCCTGCTCCGCGATCTTCGTGCTGTAGAACCAAGGGCCGTCGTCGCTCATCAGGTAGTCGCCGCTCACGATGCCGTCCCATGTACCCGGCTCGCCGCCCAGCATGACCGGCAGGACGAGGCCCTCGTTGTTCCAATCGACGATCGTCTGCAGCGCCTTTACGCTCGCTTCGCTATTCAAATAGCCGTCAACCTTCGTGTAGTCTTCGTTCGTAATCGATCCGCCAAGGCTCCAGAACCATGGGCCGAGACCCCAAGCGTGTATGCCGGATACGCCGATGCCGTATTTGCCCTTGCCCTTCAGCGTCTTCGCCGCGGCCACAAGCTCATCCATCGTTTTCGGCGCTTCCGTCAGGCCGGCTTCCTCAAGCGTCGCTTTGTTGTAGATGGCGACCTTCGTGTTCGTGTTGACCGGCACGCCGTAGTAGCCGCCGTTGTAGAAGTTCGTCGCCATCGGCGCTTCGAACACGCTAGCCTTCAGCTCGTCGAACCCTTCCAGCTTGCTCACGTCCATCAGCGCGTTCTGCGCCGCGAACTCCGGCACCCATACGATGTCCATGCGCATCAGATCCGGCGCCGCGTCGCCCGCCACGCCCGCGATCACTTGCTGCTTCAGCCCTTCGTACGGCATGCGCGTCAGCTTCAGCTCGATGTTCGGATGCGCGTCCTCGAACGCCGGCTTGATCTTCTCCGTCAGGACGACCTCTTCCGCGTCGCTGTACGTATGCCAGTATTCGATCGTTACTTTGGGGGCGGAGTCGCCGCCGCCGTTGCTTGCGCCGCCGTTTCCGGCGTTGCCGCCATTCGCGCTATTGCCGCCGTTGCCGCCCGCGCAGGCCGCCATGACGAATACCATCGCCAGGGCCATAACCGTCAGGGCCGCTTTTCTCATTTTGTTCATGCTTTATTGCTCCCCTCTCGCTCTCGTTTGTGTGGTGCCTCTTGATTATCTCTTCCGGGGACTTTTTGGGTAACCGTTTACATTCACAATAGCGTGTCGTATATTACCGGTTGCGCGGGACAAGCGGACGCGGCTTGGTGTGCAATATTACGATGGAGCTGTAAATGATGCACCTACCGTGTCCCGCGACCCCCGCCGCTCCCGTTACTTCGCGATGGCGTATACCCTTGCTTCGTAAGGACGAAGCGGCAGGCTTCGAATATCCTCCGCGGCATCTACGTCGCCGTAGTTGCTGATGATAAGCTCCCTGGAGCCATGCTCAAGCTCGTTTGGCAGCTCGAACAGCGCCGGCTCGCCGAAGAAGTTAAGCAGGATCAGCCACTTTTCTCCGTCCAGCTCCCTCGTGTACGCGTAAATGCGCTCGTGATCCGGCAGGAGCAGCTCGTAGCTGCCGTAGGACATAATCGGGTGCCGCTTGCGCAAGGCGATCAGCTTCTTGTAATAGTGGAAGATCGAATCCGGATCCTGCAGTGCCTGCTCGGCATTGATGCTCGCGAAGTTCGGATTGGACGCAATCCACGGCGTGCCCGACGTGAATCCGCCGTTCGGCGAAGCATCCCATTGCATCGGCGTTCGTGCGTTGTCGCGGCCTTTGGCATAGATGGACGCCATAACGTCCGCCTCCGGCTTCCCTTGCTCGGTATGCTGCTCGCGGTACATGTTCAGCGTCTCGATATCGCGGTAGTCGCCGATCGACTCGAACCGGACGTTCGTCATGCCGAGCTCCTCGCCCTGGTAAATGTACGGCGTGCCCTTCAGCGTGTGAAGCAGCGTTGCCAGCATCTTGGCCGACTCCTTGCGGTACTTGTCCGCGTCTCCGAATCGGGATACCATGCGCGGCTGGTCATGGTTATTCAGGTAGAGGCTGTTCCAGCCATCCTCGGCCAGGCCCGTCTGCCACTTGTGGAGGATATCCCGCAGCCCGTTGAGCGTCCATGGCTTCACGTCCCACTTGCCGCCCGGGCCGGAATCCACGTCCATGTGCTCGAATTGGAACACCATGTTCAGCTCGCCGCGGTCTTCGCCCGTGTACAGCTTCGCTTGATCAACGGTCGCGCCCGGCATTTCGCCGACGGTCATGATGTCGTATCGCGAGAGCACCTCGCGGTTCATCTCCTGCAGAAATTCGTGAATTCGCGGGCCGTTCATGAAATGCTCGCCGCCCCATGCATACCGGTCTTCGCCCACGCTAGGCAGCCCCGGCGTCTTCGAGATGCAGTTGATGACGTCCATGCGGAAGCCGTCGATGCCCTTGTCGAGCCAGAACGTCATCATGTCGTACACTTCCTTGCGGAGCGCAGGACTTTCCCAGTTCAGGTCGGGCTGCTTCTTCGAGAACAGATGGAGGAAATATTCGCACGTCGCCTCGTCGTACTGCCAAGCGGAGCCGCCGAAGAACGACACCCAATTGTTCGGCTCCTCGCCCTTCTCGTTCGCGGGACGCCACATGTAGTAATCCCGGTACGGACTGTCCTTCGAGCTGCGCGACTCCGCGAACCAAGCATGCTCGTCCGAGGAATGGTTCACGACGAGGTCCATCATCAGCTTCATGCCGCGGCCGTGAAGGCCTTCGAGCAGCTCCTCCCAGTCCGCCATCGTGCCGAACTCGTCCATAATGTCTCGGTAATCGCTAATATCGTAGCCGTTGTCGTCATTCGGCGATTTGAATACGGGGCTAAGCCAGATGACGTCCACGCCAAGCTCCTTCAAGTAATCCAGCTTGGCAATGATGCCCTGCAGGTCGCCGATCCCGTCTCCGTTCGAATCCATGAAGCTCCTCGGGTAAATCTGGTACACGACCGCTTCCTTCCAGAATGCCTTTTTCATTTCGTTCACTCCTATGCGCGCTACTTGTAGCTACAAGTATGCAAGACCACCCCGCAGGAGAAAACGTGCGATAATCTCATGTTGCGGAATATAGTGCACCTCGGCGGACGGGCATGCTGCCCTCCAACCGCCAGTAACACGATTTTTTCGGCCTATTGCGCACCGCAGCTCCCTCCCGTGACTTGTAACACGATTTTTCCGTGTTATTGCCCTCCGCGTACCCCTCCAACCGCCAATAACACGATTTTCTCCGCTTATTGCGCTTGACGGACCCTTTCGGACACCCGTAACACGATTTTTTCGTGTTACTGGCCTCCGCACACCCTACTCCCCCGCCAGTAACACGATTTTTTTGTGCTATTTCGCTCCGACGCACCCTTTCGGACACCCGTAACACGACTTTTTCTTGCTACCGCCCTCCGAGCACCCCATCCACGAACAAAAAAACTCCGCCCCAACCGCCGATAGCGGTTGGAGCGGAGCTCCATAAAAGTTAATTTGCGGCGGAAGCCTTCGGCTTGCCGATCGGCTCGATCGGCTCGAGCGGCGCGACGCGGCCTGCCGAAGACGTTGCGCCGGCGGTCGGTGCCGCCCAGCGGACGCCGTTGGCGATCACTTTCAGAACCTCCGGCTGATGGTAGATCGGGAACGTCTCGTGGCCCGGGCGGAAGTAGAACAGCTTGCCCTTTCCACGGCGGTAGCAGCAGCCGCTGCGGAACACTTCGCCGCCTTCGAACCAGGAGATGAAGACAAGCTCGTCCGGGGCCGGAATTTCGAAGCGCTCCCCGTACATTTCTTCCTTCGGGATTTCGAAGTAATCGCCAAGTCCTTCCGCGATCGGATGGCCGTGCTCGATCACCCAGACGCGCTCCCGCTCGCCGTCGTCGCGCCACTTCAGCGTCCCCGTCTTCGTTCCGAGCAGCCGCTCGAACACCTTCGAAGCGTGGCCGGAATGCAGCACGATCAGCCCCATGCCGCCCAGCACGCGGTCGCGAACCTTCTCCACGATATCGTCGCGAACCTCTCCGTGCGCGATATGTCCCCACCAGATCAGCACGTCCGTAGCCGCCAGCACCTCGTCGGTCAGCCCGTGCTCCGGTTCGTCCAGCGTCGCCGTCCTTACCTCGATCTGCTCCTGCGTACCCAAATAACCGCCGATCGCGTTATGAATGCCCTCGGGATAAATGCTTGCCACATGCACGTTCTGCTTCTCGTGGCGATATTCGTTCCACACCGTTACTCGAATGGTCATATCCTTTTCCCCTCCAAAATGTTTTTAGGCACCCTGCCCGATTTCCGGCTCCAACGCCGAAACCCAGCGCCCCTGCTCGAACGACTCGACAATCGCGTCCAGCGTGCGCTGATTGATATACCCGTCCTCGATCGTCGCATCGAGCCCGTCCCCGCGGCCAAGCAGCAGGTTGAAAAACGACTGCATCTGCTCCGCCTTGCAATCCTCCGGAATCTCGATGGTTCGGAAGCCGCCTTCTTCATCCTCGAAGTTCACCTGCAGCGTATCCGACTCCTCGAGGTTGTAGACGAGCGAGCCGCGCGAGCCGTAAATCTCGATCTGCTGGTAGTTGCCTCGCCCGTATGCGAATCGCGAGATTTGCATGGAGGACGAGATGCCGCCTTCCATCCGCGCCAGCACGTGGCAGAAATCATCCACGTCGACCTCGCCTTTGCCTTCGCCGCTCAGCAGGTCGCGCTCCCGCACGATCGTGTCCGCATGGGCAACGACGCTGTCCGTCTCTCCAACCAGGAAACGATGCATGTCGAGAATGTGCGAGCCCAGATCGCCAAGCGCGCCCGAGCCGGACAATTCCTTGCTGAAGCGCCATACGAGCGGAAGCTTCTCGTCGATCGCCCAGCTCTGCAGATATTGGCTGTATACGTGATGGATTCGTCCCAGTTTGCCTTCCCTAATCAACTGCCGGGCGTAACGCGCCGCCGCCTTGTACCGGTACGTGAAGCAGACCATGTGCGGAACCGGCGATTTCGCCAGTTCGTCGCGGAGGATGCGTGCCTCCTTCGTGTCCAATGCGATCGGCTTCTCCAGAGCGAACGGTTTCCCTAACCGAATGGCGTCGTAGGCCACTTGGAAATGGTTAAAGTTCGGCGTGCCGATCATGACCGCGTCGATCTCGCCATTCCGCAGCATGTCCTCATGGCGCGCATACCGGCGCTCCTCGGGAATGCCCAGCGTCTCTCCTCTCTCCGCAAGCGCTTTCTCGTTCACGTCGCAGATAGCCCACAGCTCGGCGTCGGGACTCTGCCCGATGCCCCAAATATGATAATTCGCGATGCCGCCCAGCCCGATGACGCCGATTCTCAGCTTCTCCATTTGCACCATCCATTCGCATCAACATTTTTGTTTGAACGTTCACCATCAGTATAGGGTGTGATAGAATGATCGAAAATGCGAAATCGATACCCTTTTTGTACAATACCGACTTTTTAATGGTGAAGGATGTGCTTCCGCATGCTGAGGATGAACGTGGAGTTAGTTCCGAAAATCGTGCTCATGGGCTACGTCGAATACAAGTCGCCTTGGATTCATTTTTTCCGCAACACAGACGAGCACATCCTGTACATCGTCAAGAGCGGGGAGCTGCATCTGCGGGAGAACGGCGTCGAATACGTGCTCAGACGCGGCGATTCGCTGCTTCTCGAGCCCGGACTCGATCATGAGGGCACTCGGAAAGCAACCTGCGACTACTATTATTTTCATTTTCGGCACCCCGAGATGGTTGCCGCCCCGGCGCTCGATCCGGTCGAGCTCGCCAAACAAGCGCTGCTCGAGAACCGCGCGGACAGCGAGGAGGAGAGCCACTACTACTTTCCGAAATTCCACACTATTTTCGACAAAACCGGCTTTCGGCAAACCGTCCATGCCATGAACGAGCTGCTGCTGCTGTACCGCCGCAAGCATTATAACCGCGGACTGACCGCCCTCCGGTTCTCGGAGCTGCTGATCGAGCTGTCGCGGGACTATTTTCTCCATATGCTGCAGCATGAAGGAGGCAAAGGCTCCAAAGCCGTCGCCAAGGTACACGCGCTTCTTGACTATATTCACACGCATTACACGGACAAAATCGGCAGCGGGCTCATCGAGCGGGAATTCGAATCAAACTACGATTATTTGAATCGGATCTTTAAGGAAACGACCGGCTATACGATCACGAGGTACGTGAACAAAGTCCGAATCCAGCACGCACAAGAGCTTATCCGGGCCACTCATATGAGCTTCGGGGAGATCGGCTACTTGACCGGTCTGAACGATCCTTATTATTTCAGCAAGGTGTTCAAGCAGTTCACGGGCGTATCACCGGGGCAATACTATAAGCAAGTGCGGGAGCCGGAGTAGGAACCGTCGATAGTTCAACAAAACTGCATGGATCGTGAGCGAATAAGCGTGTCAGACGCGCTTATTGGGGCGATGGGCGGCCAGTTGGAGCGAATAAGCGTGACACGCTTATTGGGGCGAATGCGACATCACGGCGGCAGCCGTTCAGGCTACTAGACTTACTTACTCACACGCAAGAAGGCGGCGCATCATCTGCGCCGCCTTCCTCCATATCGCTATTTAACCGCCAAGAAGTCGATCATCGACCTGGCCGTCACATTACCCGCGCGAGCCGGCGAGCCGAACGCCTCTCCCGCTTCCCGTCTGCGGAATTCCACTTCCTTGCGCACGCCCGGAACGACGTCGAAGAAGTTGTCGGAGAAGAGTCCCTCTTCCTCCGCCTGCAGCCATACCTGCTTGGCGAGCGAGTCGGATTCGATCAGGAAGCGCGTTCCCCCGCTGCCTTCGACCTCCGTCACCCGAATGCTCGCCGGCGCAAGCGCCAGGTCCTTCGGACGGGCGAAATAATACTCGCTCCGGCAAGCAAGCGCTCCGTTCTGCGCGAGCTCCGCCACCAGCACGACGCTGCCGGCGTCGCGGCCGGCCAGCCATTCTTGCTCTGCGGCCGCATAGACGAGCGAAGAACGTCCTCCTTCCGCTCGAACCGCCTTCTCCTCCGAGCGGAGCAATTCGCCGCCGAACGAATACAGCGAGAGCGTCAACTTGCCTTCCTGCGGCTGCAGACGATCCGTCACCGCATAGACGCGGAGCTCCCCGTCATCGGTACGCTCGAACGACAGCAGCAGCTCGGCGAAGCTGTTTTTGGCATAATACTGCATCGCCTTCCACTTGCCGTAGTAATCCATGCCCGACCAGGAAGCGACCGGCCAGCAGTCGTTCATCTGCCAGTAGAGGGAGCCCATGCAATACGGCATCCGTCTCCGGTGCGCCTCGATCGCCATCTTCATCGCTTCGCCCTGCTGCACTTGGCTCATGTACAGGAAGGAAGGGAAGTCCTTCGGCACGCTGAAATACAGCTGCATGTACTCCTTGATCAGACGGTTGCCGTTGCCGTTCTTCTGATGCGCGAGCATGACCTTGGATTCCAGCTCCATGTCGCTCTCGTCCGCGAACGTTCGAACCGTGTCGTATTCGGGGAACGATTGGAAGCCGTATTCGCTCATAAAGCGTCCGACCTTCTTGTTGTAATTCTCGAACGGCTCTACCGCGTGCCAGACGCCCCAGTAATGGATGTCCCCTTCCGTGGACAGCGGATGCGCATGCTGCCCTTTGTCGCCGGTCAGGTCGATCATCGGGGACGACGGCCAGTAGTCGATGCCGTGGCTGAACGCGGATACGGCCTCCGGCAGAATCCGGTGGAAGATGCTCTCGTAACCGGCCCAGATCGCTTCGCGCTGCTCCGCGTTATACCACTTCTTCCAGCCCCAGCCCCCCTCTTCCTCGAAGTGCTGCCAAGCCGAGTCGATCTCGTTGTTGCCGCACCAGAGCGCGATGGACGGATGGTTGCGCAGGCGCTTCACGTTTTCTTCCGCTTCCAGCTTCACGCTCTCCAGGAATGCCTCGTCCCACGGGTACATGCTGCAGGCGAACATGAAATCCTGCCAGACGAGAATGCCGTATTCGTCGCACAGCTCGTAGAACGCGGACTGCTCGTAGATGCCCCCGCCCCATATGCGGAGCATGTTCATTCCGGATTCAGCGGCCGAAGCAATCTCATGGCGATACCGCTCCTTCGTCACTTCCGTAACGAAGCTGTCATTCGGTATGTGATTGGCGCCTTTGGCGAAGATCGGAACCCCGTTCAGCTCAAAATAAAAGCTGGCCCCAACGTCGTCCTTCTCCCTTACCAGCCGAATCGAGCGCAGCCCCGTGCGAACGCTCTTGCTTGCCGCGGCATCCTTCGAGCCTGCCGGCACGAATTCGGCCAGGAACGTATACAGATGCTGCTCGCCTTGTCCGCGGCTCCACCAGAGCTTCGGCTGCTCAATGAACGCGGGTACGGTTACTCGGTTAACGCCTTGCTTCAGAGCCGCGGCCACCGTCCACTCCGCGCCGCTTCCGTCGCTTACCTTCACTACTCCCTCGCCGTCGTGCGCGCTCTCTACCTCGATCTCAATGGACAACTGTGCCGCTTCCGCCGTCACTTGCTCCTGCTTCACGAATACGTCGTTCACGCGGACATCAGACCATGCGACGATGCGCGCCTCCCGCCAAATCCCGCTCGTGACGAAGCGAGGGCCCCAGTCCCAGCCGTAATGATAAGGCGCCTTCCTGGCGAATACGCTCACCTTGTCTTCGCCAAGTCCGCCGAGCTCGGACTGGTCGTTGGACGCCGGCAAGTTGTAGCCAAGCTTCTTAAGCTTCGGCAGATCCTCCTGAATCGGCGAACGGAACCGGATATGCAGCTCGTTGCCCTTCTCTTGGACTAAGCTGCCGATCTCCACCTGCCAAGTGCGGAACATATTGTCGGCGGACAAGATGTGTTGACCGTTCAAGGAGACATCCGCATACGTGTCCAATCCGTCGAAGACGAGCTCGATATGTTGCTCGCTCCGAAGCTCCTCCGTCAAATCGAAGGTCGTTTTGTATTCCCAATCGATTTTGTCGATCCATTGCAGATCATGTTCGTTCGTCTTGTTGAACGGATCGGCAATCTTGCCGTTGCGGTGCAGATCGGTATGCACGCAGCCGGGCACGACGGCCGGGAGCCACTCCTGCTCCGTGGTTGCTTTGAACATCCACTGATTTAATTCGACGTTTACGTCTTTGCTCTTCGATGCTGTCATCCCGTTCTCTCCTCCAATTATGTGAATGATCGCTAACAACGCACATAACAAATACATAACAAATCTTAAATCAACAAAACATCCAGGTCAATTCTTATTTTGTTATGTTTTGTTAGGTGACTGTAAATCGGCACGTTACTCTTCGAAAAAAGCTTATTCATAAATGCGGATGACTAGCCTGAGAAGCTGTACGCCACCTTGAGCAAGCAGCGCCAAATAACATAACAATTTGCCACAATCACACTAACAAATAGAAGAAAGCCAAGACAGGGACGCTCACCCTCTCTTGGCTTCTTCCATCAATACAAGAGTTTCCACAAATAAAACGTCGCATACGCTTCCCATCCGCTCCAGCCCCGCGACAGCTCTAGCAGCTCGGACTTCGTCGGCTTGCGTTCCATGCCGAGCTGATGCTTGATCGCGTTATGCAAGCCGACATCGTCGATCGGGAACGCGTCCGGCAGCCGGAGACAGCGCATGATCGCGTAGTTCGCGGTCCATGGCCCGATGCCGCGCATCGCCGTCAGCCTTTTTTCGGCGCCTTTCAGACTCCCCTCGTCCACCAGTCCCTGCTTGGACAGGACGCCGGAAGCGACGGCCTCGGCCACGCTGATCAAATACTCGCACTTTTTCACGGTCATCCGGAGCGGCTCGAGGTCGGCTATCTGCAGCGAAGCGATCCTCTCAGGCGTCGGGAACAGCCAGTGGTGATGTCCGTCCTGATCGACGGGGCGGCCGAACGCCTCCACCAGCCTTCGCTTGAGCGTATACGCGAACGCCAGATTGATCTGCTGCCCAATGATTCCCCAGCATAACGCTTCGAACAGATCGGGAATGCCCATTAGCCGCAGACCGTAGAACTTACTGGCCGGCTCGCGGAGCAGCGGGTCCGTTCCGGCCAGCCGATAGAACGGCGACAAGTCCCGCTCCAGGTCGAACCACTCCCGGACGTAAGCGCCGGCTGCCTCTAGCAGCCTCTCTCCACCGTTGCCATCCGCATAATCCCCCGCTCCGAGCAGACGAAGCTGCAGCCCCCCGTCCGGCGATTCGCCGACCTGCATGACGGCCGTCCGTCCGTCGGTCTCGATCGCCTTATAGACAAAGCCGTCTTCGATGCGATATAAGCACTCGTTCGCCGAGCGCGCCAAATACCCGATATTTTGCCCAAAGCTGAACGCTTCCGGCACCTGCAGCACCATGCTGCAACCCCATTCTTTCCCGCTGTCCACTGCCCCGCCCCCAATCTCGCCTATTTCTCTAGTTATAGCACAAGACGCGGTACAGGAAACGTTACAATCTTGCGGTTTAATTCCTGAACAACTTACAGCTTGTTCACAGCGTTAGTATATAAGGTGCATGAAATCTGGGAGGCGTTCTGTCCCCATTACTGACAGAATCGTGCTCCAATGTAAGGGAGTGCATCCGTTGAGAAAAAATTTGATATTCATTCTGGCTTCATTATCCTTTATAACCGTCTTGATCCTCATTACGCATCATTTGTTTCCAAAAACGATTGAACACAAGTATTTCCTATTGCAGATGAAGGGCGAGACTCAAAGCTGGAGGGTAGAAGATTACCAAATTGCGATTTCCCCCACGTTTAGTGCAGCAGGCTCCGCCAAGGTTTATTATTTAGGCGATCTCAGTCAAATTGATAACGAAATCCAAATTGAATTTTATAATGACTTTTTTGGTCCTCAAAAGGGGGAGGCGTATTTGAGGGGAACCGGCTCTATCGGAAACAAGGGATATTATGAGACAGGCGGGGGCGGGCTAACCGACGAAGCGCATAGCTTGACGCTTAATCAAATAGGCAAAACCTATGCCGTTATTACCTAGAACGACAAGGGCAACCGGGAACATCGTGAACTCATTCGGTTGGAAATAGATAATCGATTTGCGAATGAAGTAGAAGAGTACGCTCGCAATTAAACAAACTTGCGATGAGACCAAAAAGCCGACTGCCCATACCAGGCAGCCGGCCTTCCGTTGATTACACCACGTCCACGCGGTCGATGTTCCTGAAGCTCAGGTAAGTGAGCAGAATCCCCAGCGCGCCGAGCGACAGCGGAATGGCAATGATGGAGCTTAAGCTGAAGCCCATATTGTTGGAGCAGACGATCATCACGATGAAGATCGAGCTGATGACGGTCGCGGTTCCGGACTTCTTGCGCATGCCGACCGCCAGCGGAAGCAAGCTCATCCCGGCGGCCGCAATACCGTGGGTCAGAACGTGCGCGCCGTGTTGGAGCAGAATCGTTGTCGTCACCGTGTCGTCGACGTAGCCCGTGACGGAGTTCACCGCGAGGAACAAGCCGCCGATCAGCGCGTTGGCGATCATAATATTCGCGAACGTCCATACGAATACGATGATCAGCTTGGCGAAGATGATCTTCTTCCGGCTGACCGGATAAGTGAACAGCAGCGCCATCGTTTTGTCCCGGAATTCGCCGATAATCGAGCGCGAGATGAGCGCCGAAGCATAGATGATGAACGTCGCGCGCACCAGCGTGTCGATCAGGAGCAGCATTTCCCCGTAGTCCCGGAATACCTCTTCTTCCTGGCTTGGCCCTTCCACCATATAGATGAGCATGAGGAAGCCTGCCAATATGCCATAAGCCAGCAGCGATCCGCCAATATAAGAGAACAGCTTCCCTTTCTTAAGCTCCAGCTTGATCAAATGCCGCATGGCCGCCACCTCCGCGAGTCAATTCGAGGAAATATTCCTCTAAGGAATGATGGCGCCGAATGATCGACTCCACCGAAACGTCGTTCAGAACAAGCCCTTTGGACAGCGCCTCCGGCGTTACGTCCGCGTCGTATACGCGAAGCATATGGCTGCCCATGATCTTGTAATGCCGGATCTGCAGCTTCTCCTCGAGCACGAGCGCGGCCTGCTGGGCGTTCGACGTCTTGATCTCCACGTAATCCGTATTGGAGCGGCGAATGCTCTCCATGGACACCTCTTGAAGCAGACGGCCGCGATCGAGAATGCCGACCGTATCCGCCACTTGCTCCACCTCCGCCAGCAGATGGCTGGAGATGAGAAGCGTCGTTCCGAGCTCGTCGCGAAGCCTGCGGAACAGAACGCGCATCTCCTGAATGCCTTCCGGATCAAGTCCGTTGATCGGTTCGTCCAGCAGAAGCAGCTCCGGCCGCGTCATGATGGCTCGCGCGATGCCCAGACGCTGCCTCATGCCTAGGGAGAACTGCTTTACCGGCTTGTTCTCGACGCCGATTAGCTGCACGAGGTCCAGCGCTTCCTTTGCCGCTCCCGCGCGGTAGTACCCCATGTATTCCGCATGAAGCTCCAGATTCTGCTCCGCCGTCAGCTTCTCGTAGAAGACCGGCGCTTCGATCATATGCCCGATTCGCTTCAGCGGCTCAACCGCGCCGGGAAGCTGTCTTTCGCCGAACAGTTCAATCTCGCCTCCTGTCGGCTTCACGAGACCCAGCAGCATTTTCATCAAAGTCGATTTGCCTGCGCCGTTCGGTCCCAGAAATCCGTAAATCTCGCCTTTCCTTACTTTCATCGTCACATTCGATACGACGTCCTGCCGACCGAAGGTTTTGGTCAGCAGCCGCGTCCGGATTACATCCGTCATTTCTTCACTCTCCCGCTTGATTTCGTTATGTCCTTATCTTAGCGCGGGCCGCTCTCTTCTTTCTTACCGAAATCTTACTTATTTCTTACTTCCGTCCCGAGAGCCGCCTGTTCCGCCTCGCGAAGCCGCACGACGAAGCTCGTACGGACATGGGGCACGCTTTGCAGCTTGATGCTGCCGCCAATCCGCTCCGTGAGCCGCTTCGTGATCGTCAGGCCGAGACCGCTGCCCTGCACGTTCCGGTTGCGCGAATCCTCCAGCGTATACAGTCTCTCGAAGATGCGCGGCTGCTCTTGCAGCGGAATACCGGGGCCCCGGTCGGCCACCTCGATCAGAATGCTCCCGTCTCTGCGCGTGACCGTCAAGCCCAAATAATGGCCCGTTCTCCCATAACGGACGGCGTTGGAGAGTAAATTATCCAGGATGCGGGATACCGCTTCTTCGTTGGCATAAGCAAGCAGCGGGACATCGGCGATGTCGATGTCGACCTCGTAACGCTCCGCCGCCAGCAGGTCGTAATAGTCGAGAATCCGCATTCTCGCCAGCTCGCCGACATCAAGAACCTCGAGAGGAAGCTCGGAATCGTCGGCTTCCAGCTTCGCCAGGTCGAAGAACTCGTTCATCAGCCGGAGCACCTCAAGCGATTTCCGGTGGATCTGGCCCAGCAGGCGCGTCCGTTCCTCCGCAGGCAGATCGGGCCCGCGCTCCAGCATCTCGGCATAACCCAAGATGACGGTTAGCGGCGTCTTGAGATCATGGGAGACGTTGGACAGCATCTTGCGCATCGCCCTCTCCGTCTTCGCATAGTCCGCAGCCGACTTATCCGCGATATCCAGCCAGCGGTTGACCGCCTGCAGCAGCTCCCGGAGCTCGGTCTGCTCCGTCATCAGCTGCACCCGCTCGGATGAACGCTCCTCCCTGCCCGCGATTTCGTCCAGCTTCATGGCTACATAAGCCAAATGACGTCGCGCGGCTTGATTCTTGCGTCGTTCCATAATATACAGCAACAAAAAAAGAAGAATCAGCGCGATCCCGGCGGCCATCATCATGTCAGCCTTCCCCCAGTCTGTAGCCGATTCCCCAAAGCGTGCGAATGTAGCGCGGGTTCGACGGATCGTCTTCGATCTTCTCCCGCAGCCTTCGCATATGTACGTTAATGACGTTTTCGTCCCCGTAATATTCTTCGTTCCAGACGAGCTGGTAGAGCAGCGCCTTCGTATAGACCCGCGTCGGATGCTGAATGAACAGCTTCAGGATGTGGAATTCCTTGGCCGTCAGCTTGACGTCCTCTCCGCGCTTGGTCACCGTAAAATTATCCGGATCGACGCTAAGCTCGCCGACCGTGAGCAGCTTAGCCCGTGGAGGAGCGGCCTCGGAAGCCTCGGCCCCCGCGTATTGCGTCGCCCTGCGGATCGACGCGCCGACGCGCGCCGCCAGCTCCAGCAGAGAGAACGGTTTGGCGATATAATCGTCCGCGCCGAACCGGAGACCGAGCGCCTTATCCACCTCGCCGTCCTTCGCGGACAGGATGAGGATTGGCACTTTGCTGCGTTCGCGGATGCCTTGCAGCAGGTCGAGACCGCCTACGTTCGGCAGCATCAGATCGAGCAGAACCAAGTCGTAGCTTCCGGCGTCGAACGCGCGGAGGGCCTTGGCGCCGTCGTTAACCGTCGTGACGGTATAGCCTTCTTTGGCCAAATACCCTTCCACCATTTCGCTGATCGACGCGTCGTCTTCTATGAGCAGCAAGCTGCCGGACATGCCTGAAGCCTCCTCTTATCTCTTCTTGAACACAAGAAGCAGAATCGTAATAAGCGTAAAGCCGGTCAGCGCAAGAAACGGAATCGTGATGAAGCCCAGCCAGTTGATGTACATGCCGCTGCAGGGCACGCCTTGCGTGCATGGCTTGATTGCCGCAAAGCCCGGAATCTTCTGCTCCATATAATGGAATGCGGACACGAGCATGCCGAGAATGGACAGAGGCAGCACGTATTTCCGGATGGCATGCTCGTCGTAGAAGGCCGCTATGCCGAGGATGACGCTGAGCGGGTACATCAGGATGCGCTGATACCAGCATAGCTCGCACGGAATGAACCCTCTGATTTCGCTAAAATAAAGACTGCCCAGCGTCGCGACGACCGCGACCAGCCAAGCGAAATACAAGACGTTGCGCCGCATGAACTCCATGTTAGGCCTCCTGCTCCTGCTCGCCGCCAAGCTCTTGCTCGATCGCCGCGCGGATCGCTTTTATATCGAAAGGATCTTTGATTTCGATTTCGTTGATCATAATCGTCGGCGTATACTGAAGGTTGAATTGGTTCACCAGAATCGAGTCCAGCTGGACAAGCTGCCCCGCTTCTTCGCTCGCCATGACTTCTTTTAGCTTCGTCTCGTCGAGATCCGGCACGGACGCTTTGGCCACCTCGAGCACCTTCGCTTCCGTCAGCCAATGGCTGTCATGGTTGGCTGGCTGCGCGTCGAACAGCTTTTTGTGGAAATCCCAGAATTGCTCCGGATACATCTTCAGCATCGATTCGCTCGCAATTGCGCCGACCTGTGATTCCTCGCCGTGGAACAACACGTTGATGTACGAGAAGGTCGCCTTGCCCGTATCCACGTAATCCGCCTTAAGCTGCGGCCATACGGTCTCTCCCCAGGACTTGCAGGACGGACACTTGTAATCGCCGAATTCCACGATCGACACTTTGGCGTTCGTATCGCCCATGACGGGCTGAGCTGTGGTCGAAGGCGCGCTGTCGAGAATATTGGTTTCTCCGCCGCTATTGCCTGACTGCTGGTTAATGACGAACAAAGCGACGGCCACGATAATGATGACCGCCGTATAAATCACGAAATAACGAGAACCGCCCTTCTGGGCTTTTTTGTTGGTTGCCATGTTTATGTACCACCTTATTCGGAATTTTGAAGTCGCTTCTTCCCAAACGATAGCATATTGCCTCGTTATCCACTATACCCCGATATCGTCAAAACGCACAATTTTGAAAACATGGCCTTCTCCGAGCTTTGTGCACAGCAAGTATAGCTTCCCGTTCCTATGTACTCTACCGCCAAAAGCAACAAGAAATCAACCCTAATTAGGTAAAATATGGTATAGTGTTCTGGGGGTTACTTGGGGAGAGGTGATGCTATTGAAGGGAACTAAGTCGATGAGGTGGCTTGCCGCGGCGTTTGGAGCTTTTATATTAGTCGCTGCGATTGCCGCGGTGATTTGGTATCAGCGCGCCGATCCGTTGGATGACACTGGCCTGACCGTATATACGAATTCGGCCGATATGTATAAGGCTTACACGGTTGAGATAGTGAATAAAAGCAAATCGGCTATAGATATTCTAAGCGTTACAGTTAACGACGGGCAGACACCGGATTATGCGCGGCTCGGCATCACTTATGATTCTCCTCATCTCGTACAATTTTTCGAAGAGGAGACTGACCCCGCTACTCAAATAATGGAGCTGCACGACGCAACCATTGAGCCGCAATTACCCAGCAAGGACATGACAGCTGCTATTATGAACAAGGACAACGAAAAAGAGCCCACGCCCATCCATTACGGCATTGTCATTCGCTACGACAAAGACCCCATACAAGAAGTCAAGAATCGTTATCGCTATCTCGGTTTTACCAAGGTCAAGCGCGTGAAGCATTGGTTCAGATAAAGTTCGCCGTTTTATATCCCAGCCAACACAAAAAGCGCAGAGCCGGAGAAATCCGGTTCTGCGCTTTCATTATGAATTAGCTATGGAATTCAAGTCCGTTGTACACCGGCTTCACATAGCCCGTGCGGACGACGAAGTCGCCGAAGTGCTCGCCCTGCTCGCGGTCCGCCGCATAGTGCTTAATGATCGGAGTCAGCGTGTCGAGAATGTCGTCTTCGCCGATGTTCTCGCGGAACAGCTTGCTCAGACGGTCGCCGGAGAAACCGGCTCCCATGTACATGTTGTATTTGCCCGGCGATTTGCCGATGAAGGAAATTTCGCCAAGCGCCGGACGGCCGCAGCCGTTCGGGCAGCCCGTCATCCGGATGTTGATGTCGGTTTCGCGAAGACCAACCTCTTCGAGGATCGGCTCCAGCTTGTCGACGAGCGTCGGCAGGTAGCGTTCCGCTTCCGCCATCGCCAGTCCGCAAGTCGGAAGAGCGACGCAGGAGATGGAGCTGCGGCGCAGCGCGGACAGATGGCTGCCGTCCGTAATGCCGTACTGCTGCAAGATGGCTTCGATTTTCTTCTTCCCTGCTGCCGTCATGTTCGCGATCATCAGGTTTTGGTTCGCAGTCAGGCGGAAATCGCCGGTGTGGATTTTCGCCACTTCGCGGATCGCCGTTTTCAGCAGATAGCCGTCCTGGTCCGCGATCCGTCCGCTGTTCACGAACAGCGTCAGGTTCCAGCGGCCGTTTTTGTTTTTCGTCCAGCCGTAGCGGTCGCCCGTGCTCTCGAAGCTGTATTCGCGAGCCGGCTCCAGCTCCCAGCCGAGGCGCTCTTGCAGCTCGGCTACGAACCAGTCCAGACCATGGCGGTCGATTGTATATTTCATACGCGCGTATTTCCGCACCGAACGATTGCCGTAGTCGCGTTGGATCGTGACGATCTTCTCCGACGTTTGCAGCACTTGCTCCGGCTTAATGAAGCCAATGACGCGAGCAAGCTGCGGATACGTGTTGTTATCGCCGTGGGTCATGCCCATACCGCCGCCGACCGCAACGTTGAAGCCGACCAGCTTGCCCTTCTCGACGATGGCGATGTAGCCAAGATCCTGCGAGAAGACGTCCACGTCGTTGGACGGAGGAACCGCAATGCCGATCTTGAATTTACGCGGCAAGTAGACCGGTCCGTAGATCGGCTCGACCGGATCTACTCCCTCCACGGCGTTCACGATCTCGGAGCTGTCGACGACCTTCTCGCCATCCAGCCAGATCTCATGGTAGGCCGGCGTGCGAGGAGCCAGATGCTTCGTAATCTCGTTCGACCAGTGGATGACTTCGGCATGCACTTCGGATTCATACGGATTCGGGTTGCACATGACGTTGCGGTTCACGTCGCCGCAGGCCGCCAGCGTGGTCAGAAGCGATTCGTTGATGGATTTGATGGTCTCCTTCAAATTCCACTTCAAGATGCCGTGCAGCTGGAAGGCTTGCCTCGTGGTGACGCGGATGCTGCCGCTGCCGTACTTATCGGCCAGCTCGTCAATAACAAGCCACTGCGCCGGCGTCGACACGCCGCCCGGAGCCACGACGCGGAGCATGAACTGGTAAGAAGGCTCCAGCTTCTGCTTCTGGCGTTCGTTGCGCACGTCGCGGTCGTCCTGCATGTAGCTGCCATGGAATTTCATCAGACGGTTGTCGAGCTCCGACATCCCGCCCGTAATCCGGTTCTGCAGCGTCTCGACGAGCGACCCGCGCAGGTAGTTACTTTCAATCTTCAAATGTTCAACGTCGCTCGGCGGTCCGCCGACCGGCTCTACTTTATGTCCCTTCGCCATTGTTGCTATGGGCTCCTTTCCTGTGCGCATGCAAAATTGCACAATAGCGCAATCCTTCTGATCTTATATAAATATGGTTCAAAAAGTTCGATTTTCAGCACCGAGAAGGTTGAATAAAGCTAGAAATTGAGGAGCGGAGCGTAGTGAAGCTACGTGAGCACCTGCAATGTTTCCGGAGGAAACATGCTTCGTAAGCACTCGCTTAATTTCGGCTGAATTCAAGATTCGATGTCGATTATGCCTCTTGGAATACTTCGTGATCAAAAGCGGACTTTTTGAACTTCTTCTAATAAACGTCGCGTTGGTAGCGTTGTTGAGCTTGCAGGTCCGCCAGGTAGGCTTTCGCCGCTTCCGCGTCCAGGGCGCCTTCCTGCTGGATGATCGTAAGCAAGGCGTTATGAACGTCATGCGCCATATGCTTCTCGTCGCCGCAAACGTAGACGTGCGCGCCCTCTTGCAGCCAAGCGTACAGCTCCTTGGCTTGCTCCAGCATGCGATGCTGCACGTACACTTTCTCCTTGGAATCGCGCGAGAACGCGACATCCAGCTTCGTCAGCACGCCGTCCTTCAGCATGCGCTGCCAATCCGTCTGGTACAGGAAATCCGTGACAAAATGACGGTCGCCGTAGAACAGCCATGTTTTGCCTTCCGTGCCCAGCTCCTCTCTCTCTTCGAGGAACGCGCGGAACGGAGCGACGCCCGTGCCCGGACCGACCATGATGATCGGAGTTTCCGGATTCGCCGGCATCTTGAAGTTCGGGTTCTGTTGAATGAAGATCGGCAGCGTGCCGCCTTCTTCGAGACGCTCCGACACATGCACGGAGCATACGCCGCCGCGCGCTCTGCCATGCGCCTCGTATTCGACCTTGCGAATCGTCAGATGCACTTCGTCCGGATGCGCTTTGTTGCTGCTCGCGATGGAATACAGTCTCGGCGGAATCTTGCGCAGGATCGACACGAGGTCGGACGCGCTAAGCTTCCAAGGTCCGAAGTCCTGCAGCAGATCCAGCAGGTCTCTGCCGTACGTATAAGCCTTAAGCTCTTCTTTGTTCTCCGGCTTCACGAGCTCGGCCAGCTTGCCGTTCTGCGAGAACGGAACGGCCTTCTCGAGAAGCGGCTTCGTCAGCACCGTAATTTCGAACTGGCGCAGAAGCGCGGAACGAAGCGTGCCTTCGTCTCCGTCCTTGCCAGGCACGACGATCTCCGACGGGGATGCGCCCAGTACCGAGATGATCTGGTCGACGAGCGCCGGATCGTTCTCCGGATAGACGCCTACGCAATCGCCCGGCTCGTAAGTCAAGCCGGAGCCCTCGAGCGACAGCTCGAGATGGCGCGTTTCGCGGTCGGAGCCTCTGCCGTTCAGGTTGATCGTGCCGATCACTTCCGCCTGGAACGGGTTCGAGCGCGAATATTGCGATTCGCCCGCGGACGCCGCCGTCGCTGCGGATGCGGCAGCCGGCACGGCAGCCGATGCGGCCGCTCCCGTCACGGAAGCGTTAGCCGCGGCCAGCACTTGGCTCAGCCATTCGGATGCCGGACCCTCGAAGTCCACGTCGCAGTCGACGCGGTCCGCGATGCGCTCGGCGCCCAGCTCTTCCAGACGCTTATCGAAGTCTTGGCCTGTTTTGCAGAAAAATTCATAGGACGTGTCGCCTAGCGCAAGAACGGAGAATTTCATACCGTCCAGCTTCGGCGCGCGTTTCGAATGCAGGAATTCGTAGAAGGTAAGCGCGTTATCCGGCGGATCGCCTTCGCCGTGCGTGCTCGCCACGATGAACAAATGCGCCGTCTTCTTCAGTCCGTTCGTCTTGTACGCGTTCATCGCCGAAAGCGTCACTTCGAAGCCTTGATCCTTCAGCTTATCCGCCAATCTGCCGGCGAGGCGCTGGGAGTTGCCCGTCTGCGAGCCGAACAGAATCGTCGCTTCGCGCGGAGCCGCCGGAACGGCAGGCACGGCCACTGCAGCCGCTTCAGGTGTAACCGCTTGCTCTAGTACGGGCGCCGCGATAGCCGCCGCCGCCTCGGATGATCCCGCACCCGCCCGGTAAAAGGTCAAAAATCCGCTAAGCCATTGAGTTTGTGTATCCGTCAGAGTCGGCAGCAGCTGGTTCAGCAGCTCGGCCTGCGCTTCCGTGAACGGACTGTTCGTCACTTTCAGTTGCAACTACATCCACCTCGCATCAAATCTTCGTTCGATATTAATTCCAAGTATACCACTATGGTTTTTATACTGCTCTAAAACTACCACAGTCCGCCTTTCATGGTCAATGAAATACGTCGTTTTCTGTCTATAAAAAGTTTTGAACCGACCCGTAGGCTTTCCTTATAGAGATTCATTCTCAACGGCAAAACCCGCCTGAATGACCGGGTCGGCCGTCAGGCGGGTTTGTTTTTAGCTTTATCCTATCCACGATTAGCCAAAATTATCATGGAGCGAAGCTCCAGCTCAGCTTCCGAAGCCAAGCGACGTCAACGCTCAGCGCCTCGAAGGGGGAAGGTCCGAACCATTCGAGCGAGGCGAAGCAATCGATGCGCGCGGCCTCCTCGGCCACCTTCCGGTAATCCAGGAATCCTTGCGCCAGCGGCACCATGCCGTCCCGGTCGCCCGAGGCCGAATAGATGTTGCCCGGCTCGAACAGCGATACGCGGCTGGGGGAGGCGATATTTTTGAAATGGAAATGCTCGATCCAAGGCTCCAGCACATGCAGCGTCTGCATCAGATCGCCTCCGAATTCCCAGACATGCAGAACGTCGAAGTTCAGCTTCAGCCGATGGCCTCCAATGTCCGACAGCAGCGTCAGGGTCGAATCCAAACTGTCCGCAAGCGTGCCTGGATGCGTCTCGACGACCAGCTGCATGCCGTGCCCTTCGCATCGCCGGCAAAGCTTTCTCAGCCTCTCGGTGTAGAGCTCCCGTTCCGCCGATTCAATCGCGGCGCTGGACACGCCTCCCGCGAACGTTCGGATCCGGCGCGTTCCGAGCCATTCCGCCAAGCGAATCAGCTTGTCGCATTTCCGCTCCGCCGACGCGAACGCCTCCTCCGAACCGATGTCCAAATAGTCGCTCAGCATGGACACCGACATACCCGCGTCCTCCAGCTCCGACAGCCGCTCCTCCGAAGCCCGCCTGTCCTGCTCGTACATGCCCATCGCGTGGACGCCCCACATTTCGACTCCGTCGAATCGTTCTTTCTTCATATAATCGACGATCGCGGCGAAGGATACGAGCTGGTGGCGGAACGAAATCGTGCACAACGACATTCTCATCGCATCGCCTCCCATAGGCCGTACAGCCGGTACACCTCGCATTTGATCCGCCGCTCCAGGGCGTCCATCTCCTCCAGCTTGGCGAGCGTCTGCTCCAGCAGCTTCGCGCTGCCGGTCATCGCCATCTTCATCCCCAGATACTGCACGTTGTGGAAGCCCCGGACAAGCTCCTCGACGAGATCCGCGTAAGCCTCGAACGTATCGCCGCCGGAGCCCGTTTCATCTATAAAATACATCAGCGCGTGCTCGTAGCTGTATTTGCGGATGGCCAGCACGGGCAGCTGCTTCACCGCCCCGGCGATCATGCCGATGGAGAAGCCGTTCTCCCCCGACGCCATGGCGCGGATCAGCTCCTTAAGCTTCTCCGTCAGGCCGTTCTCCCAATGGAATACCGTGTGAAAATAATGCTTCACGTCCTCCCGCGACGCCTCCCTAAGCCGCGACGAGTCCACGTAAAATCCGCCTCCGAACGGATTGCCGACGAAGGCCTCGACCGCTCTCGCCCGCGGAACGGTGCCGCGCCACCGGAAGTCGGGGTCGATCATCGCCCATTCCTCCGGATCCTCCGTGTGGGCCAGCATCAGGAAGTGGGGAAACGGCTTCTGATGAAACTTGTTGTCCCGCTCGGGGAGGAACGACATATCGATCTGCGCCATGACATAGCGGTCAGGAGGACACTCCTCGATCAGCCGCAGCATAGTCGCCAGGTTGTTCTCCGCCGGCAAATCCTTGTCGTACCACTCCGTCACCTTCGCGCCGAACAAATCCTCGAACCATTCGTAATAATGGCTATGGTCGAGGTCGTGCTGGTAATAGGTCACTTCGCCGCTCTCCGTCACGTCGAACGGCGCGTCCCACAGGCCCATGTAGAAGGGCCGGTAGTCGATGCCGCTTCTCTCGCGCAGCACCTCGCACAGACAGCTGACGATGCAATGCACCTTAATGCTTACTTCTTCTTTGATCGCCATGCCCCGTTACCTGCTTTCCAGCGCCGTCTCCGCGCCAGACTCGGCCGGATAAGGCTCGAGTTGCTCCATGAAGTCCAGCAGAGACCCGATTGTGGCGAACGTTCTCGGATCCACCTGTTCATCCGGCACCTGCAGGCGCAGGTCGACCTCGAGGAAGACGATCAGCTGGATGATCATGATGGAGTCGACGGCCAGATCCTCGTTCAGGCGCTGCCCGTCGTCCAGCTCACCGATCGGCAGCTTGAATTTGTTCATCATTAATTGCTGAAGCGCGCTTCGCAGCGACTCCCTGTCCATTCTCATCATGCTCCTCCTTGCGCAAGCAGCTTGCGGCTAATTTTGCCCGAAGGCATCTTCGGAATGAATTCGACGACGCGGACGGCGGACGGCACCTTGTACGGCGGCAAATGACGCAGGCACCACTCCCGCGCTTGCTCGGAGGTAACCGTCGCTCCCTCCTTCGCGACGACCATGGCGACGGCCGTTTCGCCCGAGGCCGGATGCGCTCCGCGATAGACGACGGCCTCCGCGATTCCCGGCAAACGCCCGAGCACCTCCTCCACTTCGGCGGGCATCACCTTCAAGCCCGATACGTTGATGAGGTCGTCGATCCGGCCCAGGAATCGCGCCCGGCCCTCAGCCGCCATGCAGCCCAGGTCGCCCGTCGCGATGCCTCGCCCGAACGCGGATACGGTCAGCTCCGCAGGGTCCGCCGTTGCATGCAGCTCCGCGTGGCCAAGCGCTTCGCCCAGATCGTCATGCGACGCCATGCCGATGGCCAAGCTGACGCAGCCGGCTTCCGTGCAGCCGTATTGCTGCACAAGCGTCGCGCCCGTCTGGCGGAGCTGCTCGTAGAGACCGATAGGCATCGGCGCTCCCGACGAGACGACCGCATGAAGACGTGCACCGCCTCGCCCGAATAAAGGCATCAGGCCCTGCAGCAGCGCTGGCACTGCGTACAGCAGATGGTTTGGATGCTCCGCCAAGCGGCGGACGATCGCCATCGGATGCTTGGTGCCGCATACGACGGGCTGAACGCCCCTCTCGAAGGCTGACAGCACGCCGGCGATCAAGCCGTACGAATGCGCGATGGACGCGAGCACGACCGGCGTCTCCCCCGCAAGCCCCCGCGAGCGAAGCCTCTCGTTATAGCTCGCGATCTCCGCCCCGATCTCCTCCCATGGCCGGCCGATCAGCTTGGGCTCGCCCGTCGTGCCGGAGCTGTACTGGAATAACGACGGAATCAGAGGTTCCCCTTGACCGGCATCGCCGGACGGAGGCAACGCGGCGTACCCCTCTATCGATTGATCGAACAGTCCCGCGCAGCCGGCCTTCACGGCTAACCTTACGGCCGTATCGCGCGGCGTATCCCCATGCAGGAGAAGAACGGAATCGCCTCTGCGGCGCATAAGGGCGACGATCGCTACGACGAACAACGGATCGTTCGAGCAAAGGGCATAAAATCCGCGCAAGCCGCTCCCGAAAGGCTCTCGCGCTTCGAATCGGTCTTGCATATCCCGCAGCTGCGCGGCCGTAATCCGTTCCTGGTCAACGACTAGCATATAAATGTCCCTCCCTGCTTTCGATTCGGATCTTCGCTTCGAATAACGGATTGGGAGCCGGCCGGGGGGTTACCCGCGTGCCGCCGTACATCCGCTTCTGCACGAGAGGCTCGATCTGGCAGACCGGCGTGAATAGATGCAGCGCGTCGAACCGCTCCTGAAGATGAGGAAACTCCGCCCTGTACCTAAGCAGCTCGCCCGCCGCCTCATCCCATAATTCTTCCTCCGATACCGCGAACCGGCTCGATAGGAACATGACGATGTAGCCGATATTCATAAACCACAGCGCATCCATCATCATTTCGCTTAGATCTTCAAGTCTGGACATCTCGAAAAAATCCCCCAGCCTACCCGATGCGTAAGCCGGATGAATGCTGCCGAAATCCGGCACAAGCTCCTTGGCCGGCAGAAATGGCGCGTAATATTCGACGCCTTCGTGGAAATCCCGCAGCGCCGTTCGGATCGGCACCCCTCCGCGGTGGATGAGCAGCATGTTCTGCGCGTGGGATTCGAGCACGATGCCGTGCGCGGCCAGAAGATGCACGACGGGCAGGACGCAGCGGCGAAACAGCAGCCCGAACCAACTCGCCGCGCCCTGCTCCTCCACCCACCTCGAGATGATCGGGAGGCCGTCCCCGCCCATGGAAGCAATCGCGGAGAACGGCATGGCCGCCTCCCCGGGCTCCAGGTACTTCCGCACGTTCTCCCGCCAGATCGCCCCGAGCTCTCCCTGCGCGGAGGGCACGGTAATGCCCGCGTACTCGTGAAGGACGATAAGCCGCACTTCTTGCGACAGATAGGCGTCTTTAGCCAAGATGGCCTGCAGCCATTCCGACACCGCGGGCGCCGCTACGACGGAATGAGAGCGCAGAATTCGCCTCGAAGAGGTATTGACGATGCCGAGAGACAGCTTAAGGTCGGGGCGCTGCCCGCCCCCGCCATGACCGCTCGCGCTCAGCGTGCGAATCGATTGCTGGGGCTCGTATGCCGCTTCCCCTTGCCCCAACGGGACCAGCCGTTCCCGGATGCCGCCAGGCTCTCTGGCCGACAGCTGCTCCCACTGCCACGGGTGGACCGGCAAGCAGCAATAATCGGCAGGCTTCAATCCCCTAGCCGCTAACGCCCGATCGAACCGCTCGATTTCCTGTGTTGTCAGATGCCCGCATACCAAATCGCGCCAATCCGACTCGCCCCTGGCGCTCCACATCGCTTCTCCGCGGGGAACGGCTATCCAGAACAAGCGAAGCTTCGGCCGAAATTCGGGTCCGAAAGCCCGGTTATCCCGCTCGCTGAAGCCGATTCTGGATTTGTAGCAGGGATGGTAAGGGTGACCGTCCGTGCATAAGGCCTCGATCTCCTGCAAATCGGCTGTTTCGTAGTCCGCCGTGCGAGCCTGCCCGCCGCTATTTCCCCCGTACTGCGCATCCTTCCTTACCGTCTCCTCGAGCTCTTCCGCGAAGGTTGCCAGAATCGGATGCTCGGGATACGCCGATGCGACCGTCTCCTCCAAGAACAGGGTTAAATCATCCGCTTCCCGCCTGTCCAAGCCGTCGCGCCTCTCGATTGCTCCCTCTATCACGCGGAGCATGCCGAACGTCGCGTGCCGCTTCGCCGCAAACGCGTATTCGACAGGTCTCCCCTGCCGGTTCATTCCTTCCAATCTATATATGGAGACGCCGCCCGGACAGCTTTCCCGCGCGTCCGCCGTCAGCACGCCCTCGAGCACAAGCGCCTCGACGAGCTTCCCGAACACTTTCCTTCGCGCGGCCGTCGTCCCGGTCCCCGGTTCGGCGCTCTCCTTCTTCTTAATCAAGCTATCCCGTGCTATAATCCCATCCTCCATTCTCCGAAATCTCCTATGCTTGCAAGGTATGTACGACCGGCTCCTCTCTTCTCCATCTTGCCGTAACCCGCTTCGCCTTGCGGATCAGCTCCTTGCTGGGTACCGCCTCGCTAAGCGGATTGGCCATCTCCGCGTATACCGCTTGCTCGAGGTCGGCTTCCAGCTCATCCACGTCGCGCAGCCTCGTCAGCAAATTCGCTTTGATCCGCAGCTTGCGGCACGTTATCCACTTCTCGAATAGCGCGCCCCGCTCCCCATAAGTCCGTGCCAGCAGCTCGAGCTCCGCGCGCAGCTCGAGAAGCAGCACCCGCTCGTCGGCTAAGCCGAATAACCCAAACGATTGGATGAGTCCGAACAAATGGTTCACGAGCAGGTAATAACCGAATCGCTCCTCCGCCAGCTCGTCGTCGTATACGTTGCCGCCTGAAGCAAGGCCGGGAACAAGCGTCTCCAGCTGGCCAGCCCTCGATCGGGCGTAATAATAGCCTTGGCTGTCCCTGTAGTAGAACAGCTCCGGGTAACCGGCCTCGTCTAACCGGAGCAGGCAATTCTGCAGATGCGCCTCCAGGACGATGCCGTGCTCCGCGTACATCGCGGCCAGCGGCCGCAAAGAGATCGCCAGATAAGCCCGGAACCAGTCGACGCTGATCTGGGCGGCCTGCCGCCTCTCCCGTTCCGCCAATTGCCGGATGACGTTCGCGAGCAGCGGCGCAGCTTCCGCGGCGGGTATCGCCTCCTGCGTGAAAGACGCCATGAGCGCCACGCCGCGGCTGCTCTCGCCCTTGAACGGATTCTCCCGAATGATCAGCTCGAAGCCCGATTCCTCGTTCGCCGTTTCCCCTATCGTAGCGTAAGCGAGATCCCTAATGATCCGGAATCGCGGAAAGCTTCCTCCCAGCCAAGGCTCGATTGCGGCGGCCAGTCTGGCGGCCTCAAGCGCCCCCTCCAGCTCATGCGTTCGATTCAAACGCATCGAATTCGTAATTTTGACCGGCAGCGAGAACTTGTACATGTAGTCTGACTGGGGATGATAGACGGTGCGAATGGATGAAGTGGGGAAGAAGGGCAGCCCGATCGGGCCTAGCGATATGAGCTTGCCATCCCGGAGCCAGGACTGCACGCGCTCGCCGTGCATGAGCTCCTCCGCCTGTATCGGGTGAACCGGGACGAGCGCAAACGATTCGTCGCGGATATAAGCGGCCGCATCGGCCGGAAGACGATCTCCCGCTTCCGCCATGCCGGCCAGACATTCGCTCCGCGTAATGTCCGAAGCCTGCAACTTCGACTCGGAGCCCTGCCTCAGCAGGCTGACGTGAACCGCGAAATAATGCAGCTTGAAGCTGCCTTTCGTTTCGGGGGAATAGCGTCCCTGTCTCCATTCCGGGAATCCTTGCCGGCTCTTCGGCGTAGGATGGAACGTATGGCCGAATACAAGGGACTGCTCGGACTCGAGAAACGTAAGCTTGGGGTTGTAAAGCTCCTGCGCGTCTCCCGCGCGCACGGCTATAAAGGATTCAAGCAATCTGCAGCTTTGCAGGGCGCGCAGCAGCAGCTCGACCGCCTCCGCCCCCTCCCCTTGCTCCGCGCAGAGCTCTTGAATGAGCAGCGAGAACAGGGTCGTAACGGGAATCGGAACAGGCAGCTTGGATCCGGCATCCTGCCGATACGTGGGCAGCCGGAATTGATGTCTGCCCGTCGGCGACCGGTAAGCCGCGCCGGCGATGATCGTCAAGCCCTGCGACGGCAGGAGCAGCTTCAGCTCCGCGGTGCCGCTTCGCCGGTTGCCGGCTCCCGCTTCCCGCCAGACGCCCGCCCCCGTTTCCCGCAGGTAACAATTCAGGAAGGCGGTGACGGAGGCTTGCTCCGCCATCTGCTTCGCATTCAACAATGTCGTATTCCCTCCAAATTATTAATAATGATAATCAATATCAATATTATAGAGGCAGCTTACGAAGCGATACATAGACGAATTTGCCCTCCGTCATGGATTATTTTCGCCAACCACAATGTGAAGTGAAAATAAAATAGACCGAAATTATTGATCTTACGCGAATTGACCATCTCACCGAAGATTTCCGTTGCTAACGGAACCCACAGATCCTATTTGCGCTAAAAATCGCATTTATGAATTCTTACGGAACTGATAGCTCTTATCCGTCCGAATGGCCCTTAACCACCTTCAAAATGATGGAAATAGCGTCGCTCAGTTCCGTCATGAGCCTCAAACTGCACAAAATCTAGCAAATACCGTCTGTGAGTTCTGTTAGTGTTAGACTTCTGCAGCACACGCATGGGTTAATTGCTGCCCGTTAGAGCTTAAAGCCGCAGCTGCCAGTCTACAATTTTATTATCGTCAGACGCCATAACAAAGAAGCCTTCACCCCATTCTTCCGAATGAAGGGCAAAAGCTTCCAAGACCAAGCTATGGATGCAACCAAGCTACTTCATCGCCGCCAGCCAGTTCGTCAAATTATCGATTTCCGCGCTGCTCAGCTGATCCTTATACGCAGGCATGCCGCCGCCGCCGTTCGCGATCCGGGATTTGATCTCCTCCGTCGACAGCTTCCCGCCTACCTTTTGCAGATTCGGACCGACTCCTCCCGACATATCCGCCGCGTGGCAGCCGACGCAATTCGCTTTGTAGATCGCTTCCGCCGCCGCCGTATCCACGGTTGCGCCCCCCGCGTTGCCGGCTCCGTTGCCTGCTCCGTTGTTGGCCGCCCCGTTCTCGGCTGCTCCGTTATTCGTCGTCCCCTTGTTGGTGCCCTCGTTGTCGGCACCGTTATTCCCTCCGCAGCCGGCCAAGCCAGCCGCGAGGATAAGCGTCGTCGCAAGCAGAAGTACCCCTTTGCCAACACGCATGGTTCATATGCCTCCTTCATTGGTAAATCTGTTATTACATTTCCCCCGATCGCCTTCCTTATTCATGGGACAATCGGTATCCATCGCTGAAAGCCGCAATCCCGGAGCCCTGCTGCGCATAACGTCGCGAGCGCTGGACACCATAAGAAAGGACATGACAGTATTTAGCAAATAGAAAGCGAATTGCAAGGGGGGACGGAATTGAATGCTCACGAGGATTTGATCGGCCATCTATCGGAGCTGAGGAAGCGCTTGATTGTCGTATCCGGTTGTTTTCTCGCATCGATGTGCGGAGGTCTGTACCTATCGCCTTTCATTCTGAGGTATATCAAGTCGGGCCGTATGGCGGATACCATCGAATGGAACGTCTTCTCCTTCACGGATGGGCTGTTCATTTACTTACGCTGCGCTTTCTTGGTCGCCATTCTGTTTACGCTGCCCGTGTTGCTTTACCAGCTGTGGGCTTTCGTTAGACCAGGGTTAACGACGACCGAGGCGAGAGGGACGCTTGCCTACGTGCCTGTTTCCTTCCTGCTGTTCTTAACGGGATCGGCGTTCAGCTATTACGTGGTCTTTCCCATGATGCTTCAGTTCATGATGGAGATGAATCTGAATGTAGGCGCTGTCGAAACCTACGGGATCGACCGGTACTTTAGCTTTATGTTCAGTATCGTATTCCCGCTTGGCGTTGCGTTCGAGATGCCTCTTGTCATGCTCTTCTTGACGAGGATCGGCCTGCTGACGCCCGAACGGCTAACCCAGACGCGCAAATACGCGTACGTCGGACTGGCGATCGTCGGGGCCTGCATCTCGCCGCCCGACTTCGTCTCGCATCTTGCCGTCACGATACCGCTGCTGGCGCTATTCGAGATCAGCGCGTTTCTCTCGCGCCGGTTCACGAAGCGGATGTCGTCGGCCGCGCCGTCGCCGACCTGACCAACAACAAACTTGTAGGAGGACTGTACCATGTTCAATAACATTGGCGTTTCCGGGTTAATCATTATCCTGCTCATCGCTCTGATCGTTTTCGGGCCGGCTAAGCTGCCGCTTCTCGGCCGAGCGTTCGGAGATACGCTACGCGAATTCAGAAGCTCAACGCGCGGGATCGTCGAGGAGGATGCTCCCTCCTCCAAGCTGGATAAGCCGGACGAGCTCGAGAAGCTGCTATAGCTTGCAAGTCTGACCGAAGAAGGGCCGAGCCTTGGATCTACAATCCTTGGCTCGGCCCTTCTTCATTTCCGCTTCCCTTATACGAGCAGGCCGCCTTTTTCCCTGTACTTCAGGATGCCTTCCGCCGCTCTGTACGCCAGCGCCCCCACGGTGCCCGTCGGATTATAGCCCGCGTTCTGGGGAAAGCTGCTCGCTCCCACCACGAACACGTTGTCCGCGTCCCACATCTGACTGAAATTGTTGATGGCGGATGTTCCCGGTTCGGCCCCCATGATGACCCCGCCCGTATTATGCGTCGACTGGTACGTCATAATTTCGTACGGTCCGAGCTCCTTCAAGTAATCCACGTGGCTCGCGCCCATCTCCTTCATGATCTCGGAGCAGCGTTCCGCCAGAAACTTCGCGAGCTCCCGGTCCTGATCCTCGAAGTCGAACGTGATGCGCATGAGCGGGTCGCCGAAAGCATCCTTGTACGTCGGGTCCAGATCCAGGAAATGATGCTTAAACGCCATGGATGAACCCTGCGCTCCGATGGAGAGCGTCCGATTCGCGTAGTGGAGCGACTTCTTCTTGAATTCCGCTCCCCAAGCAGCCGTTCCGGACGGAACCGGATTATTCTGGATGGGGCGGGCGCCCGTCTGGCTCAGCGCTATTACGCCGCCGTGAAGGAAATTCAGGTTGGAATGGTCGAAATTGTCCCCGTTGTAATCGTCGATCGAAATGCCGAGCGAGCCCGCTCCCGCGAAATTGTTGAATTGCTTCTCCTCGAAGAAGCCGACGGCGCTGCCTTTGATGACCTGGTAGGCGTAGTTGGCGCCGATGACGCCTTGGCCGCTCGCCGGATCGTAAGGCTTGCCGAGCTCGGACATCAGAAGCAGACGCACGTTATTGAACACGTAGCTGGTCACGACGACGATATCCGCGGGCTGTATGATCTCTTCGCCCGTCGTTACGTCTATGTACATTACGCCGGTCGCCTTGCCGCCCTTGTGCAAAATTCGGCGTACGTTCGAATGGGTTCGGATCTGGAACTTGCCCGTCTTGTTCGCGACCGGGATGACCGTCACGACAGGATCCGCTTTCGCGCCGTATTCGCAGCCGTATCTCTCGCAATAACCGCAGTATTGGCAGGCCGCGCGCGCGACGCCGTCCGGGTTCGTATAGTTCTCCGACAAATTCGCCGCCGGCATCATATAAGGATTCAGATTCAGCTTCTTTGTCGCTTCCGCGAACATCTGCATGGAAGGCGTCTTCTTCATGGGCGGCGTCGGGTACGGGTTGCTTCGTTTGCCCCCCAGCGGATTTTCTTCGCCGGATATGCCCGCCATCTTCTCGAACTTATCGTAATACGGCTCCAGCTCGTCGTACGTAATGCCCCAATCCCGAATCGTCATGCCTTCGGGAATTTTGTTCTTGCCGTACCGCTCGGTCGTCATGCTTCTCATCTGGAAGTCATACGGGAGGAACCGGTACGTCTGCCCGTTCCAATGAACGCCCGATCCGCCGAGACCGTCCCCCAGCAGGAAGGATCCGTACTGCCGCATCGGCAATGCCCGGATATTCTCGTTGCTGCGGAACGTAATCGTCTCTTTGGACAAATCCTGCATCATTTCATAGCGCATGGAATAACGCAGCTCGTCATGCACCATATAGTAGTCTTCCGTTTTCCTCTCCTTGCCCCTCTCGAGGCCGACCACGTTCAGACCGCTCTTTGTCAGCTCGGAAGCGATGATGCCGCCCGCCCAGCCGACGCCTACGATGACAACATCCGTTTTCGGTAATGTCTTGGCCATCTCGTTCTCCTTCTATCGCTTCTAGTGCGATGCCAAGTGAGCTTGAAGGCTGCTCGGCTCGATTTTCGTAAAATCCTTCTCGATGATGTTCAAATAGCTCATCTGCGACCCCGGGTAATTCCTCATGCGCCAGCCTTCCATATTCAGATTGCCGCCGTACAGCGGATCGCTGTACACGCCTTCGAGCGTGGCGCTGCGCAGCATCTTGAAGAAGCTTCCCGCGGATATGGTCGTCAGCTTCACCTCTTCGGTCTCGAACGCTTTCAGCGCCGCGTCCTGTTGGTCGGGCTCGAGCTCCGCGAAGCCTTTGCCGTGCGTCGTCTGGCTGTAGTTATCCAGCTCTCGCAGGCCGATATCGAATAGTTCCCTTCGTTTCAGCCTGCCTTGATAGCCCTGCTCCTTCTCGCCCGCGAAGAACGGCGGATTCATGTAATCGCGGCCGTTGAAGCCCCAGTCCCCCGCCAGCTGATGGTCGATGAAGAACGCCACGCCCAGCTTCTTCGCGCCCGGGCCCGATTCGTCCTCGGGGAAAATGCGTTCGGTCGCGGCCTCGACAATCCGGAATTGCGCCTGCGTGAAATACATGAGCGCCCGGTTGTAATTGGGGGCCGCTGCTTCTTTGTTATCATCCGCGGGAGCGGACGAATCCGCGTTATCCTCTCCGTCTTTCGCGCAGCCGAATAAGGAGCTGATCACTCCCCCGACGGCAAGCGTTCCAAGCACATAACCTGAGTTCACAAGAAATTTACGCCGGGAACTGTCATGGACTTGGCCTGAATCAGGCCCTGACGATGAGTCTTCCAAACTTGCCTGATCCTTCGGCTCCTCGAGCGCTGTCGTGTCTCTGCTACTGTTCCGTTCCACGTCTCACACCTCCAAAGATCAATCATCCTGTTTTATGCGTTCTTATTATTTTCCACCGTTGCATGAATATTCATTTCATCGGAATGGCTATCCTATTCACGACAAGCGAGCAAGCGAACCACCTAACGGAGGATGATACGAACATGAGAAGGACAAATAAACTCGCGGTATGGATTGTTGCGGCGTCCGTCGCCTTAGCGGGCTGCGCTGCCGGAAACGGGGAAGAGAAGCAAGCGGAGGGAACACAGGAAGCGCACCACAAGGAGACCAAGCAGGAGAAAGGACTGAGCGCCAAAGCGCTGCGGGATTCTTCCCTCATCCCTAGCGAGAACGGAGAGAAGACGCATACGACGAATAACAAAGGCCAGACCACTTACGGCATGGGATCCTCCGTCTACAGCATGATCGGAAGCTCCGGTCTGCACTCGAACGGCTTCTCCGCCCACCTCGAATCCCGTCTAAGCGGCGCGGGCATTCCGGATGTGCGCGTGTTCGTGTTCGACGATACGGTTGTGCTTGCGACAGCGAAACGGGAAGCGTCCGCAGCCAGCTACGACGAGCTGCAGCGTCAAGTGCTCGACCCTACCGAAGGCTTGTCCGGGAAAGGCTATGCGCCGGTCGAGGGATTTGGCGGCATGAGTGGAACGGATTCCTCGAAGCATGATAACCTGACGATGGCCGCTAACCAGATTAAAACGCTCATGGGCGCCGAGGTGAAGGTGCTGACCGTGGAGGGCGCCGACGCGGTTCAAGCGATCGAGAAGATCCGCGCCGACGCGCTTGCCGAAAACATGTCTCCTGAGCAAATCGGAAGGGACATCCGGATCCTGCTTGATCTCGTCAAACAAGGAACTAAGCAGTAGGGCGGCTGTTCGAAAGCGGAAAATTTGTCCTTGCCAAATGATGCCTGTCCATGCTAAGATACTGTTTGTGTCTTCGAGACACGCCCTAGCAGCGCGGAGCCGTGGTGTAGAGGCCTAACATGCCTGCCTGTCACGCAGGAGACCGCGGGTTCGAATCCCGTCGGCTCCGCCATTTGCCAGCTGTTGCTCGTGACGAGCAATGCCTATAGATCGAAGAGAGAGCGCCATTTGGCCGCTCTTTTTTTGCATGTCGGGGAGGAGAGTGCTTAGAATGAAGCGACGCGGAAGATTCGCGCCGACGCCGTCGGGGCAGCTGCATATCGGGAATGCGCTGAGCGCGCTTGCGTCATGGCTGCAGATCAGACAGGCGGGCGGTGAATTCGTGCTGCGGATCGAGGATATCGACAAGCCGAGGTCCCGGCCGGAATTCGCGCGGCAGCAGCAGGACGATCTGGTATGGCTCGGGATCGATTGGGACGAGGGTCCTGAGCAAGGCGGTCCTTATGCGCCGTACGTGCAGAGTGAGCGCGAGAATCTGTATGAGGCCGCGCTAGAGCGACTGGATGAGGCTGGACGGCTGTACCCTTGCTACTGCAGCCGGAGCGAGCTCGCTTCCATTGCCAGCGCGCCGCATGGTCTCTCCTCCGAGGGTCCCGTCTATCCCGGCTTCTGCCGGCACCTAACCGCAGAGGAGCGCGAGGAGAAAGGGGCTCGGAAGACGCCAGCGATCCGATTCATCATGCCCTCCGAGCCGATCGCTTTCGAGGATGGCGCGGCAGGCTGGATGCGCTATGACGGAGACGCTCTCGGCGACTTCGTCGTCAAACGCGCGGACGGCATGTTCAGCTACCAGCTGGCCGTCACCGTCGACGATGCCGCCATGGGCATAACGGATGTACTTCGCGGCGCGGACCTGCTGGACTCGACGCCAAGGCAGCTTGCGCTGTACGAAGCACTAGGGAGTCAGGCGCCGGCGTTCGCGCATATTCCACTGGTCGCGGACGAGTCCGGCCAGCGCCTATCCAAACGCGACAAGTCCCTTACGCTCGCTTCGCTGAAGCAAGCGGGCGTCCCGCCCGAGCGGCTTGTCGGCGCGCTGGCGCATATGGCCGGATGGACGGAGCGGCTCGAGACGGTTTCCGCCGCGGAGCTGATCGGGGCGTTCGATCCGCCGAAGCCCGATCGGCCAATCGTGTTAACCTCCCGGCTGATGCAGTGGTTGTTGAACGATTAATCCCAAGATCCAAGAAAAGCGACAAACCGCCGATGCCCGGAACGAGCACGGCGGTTTCTTTTTTTGCGGAATGGCAGGCTGCCCTACCCCTCCACGATCTTCACGTAAAATTTGCGTGTCCGGGGACCGTCGAACTCGCAGAAGTAGATGCCCTGCCAAGTGCCCAGCACCGGCTTGCCGTCATGGATCAGCACCGTCTGGCTGGTGCCGGTCTGGATCGCTTTGAGGTGAGCGGCCGTATTCCCTTCCGCGTGGCGGTCCTTCGGATGCTCCCAAGGATACAGCTCATCCAGCCTGCGGAGCACGTCGCGGACGACATCGGGATCGGCATTTTCGTTAATGGCGATTCCGGCCGTCGTATGCGGGCAATAGACGATGGCGTATCCGTCCTTCACGCCGCTTTCCCGGATGGCCTCGCGCACCTGGGGCGTGACCTCCGCCATCTGGTCGCGCTGATTCGTCGACAATGTATACATCCTTAGCTTCGCGCTCATGACAACGCCTCCCAGCTAGCCCACAATTCCCGGGGATTAAGCTCGTAGGCGTCTTTGTCCCGGAACATAAATTGATGCATGATGAATTCCCTTCGCAGCGTCGCGAAATCGTCGTGATATTGCTTAATGAATTCGTTGATTTCCTTCTCGGTGTATACGCGTCCCTTCTCCAGCCTCGACACCATATGCTCAAGCGCGATCAGCTTCTTCTTCAGCTGGCTCGGAATGCTCTTCAGCCTGCCGTCCGCCGCGAAGAAATTGCGAATGACGGCCGCGCGCAGCGCTTCGTTTTTCTCCTCCATTGTCTCCCCTCCTCCATCCGCCTTCCGGTAGATGAGATCTGCCGTGGCAGCGGCGTTATTTTGGATGAAATAATGATTGAGGCTGAAATAAATCGTGTTCTTCTCCCGTCTCTCATTAATGAGACTGGCCTCTCTCAGCTTCGCCGCGTGATGCGTGATCGTCGCCGGCGTTACGGACAGCCTCTCCGCCAGCTCTCCGCCGTTCAGCTCGCCGCCCGCCAGCAGAATCAACATGCGGATCCTCGTCGGATCGGCCAATGCCTTGTGGTAGGCGACCACTTTATCCAACTGCACGGTTCATACCCCCTCGAGTCCAATTTAGCGTTCATCTAATTAGATGGATGTTAAATCGAATCATATACGAAGCATTGTCGTTTGTCAAATGGAGATTCCTATAGTGGCTTTTATTGGAATTTTTTAGATATAGTTAGGGGAGGAGGGGATGGATTGATCAGAGCGTCTATTAGCCATGACCAAATGATGGCGATGGGAGACCGGGAGCTGGCTGCCGCATGCTTCTCGCCCATGATCCGAGCGTACAAGGAAGCGGAGTCCGTAGGGGAAAGCTTTGCGGAGACTGGTTACGGGACGTTAACCCGAGGGCAGCAGGCGTTATTCGCCTTCTGGGCTTACCGGACCCATGCGGAGCACTCGGAAGCCGATCTATACTGGTGGACCGCTTATTTCATGGCGCAGCCTAGGCGCTGGGATAGCGTGAAGGCGGGTCTGGGTTATTTCGGGGACATCGGGACGATCGGCGTCCTTCAAGAAATGGAGGCGGAGCTCGCTCAGCGCGGACATCCGAGAAGCCTTGCCGGGTTCGACGTTTCGTTCGATGATTTGTACGGCGATCCGAAGCTTGCAGGCATTGCGGCCCGGCTGTACGGCAGACTGCTGGAAGCCTTGCCGGCGACGACCGCAGTCGTCGCCGGATATATCAGAGCTCACGCTTCGGAGTTCATCGCGTGAATAGCGCCATACCATAAATAAGGCCGGCACTTGTCGAAGGACAAGTCCGGCCTTATTGTCGTATTATACGCGATTAAGCTCTGCATTCGCCGTATCCAGCATGGCCTGCCAATCCTCGAATTGCGTCTCTCTCGCCACCAGGCGATTCAAGAGCTCCTTGGGGATCAGATCCAAATCCTCGCGCGTCCATGCTTGGAAGTTGCCCTTCTCCAGAAACTCCTGCATGGTCTTGCAGCTGGAATGCTTGGCCATGAACGAGTCGTTAAACAATCGACCCAGCTCCGCCTGCTCCGTCTCGTCGTTCACGCCTTTCTTCTCCTGAAGCTCCTTCAATAAATCGTCGAACGAAATCGGCTTGTTTCTTCTCAAATGATCGCTCCTAGTCTTCAGTGCTTTTATTTTTGGTGCCCTTGCTCTTATACGGCTTGGGCGCGCTTGCTCGCCGTCTTTCGCCTGCTTGCCAGCGGTTCCAGCCCTTCTTGCCTGTTCCTCTTCCCGTGCCGCCTTTGCCTTTTGCCTTGCTCAATTCATCACTCCGTTATTATACGATATTATGGTCTTCCTGTCCTCGGCGATCAAGCTCGAAGAAAGCCAGGCTGAGACCCGGAGCCACTTCCAGCTCCTTGGCCAGTACGAACCCGAAGCCGCGATACAGCGACTTGGCCGGCTCGTTGCGCGCTCCCGTGCTGACCGTTACTTTTTTGCTCGATGCCGCATCTGCGAGCACGTACGCCAGCAGCCGCTTCGCGATCCCCCTTCGGAAATAACCGGGGTGAACGACCATTCTGCATAGGTCTATGGCGTCGTCCGCCGACTCGTAGGATATGAATCCGGCTAGCTCTTGTTCAATGAAATAACCGACAAAGGTTTCCTTACTGTTCCGAATCGTATCAACCGTATCCCGTAATGGCGGTATATCGTCGTAACCGATCAATTCCGCTTCGACGCGATACGCCGGCAGCTGCACGTCCAAAATGTATTGCGCGATGTCCTCTTCCCTGTTGTTCAAACCTCTTATCATGATGTCCTCTCCCCGCGCCTGCTAGACGCTCACCAAAGGTCGACCGCTCTCTTCAGAATAAAGCTGCTTCCCTTCATGGACAGCTTAAGCCTGGCCATTAGCAGCAAATTGAATAACGTCATTCTGCTCCTTATGGACTTCCGGCAGTAACCCAGCGCTTTCTCTCGATCGAATCGATAGAGATAGCTTAACGTGTAGTATTTGCAGGCGATGTCCGCATTTATTTTCCGAATCCACTTTTTCCTGTTGCGCAGCTGTGCCGATTTCTCCGCAAGGCTCCGAATATGCACCCTGACCTTCACCGATTTGAGCCCCAGCGCCTCGAATTTGCTTAGCAGCTCGCGATTCTGGCCCAGCGAATCCGGATCAAGCTTCCATCTGTCGCAGAAGTAATAGACGCTGTCCGGCGATTGCGTGTACACGGCATGCGGCCTCACGATAAGCGAGATCCGGAAGCGGTCGAAAAATCGCAGAAGGTAAGTCGTGTCCTCGCCGAGACCGAACTGCTCGTTAATCAGCCCGACGTCTGCCAGCATATCGCGGCGGAATACCATCGTATTCAGCTGAAAGAAATTGCGCGTTTGCATCAAAAACTGCTCGAACAGCCCCTCCCGGAACACGATTGCGTCTCCCGCCGTTTCGTTCCGCTTCCGCATCTGGCTGATGAACCGCTGCTCCGCCTTCTGCTCGAAGCTATGGATGGTCCGGTCGCCATGCTGCTCGACCCACAAGGCGAAGCTGACATCCGCCCCCGTACGCTCCAGATTATCCAGGCTGTCCTTCAAATGGTGGGGAAACCACAAATCGTCCGAATCGAGAAAGGCGAGCAGCTCTCCCTGCGCCGCAAGGATGCCGCAGTTTCTGGCGCCGCCTGGCCCTTTCGACCGATAATTCATGACGTACCGAATGCGGGCGTCCTGCTTCGCCAGCTCCAGGACCAGCTCCTTTGTCCGATCCGTGCTCCGATCGTCCACGACAATGAGCTCCCAATTCGGATACGACTGCTTACGAATCGATTCAATCGCCTTGACCATTACCACAGCCCTGTTATAGGCCGGCATGACGATACTAACGAGCCGTTGTTCTCCCATCATCAACTTTCCCTTCTATTCAGTTGGATTTGTCTTTGATGTACGCTTGTCCGCCTTCACCTCGAGTTCGTTCTTGGAGTTCTGTATTACTTAGAAGTATATTGCAGTTTGCGCCGGGACGGAAGCCGCTTCCGAAGCTTTTTTCCACCAAATACCGCTTACGGCTCATCACGTTCATGCCGATATTGGATATAGGCGGCTGTCAGCAAATCTGCCATGAAAAATTAGGATACGCTTGGCAGTTATAGAAATAACCTATAACTTTATAGTTTTTGGTGTTGTCACGCGTCGAATCTTGTAATATATTAGATGACAATTGAAATCTACCATACAGGGGTTACATAAGATGAAGAAATTAATGAATCGGCTTTCCACGCTTCGCAAGAAACCTGCCATGAAGCTTTCCTTCCGTTTGACGATCAACCGAAAGCTGTTCGCCGGCTTTCTCGCCGTTCTCCTTATATTAATGGCTACGGTAGCGGTCGGCTACAGCCAGATCTCGAAGGTCGACCGGCAATATTCGGCGGTCATCGACGATAAATCCTATAAGCTGTTATTGATCCAGCAGCTGAACGTTCAGGTCAAGAAGGAGCAGGCGGGACTGCGCGGATACTTGCTGCTGAACGATGCCGGCACGCTGCAGGACTTCACGGATGCTCATAATGCTTACATGGAACTGGCCCGGAAGCTGGAGGCCATTATCGTAAATCCCGACGCGAAGGCTATGCTGCAAGAGTTGATCTCACTGGAGAAACAATACTACTTTGTCTCCAATAAGGCGATTAAAATGATGGTGTCCGGCGATGCCGAGGAGTCGCTGAAGCTGACTTCTACGGACGGCCAAGAAATCATCGTAAAGTTCGATCAGAAAGCCGAGGAGCTGACCGCCTTCCAGCAATCGCTGCTTGACGAGGGCCAACAAACGGTTCACGACGAAGTCGAAGGGGTCAAGCGGTTGGTCCTTGTTCTCGGAGCGGCAGCCGTCGTAATCAGCCTAGCCGTATCCTGGCTCGTCGGGCGAATCATCTCGAGGCCCGTCATCACGATTGCGAAAGCGGCAGAGCGCATTGCCGAGGGGGATCTCACTTCGCAACAGGTTGCCGTTCGCAACAAGGATGAAGTAGGCGACCTTGCCCTCTCCTTTAACCGGATGTCCCAGCAATTGCGCGAGCTGATCGCCCATGTCGGAGCCAGCACCGATCAGGTAGCGGCTTCGGCCCAGCAGTTGACGGCCACGAGCGAGCAGGCGTCGCACGCGTCCTCCCGAATAGCGGAGACAATGCAGCAAGTTACGTCCGACGCCGGACATGGCTTCAACCATCTGGAGGATGCCTCCAAGACGATCGATGAATTGTCGTCAGGCGTGCAGCATATCGCCGACCGCGCCCATATCGTGTCGAATACGGCCAGCGACGCTTTCGAGCGCGCTTCGGAAGGCGGCGAAGCCATTCAGTCGGCCGTCTCGCAGATGAGCTCGATCCAATCCACGGTAGAGAGTCTGTCCGTGCAAATTCACGGCCTTGGCGAACGCTCCGCCGAGATCGGAGACATTCTGAACGCGATATCCAATATCGCGCGGCAGACGAATATTTTGTCCCTCAACGCGGGAATCGAAGCGGTGCGCGCCGGCGAGCACGGGCGCGGATTCCTGGTCGTGGCGGGAGAGATTCGCAAGCTGGCCGAGCAGTCATCGCAATCCGCCGCCCAAATCGCCGAGCTGCTCTCGACGATTCAGGACGATACGAGACGCGCGGTCCGGACCATGGACACAACGAGAACCGAAGTAACCGGCGGCATCGAAGCCGTGCAATCCGCGGGCGAGGCGTTCACGCATATCCAAAGCTCGGTTCACGCGGTTACCGGCCAGATCCAGGAGGTGTCCTCCTCGATCCAGCAAATCGCGGCCGGCGCCGAGCAGATCGTCGGCGCGATGAAAGCCGTCACGACCGTATCGGAATCAACGGTATCGGGAGCGCAGGACGTATCCGCCGCGACGCAGGAGCAGCTCGCTTCCATGGAGGAGGTCTCCTCGTCGGCGAAGGCGCTGTCCGAGATGGCCGAACAGCTGCAGGAGCAGATCGAGAGGTTTAAGGTTTAAGAGTAATAGGCGGCGCGGGAGCTTCGACTCCCGCGCCGCCATTTGTTTTGCGAGGCGCGATGAGCCGTAACGACTTTTCATGTTGTTATTGCGCTCTCGAGCACCAAGCGGCGGGCCGTAACGTCTTTTCATGTCCTTATTGCGCTCTCGAGCACCCCGCGGCATGGCCGTAACGACTTTTCATGTCGTTATTGCGCCCTCGCTCTGCACTCTCCTACCCCTCCGCCAGCTTCTTGATCTTCTCGGCCGCCTCGCTGCCGAAGCGCACGGAATCCTCGTAATACGGCTGGCCGTCCGGCAGCTGGTTGAAATCGCCGATCTGGATATGCAGAAGCGTTTGCTTGCCGCCGTCCAGCGGCGTCAGCACGTACGTATAGCCGATATCGTATGCTTCGGGCTGAAGCTCCCATTTCGGCGAATAAAGAGATTGCCGCAGCTTCTTCTCATGTTCAAACTCGACGACGGTCATCTTCGAGTTGCCTGTCCAATCGATAACGGCGCCAAGCGCAAGCGACTCCTCGCCGAACCCTTCGGGCAAGTCGTCCCATTGCTTGATGTAACGCGGAGTCACAAGAGCCTCCCATCTTTTCTATCGCATATCTGACTCTCGGTAACCTAAACTTTTTTTAAAAAAAAAGGTTCAACCTTCTATAGAGTAGGTGCGTTCTATTAAATGGGGCATATAACCAATGGAGGGATGTGATGGATAATATACAAATTTGAGTTAGCGGCCCCAGAATTAAGTGTAAAACAAACGGAGGGATAAACCTAATGAAGATGAAGAAAAAATTTGCAGTTAACTTGCTTGTCACCGGGTTATTGTTAGCGAGCGTCGTTCCTGCTACCTCAGCAGCAGATAACGCAACATCAACGCAGCTTGGATCTTCCAATCAAGCAGCAGAGAAAGTGGAGACATTCCAAGCAAGCGATATTCGATTCCTCAAAACATTGCCTGACGGTAAAGATAAAGCAAAATCCAAAGCAGCTATTGAACATAAGGATGCCATCAAGCTGGTGACTGATTCCATGAAGAAGAAAGGCGTTGTTATTAAATACGATTTGGATGACAAAGAATATCAGCAGTATGTTCTTTCCTTGGCAACGGACTTTGATGTATTCGAAGAAGGAGACATGAAAAAAATTGTAGAGTTCGTCAAATTCATCGATCTTTACGAGAACTATGCCGTTAATGAAGTACTAGCTGGATACCAGAACAAGTTGAAACAACGTTCCAGCCTCACGACAGATGATATGAGAGAAGTGCTTAGCTTGATGCCAATTGCAGAGGATGAGCCATCCACATTAGATACAACGGTCAGTCTACAAGGTACCTCATCGGTTGCACCAATGACAGTTTTTCCAAATGGTTATGACAATATCGCTGCTCGTGACTACGCTTACGAGTGGTGGGATACAAGAAACCCGATTTACTCAACCTATTATGCCGAAAAACATGACCCTGCATGTGAGCCGGAAGACGAATGTTGGAATGATTGCACAAACTTTGTTTCACAGGCTCTCCTTGCTGGCGGCATGGAAGAAGTATACGGTATTAACTATCAACACTATTCCTCATGGCATTTTGGCGGACTAATTCCAAGCTTCCCTTGGGGCGGCGCGCATAATTTCTATCTGCACTGGAAAAATAGAGCTGGTGTTGCCACTGCGGCAAGCAATCTCCAAACTGGAGACGCTGTAAATGCTGACTTTAGCGGCGACGGAACAATCGATCACACAGCCATCATCACAAAAAATACAGGCTCTTCAACTGCAAATAAGTATCTTACACAACATACGTCTGATAAGAAAGAAACAACAACTTTAAGTACATGGTATAGTGCCGGCTACAAAGTATACGGCTATGAAATGGATTTAGTAGATCAATAAGTTAAACAACCGAAGGGGCTATCTTGTAATAGCCCCTTCTCCATTTAATATGGTGACTAACTCGATAAATCAACCACTCTATCTGTAACTTTATAAACTACATAATGACGATTCCAAATTTGTCTAGCAGTAATGATCGTTTCTTTACCATTCTTCTCAAAGAAATAACCTGCACCTTCTTGGTGCAAGAAGGTCCATCCTTCTTTTTTCATTTTTTCCTTGAGAACTTCTCTATGACGATTAGCTTTTGTCAAATATTCGCCTTCCGTCTCCATCTTGAGAATAACATTAGAATTTTTACTGAGTTCATACATAAGTTTTACATTGCTGTATCCGATATTGTTGATGTAAATTGCAGCGGCTATTAAACAAACCAAGAGGACAGAAACAAAGCTTATTACAACGATTTTCCAAGTTTTATTCACTTAAAAACCCCCTCCTTACAAAAAGAAACGGTAATAATAGCATGAAGGTTGCATGGGCTGGGATAGTTTAATCCGTTAGACAACAGAGATCGACGTGTGCGTCTAAGCAGCTGCGGGCTGCGGATCCGGATCTGCAGCGCTCTGATCGCCGGCGCGTTGGCCACGCACCAGGAACGTAGACTTCGGCCACGCGCTGCAGATTCGGATCCGATCGGTGCAAGTTGCAGCTGATCGGATTAAGCCGCAAAGAAGCAGAAACCCTTTTCTAGAGATTTTGTTCGTTAAATGCTATGATGAGGGTAATACTATGTAAAAGAACCCCAAGCCGCTCGCAACGACTAAGGGTTCAGTTTGACCGTTCACTCGGGGAAATAGACCACTTTCGGGACTGGAGCCTATGGAAGTGGTTTATTTCTTTTTGCCGAGCTTCTCGCGAATCCACCCGTACACTTTGCTTCCGTTGACAAAAATGCCTAGTCCGGAGCCGATGATGGATAGCACTGTTGCTACAATCCCCAGTGAGCTCATTTTACCACCTCCTTTATTTTTGATAGTGGTGCTCTTCGTTCACAAGACTATGTTTTATAGTCCTTCCACTTGCCTCGCCTCATCGTCACATTATCCTCCTGATTAATCATCGATATTCAGCCCATTATAGTTGTATTGCACCGCCAATGAGCCTCTCAATGGAATCGTTGACACATAGTTGCGATTTATACTGCTACTCTGATTGGTCATCTGTGTCATCATCTTCCTGTTCGTCCTCTAACACTTCTGCTGTTAAACCGTATTCCAATGCCTGTAACGTGTATATCCTAGACGCGTTATCTGCTAATTCTTTCGTTAATTCTAACCATGCTTTCATTGCACTTCTTGGGGCACGTAACAATCGGATGGTGTGTTCGAAAGCTAGCCCTTGAACATGTTGATTATCCCAGCGAAACGGGCTTTCAAATCGCTGTGCGTCTCCGAAATCAAGTCGGCTAACTCCATATTCATCAAAATCGGACAATTCATATCGGTGTCCAATTACAACCTCATTTCCTCTTTTCGTAACAATAAAGAGGAAGTGTTTGTTCGCCCCGCCCAATAAACCGCCTTTCTTCTTCACCCATTGAAAAAGATGGTAAACACCAATAATTTGTCCGTATACCACCTCCAGACGTTTTAATCTTTCGATGAAGTAATCAAGTAATCCCTGGTCTTCTGTAGGAGATTCTTGAGGAGGCTCCAGATCAAGGATTACATTGCTATAAGGAATAAGAAACGTGGTGTGAGATTTTTTATCTATCCTCTCTCGATGGATCAACTCTTTCTCGCGTAATTCCTTATTCCACTTCTCTATGGTTCGTTTTTGCTGCTTGCCGAAGTATTCAGTAATTTTTTCGACACTGTACCAGCTTTCCCCGGTAAGGTTTTTAGCGGCGAAACAGTAGTACAGGTATAGTTTCAATGCGCCACCGTCAAGATCAGCTAATATTTTGCGATCTCTGAAGCTCGTGAACAACTGGAGAAACGATTCTTTACTTTCTGAATTACTGTCGCGCCATCCTGAATACAGGTTTTTGAACGCTGTGCCTGTATCGTCACCTTCAAGAGAAAGCCCGAGAATAGCACGTTTAGCCATTGGATAAGAACCCCTTCCACATTTAACTAAATGGATCATACTACGAATTATTTTGCATAGTAAAGCGCGCTAAAACGCATCAATATTCATGTTATACGACATTATTAAGCATCAAATTCTGCTTAAATAGTGGGTATAAACTACAATAAGGTGAACACGTTTAACATAGATGGATTAACACAGAGTACAACAATACGCAGAGAGAAGCACTGAACTTTTTTTCAGGGCTGAGCACGTCCGTATTTTTTCTTCGCTACTAATCGGTCCAACCGGCGTAACTGCTGCTCCCCGATCCCAGCACGTGGCCACGCACCAGGAACGGTCGCGGCGCCCCCGCGCTGCAGCTGCTTCCGATCGCCGGCACGATTGGCCATGTACCAGGAATGGCGGCGGTAGCCTCGAGCTGCAGATCCAGGACAGATCGGCGCATCAGCTGCTCCTCGGTCGCCGGCGCGCTTCCATATAAAAAAGGAACCGCTCTTCAAGCGATTCCTGTTCGTAATCCATTTTGAATTTTTTTCGCCATCTGCTCAATCAAACCAAAATTCCAAATCCTCGCCCACCCTAATGCCTGAGAAATGAAGCTCATCCAGCTTCTCTTGAAAATAGGAATCTGTTGAATGGAGGATGAGAATTGTAGCCTGCTCCTTTGTTCGAACCGAAACCCCTTCATATAATAGAAGCTCTTCCATCGATTTAGTCATTTTTTCTATAGCCACAGCGATTAACTCCGTATCGGGCACCCGACACCAATAATCTCGCCCCTTAATGCGGACGATGACTACCCAAACAGTTTCGAATTCAATATCTCGTCCAACATTTTCTTTGAAATACGGGCATGACTCCCGCCGGGCGCCTCGTCGATGATGATTTCGTTTCTCGCTATCAGCTGCTCGCTCATGCCTTCATCCCCTTTACGGTTCGTTGCCCCTATCTTAACATGTCCCGAGCGCACGGCGAAATGATTCGTAGACCCGCTTCTTCGGGGTCGTGTCGTAAACGGCGAACACCACGTATTCGAAGGCATCCCTCCAACGATCGCTCTGAAGAACCTCCCGAAAAATCGACGCGACCTCCTCCGGATCGTTTTTAAACACCCCGCAGCCGAAAGTTCCCAAGATCATCGACGTCTGCCCGTTGGCAAGCGCCACGGCCGCTATCTTTTCGATTCTTCTCGTCATGACCTCCCGAATGCGTCCGGCGTTCTCCGGCTCTCTGTCCCTTACGACGCCCGCGTTAACCGCCGGAGCCGTAATGACGGAGATCGAGTAAGGGCGGTCCAGCAGCTCGCCCCCGTCTTCGCGAAATACCGGCACTTCAGGCGAATAGATCATATAGTCGGTGTACAGGCATGTATTCACGCGGGCGTTTTCCTCATACATTTCGGTCATTTGGACGATCGTGGGATACAACCCCGAAGAGCGCGCCAAGCTTTCTTCCTGAGCCCGCGCCCCATTCAGGAAGCCCCCGCCGGGTTGTCTGGCCGATGCAAAGTTTAGGCAGCATACGCTCCTTCCTTCGCCTGCAAGCCGGCCGGCTGCTTGCAATGTCGTCTCCGGAGTTACCTCGATCTTCGTCCGGAAGCTCTCTGCCAGGTTCGCTTCCGCCAAGCACCGGTCCCCGTCGGCCGGGCTATAGAGAATCGCGTCTCGGACGGAGCGCTCCAACGCGCCCCCCAGCTCAATAACCTCCCCTCGCCTATTCCGGTAGCTCCCTTCCCGAATAATTGCGATCGTCTCTTCGGCCGTTCGAGCCGCCGTTTGTCTGTCCATCATTATCCCTCCGCGTTTTTCTATAAGCTCGATTGTATACAACGCCTCCCTTTGGCGCGAGGGCCAAAACCATTTAAAGCAATTAAACCGCCCGTTTACAAAAAAGACAGCAGCAAACCGTTGACAAATTTTATAATTGTCATTATGATAATATTAAATCGAAAGAATGAATGAACGACCACAACCGGCAAGGAGCGTGACGAAACATGATTAAGATAAATGAGGTCGCCTTGGACTTCCAGACCTTCCCGAACGGCGAGACGAGAGTGGACGGGGAAGCCATACTGCAAGCCGCAGCCGCCGAAACGCGCAACAGGGTCGTGCTCAAGTACGAATCCGACGGGGATTTGATCAAGCTGATGTTCGTCAAACGATTTCTGGACGATCACCGGCTGACCGCTTCTCTCCTCATCACGTATATGCCTTACAGCCGCATGGACCGCGTGGAAGGGTCATCCGTATTCACGCTGAAATACGCGGCAAGCTTCATTAACACGCTCGGCTTCGAGGAAGTGACGGTCATCGAGCCGCACTCCGACGTGACGATGGCGCTGCTCGATAGAAGCACGGCCCGTTATCCGTCGGTCGAGCTGCTGGAGCAAGTCATCCGCGAAACGAATTTCAACGCGGAGGAGGACTACCTCTTCTTCCCGGACGCCGGCGCGCAGAAGCGGTACGCCAAGGTGAAGGGCTTCAAACAGCTGGTCGGCTTCAAGGTCCGCGACTTCCAGACGGGCCAGATCCAGAAGCTCGACGTCGTCGGCGAAGTCGCAAAGCCCGGCTTCAAGGCCATCATCGTCGACGATCTCTGCTCGTACGGCGGAACTTTCCTTCTAAGCGCGGAGCGGCTGAAGGAGCTCGGAGCCTCGGAAGTGTTCCTGCTCGTCGGCCATTGCGAGAAATCGGTGTTCCAAGGCAAAATTCCGAATTCCGGCCTGGTAGACCGCGTGTATACGACGGACACGATGCTGGACGAATCGCCCATCGACAAAATCCAAATGATGAAACTCGGAGGTATGTAATCATGACAACGCCATTCATCTATCCCGCTACTCTGCTGTGCGACTTCTACAAAGTAAGCCACAAAAACCAATATCCGAAAGGCACAGAGCTTGTCTACTCGACATGGACGGCGCGCACCAGCCGCCTCAAGGATGTCGACCATGTCGTAGCGTTCGGCTTTCAAGCCTTCATCAAACAATATTTGATTCAATATTTCAACGAAAACTTCTTCGCCAGACCGAAGAATGACGTTATTGCCGAATACAAGAGAGTGCTGAAGTATACGCTTGGAGTCGACGATCCGGATGCTAGCCACATCGCAGAGCTGCATGAACTCGGCTACCTGCCGATCAAGATCAAAGCCGTCAAAGAAGGCACGCTCGTGCCGATCAAAGTCCCTATGCTGACGATCGAGAACACGAAGCCCGAGTTTTTCTGGCTGACGAACTATCTCGAGACGCTGATGTCGTGCCAGCTGTGGATGCCGGCGACAAGCGCGACGCTTGCTTTCGAATATCGCCAAATCCTTGAAGAGTACGCGAAGAAAACGAACGGGGATCTGTCGGGCGTGCCGTTCCAGGGCCACGACTTCTCGATGCGCGGCATGGGCTCGCTGGATGCCGCGCTAGGCAGCAGCGCGGGACATCTGCTGTCGTTCACGGGCACGGATACGATCCCTGCCATTCTGTATTTGGAGAACTACTATAAAGCGAATATCGAGACCGAGCTGGTCGGCACCTCGATTCCCGCGACCGAGCACAGCGTCATGTGCGCGCACGGCCGCGACGAGATGGCGTCGTACCGTTACCTGATTAACGAAGTGTATCCGACCGGCTTTGTCTCGATCGTATCGGATACATGGGATCTATGGAGCGTCCTGGACGTCGTCATCCGCGGGCTGAAGGACGACATTATGGCCCGGGACGGCCGGGTCGTCATCCGTCCGGACAGCGGAGACCCGGTCGCGATCATCTGCGGCGACCCGGGATCGGATAACGAATTCGCCCGCAAAGGCGTAATCGAGATCCTCTGGGAGATTTTCGGCGGCACAATTACCGAGCGCGGCTACAAGCAGCTCGACAGCCACATCGGCGCCATCTACGGAGACGCGATTACGATCGAACGCTGCCGCGAAATTTGCGAGAGGCTGGAGGCCAAGGGCTTCGCGTCGACGAACATGGTATACGGCATCGGCTCGTTCACGTACCAATACAACACCCGCGACACGTTCGGGTTCGCGCTCAAGTCGACCTTCACCGTCGTAAACGGCGAAGAACGCAAAATTTACAAGGATCCCGCGACCGATCCGAACAAAATGAAAAAATCGCAAACCGGCCTGGTCAAAGTCGTAGCGCGCGAAGGCGCGATTCAATACGTCGACCAGCTCAGCATCGCGGATTACGCGGCGTTCGGGGAAGAGGACTTGCTCGAGGACGTATTCGTGGACGGAAAATTAACGCGCGAGCACACGCTGGCTGAAATTCGCGCCGAATTACTGGGCAATCTGTAATTATACTTTCATATTACAGGAGAGCGGCCATGAACGAACCGACCGAAGACGAACACAACTATTCAACGAAGCCTTACCGCACCCCTGACGGCGCCCCTACCGATATCGCGATGTTCACCATCACCTCCGAGGAGAAGCCCGGCGCCAAAAAAGCGCTGCCGATCCGGCAGCTCAAGGTGATGCTGATCCGGCGCAGGAAGTGGCCCTTCGAAGGCAAGTGGGCCCTTCCCGGCGGCTTCACGCGGCCGACGGAGACGGTCCAGCAGTGCGCGGAACGGGAGCTGCTGGAGGAGACGGGCGTCGCGAATGTGCATCTGGAATATTTTCAAGTGTACAGCTCCCCCGGCCGGGACCCCAGAGGCTGGATGATCTCGCACGCGTTCGTCGCGCTTGTCCAGGAGCAGGCCCTGGAGGGGCGTCAGACCTCCGAAGAAGCGTCCGAGGTCCGCCTGGTACCGGTCGAAGAAGCGCTCGCCATGGAGCTGGCCTTCGATCATCGCGACATTCTAGGAGACGCGCTGGCCCGCATTCGCCAGCTCATGATGACGACAACGATCGCCAAAGCATTCTTGCCCGAGCTGTTCACGATCAGCGAGCTGTACCAGGTGATCCAGACGGTCGTGCCGACATTCGAGGAGAAAAACTTCATTCGCAAAGTAACGTCCACGCAAAGCCGGCAAGGCATACTGGAAGAAGCCCGCGGCGAAGACGGCAGCCCGCTTCTATCCAATCGTTACTCCCAGCGTCCGGCCCAGCTGTACCGGTTCACCGACTACGCGCCGGAGCTGTCGATATACGGATAGTCCCGATGAATAGCCCCGATGAACGGAAGAAGGCCCGGATAAAGATCCATTAAGGATCCTTGTCCGGGCCTTTTCCTGTCTTAGAAGCGATACGTCCAGAATCTCTCCATGCCGAAGCGCGCTTCCAGCTCCTCCGCCGTAAGCTCTTTGCTGCCTACCAGCTCCGGCGCTTGGAATTGGCTCCGGTGCGCGCGAATGGAAGCCAGCTTCTGCGGCATATAGTCCCGCACGTCGACGAAGACGTCGGGCTGGCCGATCTCCTCTTCATGGTTGCGGGAGAACGCCATGCAATAAACCGGCGGCCTCTCTCCTGCCGGAAGCTTGGCGATCGAACGAACGACCGCCGCGCCGCATGCGTCATGATCGGGGTGCACGCTGTATCCCGGATAGAAGGTGAATACCTGATCCGGACGAACTTCTTCGAGCAGAGCGCCAAGCTTCTCGTCCAGCAGCTGGGGATCCTCGAACTCGATCATTTTGTCGTGAAACCCTAGCATTCGCAAATCTTGAATCCCTATCGCTTCGCAGGAGGCTTCGAGCTCCAGCTTGCGAATGTCCTTCAGCGTCACGCGATTCGCAAACGGCGGAACGCCCATATTACGGCCCATCTCGCCAAGCGTTAAGCAGGCGTACGTGACATGCGCCCCGGCGCTTATCTCCTTGGCCAACGTGCCGGATAAGCAGAAAGCCTCGTCATCCGGATGCGGCAATACAACCAATATACGTTTCTCCATCGTCTCGCTCTTCTCCCCTCGCTTCAGAATGGCTCCGGACTCAGCTGCAGAGACACGACCAGCTTGCCTTGGCTGTCGTGGCCGGCCAGCAGAAGGCGCCGGTCATCCGATTCTTCATAGTGGGTCAATCCTTCCGAATAGATCCAGCCATGCTCCATTTTCAAGCCTACCCGGTACGGCCCCTGCCCGGAAATCGAGCCTAGCGAGTATCGGATCCGCGTGTTCGTGATGAACGTGGACGCCGGATGCTTCGAGCTGTCGAAGTGGGCCGCATACGCTCCCGTCGTTAATTCCAGATGAATATATAAGTCCTGATCCTTCAGGCTGTCGATACGTTGCTGCACGATTTGAGTGCTGATCGGTAGCATCTTGCCATCCCTCCGTTTCTCTTCTTGATCATACCAAGAAAAGAAAAAGGAAGCCATATGCCTAACAGGCCGCCTCCTTGTCAAACGTCTCACTCATCCGCTCCCGACCTGCGCCTTCGCCGGAGTCTTTCGCAATGCTCCTACCGCAAGCAGCAGAACCGGCAGCAGGACGGCGAATGTAAAGTCGAATAAGGGGTAGGCGCCGCTTATAATATGCGTGAAGGCCGTGATGTTCGGCGCCGAACGGTCGGCGATGACCATAGAGATCAGAGCGAGCGGGAACGCGAACAGCTTCATATCCCGGAGATGGAACAGCTGCGCCGCGCCGAGACAGGTGCCGTACAGGCACAAGGACATTTTGAAATAAATCGTGAACAGCCAGATGATCGCCATAATGACTTCGATCCGCTGCAGAAACTCGCCGATTTCGATTTTCCGGGCCAGCAAATAGCTGGGATACATCAGATCCGCCGTCACGTTCGGTCCGAATACCGTCAAGCACAGGAAGATCACCGACGACAAGAGCAGCCCGGACAACAGAGTACCTATCAGCAGATTGCTCCGGATCTTCTTCGGCTCCTTCACGTACGGGAAAATCATCATCAGAATGCCGACTTCGAAATAAGAAAACGCGACAAACGGATACGCCCCTCCCAGCACCGGCGCCAAGCCTTGGTAGAATAGCGGCTCGATCCGATACAGTCGGATATCGGGCAGCACGAAGATGACTAGCAAGACGCTTAACATCAGAACCCATGGCGCGAATATTTCGGCCGATCGGGCCAGCGGCTCCAGACCCGACCGAACCCCGCGTACGACGATAACCAAAAACAAAAAATAAACGATCTCGATCGGCGTATTCGGCATAATCTGCGTCGTCATGAAATCCCCCAGCTCCCTCATAAGCATCGGCACCATTAGAAACACGAAGCCGAATACGAATAGGAAAGCCGCGACATTCCCCATCCATTTGCCGAGCACCGCCCGGGAGATTTGTACGGGAGTCATGCCGGGAAACCGGCTCTGCAGCGACGCGAATAGCAAGCAGACGGCCGGACCTATGCAAATGCTGATTAAAGCGGAAATCCATGCATTTCGCTCGGCGATCGAAGAAATCATGGAGGGCAGGACCAGAATCGTATCTCCGATGGATACCAGCATGACGATAACCGTCAGCTGCATATTGCTGATTCGGATGTTCTCCACCGCTTGCCCCTCCTTCACCCTTTATTTTTGAATAGCCAGAGTCCAACCGAACAGCATTTCATAGACCGGGCCGTAAATGGCTTGGATGGCTTCTATCGGAGTCGGAAGCGGAATGTCGAAAAAATGCAACGATAACATAACGAAGCCAAGCGTCAGCGTGCAAATAAAAAACGCGTTCTCCCTGCGATATTTCTTCTCCTTCAGCCGCACCGTGTCCTTGACGGCAAAAAGGAGGCAAAAAAACAACGCAATCGCTGCTTGTCCCATTTCGAGCCCCCTATTCCTCCATCTCTTTGAGCAAAGAGTTCGTCCTCGTTCCAATTCGGCGTATACGATACACGATTTCCGTCTCGACCTCGAGCTCGGGGAACAACGTTTGCCATTGATCCTGATGAGCCCTCCAATAACCGGGTTCATTCCTTTCGAGAAGATCCCCGAATCCAAAAATGTCGCTCTTCATTCGTTTAGCCCGGTTAATCGAGCTGTCGATGAGCTGATTCAGCTTCCGGGCGCTCTCCTCCTCGAGCTCGGCAATGGCCTCATCCTTCTCGAGATCGATATCGCAGGTCGATTCGTTCACGTCGGCTTCGATCTCCACGCGAAGGCGCACGATAGGCTCGCCCCCTTCCATTCTGACGGACTGTTTCGTTTCGGATCGGATCACCTTCAGCGACACGTACTTCTCTTGGCCGCAGGCTACATTGCCGATCGTCCGTTTCACCTTATCCCGAATATAGCTGTAGCCTTTGCTTTCGTTCTCCGTCAGCCAGCCGATCAGCTTATCCGACTTGAAGACCGCGATTCCGTTGAAGGATAACCGGGCGATGCTTCGGATGTTTTCGTTATTTTTCGGCGTGCCCCCCGCCTTCTCGTCCCCTTCGATCTGAACGCCCGTCAGAACGAGCTGCTTGCCCTTGTTCACCAAATCGTTGATAACGTCGATCAGCAGCGTCTCCTGCACCGGCGCCCATTCCTGGCTGGCCGTCCTGAGCGAGGAATACAGCTTATTGCCCGGTATTTTCTCGATCTGCGTGAAGATGCCCAGCACTTCCCGGGCGGTCCGCTTCTTCGCGACGACCAGATAGAAGTCGGTTCGCATCTGCCTGTCTCTCGAGAGGAAATCAAGCACTTTGGCGATTCCGCCGCGCGCCAGCGTTTCGCCGAACACGACCATGCGCACATGGGACAAGTAGAGCGGGTACGGCGCCTTGGTCGTCAGCCTCCCGAAAGCGTCATCCACCGTGATTCCTTCTTCCTCATAGGTGATGACCGGCGCTTTGCCTGCTCCCCCGCCCGTTGTGCCCGCCACTTCGTCCGGGTCGAGCACTTGCACGGTGACCCGAATCTTATCCCCATGCTTATCGAACCCAATGGCCGAGATGATCGCCAGATTGTTAAGCTCGTGCCGATCCCAGCAGCCCGTCGCGACAAGAAGCAGCGCGAGCGCGAGCAGCAGCCTTCCGAATCGGTTCGGCAGCTTCATCCCTCCCCACGCTCCCGGGTTTGCTGCGGCCGCTGGCGCACGATATTGCGTTTCGCCACGGCGAACGACCGCAGGAACATGGCCCATACCGGCACCCGGAACAACACGCCGTCCTTCTGATCGCCCAGAACGAACGGCGCGTAAGGCTTCAGGTAAGGCACGCCGAACGAACGCAGCGTGTTCAAATGGAGCATAATATACACAATGCCGATAAAAATGCCGTACAAGCCGAACATCGCCGAAAGTCCCATCAGCATAAACCGCAAGATGCGAATGGGAACGGCCAGGCTGATAGACGGAATGACGAACGTCGTAATGGCCGTAAGCGAGACGACGATGACCATCGCCGGCGAGACCAGCCCGGCCTGCACGGCGGCTTCGCCGAGCACGAGCGCACCGACGATCGAGATCGCTTGGCCGATCGCTTTGGGCATGCGAAGTCCCGCTTCGCGCAGCAGCTCGAACGTCAATTCCATGACGAACGCTTCGACGAAAACCGGGAACGGCACGCCCGAGCGCGCGGCCGTCAGGCTGATCAAGAGCGGGCTCGGAAGCATCTCCTGGTGAAAGGAGGTAATCGCGATATAAATGGACGGCGCGAGCAAAGCCAGGAAAAAAGCGATGAGCCGCAGCATGCGGATCAGCGTCGCGATATCGGCCCGCTGATAATAGTCGTCCGGCGACTGCATGAAATGCGTGAATAACGCCGGAACAAGCAGAACGAACGGCGTGCCGTCCACGATGATGGCGACCCGGCCTTCGACGAGGCCCGCCGCGATGACGTCCGGCCTCTCCGTGTTCAGAATCGTCGGGAAGAAGGAGATCGTGTCGTCCTGGATGAATTCCTCGATATTGCCGGACTCGAATACCGCGTCAATATCGATATGTTTCAGCCGATGTCTCAGCTGCCCCAGCACGGACTCCTCCGCCAAACCGTTTATATATACGAGAGCGACGTCCGTCTGGGACAATCGGCCGATCTTCTGAAGCTCGATGCGCATGTCCGTCGATTTGATCTTGCGCCGGAGCAAGCCGATATTCGTCTTGATCGTCTCGGTAAAGCCTTCCTTCGGTCCGCGTATCGTCGCCTGCGTCGTGGGCTCGTCGACGCTTCGCTCCTTCCAGCCCCGCGCGTCCAGAGCAAGCGCGGTTGCCGCCCCCTCGAACAGAATGACCGTGTCCCCCGCGAGCAATGAGCCGTACAGCGTTTGGAACTGATCGATGTCCGTGACGTCGCCGATCGTCAGCAGCTGGTTTTTCACCCGCTCCGTCGTCTCATTACGGAGATCGATATGCTCGTCCGTCGCCAGCATCAGGGGGCGCATGACCATATCCTGCACCTTCGCCGAGTCGGTCAAGCCGTCCGTATAGATCAAGGCTGCGGGAATGCCCTGCGTCTTGCCTGCCTTAAACTCCCGGATGACGATATCGCCGCTGTCTCCCAGCGCCTGCCGAATTTGCGCCAAATTGGATTGCAGCGACTCCAGCAGCGGCGTCGGCGCGGAGGATGAAGGCTCGGAAGACGCATTCGCAAGCTGCGATTCGCCGAACAGCTGACCAACCCATGCTTTGAGTTTCATTCCGCGGTCCCCTCCTTCGTTTTGCGCGATACCTTTTGTTTTTTCCAAAAATAGCATTCTGTATCAAAATTTCTCTCGCGTCATAAAAAAAGAGCAAGACCTGTTGGTCCTGCTCCTTACGTCTTGATGGCCGACGTCCATCCCCAGAAGAACGCATCCCGATCCCAAGCCGCCTTGCCGCCGTGCAGCTTCTTGAACGCCTTCTTCACTTCTTTGTCGATGGAGGCATGCCCCTTCTCGTTCACGTAAATGAAATGCTCGCCGAAGTTCTTCCGGATATGCTCGACCGCATCGGCCTGATATAGAATGCCCGCGTTCCTCATCTCGCCGAACATCCAAGCCGCTACTTCCTCCGCCGTATGATTCATGCTTGTCCCCTCTTCCTGCTTCCGTATCCTTGTACTTTAACACAATGTGCCGCTCGTCTGGTAATCCGATAACGTCAGCGACACGTTGATATGGAAATGAAGGCGGATCGTCTCGCCCTCGAAGGCGATCGCATAGGTAATGACGTAAGGCGTCTCGATATAGTAGAGCGTCAGCTTAAGCGTCCGCGCATCTTCCCAAGCCGCATAGGCCGCGACGTCCTGGCGGTGCTCGGAGAGATCTTTGACGAATAGGTCCTCCCCAAACACCGGCTGGCGAAAATCGAACGAAAGCCGGCGTTCCCGATGCGGATCCGCGCCGATCAACACTAGCTCCAGCCTATCCCCTGATGCGAAGAACGCGATTTCTGCCAGGCGCTCTGGGTTCTCTTGCATGCGATAGCGTCTCCCATGGACGGAAGGCGCTCCGTCCGGGACCGGCCGAATGGCCGGCAGAGCAGCCCGCGACAGTCTCTTGAGCTCATGAATAAGCTCGCGCTCGCCGTGATCATAGCAGCGTCTCCCTGCATCGAGCCGATCCAGTATGCAGACATCGATCAGATCGAGCAGCGTCTGCAGCTGCTGCATGGAAGAGAAGCTGGAGGTGGCGGCAATGACGATGTTCGCGTTCGGCGCCACCAAGCAAAGCTGTCCGAAGGAGCCGTCCCCTCTGTACGCCCCGCGGCGGCACAGATGGAATTGATAGCCGTAGCCCTGCGCGGAATCGATGCGGCCCGGGCTTGCCGCGGCGCGGTTATCGCTTTGCTCGCGCGTCGCCATATCGATATAGGCTTCGGACACGATCCGCCGACCTTCGTACGTTCCTTTGTTCAGAAGCATTTGACCGAACTTCGCGATGTCCTCCGTCCTGATGCTGAGCCCCATCCCTCCGGCGGTGACGCCCTTCGGGCATGTCTCCCAAGCCGGTCTGTCGATTCCCAGCGGCTCGAACAATCGGGGCATCAAATAACCGACCAAGCTCTCTCCCGTGATCCGCTCGATAATCGCCGCCAGCATATACGTCGAATGCGTGCTGTAGCGGTAATGGGTGCCGGGCTCATGCTCCACGTCCATGGCCAAGAAGGCCTTGATCCAGTCCTCCTCCCGCGCCACCTCCGCGTAAATATTGCCTTCATGACCGGCATTCATGCCTAGCAGATGACGCACCGTCATTTTGGCGAGGTTGGGGGAGACGTCTTCCGGCAGCTTATCCGGAAAGAAGGAGATGACGGAATCCTCTAGTCGAAGACGGCCTTCATCCCAGGCGATGCCGACCCCGATGGAAGTAAAGCTCTTGCTAAGGGAGTATAGCAGCTGCGGACTGGTGCTCCGATAAGGCTCCCGCCAAAATTCGGCCGTCACATGCCCGTTCTGCAGTAGCATGAAGCTGTTGACCGCGAGCTGCCGCTGCTCCGGCAACCCGTGGTTCTCGCACCGGTCTCTTGGGATCGATCGTACGTTTTCCGTCGCTCGCGTCACCCCTCGAACTCCCCTCTCAATAGACCGTACACTTCCAAATCGACGACGCCCTTGCCCGACCAGAACGAAGCTTGGCGAAGCAGTCCTTCCCGGACGAAGCCGTTCTTCAGAAGGACGCGCTTCGACGATTCGTTCCCAGGCATCACTTCCGCCTGGATGCGGTTCACGTTCGCTTCCTCGAATAGGAAGCGGACGAGCAGACCAAGCGCGTTCGTCGCGACCCCTCTGCCCCAGCTCGATTCCGCCAGGAAGTAACCGACCGTCACCATGTTCACCTTCTGGTTCCAATCGAACGCTTCCATAATGCCAAGCAGACTCTCGGGCTCGTCCGAGGCGAATATCCCCCATTTCACCCGGGTCCGCTTGTTGTAATCCCGGTCGAAGTGTCCGATCATGCTTTTCACCGTCGTCTTGTTATGCTTCGGAATAATGCCGCAATAATCGAAGACGCGGTCGTTGCTGTAGATGTCGAAAAGCTCGTCCAGATGCCGCTCCTCGATCCTCTTCAGAATAAGCCCGCCCGACTCGAGCCGGGGGAACTCCGCAAATAGGGCCTCCATGTTCATGCCTTCACCGCTCCAAACGTCTGGTTTCTTCGCAAATTCGGGGAGCCGCAGCTCCTTCAGGTAAGGATTTTGCTTCATCATCCCGGCCGCGCGCTCCTGCGCTCCGCGAGCTTTGGGCGCATGTCCTTGTCTCATAAGAAGCACCCAGCGGCAGAACGCGAGCGCTTCGAATGCATCCAGCTCGTCCCCAGGAATCTCCTTCTCGAGCATATAAACGGACAGAAAGACGTCCGCATGCTTAGCGGACACATACAGCTTCTGCAGCACGACTGCCCATGCCAGATCGTAACGGGGATCACCCAGCTGACCGTTCGTCCAGTCAATCATTGTGAGGCAATCGTTCTCCTCCACTAGATTGCGGAGATGAAAGTCGCCATGGACCAACGAGGTCTTTTGGATAGGGAATGACTTCGTTACCACTCTCACGAGCTTCTCCATATCCGAATCCTCCTGAAGCCCGGGGAGAAAGTACCCGTTAAAATCGTAATCGGGCAAGCCGAGCCGCAGCGACTCGTCATTAATCCGGAAGCGATGAATATGGAAGAGTATCTTCGCCGCCTGGGACATTTTCTTCTCGTCGACGATTGTCACGGGTGCTCCATGGTAGGCTGTCAGAAGAACCGGCTCGCCTCTATCGTTAAAGCCCCACGCAATCGGCCGGGAGACCTGCGTTCCATGCGAATAGAGACCGCTTAACAAACGAAACTGGAAGCCGACGTCCGGCCTTGAGCTTTTGTTCCAGATTTTGAGGACATAGCCTCCCGCTTCCGATTCAAGCCTCACGACCTCCGCTTCGAAGCCCTGCTCGATCGGCTGCTCGCGGACCTCGACGCAGTTAAGCAGCTGATCCAATTCCGCTTGGCGTCCTTCCCATTGTATAGTGCCGAGTATATGGCTCAACTCGTTCCCTCCCCCATCATGACAAAACAGCCTTCCGAATTGGCACGTATAGATCCACTTTGCATTTCCCTTCCGGATCCATTGCAGGATCGTTCCTTAGCCATTCTTGGCAAGGCCGGTCGTCCGGCTCGTACCCGCTGCCCGGCAGCCAGAGACGGAACATCGTCTCGTAAGCAAGCACGAATTGCGCCGAGGAGCCGTAGTAGCTGTAACGGGCATATAGGCCGCCGGGAAGAAGCTTGAAGCCGACATCCCCATCATGTCCGCCCTTAGCGAACCCCGCAGGCAAGCTGACGCAAGCGTCATAGCGGCATGCATATTCGTCAACGAGATAACCGTCGTCGAGCGAAACGCCGATAAAGCGTTGCCTCTCCGGCGTTAATCCCTGCCTCCGCGCCCATTGCCCAAGCTTGCTCCATGCCGGCGCGGTATCCAGATAGCTGCCGACATGACGGACGCAAGCAACCTCGCGATCCGTCAGCTCGCAAATCTCCACCGCGCAGTCCCATGCCCGCTTGGCAAGCGGGCTGCTCCTCACCCGATTATAGAGATCGCCGGCCGGGGAGGCTTCCTGAATATTGCGGGAAGCTTCCTCCTCCTTGCGGTTTTGTTCCAGAGCGCCTGTCCTCGCCTCTCCGGGCGGCATGCCGTAATGCTTCTTGAACTGCGCGTGAAAGGCCGACAACGACTCGAAGCCGCAATCGCCGGCGATATCGAGCACCTGCCTATCCGTCTGGGATAGCAAGCGGGCAGCCTTGCGAACGCGAACCCTGTTCACGTACGCTGCCGGCGTCTCGCCGGTAACAGCGGCAAAAACGCGGGCGAAATGGTATTTGGAGAAGCTAGCCGTTCTCGCCAGCTCGTCCAGGCTCAGCTTGCGATGGCTGTTCTCTTCTATGTATTGGAGCACCATTCTGACGCGGGATTCATAGTCATGCTCCATAATGAATGTCCTTGCGCTTCAGGTCGAAATAAATCAGATTTTGCACGGGCTCTTCGTGACGGTGGAAGCCCAGCTTCTCTAGCAGCCGAATGGATCTCACATTCCCCGGTTCGACGGTCGCCTCTACCCGCTCCAGTCCCATCCTGGTGAAGCCGAGCTCTAACACGGGCCGCAGTGCTTCCCCCATCAGCCCTTGTCCCCAATAAGCTGTCGACAAGTCAAAGCCGATCTCGGCCCTAGCTTCCGGCCCCGACACCCAGCAATGATAGCCGCAGGTCCCGGCCAGCTGCCCCGTCTCTCTGTCGAATAGTCCCCATCGGCACCCCGAATCGTCGATGTGAAATTGGATGATGTCTTCCGCCTCCCGCATATCCTTGCAAGGGGGAATATCCATAAAGCGCGTCACTTCTGCTTGGGAGAAATGGCGATAAACCGCCGGCGCATCCTCTAGCGTGAGCAGCCGAAGAGTCAGCCTCTCTGTGTCGATCGTTGGAAAAACAAATGCTGTCATGTCTTGCCTCACTGCTCCTTCCTCCCTTTATTTTCGTTGGCCGCCAGTAAATCCCTGCCTAAAACCGGTTTCGGCATGCGGAACAAAATATTTCGATCCAAGAGGTATATAACATCCGGCAAAACAAAAAATACCTCTATTGTTAATTGGGGGGTGACAAAAATGAAACCATTAGCGCCGCACGAAGCGCTGGACCTGCACGAAATCATCAACTTCAAAACGTTATGTCTATCCAAATCGAAATTAATGCAAGGACTCGTATTCGATCAGGAGCTGAAGCAGCTTATGCAGAAGGATGTTGAGCAGAGCATCCAAGCGTTAGCTGATTTGCAAGCTCTTTATAAGAGAGCCCCCTTCAACGCCCCACTCCTGGAACGTCGTCCCGATCCCATTCTAAATTGAGGTGAACCATTGCGATGAAACTGGATTATCTAGACCCCGCGAACGGGCTGAACATGCCGGAGATGGCGGACATGACGTTCGCCGCGGACTTTCTGATCCGCGTAAAAGAAGGCGTTCGTAATTTGGCGTTCGCGATCACAGAAACGGCTTCCCCTGATGCCAGGGCGCTGCTTCGTTCGCAACTGCATCAAGCGATTGCGCTGCATACGGAAATCGCCGAGCTCATGGTTCGCAAGAAATGGTTCCATCCCTACGAGCTTCAGGAGCAATTCCAGCTTGATATGCTGAGCGCGGAGCAGACGGTTCAAATCGCGCAGTGGAAGCTTTTCCCGGAGGACACTTCCCGCAAGGGCATGTTCGACCGTACGCCGGATGAGCAAATGGGAGGGCATCAAGCATGAAAGCCGTGACGTACCAAGGCATCAAAAACGTTGTCGTCAAGGAAGTGCCGGACCCGAAAATCGTGAAGCCGGATGATATGATTGTCCGATTGACCACTACCGCCATATGCGGCTCAGATCTTCATCTGATTCACGGCATGATCCCGAATTTGCAGGAGGACTACGTCATCGGTCATGAGCCGATGGGAATCGTGGAGGAAGTCGGCCCGGGCGTCACCAAGCTGAAGAAAGGCGATCGCGTCGTCATCCCGTTCAATATTAGCTGTGGTTCCTGCTGGTATTGCCAGAATCATCTCGAAAGCCAGTGCGACAATTCGAACGATAACGGAGATATGGGCGCTTACTTCGGTTATTCGGGCACGACCGGCGGTTACCCGGGCGGTCAAGCGGAATATTTGCGCGTGCCGTTCGCCAACTTCACACATTTCAAAATTCCCGAAAGCTGCGAGGTTCCCGACGAGAAGCTGTGCCTGATAGCCGACGCGATGACAACCGCTTACTGGAGTGTCGATAACGCAGGCGTCAAGGACGGCGATACGGTCATTGTCATCGGGTGCGGACCGGTAGGCTTGCTGGCTCAAAAATTCAGCTGGCTCAAGGGAGCGAAACGAGTTATCGCCGTAGACACGCTGGATTACCGCTTGCAGCATTCGAAGAAAACGAATAAGACGGAGATCGTTAATACGGAGCAGTACGAAAACGTAGGCATGCATTTGAAGGAGATGACGAAGGGCGGCGCCGACGTCGTCATCGATTGCTCGGGCATGAGCGGCAAGATGACGCCGATGGAGTCGCTGGCCTCCGGCCTCAAGCTGCACGGCGGTGCGATGGGCGGTATCGTGATCGCCTCCCAATGCGTGCGCAAGGGCGGCACGATTCAAGTGACCGGCGTATACGGCGGACGATACAACGGCTTCCCGCTCGGCGACATTTTCCAGCGCAACATCACCGTCAAGACGGGACAAGCTCCGGTTATCCACTACATGCCGTATATGTATGAGCTGATCGATACCGGCAAGGTGGATCCGGGCGACGTCATTACGCACGTAATCCCGCTAAGCGAGGCGAAGCGCGGGTACGAAATTTTCGACACGCGGCAGGACAACTGCATTAAAGTCGTCCTGAAGCCGTAAATCAACCAACCTCGGGAGGTGCTTATCACCATGACATACGCCTTGCACGAAACGCTCGAAGTACAGGAGATCGCCGCGTTCAAAGCCGTCTGTTTGACAAAATCAAAGACGATGCGGGCGCTCGTATCCGATCCTGCTCTCAAACAAATTCTGCAGCAGGATGTCGACGTGACGACGCGTCAGTTGCAAGAGCTGGAGACGATTCTTTCGAAAGCGACTTAGTCAGGAGAGTGGAACCATGAATACGATAATCGAAAATTTAACGGGCATGAACGTGCTGACCGATCAGGTCATCGCCATGGATTTCCTAATCGCCGCCAAGTCCGGCGTTCGCAATTACGCCGCGGCCGTGACGGAAGCCGGAACCCCGGAAGTGAAGGCCATCCTGATCAAACAGCTGGACGAGGCGATCGATACGCATGAACAAATTTTGGCCTACATGATCGACAACGGGCTTTATCATCCTTGGAATCCGCAGGAGCAGGCCCGGCTCAACCTGCAGAACATCGATACGGCGCTTAAGTTGCCCAATTAGGACGTCTTTCAGGCAAAAAAGGAGCCCAAGCACGCTGCTGTGCTTGGGCTCCTCCTATTGACATGAAATCTCCGCCTGCCTTACCAGTTTTGACGCGGCTTCTGGATGACGTCCGTCTCTCTGTCGATGTCGGTCATCATATCTTTGATTCGTTCCAAAGCTTGCTGGAGCTGCTTCTGATGAGCGTCCAGGCGATGAGCGATGGATCTGATTTGCACTTGAGTCGGAGGCTCGGGCGCGCTCGAGATTTCGATCAGCTCTTTCTCGAGGGCGTCGATGCCGACCAGCCCCGTGCTCAGCATCTCGATACCAAACTTCGCTTTGTTCGCGATGTGGTCGATTTTCAGTGCCGTCTCTTTCGCTTGGTGATTGTTGCCCCAGCCAGACATGTAGTTGGAACCTACGGGCGGTGTGTAGTCACTCATCAGCGCGTGCCTCCTTACTTCTGATATTTATCCGTGATTTCGTCGATCTTATTCGTCAATTTGTCGATTTCGTCCGTCAATGTATCGATTTCGTTCGTCAATTTGTCGACATCTTTGATGTTGCGTTGAACTTCGTCGATGTTGCCGCTTGCCGAAGTCACTTTCGACAGCACCTCTTGAGCGATCGACGTTACAAGAACTTGAACGTGATCCGGGGCGTTTTGGCCGATCTGAGCAACCAAACGGTCGAGCAGCGGCTTGATTTGGCCAAGCGAGTTCGAAGCGTTTGTCAGTTCGCGGCCGCAAGAGTTCAGCTCGGAGTCGATCTTATCGGACACGCGGTCGATCTTGGACTGCGTAAGCTGGTCGATTTCACGTACCACTTTATCAATTTCGTTTGCCATATCGCGTACTGCGCCTTTTCCTACCAACATTTGCTTCTCCTCCAATATATTATGAAATTTATGATGCTCACTTGATTATAAGTCGACATGCCTGTATTCTTCAATCCAATAAACGGAAATCGGTTCCATCAGCCGAAAAAGAAATCGAGAACATTAGAGCCGGCGGATGCTTGGCGGTTATAAAATTCCGAGTAGCCGCAGTTTCTGCAAGATACGACAACAAACTCGTTTTTCTGGATGTCGAACATCTTGGACAAGCCCGTTCCGGTCATCGCCACCTCTTTTGTAGCCACATCCCTGCTCCCGCATTTCACGCAGCCCTTCTCGCTCATTTTCATCACCTCTGCATGCTTTTTAACAAATACGTCACAATTTAGACTTTGGTTGCAGGCTTAAGGGAAAAAGTTGGCGGTGGTGGCTTAAAGTTCAATCCAACACAGTGTCGTTTAGGATGTCCGCGGACCGCTATGTTGAGCAGTAACGACGCGCGGTATCGTTATTCGCTTTCCCGGACCCCGCCGAGGTGCGATAACGACGCGCCATATCGTTATTCGCTTTCCCGGATACTACCGAGGCGCGATAACGACGCGCGGTATCGTTATTCGCTTTCGCGGACACCGCCGAGGTGCGACAACGACACGCGATATCGTTAGCGGTGGCCGCGGACACCGCCGAGGCGCGATAACGACGCGCGGTGTCGTTGTTCGCTTTCACGGACCGCACCCTAGGGACGATAACGAAGCGCCATATCGTTATTCGCGGCATGCAGCTTCAGCGAGGAGACAAACGCAAGAAACCTCCGCAACGAGCGGAGGTTTCTCGCCAACCTATAAATTAACCGAACAGCTTCACGACGGACTGCCACTCGTCCGCGATCAGCGCGTGGCCGGCGGCGGTAGGATGGACGCCGTCCCACAGCCAGTAGGCCGCGTCGGTTCGCTCCGCCGCGCGGTCGAACGCGTCCTGGAGCGGCACGTGCAGCGTGTCGAACTCTCGGCTTAAGGCGAGCACCGTCTCGCGGTACTCCGCAAGCTTGCTCGACCATTCGCTCCAGTTGTCCGCCGTTGCGCCCGTCTGCAGGATGAAGGGCTCGCACAAGACGAGCTTCGCGTCCGGCAGCACTTCCTTCGTCTCCTGCAGCAGGTTGCGGTAAGCCCGCTCGAACCGGTCGGTCGCCCCACTCGGCAGCCGGTTCATGATGCGCCACGCGTCGTTGACCCCGATCAGAATGCTGATGACGTCGGGCTTCAAGCTGATCGCGTCCTCGTTCCATCTCGCGTACAGATCCGACACGCGATCGCCGCTGACGCCGCGGTTAATGAAGCGCGGGCGCTGCTCCGCATGAACGTTCGCCAGCCTGCTGGCGATCAGATACGGATAGCTGTGCCCCAAAATATGATTGAGATCTTCGTTGCGACCTCTTCCTCCATCGGTGATGGAGTCCCCTTGAAATAGAACCGTTAGGCTCACGTCCATCTCTCCCCTGCCATTTAATCACATACCGTGCTAACTCTGTCTTACCCTTTGACCGCGCCGGCTGTCAAGCCGCTGACGATATATTTCTGGGCGAATAAATACAGAATGAGAACGGGCAGCGAAGTAAGCATCAGGTTGGCGAAGATCAAATTCCATTCCCTGCTGTATTTGCCGTAGAAATTATAGACGGAGAGCGGCATCGTCCAAGTGGAGCTGTCCGTCAGGAAGTAGAGCGGAATCGTGATGTCGTTCCATACCGACATGAATACCATGATCGCTACCGTCGCGTTAACCGGCACGATAAGCGGCGTAATGATCCGGATGAAGACGGAGAACAGCGAAGCGCCTTCGAGGAACGCCACCTCGTCGAGCGCCTTCGGAATCGACTTAATGAAGCCGCTGTACAGGAACATGCTGAACGCGGTGTTGAGCGCCGCATAGATGAAGATAACGCTCGTCACGCTTCCGTAGAAGCCCAGCCACTGCACGACGCGGATCGTCGTGATCGTCGACATCGGAGCGATCAGGCCCATGAAGAAGAACAGGTACAGGAAGCTCGAGAGCTTGCTCTCCCGGCGCGCCAGAATGAATGCGGCCCCGGAGGACGTCACGATGTTCAGAATGGACGACAAGCCGGTAATCAGCACGCCGTTCCAGAACGCCCGCATCAGACCGCCTTCCTCGAACACCCTGGAATAGTTGGAGAACTGCCAAGTCTCGGGGATCTTGATCTTGAACTGGGAAACCTCGACGCTCGTCATGAACGAGCCGAGAATCATGAGCAGCAGCGGAATAATGATGATCAAGGAAGCCGCGATCAGCAAAATTTCCACGATGTAATTCCTTAAGGCTAGTCTCATCTTGTAGCTCATTATTCCGTCACCTCCTTGCGTCTCATGAAGATCAATAGCGGGATCGAGATCAGCGTCACGATCAGGAACAGCAGCGTGTTGAACGCCGTGCCGAGACCCCAGCTTCCTTCGCCGAACGAACGCAGAACGATCGTGCCGACAACCTGGGAAGCATTGCCCGGCCCGCCGCCCGTCAGGACGTACACCTCGGAGAATACTTTCAGTCCGCCGATCAGCGTCAGCATCAGATTAATGTTGATGGCCGGCAGCAAGAGCGGAAGCGTAATGTTCGTGAAGCTCTTCCAAGCTCCGGCGCCGTCGATCGTAGCCGCCTCGTAATATTCCTTGGAAATCGACTGAAGCCCGGCGAGATAAATCGCCATCTGAAAGCCTACGTGCTGCCAAATCGATACGGCCGCGATGGTGAAAATAACGATGGCGGGATCCGTCAGCCAAGCCTGGCTGAGCGACCCGAGACCGATGGCCTCGAACATGCGGTTCACCATGCCTTCGGAGCGAAGCATCGGCGTGAAGATGATGCTGATGACAAGCACGCTAAGAATCGAAGGCGCGTAGAAGATCGCACGCAGGAAGTTGCGGGTTTTGAGCCGCATATTCAAAGCCACCGCCAGCGCGATGCCCAGTATGTTTTTGCCAAGTACCGTAACGACCGCGAAAATCAACGTGTTCTTCATCGCGAGCAGCAGCGTCTCGTCGGAGAAGATCGTCTTGAAGTTGTCCCAGCCGTTGAACGATATGGTATCTCTATCTAGTCTCCAGTCGGTGAACGAATAGTACAGGCCGATAAGAGCCGGCAATACGAAGAACAAGGAATAAATGAACAGCGCGGGCCAGACCAGATAATAGCCGTACATGCTTTTGGCTCGTTTCATTCTCTCACATCCTATCCCACTTTCATGGTGTGTATCTAGCGGAAACGGCCGCCGGAATCCCGGAGGAGCGGCGGCCGCAAACTATTTTTTAGAATCCTTCAACGCCTTTATCTTTCATGAGTGCCGCGAACTTCTCGTTCCATGCCGCGAGAACTTCCTTCGGCGACTTGGAGCCCGTGAATTGATCTTGGAGGCTGCGGTACAGCTCGCTGCGGTCAACCAGCATGTAAGCGTCCGTCGTAAGCGTCGTTTTCTTCGGCGTGATGTAGTTATCCACGATCTCTTGCTTGTAAGCCGGCAGCTCAGGCGTGGTCACGTCGCTGAAGATCGATACGTATTTTTGCTCGTCGACGATCTTCTGCGCGACTTCCTTCTGCGCGATGAATTCCAGGAATTTCTTCGCTTCCGCCATATGCTTCGCTTTCTTCGGAATGAACAGCTGGCCGCCGAGCGGGCTTGCGCCGAGCAGAGCGTCGTCGGACGAAGGAATCGCGAACAGTCCGATGTTCATCGAAGGATCTTGGTTGGTGATGTCTTGAATGAGCCAGTCGCCCATGAACATCATGGCCACTTCTTTGTTAAGGAACTTGCCCGCCGCCATGTCGTAGCTGTCGCTCAGAATGTCCGCGTTCGTGTAGCCTTTTTCGTAGATCTCGTATTGCTGAGCCAAGAACGTTTCGAACTCCGGAACGTCGGTCCACTTCTTCTTGTTCGCGTTCAGCTCTTCGAACAAGGTCGGATCGTTCTTAGCCGCATAATCCGCGAATGCCGCCGCCGGCCAGATGTTCGCAGCCCATGCGTCCTTGAACGGCATGAACACCGGCGTGATGCCGCTTGCTTTGATCGCTTCGCAAACCGCCAGGAACTCCTCGTATGTCGTTGGAATTTCCAGGCCCAGCTCCTTGAAGATGTCTTTGTTGTAAACGACGCCTTGCATGCCTGTATCTTGGCTCACATGGAAGCTGTAGACGTGACCGTAAGCGGACAGCACTTCCTTGTTCAGCAAGCGGCTAACCCATGGCTCGTTATCCAAAATTTCGAAGTTGCGCTCCAGGTTAAGGTCCGTTGTCGCGCTCGCCAGATTGTACTGGACGATGTCCGGCGTTTCGTCGACCGCCAGCTTCGTCTGCAGAACCGTTGTCGTCTGCTCGGCCGGGAGCAATTGAAGATTTACCTTAATATTGGTCGCGGCTTCGAATTCATCCAGAAGCGACTGCGCAACGAAAGCCGAATCCTGCGAGCTCTTGGAGATTGCCAGCTCGATCGTTACCTTCTCGCCTTTGTCGCCTCCGTTGCCTGCGGATGCTCCGTTCCCTTCATTCGCGTTGTTCGACCCGCAAGCCGTAAGCGATACGGCGAGCAGCGCCGCTACGACGCCCATCGTCCATTGTTTGGTTTTCTTATTCATTGATGTTCCCCCTCTATTCATGTCGAAACTTAAGTTGAATGCGCTAACAAGGTTCATTATAGAATGAGAATCCTCTAGGGTACATGTTTGCCCTTTACCCTTGCTGTGTAATATTCTGAACCATCTTGTTCAGATGCGGACACAGTGTTACAGTAGGAGCATTACCGTTACCGGAGGGATGACATTGACACCGTCGGGCATCAAGGGAATACGATTCCCTATTCAGGCCAGTCTGCAGACCAAGCTTCTGCTCACCTTTCTCATCCTGCTGGTCATCGTCCTGGGCTGCTTCCTCGCTTATGTGAATTGGGTCGTAATCAAGCCGCTCAAGGTCGATAACGAGAATAAGATGCTCGTGACGGTTTCCACCGCCAGCAATCAGCTCGACGAATATATGAAGAGCCAAATTCAGCTTTCGCACCGTATTTTGTCCAACCAGCAAATTTTCAATATACTCGCGAACGCGCAGCCGTGGCACACCGCCGAGGGTCTTCGGCAAAGCCGCGCCTTGAAGGACATGATGTTCGAAGCGATCGGACCGACGATGAATATTCGGGATATGATTATTTTCGATTTGGAGGGCCAATCGATCGCTTCCTTTATCGGCCATGACGACTCTCCTGCCCAATTGGATTCCCGAATGAAAGCGCTGCTGGATGACGGGCAGACCGGCGGGCTCGGGTACATCGTCGCTCCGCATCCATCAAGCGGCATGTCGTTCACTCGGGTAATCAGCAACCAGAACGGACACATCTTCGGCTACCTCTCCATTATGCTGGACCCGTCCTACCTGCGGATGCCCGCGGAGGATATTGCCGTAGGCGATCTGTATATCGTGAATGCAGCGAATCAAGTAGTCGTCAGCTCGACTCCCGTCACAGCGAATAACGACATGCCCGAGCTCCGCGCCGGCGAACAACCCGATGGGTTGTATACAAACGATTCGGGGGACTACATCGCCTATCACCAATCGACCGTAACCGGCTGGACAACCTATCTGCTCACCCCCCGCCAAGCGGTAATCGGTCCGGTCAATTCGGTTAAGTATTTGTCCATTCTGCTCATCACTTCACTGATGGTTTTTTCGTTTATATACATCTATTTCTCGTCCAGAAGCTTCCTGCTTCCGATCCGCAAGCTTCGGGGTCAAATCTCCCGCATTCAATACAGCAATCTGAACGTCCGGGTGGACAGCAAAGCGCACAACGACGAGCTGGTCGCGCTGGGCGATTCGTTCCAGGAGCTGCTCGTTCGGCTGCAGCAATCCATCGAGAGAGAGAAGCTTGCCCTGCACGAAGAAGTGAAAGCGAGGGGATCCGCCTTGCAGGCGCAGATCGCCCCGCATTTTATACACAACTCCTTGTATCTGATCAGCATCGCCTCTCAGGAAGGGAAGAACGAAGCCGTCTCCGCGATGTGCAAGCATCTGTCGGACAGCCTGCGTTACATCGTCTCCTCCCCCTACCAGCACGTCTCGCTCGCAGAGGAATTAGAGCATACGAGAAACTATTTGTCGCTTGTTCAGCAAAATTACGAAGACGATCTGGAGTGGACGATCGACGCGGACGAATCGGCGGAGTTCATCCAGCTGCCGCGGCTCGTTATTCAGCCTTTCGTGGAGAATTGCATCGAGCATGGCTTCGTCGATACCGATCCTCCTTGGCGGATCGCGATCCGCGTGAAGCTGTATAACGGGATATGGGCAATCGAAATCAGCGACAACGGAGACGGCATTGACGAAGCACGGCTTGGGGAAATTATGGCGAACATTACCGGCTCCGAGGACCGGGACCATGAGCTCCACATCCATGCTTCCGGGCTTGGCAACATGGGCGTCGTTAATACGGTCAACCGCCTGAAGCTCATGTACAAGAACCGGCTGTTCTTCAATCTGTACAACAATGCCGGCGAAGAACGGGGCGTCACGGTGCAAATCATCGGGTCGTTGACGCGAGACTTTTATTAGCGAGGTGTATCGCAGATGTATAGCGTATTAATCGCGGAGGACAGCAAGCCGATCCTGCGCAACATCAAGATGCTGCTCGAATCCTCCGAGCTGCCGATCCGGGTCGCCGCCACCGCCTCCAACGGGGAAGAAGCGCTGGCCCTGCTTCGGCAGCAGCCGGTTGATATTCTCATTACGGATATTCGGATGCCCAAGATGGACGGACTGGCTCTGATCGAGCAATCCAAAGAAATAACTCCTGAGCTCAAAGTCGTGCTCGTCAGCAGCTACAGCGACTTCGAATACACGCGCAAGGCGATTAATTTGCAAGTATTCGACTATCTGCTTAAGCCCGTGGAGCGAAAGTCCCTTATCGAGGTAATGGAACGGATGATCGGACAGCTCAACGAAACGCGGGAAGACCGGCTGGCAGCATTCCGCGGCATCGTCGATCCCGGCTTTCTGACGGATATGCGCCTCGGGGACGACTTCTTTGCTCATAACACCAAGCTTGTCCTGCTCATAGGCAGGCAGCCTTTCACCGCGCGCTTTGCGGCAGCGGAAACGAATGCTTTGCAGCACGATTTATCGCGAGTATGCTCGCCGCATCCTTGCTGGCTGTTCCCCTTGGATAAGCCCGAGCGTTATCTCCTGCTTGCGGAGGAAGGGCTCAGGGATAAGTATTCATCCGCCAGCGAATGCATGAGCGCCATATCCGCGGAGCTGCAGTCGCTTGGCTTGCAAGCCTGTATGGCCGCCAGCCTGCAGCCCGTGGAGCTGGCCGAGCTGAGGTCTCACTACGAGAAGCTTGAGCAAGGCATGGCGGACGAGCTTCGGCTCGCATCGCCGCTGCTGCTGGACATCCAATACCGGTTCCGGCAGTCCCGGGAGGACGACCGTGTCATTCCGACCTTCATGGAAATGATTCAACAGCGGCACAAAGAACAATTCCGCCTGAAGCTTGCGGAGCTGCTGCGCAGATGGCGGAGCGACAATGTGCACGCGGCGCGGCTGGAGGAGCTGCTGGTAGCCGTTTCGGAAGCGTTCGCGAACGCCTCCGAAAGCGATAACGAGCTGTCGGAACTGGCGGAGCTTGAGGCGGAAGCAAGAGAATTGCTGGAGCTGGACAGCTACGAGCTATTTTGCGACTCGGTGCTGGAGTGGACCGACGCCCAATTCGACCTGCTGCTCGCCCGAACCCGCAAGAGCGCCGAAGAACTGTTCGCGCAAATCGAAAACCATATGGAGTTGCACAAATATTCGCAGCTCTCGATGACGGAGCTGGCCAAGAAATTCCATGTCAGTCCCTCCTACATCAGCCGGATCATTAAGCGATACACGAACAGCACCTTCGTCCATCATTACATGAAGATGAAGATCGACGAGGCCTGCCGGCTCATACGGTCGAAGCCGGAGATGAAGGTCAAGGAGCTGTCGGATGCGTTGTCGTTCAGCGATCAGCATTATTTCTCGAAGGTGTTCAAGGAATATACCGGGTACAGTCCGACGGATTTCAAAGAAAAAGTGAAGGCGAAGCCTGACGGGGAGTCTGGCGAGGTGTAGAAGCGCAGCGCCGACACCCTCATGATATGCGATCGGCGCTATTCAATTACGTGGCAACCCCTTGCGGTATAACGTTCCCGTTATCCAGAAAGTCGGAACGGTCCACCCGGTAAAGATCATAGATCTCCCGTCCGTCATTAATCGATTTATAGAGGGACTCGTTGATTTCATTAGCCAACACGGCATACGGCAGCTTCTGGGCCGCCATCCGGGATCGCGTATTTTGTTTGCGTATTTTCAAAAATACCGTGTCGATCTCTTGTTCCATAAACAGCTCCGTAAAGAAAGCATCCTTCGCCCGCTGGTTATACCCCTTGCCGAAATAAGGAGCCCCGATCCACGTGGCTAGGAACCCGACGCGATCAACGATGTTATAGAGCTCGATCGTGCCGATAGGACGTCCCATCTCATCAAGGATGGTTCTGGAAACACAAGTCTTCCGCTCTTCTTCAACGATTAATTTCTTGGTGACAAATAAGTATTGCTCATAGGAACGGCACGGATAGCGAACATAGGGAAAAACGGCAGGATCCATCAGTAGTTGAAAAAGTGAATGACATTCATGCAAGTCGCGTTTTTTTATCATTTTATCTACCGCCTAGTCCGCAATCTCAAACAGTTTAAGTATATAGAAGGACATAGGCGAATTTGTGAAGCCTGCGTTTTCTGCGTGTAAAAAAATTGCGTAGAAATTGTTAGGATAGTCAGATCAATGGGGAGGCTATGATATGTTAATAGGAAAACTCGTTAACCTGAGATTGATTCAAGAGGAAGATTTGCCGGAGCTGGTCGTCCTGATGAACGACTTGGAGCATAGAAGCGAGCATCTCGGCGTCGAGCTGCATCATGAGAGGAAGCTTCAAAGCTATTATGCGGAGGCAGGCTATTGGGAAGCCGATTTCGGCCGGATGCTTATCGTGGATAAGTCCGGCCGAATGCTCGGCGCCATTACCTTCTTCAAAGCGACCGGCGATAGCGAAGGCTACGAAATCGGCTATCAAATCTACCGCAAAGATGACCGGGGCAAAGGTTATGGAACGGAGGCGCTGCGACTGTTCAGCTCTTACGTGTTCGAATTGAAGCCGATCCAGCGGCTCCAAATCTGCACGGCCAAGGAGAATGCCGCCGCGAGAAGAATAGCCGAGAAGTGCGGCTTCGTCTACGAAGGAACGATGAGACGTGCAGTCTTCGCCAGAGGAAGATATATCGATCTGGATTTCCTGTCCATGCTTAGGGATGAATGTACGCCGTTGTCGGAGGTTTTGGCCGCGGAATAGCGGCTCAAGGTCTAGCGCTTCCTCTGCCGGCCGTGTTTGCGACCGACCAGCTTACGATTTTCATTCCGCATAGAACGGGTTCGGGATCTGAAGCGTTTGTCCTATCTTGATGGAGCCGGCAGCGTCCTTTATGCCATTCGCTTTCCCTATAGCCCCTTGGTAATCGGCCAACTTATAATAGTCGAGCGAGATGCTGAACAAGGTTTCGCCCGCCTTCACCTTATGCTTGGTCTCTCCCGAAGGAAGCGGAATTCGAAGCGTCATTCCCGCCTTCAAATCCTTGGTGCCGGTCATTCCATTGTATTGCATCATAATGCTGATATAATTGCCGCGGCTGAAATATTTGCCCGCGATCCCATACAGCGTATCGCCCTTCTTCACCGTATATTGATCGAAGATAAGCGGGTTGTTCAGCTTCAGCTGGGCTCCCGCCTTTAGCTTGGCTTTCGGGTCCCATCCGTTCAGCTTCGCCACGCGCTCGAAATCGCCGGTCAAATAATGTTTCTTCGATATGCCGTATAACGTGTCACCCGCCTTGACCCCGTAATAGATGCTAATCGAGCCTTCTCTCTGCGCGCCGCTTGCCCCCGATAAATGCGGAAAACTTGCGAGAACAACCAAACACAAAGCCAGACTAACGGCCCACTTCCATCGCTTGCCCACCTATTATCGCACCTCCTGCCAGATTGTTTGCGGCTCACAGGATTCGCCGCCATTTGCCAAGAATCCTTTATTTTCGTCACCGCCCTTTGCAAAATAATCCAATCGTAGCAGAAGACAAAAAGAACCCGTTCGAGGCGGGTTCCAAAGTACTGCAACTTTATGACCTTGCCGCGTGCTCCATTCGCGACCAATCCAAGCGCCGATTCTCACGAGCGCAATCCGTAAGAAATGGCATTTGCGCTAGTGTGGTATGCTGAAAACAACTTCACTTCAAAACTTAAAAGGAGAGATGGCACGACGTACTCCGAACGGATTCAGCTGTACAAAAGGAGGCATTTACTCATGCTAGGTAAATCCAATATTGACGTCATCACTTTATTTTTCGAAGACTTGCAAGCTGCCATTACATTTTATCTAGATGTGTTCGGTCTAGAGCAGGTCTATGAAGACAAAAATTCCGCCGTGTTCAACTTTGGCAATATGAGCGTTAATTTGCTGCAAATATCCGAAGCGCACGGACTGATCGCTCCCGCAGCGGTCGCTGCCCGCGAAGCAGGCTCGCGATTCCAGTTCACCATCCGCGTGGAGGATACGGAAGCCTTATGCAGGGATCTCGAAGCCCGAGGCGTCACTCTGTTGAACGGGCCGCTGGACCGGCCATGGGGCGTGCGTACGGCTTGCTTTGCCGATCCAGGCGGGCATGTCTGGGAAATCGCGCAGCCCTTATCCTCATAAAAAAGCTCAAGTGTCCGATTTCGGACGCTTGAGCTTTTTTTTATGAGAAGTTTTCCCAAAATGGCGGTAAATGTCGGATATGACGAATTCAAACCTGTTCCCGAAGGAAATACTGGAAAGAGAATTCCATATTTTCGAGGTGAACCGCGATGTCCTTGTTCAGAAAAATGCTTTCCGCCATCATTGTGACGAAGCCGGATCATCCAAATGAGCAAGAGGATGAAACAATCGAAATAAACGAACCTCCTTCGTACGAGCATACGCTCCAAGAATTTCGCAATTGCATGGATTTCACGGAGAGGAGCTTCCCGTCCAACTCGGCCAAGGCCGTCTATTTGACCACCTTGGCCGGGAATGATGAATTGCTGCGCGACATCGTCGGGCCGTTCCATGCCACCAAGGACGATGAGCTGCCAGCCATCCTCGGCCAGGCGCCGTACGAGCGGATAACCGATTCCAAGGTTTGCATCAAAGATATTTTAAGCGGGAAAGCCGTTATTTTTTATCAGAACGAAGCTTATTCCGTTGATATCGCGAATTCGGTCGGCCGTTCGATCGTGCAATCGGAGACGGAGACGGTTATTGCCGGTCCGCATGACGGCTTTGTCGAGAATCTCAGCCAAAATCTAAGCGTTATCCGCAAACGGATCCGGAGCACCCATCTGAAGATTATCCGGTTGCAGGTTGGCGAAATCACGAAAACCGACGTCGTTGTCATCTACTTGGAGGACATCGCCAATAAGGATTACGTGGACCTTCTGGTGGAACGGATCCAAAGCGTTGAGGTTGACTCCGTATTCGAGGCGAACATGCTCGTGCAGCTCATCGACGACAATCCGAATTCCGTATTTCCCCAGTTCATGACGACCGAAAGGCCCGACTCCATTTGTTCCAAAATATTGGGTGGCCGGATCGCCTGTTTTGTGGACGGAAGCCCGACGGGAATTAGCGCGCCTACCTCTTTTTTCGAGTTTTTTTCGTCGCCGGACGACTATTATCAACGCTGGCATTTGGGGACGGCTCTGCGGTTGCTGCGCTTCTTCGGGTTCATCATTACGATCGGATTCACAGCCTTATACGTATCCGTCACCACGTTCCATTACGAAATGATTCCGCATACGATGCTGCTCAATTTGACCGAATCGAGAAACAAGGTACCTTTCCCTCCGCTGATCGAAGCTCTGCTGATGGAGGCGACAATCGAACTTCTAAGAGAAGCAGGCGCAAGACTGCCGACCAAGATCGGGCAAACCATCGGTATCGTAGGCGGGATCGTCATCGGCCAAGCGGCCGTTCAAGCGGGGTTTACCAGCAACATTCTCATTATCGCCGTCGCTTCTTCCGCCATCGCGTCGTTCACGATTCCCAGCTATATCATGAGCGCGACCCTGCGATTAATCCGGTTCGGACTCATTATGATGGCAGGCTTCTTGGGTAATCTGGGCTTGCTGATCGGCATGGGGATCCTCATGATTCATATCGCGGGAGTGACGAATCTGGGAGCTTCCTATCTAACGCCATTAGCGCCCATGAACAAAAAAGATTGGCTGGATACTTTTGTTAGAGGACCGTTCGCCATGCTGAACAAACGACCTTCCGAGGCCCGGAGTGTCAACTCGACCAAACAAAAGAAGAAAAAATAACGCTGCCAAAGTAGGAACGCTAAATGAAAGAAAAGCTTAATTATGTTCATGTCGCCTTTCTGATCTATGTCACGCAGTCGAACGTGTTTCTGTTTTCCGTTCCCCGCATCGTGGCCGAGAACTTCGGGTCGAACGGCTGGATCGGTTTTCTGATCTGTTCGGCTGCCGGCTTATTTAATATCTTCCTCTATTCCATGGTTTACAAGCTAGCGAAAGGCCGTTCCGTCTTCGATATTATCGAGCAGAGCATGCCGAAGGCGCTGCTGTATCCCGTTTATCTGATCCTTGCCGTGTTCTGGATTGCGCTCGGCGCGTTTGTCGGAAAACAATACGTGAATGTCCTGCAAACGGTCACGTTTCCGACAACCCCGTCTATGTTCATTTATATTTTTTACGCCTATATGCTGTACCTTCTGCTGATCAAAAACATTTACGTCATCGGCAAGATTGGCATTCTTTTCTTTTTATCCACGATTTGGATGGTCGTTATTCTGGTCTATTTTCTTCCCGATTGGAGTTTTTCGAACTTAACTCCTTTCCTCTTCCAGAGCCCGTCCGTTCCATTCTCGTTCGATAACTGGCTGGAGGTGTACAGCGGTTTTATCGGATATGAATTAGCGGTCTTCTTGTTTCCGTACGCTCAGCAGGACAACAAGCTATTCAAAGGGGTCTACCTCGGCCACCTGCTGGTAACGGCCGTGTACCTTAGCGTCATTCTGGCCGCCTTCGGTTTTTACGGTCTCCAATATTTGCAGGCAGACCAATTCCCGTTAGTCGACATGCTAGCCTACGTGGAGCTATCGTTCATTAATCGAATCGAGAATCTGCTGCTGCCTTTCTTCCTGTACAAGAGTCTCATGACAACGGTTATGTACGCCTGGGCCGCGCTTCTCATGTTGAAACGAATGACCCGCAAATTCAAACCGAAGGTGCTCGAGGCCGTCATTACGCTCACCTCCATTGGATTCGCTTCTTATCCTAAGCTCATGAGGGACACCCAAGTGCTGGTTCGCCAGTCTATCTATGTGGAGATTATGCTTGCCTTCACGTTTCCCCTGCTGCTCATGATGTTGTTATATTGGCAAAAACTTCGTAACGGTGGGCGGCTGCATGAGAGCAAAAATTAGTGTGTTTATCCTGATCGCAGTCCTTTTCCTTGCCAGCTGCAGCGATCAGAAAATAATCGAAAGACTGGGCTTCACCCGCTTATCTGCTTTTGACAGCGTGGAGAACAGCGACGATATCCGGGTGACCAGTAATATTCCCAAGGCAGACCAGAAAGGAAGATTTATTCTATCCTCCGTTGCCCGAACAAGCAAAGAGGCGAGAATTACCTTCTCCCGGGAAAACAATCGAAGAATAGTGAGCGGGCAGCTGCGTATGGTACTGTTCGGAGACAGCCTGGCCGGCAAAGGCGTTTGGAAGCATATGGACACCTTCGTCCGGGACTCCGCCATCTCTCAGAAACTGTTTATCGCCGTCGTGGAGGGAAATGCCGGAGCCTTGATCAGCAAGGAATACAAGCCTTATCCGACGACCTCCGACTATTTGACCAGGCTAGTGGAAACGAATATGGATGCCGGTCTTATTCCGAAGGCGAATCTCTTCACGTTCACCAGAGATTATATGAACGATGGGGTCGATCCCGTCGCTCCGCTGATCAAACAAGACGCCAAGTCCGTCAAGATGACCGGAGTTGCCCTGTTCCAAGACGATCGCTACGTCGGTCGAATCGAACAGAATAAATCGATTATTTTCTCCTTTCTCCATCGGAAAGTAACAGGAGCCGATTTGTCTATTTCTTTGGACGATGGGGAACAGATTATGCTCGGCAACATCACCAGCAAGAGGAAATTGAAAGTAACAGGCCGTTCGCTTGATCAAATGAAGCTCAGCGTCCATGTAGAGCTGCATGGCTCCATCCAGGAATACACGGGTGACTTGGATTTGAGCGAGGGAGCCAACCAAATGAAGCTGGAAAGCCTGATGAGTGATTCGCTGAAAAAAACGGTAACGGAATTAGTGGATATGTTTCAGCGAAAGAAAGTCGATCCCCTCGGCATGGGCAAGCTGATACGAAATCGAATGGGATCGTATGAGGAATGGAAGGCCATCGACCAAAGAAAAGCAGTGAGCGAAATCGAGGTGGAAGTGGAGGCCGTCGTCCGGGTCAAGGACTACGGGCTGCTTCAGGAGGATTGAATACGACAGCAAATGATCGTTTCTTTTTTGCTAATTTTCTGATAATATAGGGAGAAATAACTCGGTAGGCGACTGGCGAAATAAGTGGAATAAACCACGAGGAAGTCTACCGTTCAACGATCCGTTCGCCTGGGAAAAGTATCCGCGTTTGACTCGATCACGAGCATGCGCCGATACTTTTTTTCGTAATGCTCCCTATTATTCGAAGCAGCCGCGCAATCCGCTGCCCTGACGGTAGAGCTCAATCTGAGCGCCTTGAATGACCCTGATCTAAAGCGTCAATACGCGGAGAGACTCTCCTCGTTGATTGGCGCAATTGAAGAGTTAAAAATTCGGACGCTGCAGATGACCCGCAACAGAATCCTGGGGTAGACATCTTGCGCAGCAGGGGAGTATCCCTCCCCTGCCTTAACACCTGACATGCTTGCGTTTGAAGCCGATTTTTTGGCCTTTGTCCATAACCTTCTGAATATTGGCGTAAGCATGGATATGCTTGCTCTTCTTCTTCGTTTTATCCACTTCCACCGGCCCTACCGCCTGGGCGGTCTCGATCGCCTTCTCATGGAGCGGCAAATAAGAGATAGCCACGGTATATAAAAAATTGTTCATCGAATATTGCGCGCGCTCGGGGGCCTCGTGAATCGTATGTTTCACGAGCTCCAGCATGCCCGCGATTTTGTCCGCGTCGAACTCATGGTCCGGGCGATTCCCCAGAAGCCAGCAGTAGCAGCTCCAGCCCGCCGACATTCGCAGCTCTTCCCCGCTGGCCATCCATTTGTCCGCCACTTCTTGCGCGATATCGGCTTCCGATAACGTGACCGCAACGACAAAATCGGAGAGCATATAGAAATACGCCGCATCCATCCACCGGTCGTAATCCGCTTCCGTCATGGCATTCGGATCCGCGATGATGCCGGCAAAATACATGGCGTCATAGTTCCCCGTCGCGTACAGCTCGTCCGCCAAAGCCTGATTGATTTTTGTTTTCCTGAAGATAGGCTTCATCTCGCCCGTCGCCACGCCGAACAACGGCTCATGAGCGCCGTTGGTCATATACATCTTCTTCAATCTTTCCTTGCCGAGAGCCTCCAGCTCCTGCATGACCGTCTCCGCGTTCATCGATCAACACTCCTCGCGCCTAGTTATTCTATCAATCTGCCCATATTCTGCGAATATTAGGCTTGTCCTCTATGAAACGGAGTTGAAAAACGTCAGGATTGGTTAATGCCTCCCATTCCCGGAACCCGATCCGGTTATCATAATGCTTAAGCAGGAGGGAAATCAGGTTTCCGTGCGAGACTAACACGACGTTGCGATGACCGCTGTTCAGAGCTTTCTCGACGACACCAACGGCACGGTCCATGGCCGCGTTGCTGGATTCGCCGCCCTCATAGCTTAAATCCAAGTCTTCGTAGGCCCTCATCAGCATGTCGCGCCAATCCGGATGATCGCTGCCGGACAGCGTCCTCTCCACTAACCGTTCGTCGAGCTCGACCTCGATGCCAAGCCCTTCGGCTAACGGCGCAATGGTGCGATAAGCTCTCTCGAACGGGCTTGAAATGATAGAATCGATGTCTTTCCTTATTAGAAATTGGGCTAGCTGCTCGGCTTGCGCGGCGCCAGCCTCCGTTAGCTTGGCGCCGGGTTCCTGCCCTTCCGCCTTGCAGTGCCGTACGACATATACGTTTTTCATGAGGATGCACTCCCCGCTTCATAATTCTGAGTATCTCGGCTACCCTTTCCATCATATGCCCTGCAACCCGTTAATTCAATATGGTACACTTCTCTTTAAGAACAGGAGGGATTGACGATGCCAACAACAACGGATTTACAAAAATATGCCGATCTGATCGTCAGAACGGCGGTACATATTCAGCCGGGACAGGAGCTCTGGGTCAACGCCCCCATCCATGTTCCGGAGCTTGTCCGGTTCATTGTGAAGCGAGCTTATGAAGTCGGGGCGAAGAAGGTCCATGTCGAATGGCGGGATGACGAGCTGACAAGGCTGACCTATAGCCTTGCGCCGGACGAAGCGTTCGAGAAGTACCCGGCATGGAGAGCTCTTGCCATGACGGAAGTGGCCGAGCAAGGCGGCGCCTATCTGCTCATCGACGCGGCGGATCCCGAGCTTCTCAAGGGAATCGATCCGAAGCGGATATCGAATTATTCGCGCGTCTCCTCTGCCGCGCTGGCCACCTTCCGGAAATACATGTCTTCGAAACGAATGACCTGGTCGATCGTTGCGGCTCCTTCCGAGAGCTGGGCCAAGCTCGTGTTCCCCGGCCTCGGTACGGAAGCGGCCGTCGAAGCGTTATGGGATACGATCTTCCGAATCGTCCGCGTGAACGAGGCCGATCCCGTCGCTGCCTGGGAGGCGCATAATAACACGCTGCTAGCCAAACGCGCTTATTTGGACGCCAAGCAATATAAGAAGCTGCATTACAAGGCTCCCGGCACGGACCTTGTCATCGAGCTCCCCGAGAACCATCGCTGGAACGGCGGCATCTCATGGAACGAGCAGGGCAATACGTTCAATCCGAACGTTCCTACCGAAGAGGTATACACGGCTCCGCACAAGGACGGCACGAACGGCGTCGTGCGCAGCACCAAGCCGCTCAGCTATCAAGGGAATCTCATCGAAAACTTCAGCCTGACGTTCGAGAACGGACGGGTCATCGATTTCGAAGCCGAGAAGGGCTACGAATCCTTGCAGGCGATGCTGGATCTGGACAATCATTCGCGCTACCTGGGAGAAGCCGCGCTTGTACCGCATCGTTCTCCGATCTCGGATTCGAACATCATTTTCTTCAATACGCTGTTCGACGAGAACGCCTCCAACCATCTGGCTCTGGGCAACGCGTATCCGACCTGCATCGAAGGCGGAGCCGCCATGTCCCGCGAGGAGCTGGAGCAGGCCGGTCTTAACCAGAGCATCCTGCACGTCGACTTCATGGTCGGCTCCGGCGAGATGGATATCGACGGCATCACGAAGGAAGGCCTCGTCGAGCCGGTGTTCCGCAAGGGCAATTGGGCGTTCTAATACGCGCCCCTACTAAATATGGCGCCGCGGGTAACCTTCCCGCGGCGCCATCCTCTATAAGCTGAAGCCATCCAAGCCTTCTCTTAATTCATCAATGCCGGCTAAGACAGCTCTCTTATTCTCTTCATCGTTCATGTGATGCCTCGCATGCAACAGCACAGGCCTCAGAGACTCAACCGAATGGCCGAACGGCTTCATCCAGTCATACCTCGGAACCATCCACAAATGGAAATGATGCGTCGTATCTTCATTGTAGAAGTAATACACCTTTTCGATGCCGAGCCTCGTTCTCTGTTCGCTCCTCACCTTATGTATAAGGGAAATAAATTCCAGCTGTTCTTCGCCCGTCAGCTCGTCCATGCTATAGAAATGCCGTTTGGATGCGATAATAACCAATCCCCTAATCGGATAAGCCACGTCTTGATGGACATGAAACCTCTCGGATTCGTAAATAACCCCGCCGGTTGGCGCGAGTAGTCCGCTTGTCAGGGCGCAGCTCAGACATTCTACCTCCACCGTTCTGCCATCCGCTAATGTGATTTGTCTCGGCACTAGCGCACCTCTTCCCTCATATTCCGTTAAGATCGCTGGGACAACAGATAAAATTCCCGGTAAAGCTGCAGCAGCTCGGCTTCCTTCATGACGATCAGATTCGAAACTTCTTGCATTCGGCTGCTGACATCGACATCGTTGTCGATTTCTTCCTGCGGATGCGCTGACGTTGTCTCGGCCATTGTCTCAGCTTCCGTCTCGTAGCCGCTGTCCACTCTGTAACCGAAGGTAATGAACACCCATTCATCTGCCGATTCCCTGTCGTATTCCCGGTAGATTTGGGCGTATTTCTCCAGAATGGAATTGACGGTTTGCCGGCGTTCCCAGCCTAGAACCCCCATCGAATCTTTGGCGCGCGACACGGCAAGCATCAACTGAAAGTCGTTAAGCTTGCCTCGCACTCTCTCAATATGATCTATCTCATGAATCAGGATGGGATACACCTTCGAAAACTCTGCCGATTCCTTCACCATATCATCTTCCGAAATAATGAGGTGGTCCATGCTTGCTCATCCCTTTCTCTTTGTTCTCGACTCTACCATAAGATTCGCAGCAAGAGTTGGAATTCGGGCACGTCCGCCTCAATATATAGTTCTATTACGGATTCCCGGCCATCCATCTGCCCGCGGCTTCAATAACCGCTTCGTTCGGCAGATCCTTGGAAAACTCCGTTAAGATGTCGCTCACTTCCCTTGGTCTCGAGAAGAAGTTATATTTCTTGTCCGCATACTGGATGAACTGCCGTTGAGCGGGCTGGATCTTCCGCAACAGCGTGGCTTGCTGATACAGCTGGTTCACCTGACTTCTCCAAGCCATAATTTTCTCGAAATCCAGCTCCCCTAGGAAGCGTGACCTTACCATCTCCGCGTTCTGGAGCAGCAGCTTCACGCGCGGCTCGTCCGCCAGCATCGTTTTGGCGAACAGATACAGCTTCTCCATTCCAATGAAGTCCATGATAGCCGCCTTCAAGGCCATTCCCGTCTTGACGAGATCACGGTCCGGCGTAATCATCTCCGCTTCATCGTTAAATAATTGCGCCGCCAGGAAGTGGTTTTCGTATTGCCGGAAGAAGACGGCGAGCTCCATATTTTTGGTCGCGGCAAGCGTGTTCTTCCGTTGCTCGATCTCGGGCTCGGCCAATCGGCGCACGTACTCTTTGGCGGCGGAGCTCTCTTCTTTTTCTTTCGCGCCCTTAAAGCCGAACGGACCGGCGTTCAGTCCGAAGTAATGAAGAGCGCCTTTGGTTTGTTTCAAGTTGCTATGGTAGTCCTCGACGTACAGATCCTCCGAGCCGGTCATCGAGAACAGGAAATCCCGCGTCTCGCCCTTCTTGTTCGTTGCATTGCCGGTGCTCGTCTCCCAGCCTTTGGAATCGCGGAATTCGATAAATTCATCCCGCTTCTCATTGCGTATTCTCTCCGTCTCGTCATACTCGATCTGATGCTCATCGGCCACGAATGCCCCATATTCGTTGTAGAAATTATCGTTGGTCGCGGCAAGCAGCTCCTTCAGCTCCAGCTGGTCGTACAGCACCTCGTATACGAAAGGTCTCCTGCGCCATCCCGATCCGTCCTTGCCTAGAATATGCTTCTTGGACTTCTCGCTCGTAATATCGATCCACGCCAGCTCCTGCACCCCGTCCGAGACGACGATATCCGGACGCGTATGCCCGCTCGCCACCTGCAAGTCGATATGAAGCCCGCCGTGCGAACCGGCAAGTCCCGCGCAGGCCAGTGTCTCGATCGCATAGCCGAACCGGGCGTGGATCAGCTTCGGTTCGTTTACGGGATTTTGAACAAAGCTGCTGGCCGATTGATACCATAACGCTAGATGCTTATTATTGGTCGCCACGTAAGTTTGCCAGGCTACGGCATCCTTCCTTGCCTGAAGCACTCTTTGATTGATGAAGTCCACAAGCTGTTTCATCTGATCCTTATATTTCGCAACGACGGACGGATCGGAGAAGTTCGTATCGTAGGGCTTCACCCTGCGCTGTACGGCCGCGTCGGCCTTCGTGGCCGATCCGATTCTTTCAGGCTGGACGGAGGAGATGTCATCGCTCGCGCCCTCTCCGAGCTGCAAGGCCCGCGAGCCCATCTCGTCCGCTTCCCTCTCCAGCCCCTCGTCATCATTGATCATGGCCTTTAACTGCACGATCCCGTCCGACTCCTGCTCCAGCTCTTCTTCTTCCTGAATCGCTGCAGCTTTTAGCTGCACGGGCTCCTCCTCCGTTTCGCGCTCCAGCTCTTCTTCTTGGATCGCTGCAGCCTTTAGCTGCACGGTCGGCTTGACGCGGCCCTGACGCTGCTGCACCACATGCCAAGCTTCATGCGGCAAGTGCTTCTCCTGCCCGGGTCCCAGATGAATTTCGTTGCCCTGCGCATAGGCTAGCGCATTCAGCGCTTTCGGCTTGTCCGAATTATAGTGCACCTTAACATCGTTCAAATCCATGCCGGACAGCTGCTCCACGCCTGTTCGAAGCGTATCCGGAAGGCCGTTGGTGCCGGGACGCGGAGCGCTTGCGGCCGAAGCAGCTTTATCTCCCGTCAAAAGCTGGGCGACAGCCCGATTGCCTATGCTCTTCTGCAATTGCAGCAGCTGATTGGCCGTTCCGGTCGCAGCCGTCTGTCGGGACGGAGCGTCGGTCTTGCCCGACACCTTCCGCTGAATGCCCGATCGCTTCGCATCCGAGGGCTTCCTGCTTCTATCAAACATTCTATCGCCCGCTTCCCTGATGATATAGCTAGATATTACCAGAGCAATAGGCGTAATTCTAGCTTATTCCGATCCAACGAGCCCCTATTTACAACGTCTCCGTGCTGAGCGTGAACCCTTCGATCACGACATCCTCGTCGACCTCGATCAGGAGGCACTTTTTCCCCCGATAATTGACCTGCTTCACATACTTTAGATCCTGCGGACTGACCGAAACCGTCGCGACCTTCGTCTCGATCTTGATGGACTTCGTCGTGAACTTCGGCATGACGCTGCTTGCTTTGAGCTCGTAGTTTCTGTCATCAATGACCGTCTGGAACGCCTGCTCCACCTTCGCCGCGGTCACGTTCTCCACTCCGCTTGCCGTGAGCAGCTCCTGTACGTCTTTGTAATCCAGCTTCGGCGGCTCCTCCGATTCGCTCGTTTCGATGACATGATGAACGCCCTCGTACATTTGGGCGATCGTGGCGGCGTCGAGCTGCTCGCCCGCGACCTCCTTCACGATTTCCTCGAAATAATCCCGCTCTTCGAGCGCCGTCACCGTCTTCTCGGCATTCAGCACCTGATCAATGAATCGGAAGTTCGGGTCGTTCGGTTTGCCCGCGCAATACAGGATGCGGTTCACGTCGGACGCGTTGTCCGTCACGCTAGGGTAGAAGAAGCCTTGGTCCGGCGTGCTCAATTTGATGATCGGATCGACAATGACATTATATTTGAACTCCCGCTCGACATAGTCGAACAACAGCGTATTCCGCGGCTGTTCCGTGGAATTGACGCTGCACAGGATGAACAGATGGGAGAACATTTCGTCCTTCCCGGTCTCCTCGGCTTCGTCGTTCCTCGCTTTGGTCGGCCGGAAGTACTGTCCGCGCACGAAAGTCACGACCGTGTCCCTCTCATACTTATTGTCCTTCAGCATCTTCTCCACCAGCACGAGCATCAGGTTCATCCACTCTTCCGTGTCGCCCGTCACCATCCCTTGGTGAAGCAGCACCTTCGTTGGCTCCTCCGCGTCCTCCTGGAACTTCAGCTCGAACAGCTTCTGGTCCAGCTCGCCGGCCAGCAGCTTTTTGAAATTGCCCATGTACAGCTCTTGCTTCTCCCGGTCCAGCAGGGCGAACGGCTGGCACTCGTAATGATAGATTTCCTCGCTATCCTTCGTGATATAAACGTTCAGAATATCATAGAGCTTCAGCAAATCGTGGTCCAGCTTAAATTGCTTGCGTATGTGGGCGAGTTCCTTTTTAATCATCGTGGTTAGACAACTCCTGCTTCGTTTAGGTTTGGTTGGTTGGTATGGCGTTCAACGCGTGGCGATGCTTGATCTTATGTATGGACAGATTCAATCTGTAGTTCCCATGCTCGAGGAGCTTGTCTAGAAATTGGTTTAGCTGCTCGTTGGAAGCCGCTTTGATCGTCAGATGGTAACAGCCGTCTCCCGAGATGCGATGGGCTTCCACAACTTCATCCCGCTCCTGAACAAAACGTATAAACAAGTCGTGATGCGCGGTTTTCATAAAAATAAGGACAAACGCCGTACAGGTTAACCCTAATTTCATTTCATCGATCATTAGGGAGTAGGCTGAAATGACGCCATGTTCCTCGAGCTTTTTGATCCGATTGCCTACCGCTTGCCCCGTCATATGAATTTGCTCGCCAAGGTCCTTCCAGGGAATACGCGCATTCTCGGACAGCAACATGAGAATCCGATAATCGGTTTGGTCAAGCTGCAGCTGCATGATTGGAATCCTTTCACGATGAAATGATTTGATCCATAATCGTTTCATCAAAGCATCGAATGGACGTAACAATTTCGTTATCATTTTATTATACAGGAAGGACACCACATACCCAATCAAGAAAAGGAGCATGAATTTATGAAAATACAGCTTGTTCGAAACGCGACGCTTGTCGTTCATTACGCAGGGAAGAAGTTTTTGATCGATCCGTTCTTAGCCGAAAAAGGGGTATACCCTCCGTTCCCTAACTCGCTCAGGCAGGATCAGAACAATCCGTTAGTCGGCTTGCCGTTATCGATCGACGATATGTTCAGCAGCCTGGATGCCGTCATTGTTACGCATCTGCATCTGGACCATTGGGACGATGCGGCCAAAGAGGCGCTGCCGAAGGACATTCCGCTGTTCGTCCAGAACGAAGAGGACGCGGAGCAAGTCCGAAGCGCCGGCTTCCAGAAGGTCATTGTGCTGCAAGAAGATACGGTTTTTGAAGACATTCGTTTGACGAAAACAAAAGGCGAGCACGGAAGAGGCGAAATTCTGCAGCTTGCCGGTCAAGTATGCGGCGTGATCTTCAATCACTCCAGCGAAAAAACGTTGTATATTGCAGGAGATACGGTGTGGTACGAGGAAGTTCGGAGAACGATCGAAGCACATAAGCCGGATGTCATTGTGGTCAACGGCGGAGACAATCAATTCCTGCAGGGCGGCTCCCTCGTCATGGGCAAAGAGGATATTCTCCAGGTGCATCAAGCCGCGCCTGACGCGGCCATCATCTCCGTCCATATGGAAGCCGTCAATCATTGGACCTTGTCGCGTGAAGAGCTGAGGAGCTTCGCGAACGAAAAAGGCATGTCGGCTCAGCTGCTCGTTCCGGCCGATGGAGAGGCCTATAGCTTCTAGTCCGCTTGAACAAAAGAAAAGGTACAGTCCTCCCCATAACTATTGAGGCAGCTGGATGACGTACAATAAGTTGTGTACCAACATTTGGAGTCTTTCCAAGACACAAAAAAGTAGAGTATCCTCGGGGTTACCACGCCACCAAGAAGGGACTCTACTCGATGACAATCATACCAGAAAACC
>NZ_JANIPJ010000022.1 GCF_024623455.1 Paenibacillus soyae | reverse complement strand
GGTTACCTACGTGTTACTCACCCGTCCGCCGCTAACCTTACCCCGAAGGGTAAGATCCGCTCGACTTGCATGTATTAGGCACGCCGCCAGCGTTCGTCCTGAGCCAGGATCAAACTCTCCATAAAAGAAGTTTTCTTACTTGGCAGAGCCAATGAGAAAATCTTCAAAGTTAGTTTGAAAGCTCATTACTTAACTAGCTTGGAGTTTAAACTCCACGAAGCTTTTCGCGCTTGGCGAACCAATGCGAAACTCTTCATTTGACATATCGCTCATTGTTCAGTTTTCAAGGAACAAAGTTTGTTTCGTTATCCTGTCGTTTTTGGCGACAAGAAAGATCTTATCACATTTCATTTCTAAAAAGCAAGTACTTTTTTAAAATAATTTTTAATTGCTTTTTATAAATGTCCACCATCTCGTGGCGGAATGTTATCTTAACACACTTCTTTTCTTGTAATCAACCGACAATATTATCCAGACGAATAAAGCCTCAAACGGTCCGTTCGAGGCGAACACTCGGCGGTCACTAATTAGGCCATGCTTGAATCTTCTCCGATCTGTAATGGCTGGGCGTACAGTCGAAATGCTTGCGGAACACCTGCGTAAAATGGCGAACATCGGGATAACCCGCAAGCTCGGCGATGCGAGTAATCGTCAGCTCGGGATTCCCGAGCAGCTCTGCCGCTTTATCCATTCGCAGATTAGTCAAATATTCTTTGTAGCCAGTCCCCGTCTTCTGCTTGAACAGCTTGCTGAAATAGACCGGGTTCAAATAAACGATGGAAGCGACCAGCTCGAGGGACAGGTTGTCTTGGAACTGGCTCTTCATATATTGGATCGCGATATCGATGACGTCGCCTTTCCCTCGGCCCTCCGCGCCGTCATCCTTATCCTTGTCGTGAACCGTCCCCGTCGACGTGTGGAATTTGCGGATTTCGGAAGGGATCGCATTGAAATCCTCCAACTCCTCGCTCATATACAGCTGATACGGAACCTTCAAGCAATAATCCAAATGCTCCGCGGCGCTTTTACGGAATGCGCCCGCCAATACGTCTTCTTTCAACGTGACGACGCCAACAAGGAAATCGCCGTCCATATTGACGATGAACCCCTTGCCGTTCTGAAGGATATACTCCGTCATGACGTTCTCCACAATAAAGTTGCGCAGCGAGAGCTCCGAATTACTCTCCAGCTTAACCGCCAGCAGATGAAAACGGTCATGCTCCGCTCGTATGGAGCTTAAGTCGAAACGGCCGATGTCCAGCCCCTGAATCCATCTGCGGAACACGGCCTCCCGTAGATAATTCAGATTCAGCTCAAGTATGCCGGAATCATGCGGCTCCGACTGCTCCCGCTTCCATTCTTCATATAGTGCGGTCACGGATTTAACGATCTGCTCTTTGCCGAACGGCTTCAAGATATAATCCTCGGCGCCGAGTCGAAGCGCCTCCTGGGCATAAGCGAATTCGGAATGCGCCGACACGACGATCCAATGAATGCCCTTATGTTTTTTGCGGGCTTCCGCGAGGAGCTCGAGACCGTTCATCCCAGGCATCATGATGTCCAGAAACACGACGTGAACCCGTTCGTCCATCAGAACGCCGAGCGCCTCCGCCGCCGATGCCGCCGTGCTGACGCGAACGTCATCGAACGCGCCGTTAACGGTTCTTCTTAAGCCGTCTCGTATCGTTCGTTCGTCATCTACGACCAATATGTGCATCTTTATCCTCCTTCGCCGTAATCGCCTTCGACATATCCGGAACCATGATCGTGACGCTCGTGCCGACGTTCACTTCGCTTTCGACGCGAAGGCCGTAGCCCGCTCCGTATTCCAGCACCAAACGGCGATGAACGTTCAGAAAGCCGACACCCGAACCTTGGGAATGACCGTAGATAGCCGGTTCCACGGTTAAGCTTCTGCGCTCTTCCTCCAGCAGATCATCCCATTCCAGACGTTCCGCGCGCTTAAGCGCCTGCTTCAACTCCTCCAGCTTGTGCTTCGGAATGCCCGCGCCGTTGTCTTGAATATGGATTTCAATCGTCTGTCCTTCGCGTGCCGCCGTAATCGAAATCATGCCTTCACCTTTGTAAGCCGATAGCCCGTGGATGACCGCGTTCTCGATAAGAGGCTGCAGCGTCATCTTCGGCATCGTCGCGGACAGCAGCTCGTCGTCAATCCGATGCTCGACATGGATGCGGCCGTCGGATCTCGCGCTGATGATCGTCATGTAATGGCCGATCTGCTCCAGCTCGCTCTTCAGCGTAGCCACGGCATCCCGCCAGTCGCTGCTGTAGCGGAACATGCGGGACAACGACAGTACGAGATTGGCTAGCTTCTCGTTCTCCTGCTCGTCGAGCAGCCAATAAATCATGTCGAGCGTGTTGTATAAGAAGTGGGGATTCACCTGCGATTGCAGAGCATGAATCTGGGCGTTCTTTTCACTCGCGGTGGCCACCTTGTTCCGGTCCATCAACCCGTTGATTTCGCTGATCATCCGGTTGAAGTGCGTGTTCAAATAATTGATTTCGTCATAGGAGCCTTCCGCCTGAATCTTCGTTGTCAAATCGCCCCGCTCCACCCTTCTCATATCCTGCACGATCGATTTGATCGGCTTCGATACGGAACGGGACAACACAAAGGCAATCACGATGGCGAGCACGATTATGGCAAAGGTCACGATGAAAAAATAGCGGTTGGCCGCCGCCTGCTCCAGCCTTGCCACCGGCTTCGGCGTAATCGTAAGCAGCTTCCAGCCCAGCTTCGCATCCTGCGCCGTGATGATCAAATGACCCCCGTCGCTTACATCCTTGGCCTGCTCACGGAACGTATACCGGGACAAATCGGTTAACTCCTTCATCTCCTTGGTATCCACGGGCTCGTTAGGATGCGAAGAAACCAGAAGCGCATCCGACGCCGAATAGACGTAGGTACGGCTTTCTGGTTTGATCATCAGGTTATTCATGGAGGAGATGAACGTTCTCGGGTTGGCTTCGATAATAAGAACGCCGATCGGCCGGCGCGTCACCAGATTCGTCATGAGCCTTCCGAATGTGAAGACGGGGTCATCGCGGACCGTAAGCGATTGTTCGCCCATCATGCCTCCCCACGTGAGCTGGCCGCCGGACGCTTGAACCTCGCGAAGAAATTCTCCTTCCAGAAAATCAGGGTTAATCCCATGCGTCGTCGATTCATAGCTGTAGACATTGCCGACCGGCGAAATCACATGGATCCCCTTGATGTCGTTATAGCTGTAGAAGATCGTTCCGAGCGCGCCCATCATAAGCAGCTGCTTGTTGAACTCGTCCATTGCGGTCGGCTCCTCCCTGGAGAGGAGGCGCTGGATCTCCGCGTTGCTCATAATCGATTTCGCCAGACTATCATAGCCTCTTGCCAGCAGCGAGAAATTATCCATCGCCTGCGATACGTTCCGTTCCGCTGCTTCGCCTACCCGGTAGTCAATTTGCTGGGCCGTATATTGATAGAACACCGCCGTCAGCCCGATAACCAGCACAAGCGTGGACAGCAGAATCCACATCAGCAGACGCGCGCGAAACGTATTCAGCCTGAGACTGTTCAAGATGGTTCCTCCCTGCGCGCAACCCTTATCCTTTGACCGCGCCTGCTACCATGCCCTTCGTGATCTTGTCCGAAAGGATGAAGTATACGATGACGACCGGCAACGCTCCAAGTACAAGGTAGGCCCCGATCGCGCCGTAATTGGCGTTATATTGGCCGACGAAGCTGTTAAGACCGAACGGAAGCGTCTTGAGCCCATCGGAGGACAGAAAGATTGCCGCAATAATATATTCGTTCCAGATCGAGATAAACGTAAGTATCGTGACGGTCATAATCGGAGGTACCATAACGGGAAGTATAATGTTAAAGAAAATACGATATATATTGGCGCCGTCGATCATCGCGGATTCTTCGATTTCGGTCGGGATGCCCCTCAGAAACCCGGAAAGGATAAACACCGCGATCGGGATCGAGAAAGCAACGTAAGGAATAATAATGGAGAGATGCGTGTTAAGCACGCCCATATTTTTGAAAATAATCATGAGCGGAAGCAGCGTCGACTGGATCGGGATCATGATTCCGATCAAGAACACCAGCATCACCGCGTTGCCGTAACGCCATTTGAACCTCGTAATCGCATAGGATACCATCCCGCTGAACAGGATCGTCAGGACAAGCGTAATCCCCGTTACAAAAATGCTATTGCCAATATACTTTAAATAGCTCCCGGATGTAAACGCGTCAACATAGTTCTGCCAAACCCATTCTTTCGGCAGGGCAAAAAACTGGCCGGACATAATTTCGCTGTTCGTCTTGAAGGAATAGAGCAGCAGCCATAGCAGCGGGTAAAGCTGCGTAACCGCCAATATCCCCATGATGATCCATGCGCCCGCGCGTCTTAAAGAACGAAAATCCTTCATCGTATTCTGCTCCTTTCTCTAAGAGGCGGCTTCTTCAGCGCGTTTGAACGCCAAGTTCAACAATACCGTCATAACCAAGCAGAAGATGACGAGGAACGTGGAGATTGCGCTGCCGTATCCGTATTTGAACGTTACAAAAGTCATGTTGTACATATGCGTCGAGATCACTTCGGTCGTATTCGCGGGTCCGCCGCCCGTCATGACGACGATCAAGTCGAACGCTTTGAGCGAGCCGATTACGGCAAGGACCGTCGACACTTTAATAACCGGAGATAACAGCGGAAGCGTGATGTAGCGATCCGCTTTGAAGCCCTCCGCTCCGTCGATGCTCGCGGCTTCATAGATGTCTGTCGAAATATTTTGAACCCCGGTAAATTGAATGAGGACGTGGTAGCCGATATACTGCCAGAAAATAACGAAGCAAAGCGCGAAAATCGCAACCTCCGAGTCCGCCAGCCAGGTTTTTGTCCACGATTCCAGTCCGAACGTTACCAGCATCTGGTTAATCATGCCGCCAAGCGACGCCGGATTATAGATGGCCTTCCATAGCTGTCCGATAATAACGACCGACAGAATGACCGGCAGGAAATAGCTGGACAACAGGAAATTCGCTCGCCTCACGTAACGGCTTAACAAGACGGCGATGACGATCGCAATCGGAATTTGGAGCAGCGACGCACCCGAAATATACAGCGTTCTCAGGACGGACGGCCAGAAGATCGGATCCTGGGTCAGCATGACTCTGAAGTTCTCGAAGCCGATGAACTTCTGCTCGCCCATTCCCGCCCATTCCATGAAGGAATAATAAACCGATACGATAATCGGGGCAAATACAAAGGCTAAATAAAATAACAAACAGGGAAGGACGAACACCGCTAACGTCCATTTTCCTACTCGCAATACTCCGTTCACTAGCTTTCCCTCCCGCGCTAATCAGTGGCAAAGGGAACCTTTCGGCTCCCTTTGCGTCACGCTGCATTTATTTTTTGTTGAGCTCCCAAGTTTTTTGATGCTCGGCAGCCAGCTCTTCCACGTTGACGTCTTTGATCAGCAAGCTTTGCAGGCCGGTCAGGTGCGTTTGAGTCGTTGCAGGCTCGATGACATTGTCAAAGTTCATGTCGCCGCCTTGCACTTCATTGAAACGAGCCAGTGCGTCGATCGCAAGATCGGAGTAGCCTGCAGCTTTGAAATCGCCTTCTACTTTTTGCGCCAAGCCTACGGCCGCTTTTTTCTCGAATGCGACTTTCGGATAGTTAACCAGAAGGTATCTCAGGAATTTCTTCGCTTCATCCAGGTTTTCGCTGTTGGCGCCAAGCGCGTACGCCGTACCCGGAGCTACTACATAGTCTTTAGCGTTACCTTTGCCGCCAACGGTCGGGAATGGCAGGAAGCCGACTTTGCCGCCTACAACCTCGGAAGCGTCGATTGCGGAAATTTCCCAAGTACCCATGAAGTACATCGCCGCTTTTCCGTCGCGGAACTGCTGGGAAGCCGTGTTGTTGTCGTATGTCGCAGCGCCTTCTTGGTAAGCGCCGGCTTGAATCAGATCCTTCGTTTTTTGCAGCGCTTCTACGAATACCGGATCCGTGAATTGCTTGTTGCCCGCTACAACGTCGTCCAGGAACTTCGGCCCGCCGTTGACGCGCTGAAGAATGTTCGTGAACATGAAGGAAAGAGGCCATTTGTCTTTGCCGCCGAGCATCATCGGAGCGATGCCCGCTTCTTTGAATTTAGGGAAGGAAGCGATAAGATCCTCGAAAGTCGCCGGCTCGGAAACGCCTGCTTTCTCGAACAGCTCTTTGTTATAGAAGATACCCGCAAGGTTCATGTTATAAGGCAGCGCGTAAAGGTTGCCGTCGAACGAGTAGTAGTCCAGAATGCCTTCCAGGAACGTGCCTTTGAGCTCGGCGTCTTCAAGCATATCGTTGAGCGGCGCAAGCACTTTGCCATCGGCGAAAGGCTGCAATTGGGCGCCTGGGTTAACCATCGTAATGTCGGCTACTTCGCCGGAAGCCGCTTGTGTCTTCAGCTTCACCTTTTGCTGCTCGGTATCCAGACGGTCCCACTCGATCTTAACGTTCGGGAACTCTTTCATATAATTATTGACGATCTCTTCTTCCACTTGGTATTGAGGAGTCGACTTATCGGTTTGGATCGTTTGAAGCGTCAACGTTACTTTTTTGCCTTCCGTCGCGTTGCCGCCGGATGGCGCATTGGTCGCGTCGCCGCCGGTATTATTGTTTGGTGCGTTGTTGCCGCCGCAAGCCGTAAGAGCTACGGTCAATGCCGTCGCCAGCACGAGGCCGATCGCGCGTTTTTGGTTCATTTTTTTATCCCCCTCGAGATTGTGATCGCTTACAGTTCGGGTTCAAAAAGTCCAGTTTTCAGCACCGAGAAGATCGGATAATGCTAGAAACTGAGGAGCGGAGCGTAGTGGGAGCTACGTGAGCACCTGCAATGTTTCCGGAGGAAACATACTTCGAAAGCATTCGCTTGTTTCGGCTGAACTCGATATTCGACGTCGAGCAGGCTTCCTGCAACGCTTCGTGATCAAAAGTGGACTTTTTGAACTACTGTTTACAGGTTCTACTTTACCCGCTTTCGACAATTAGTAACATCCAAAAAATCAACTTCTTGTGTTGAATTTTTCTACCTATTTGCATCGCTTCTCGCGCTCACGGGTTAGGCATAAGCCGCATAGTATGCAGGAGGATATTAGCCTAATTCAAAAGGACGAAGGAGAATGAAGCTCGCATGACGCGTACTTATGTGAATAAAACGAAAGAAACGGCAACTGTTAAATCGACCGCGGCCAAAGGAGGCTGCGGATGCGGCGGGGATCGCGCGATCATACCGATTCCGGGTCTTCTGCCGGGGCAAGGCGTAGGCGGATGGCAGCAAGGGCAGTGGATTCCCGGGCAATGGCAGCAAGGACCATGGTCGCCTGGACCATGGGGCCCAGGACCTTGGGTACCTGGACCTTGGGGACAAGGACAATGGGGCCCTTGGGGTCCGGGGCACCATGGCGGCGGGCACCATGGCGGCGGGCACCATGGCGGCGGACATCATGGCGGCGGGCACCATGGCGGCGGACATCATGGCGGCGGGCACCATGGCGGCGGACATCATGGCGGCGGACATCATGGCGGCGGACACCATGGCGGCGGACATCATGGCGGCGGACACCATGGCGGCGGACATCATGGCGGCGGACATCATGGCGGCGGACATCATGGCCAAGGCGGGCAGGGCCAGCGGCCGCCTCAGCCGGGGCAGCACGGCCAGGGCGGACAGCACGGCGGCGGGCATCACGGCGGTGGACAGCACGGCGGCGGACATCATGGCGGCGGGCATCACGGCGGCGGGCATCACGGCGGCGGACATCATGGCGATCACGGTCATCACGGCCCGGGACCATTCCCCCAGCCGTTCCCGCTCCCCATCCCATTGCCAGTGCCGCTTCCCTACCCTCCAGTCCAGCCGGTTCCACCCGTTCACCAAGGCTTCGTAACCGTCGTTATTAACGGCGGCAACATTTATCCGAACATCACGAACGGCTATACCGTCAGACACCGTTACGGTATGACCGTTGCCGGAGCCTTGGCCGCGACGGGCGTCGTCGTGTTCGCTCCGAACGGCAGTATCGCGTCCGTCAGCGGAGTGCCGATCGCAGGCAACATCGGCTATCAGCTGATGCTGAACGGCCGCGTCATTCCGGCTTCGCTGCTTGGCACGCCAATCCAAAGCGGGGATACGGTCACGCTCCAGCTCGTTTACAGATAATACCGCACAAAAAAGAAAGCCGCAGACTGCTTCTCGAAGAAGTCAGTCTGCGGCTTTCCATTTATTTTTTGATCGACTTGCCTTTGCCCGTGAGAAGCTTCAGCTGATCGTTTTCGTAGCCGACCTTATACGTTACCTGATACTTGCTCAGCACATTCTCGCTGTTCCGTCGTTCGTCGACCGACAGCACGGCTGTAACCGTCGCCTCGTCCCCGCTCATCGATACGTGCATGTCGTCGATGACGACGTTGCGAGTGGTCAAATAACCTTCCCGGAATTTCGCGTAGCTCGTGCTTTCCTTCCAGTTGCCGCCCAAGAGCGAATAGGCGTAGACGTAATCCCGGCTGTTAATGCTGTCGTAGAAATGCGTGACCAAGTAGCCCGCGAGCTGATCCAGCGAATCCTCATTCGCGTCAACCTCCGTTCCCTCCGTCAACGACAGGTTCGGCAGCATTGTCATCGGACGCTTCGACCAGCCTTCCGCCATGGCCAGCACGCTTGGAAGCGGAATGCTGAAGCCGATCGTTCCTTCCTCGAGACCCGCGGAATTGATGCCGAGCACGGCCCCCGTCGCCAGATCGACGAGCGGTCCTCCGCTGTTGCCCGGCGCGATTGGCGCCGAAATTTGGTACAAGCCCTTGTAGCTGTAAGGCTCGATCTGAAAGCTGCGATCCACGCCGCTGATGATGCCGGTCGTGATCGTATTCTGGAAGCCGAGCGGACTGCCGACAGCAAGCACGTCGTCCCCGACTTCGCCTTTCTCATAGCGGGCGATCGGCAGAGGCTGGGTTCCTTCCAGCTCCTTCACCCGCACCACCGCGACGTCCGTATCGGTGCTGATGCCGATGACTTCTCCTTCGAGAATACGCGCGTCGGACGTCTTCACCTTCACGTGGCGCACTCCCGCTACGACATGAGCGTTCGTCAGCAGATCGCCGTTCATGTTGTAGAGGAAGCCCGACCCTTGCGCGCCCGTATCTGCCTCGATCATCACCACCAGCTTCTGCGTCTCGAAAATGATATCCTTCAGCGATTTTTTCACTTCGCCGACGGCAAGCAGAGGGGACCCGTTCAGCTGCTTCGGCATTTCCGTCTTAATCGCGTATCCGGCGGCAGACCCGGCACCCAGGATGAGTACGGAACCGATCAGCCCTGCCCATATTCGATTTCTCATTCCGCTATCCCCACCTTAATCCAAGTACCAAGTGGCATTATCGACGACGACCGTGCATTCGTCGGTGTTCGCGCCGTAAACCGTCGCGGTGAACGTCATTTCTTCTCCAGGTTCAACGAAACTAGGCGTAGCTTGGGCCGTGCCTTTGCCAATCGTCTCTCCGCTCGCCGACTGAACCGTAAATTCGACGGCCACCGAGTAGATCGGCCTCGTGGCCGCGTTCTTCAGAACGCCCAGAATCGTCAAATCTCCGAACTCGTCCAGCGTCTGTTCCGTCCGGACGAATTCCACCGCGGCGGTCTGGTTAATTAGATCCTCTTCGGCCGCGCGCTGCATCGCCTGTTCGATCCGCTGCTGCTCGAGCTCCTCATAGCTGGCCCGCTCGCTCTGCACGCGCTTCTCCAGCGCGAGCAGCGCTTCGTCCTCTTGCGCCCAGACGATGGCCCGTTCGACGGCTTCTTCGGCGCCCGTATAATTTCGTTTCGCCAGCAGACCGTCCACTTCGGCCGTCGTCAGCTCTCTGATCCGGGATAGAATCTGCTCCTTCAACGCTTCCGCCTCTTCCCCAATCAGGCCGCCGACGATGTTAAGCATCTCCCCGTGCTCCTTGACGGTCGTTAACGTCTCCAGCTCCATCGTCAGCTTCTGCAGCGTCAGATTCATGCTGAGCTCGTCCAAGCGGATTTTGAGCTTGTCGTATATCGGTTCCTTGTGGCCGCCGAACTCGGATTCCAAGGTACGGATGCCTTTCTCCGCGTCCCTCGTCATTCCCGTAGACAGACTAACCTCAACCTGCTCGGTCATTCGCTTCAGCTGCTCGACGTGCCGAATTACTTGCATATCCTTAGCGACGGCTTCGTATTCCGGCCTTGCTTCCAGCGCGTCGGACAACAGCTCCATCGCTTGCCCGTATTCGCCGGCCAAAGCTGCCGTTTTGGCCTCCGAATGCAGCCTCAGCACCGTCTCGTTAATATTTTTCTCGTGATTGTAGTAGAGATAGAGGGCAGCGGCAACCGCGACGCATAGCCCCGACATAGCCAACGGGAGCTGCCAGCCAGCGCTCCGCTGCAAGGACTGGGGCTGTTCCGCGGCGGATGGGTAATAGGCAGTCGTATGGATGAATTCCGCAGCGGCCGCACCTTCCATAAGCGCGAAGGATTCGGCGCCCGCCTCGATCACTCGGTGTGAATGCAGCCTTCTGCCGCATTGCATACAATATTTGGCTTCGCTCGCATAGCTTTTGACGCAATGATGGCAATACACTTCCGTTCAACTCCCAGCCGCTTTCTCTCTCTTGCCCATATCCGAAATCGATGACTCTATTCTATCTTAAGTAGCCGCCAATCTCCAATCTTCGTATTCGAATAATAGACGCCGGTTTAATAGAATTCGTTCAACCTTTCTCGGCGAAAAAAAAAGCATCCGCGCCCGGATGCTAGTCGTTACCCTTCCTATTAACCGTTCGGCCGCATGCCAAGACGCTCCAGCATGTAACGGCGCACATCATCGGCCAGATCGGCCCGGTCAAGCGCAAAGTCGATGGTCGCCTGGACGAAACCGAGCTTGTCGCCCACGTCATGCCGCCGGCCGTCGAACCGCATCGCCGTAAGCGACGACCTTCGATTAAGCTCTTGAAGGCTGTCGGTCAACTGAATTTCGCCGGCTTTGCCTGGCTTCGCGGCCTCCAGAAGTCCGAAGATCGACGGATGAAGCACGTAGCGGCCGACGACCGCGTAATTGGAAGGCGCCTGCCCGGGAGCCGGCTTCTCCACGATGTCGCGAACGGGCGCGACGCGCTTGCCCGGCTCGATATCGACGATGCCGTATTTGTGCGTCTGGTCCCAGGGCACTTCCATGACCGCGACGACAGAAGACTCCGACTCTTCGTAGACGTCGATCATTTGCTTGATGCACGGCGGCTCGGAAGTCAATATATCGTCTCCGAGCAGCACCGCGAACGGTTCGTCCGCGATAAACCGGCGCGCGCATAACACGGCGTGCCCAAGTCCAAGCGGCTCCTTCTGCCGGACGTAGTAAATGTCGGCCAAATGGGAAATTTCCCTGACGACCTGCAGCATCGTCTCGTTGTTGCGCGCTTCGAGCTCGGCCTCCAGCTCATACGATTTGTCGAAATGATCCTCGATCGCACGTTTGTGCCTTCCGCTTATGATCACGATGCTTTCGATGCCCGACCGGACCGCTTCTTCGACGATATATTGAATGGCGGGCTTATCGATCAGCGGCAGCATTTCCTTCGGCTGAGCCTTCGTGGCGGGCAGGAATCTGGTTCCCATGCCGCCGGCTGGAATAACGGCCTTCCTTATCTTATTGACCATGGACAGCATACTCCTCTCCCCCGTGCCCGGGAGCGTTTTATTGTCAGGATATCATACCATTTTTTTGAAGCACAATCTAATCGTTCCTCCATCCTCTCCCGTTTATCCCCTCGAACATGAACGTTGAATGAACTGTATTGACATTCATTACAGTTTGTAATAGCTTTAAGCTAAGAAAAAAATTATAGACGGCATGGGATGAAGGGGAGGAACATTTATGAACAAAACGATTATTATCGGCACCGGTCCCGCAGGACTGACGGCCGCCATCTATTTGGCCCGCGCCAACATGGAGCCGCTCGTCATCGAGGGCTGGCAGCCCGGCGGACAATTGACGACAACCACGGAGGTTGAGAACTTCCCTGGTTTCCCGGAGGGCATCCTCGGCAGCGAGCTGATGTCCAATATGCGCAAGCAAGCACAGCGTTTCGGCGCGACATTCAAGAACGGCGCGGTGAAAAGCGTCGACTTCAGCAAACGTCCGTTCACTCTCGAGGTTGAAGGGATCGGCCAGCTTCAAGCGGAATCCGTCATCATCTCGACCGGCGCCTCGGCCAAATATCTCGGCATTCCCGGCGAGCAGGACAACATCGGACGCGGCGTCAGCACGTGCGCGACCTGCGACGGCTTCTTCTTCCGCGGCAAAAAAATAATCGTCATCGGCGGCGGCGACTCCGCGATGGAAGAAGCCGGCTTCTTAACCCGCTTCGCGTCGGAAGTTCGCCTCGTGAATCGCCGCGACGAGCTTCGCGCTTCGAAAATCATGCAGGACCGCGCAAAGCAAAACGAAAAAATCGCCTGGAGCCTCAACCGCACGCCTCTCGAAGTGGTTGCCGCGGAGAACGGCATGGGCCTGCAAGGCTTGAAGGTTCGCAACAACGCGACGGGCGAGGAAGAATTGCTTGAAGCGGACGGCGTCTTCGTCGCGATCGGCCATACGCCGAATACCGGCTTCCTGGGCGGTCAAGTGACGACGGATGAGCAAGGCTACATTATCGTGAAGCCGGGCACGTCCGAGACGAACATCCCGGGAGTATTCGCTTGCGGCGACGTACAGGATAAGAACTACCGCCAAGCGATCACGGCGGCGGGAAGCGGCTGCATGGCGGCGCTGGACTGCGAGCGTTTCCTGGAAGCCCAGGCGCATGCGGCGGTGCACGCGTAATTTCTGTCGGAATAGACTAGTGCAAGATTTGCCTTTCATGTATAATAAGCCTTATCAAACGTTCAAAATATAAAGGCACTGCTACCGCATACCAACGATGTTGGAACAAGGTACAACCTCGGCTTAGCTAGCGGAGGTTGTGCCTTTTTTTATTTGTCCAGCCAATTATCGAGAGGAGAATGTTCTAATGTTACTCGAAGCCATCTATCATCGTCCCAAACAAAACTGGGCCTACGCCTACGATGGGCAAACGCTCCATCTGAGAGTCCGCGCGAGGCGCGGCGACGCGAGGCTGGTGGAAGCGATCGCGGGGGACAAATACGCCTGGGAGCAGACCGTGGTGACCGTTCCGATGCGCCTCTTCAGCTCGGATGAGCGGTTCGATTATTGGGAAACTTCCATTAAACCGCCGTTCCGCCGCCTGCGCTACGCCTTCCGTTTTCACAGCGCGTCTTCCGATGAGATCGTCATCCTGACGGAGAAGGAATTCACGAAGGAGCTTCCGGACAATCCGAACACGTTTTTCGATTTCCCGTTCATTAATCCGGTAGACGTGTTCGAGCCGCCGGCTTGGGTGAAGGATGCCGTCTTCTATCAGATCTTCCCTGAACGCTTCGCGAACGGAGACCCTTCTCTCGATCCTCCGGGCGTCGAGCCGTGGGGCGGCAAGCCGACTCCGCAAAACTTTTTTGGCGGCGACCTGCAGGGCGTAATCGACCATCTGGACCATCTGACCTCGCTCGGCATCAACGCGATTTATTTCACGCCGCTCTTCGAGGCGACGACGAACCATAAATACGATACGCAGGACTATCTCAAGGTCGATCCGCAGTTCGGCACGAACGAGAAGCTTAAAGAGCTTGTCGACGAGTGCCACAAGCGGGGCATTCGCGTGCTGCTGGACGCCGTGTTCAATCATTCCGGCCGCACGTTCGCGCCGTTCGTTGACGCCCAGAAGAACGGCAAGGCATCCAAATACGCGGACTGGTTCCACGTTCGGGAATGGCCGCTTCAGGTCGTGGACGGCGTTCCGAGCTACGAGACGTTCGCGTTCGAGCCGCTCATGCCGAAGCTCAATACCGAGCATCCGGAGGTCAAAGCGTATCTATTCGAGGTCGCGCGCTATTGGATCGAAGAAATCGGCATTGACGGCTGGCGCTTGGATGTCGCCAACGAAGTCGATCACCAATTCTGGAGAGAATTCCGGCAGGTGGTCAAGGCCGTGAATCCGGAAGCTTATATTCTCGGCGAGATTTGGCATGAGTCCATGATGTGGCTGCAGGGCGACCAATTCGATGCGGTCATGAACTATCCGTTCACGAACGCGGTTCTCGATTTCTTCGCTTACGGCACGATCGACGCGGCTTCCTTCGCGAAGGCGATCGGCACGCAGCTCGCGGCTTATCCGCGTCAGGTAACGGAGACGGCCTTCAATCTGCTCGACAGCCACGACACTCCGCGGCTCCTGACCATCTGCGACGACGAGCTCCGGAAGCTGAAGCTGGCCGTCCTGTTCCAATTGACATACCCGGGCACGCCTTGCATCTATTATGGCGACGAGGTCGGCATGAACGGCGCGGGCGATCCGGACTGCCGCAAGTGCATGGTCTGGGATCCCGAGGAGCAGGATCAAGGGCTGCTCCGATTCTATCAAGAAACGATCGCCCTAAGGCACGAGTTCAATTCGCTTCGAAGCACGGATATTTCGTTCCTGCACGCAGGAGCAGAAAACGGCTTGCTCGTCTATGAACGCCGTTCCGGCTCGGAACGCGTGCTGATCGCGATTAACGCGCAAGCAAGCGCGGCCGAGCTCAGCTTCCTCGTCCCTACGCTAGGCGAATCGGAGGAAGCATGGAGCTACGATATTCCGTTCCGCGGTTTCGTTAAGGCTGCTGATGATGCCGGTACAGCTCCGAAGCTGGCGCTTGATCCGCCGGCGGCTGCTGCCGCTGCTATGAACTCCGTAAGCGGAGCGGCTTCTTGGAAGGTGCTGCATGCCAACACGCCGGCGCTCAAGGCGAACGATACGCTGAAGGCGGACCGCGACGGCAAGCTGAGCTTGCAAATGAGCGCCTACAGCTACGTTGTTTTGATCGAGCAATAAGATTTTGGGAGGAAGCCGTTTCGTCTGTTCGGTAGACGACGAAACGGCTTTATGCGATAATCGGCTTAAACGATTAAGTTTAGATGTGGCTGGAGGGTACAGTGTCGTTATGAGCGAATCCAAAGAAAAAAAAGCGACGATGAAGGACATTGCCAAGGAAGCCGGCGTGTCCGTCGCCACCGTTAGCTACGTGCTGAATTGCGCCCCTAATCAGACGATCCCGGAAGAAACGAAGCAACGGGTCATGGAAGCGGTCAAACGGCTTCGCTATGTTCCGAATCTCGCTGCCCGTTCGCTTATCAAAAAAAGCTCGGGTCTCGTCGGGATTCTCGTGAACCGCCCGGAGCGCGAGCAGTGGTGGGAAAGGCTGCAGCATGGCAGCTTCATCGATGCGCTGGAAAGGGAGCTTACCCGGCTCGGCTACCATGTCGTATTGTGCAGCGTGAAGGAAGACTTGCCTAACGCCGCGGTCATATCGGAGCGGAAGCTGGACGCGGTGTTCGTGCTCGGCGCCAAGTCGGAAACCTTCCATCAAATCTCGGTTCACTTCACCGCCGGCGTACCGCTCATCGTCGTCGACAGCTTCATTGAGGATCCGTTGTTCTACAAAATCGTATGGGACGCGAAGCTTACCGCAGTCGAAATCGCGCAGCGACATCCGAACCATCGCGAGTTTATGGTGACGGACCGGCTTTCTGCGGAAGCTGCGGGAGCGCTCTGCCGAGAGTTGGCGATTTCCGAAGACAGGCTGTTCATTCTGGAGGAAGAGGAGCAGCTCCCGCGCTTCCTCGCCGGTCAATCCGGATGCGGCATCATCATTGGCGAGGCGATCGGATTGCTCGCCTCGCGATGGCTGCCTCCCGCCAGATACGTCACCGTATGCGCATCGGGCTGCCCGGAGCTGCTTCATCCGTTCCCCGATGCGCCTGTTGTTCATTATGGTAGCGGAAAGATGAATGCCGCGATCGAGCTGATGCAAGGCCTGCTCCGCGACAGCTACTCGGGCCCGAAGGAGAAGTATGTGCGCATTCCGCCAGAGCTTCCCTCGCGGCCCGGGCTAGCTTCTCGAGAATAAAGCCGTGACCAGAGTTGCAGCAGAGAGCCGTCTCTGCTTTTCTCTCATGTAACTTAAACGATTAAGTTAAGCAAACAAGGAGGTGCTCTATATGGGAATCAATGAAATCGAAACCGCGAAAGCGTCGTCCCTCAAAGAGCCTGACTCGACACCGCGCTTAGCCAAGGAGGCGTCCATTTGGCGCAACCGCGCGTTCATGCTGGTGTTCGCCAGCTATACCGTCAGCAATCTCGGCAATACGTTCCACAGCATCGCGATAAATTTGTGGGTGCTTCAGACGACGGGCAGCGCCAAGCTTATGTCGCTTGTACTCATAACCCATCTGGCATCCAGCCTTCTGTTCGGCTCCATCGCCGGCACTTTGGCGGACCGGATCGACCGGCGCAAGATGATGTGGATCAGCGATTTGATCCGCTTCGTCCTCGTAGGACTTATCGCCATATGCATGCTTGTGCCCGGCGTCCCATTCTACATGATCCTATTACTGACGGCACTGGTGGCGGTCGTCGGCACTTTCCGTTCGCCCGCCTTCCAGGCTTCGCTCATCGAGATCGTCGGCAAAACCGGCGTCACGCAAGCGGTTGCCGCGATGACCGTCTCCGACAACGCGACGCGGATCGGCGGCTTTGCGGCCGGCGGCATCGCCGTTGCCGCATTCGGCGGCGCGTTCGCGGTTGCGATCGACTCGTTCGCCTTCCTGCTGTCCGGCATTCTGCTGCTGCTGGCCGGACGCTTTCCTTATCGCGAGGCAGAGGCTCCGTCCGGCGTGAAACCCTCCTTCCGCTCCGACTTCGCGGAAGGCTTCCGCGTCATCTGGGGGGATGCCTTCATTCGAAGCGCGTTTCTGCTGCTTCCGCTCGTCACCTTCTTCTTCCTGTCTACGTTCATGCTCGTTCAAGTGCTGGCCGTGAAAGTCTGGCAAGCGCCGCCGTTCGTGTTCGGCCTGCTCGAGGCTTGTATTCCGCTTGGTTACGTCATCGGCTCCGTCGCCATAATGAAATGGAGCGGAAGAATGCGACGCCGCGGCATCTGGATGCTTGGCAGCGTCGCGCTGATCGGCCCCTGCTTTATCGTCATCGCATTGGTTGATACGGCCGCGCTCGCGCTGCCCATCGTCTTGAGCGTCGGGCTGCTCTTCTCCTTCAGCACGACGATCTTTGCCATCGCGCTTCGCGTCGGCGTACCTGCCCATCTCCAAGGTCGCGTCTTCGGCCTGATCGGCACGCTCACGAGCGTTGCGCCTCCCGTCGGGCTGGCCGCGTTCTCGGCGCTGGCTGACTCCTACGGCCCGGCGCCCATTATTTTGGGCAGCGGTTCGGCTATGCTGGCAATCGGTCTACTCTCGTTTCTTCTATTTAAGCAGCTGCGTAAGTTTGAATAATGCGACAAAGACCCGAGACTCGTCATCCGAGGCCGGGTCTACTTCGCTTCGCTTTATGAATGCCGGTCAACGTCCTCGCCGTTTTTTCGTTCATCCGACCAGGAATGACGAGGACTCCAGCCCAGAACCTCGCGCGCCCGGCGGTTGCTTACGATCGCTTCGCGCTCTTGAAACGAGGAGCGCAGATCTACGACGTCGGGATAATAATCCTTCAGCAGACTCGCGGTCTCCCGGTCGCTAAGCGTATCGCTGCTCGTAATGTTCAGGCAGACCGCCCCGCGGTCTTCCGCCTTCAAAGAAGCGACGCATGCATCGACCGCGTCCCGGATATCGATATAGCTCCACAAAATGTGCTTGTAGCGCTCCGGTTCGTTAATCGCCAGCCTCGAATATTCCTCGGGCGTCGTAATCATTGAAAACCGCAAAGAAATGACCTGCATCCCGTTCCTTCGGTCGAACATCGCCGCGGTCTGCTCGTTTACGATTTTGGATAGCCCGTAACATTCCTGAGGCAGCTGAGGATGATCCTCGTCCAAAGGCAAGTAATCCGGAGAGAACCTTGCCGGCGCCCACGCGAAGCCGTATGAGGATTCGCTCGAGCCCATCACGACCTTGCGGATGCCGAGCATCGAAGCGGCTTCCAGCACATTGTAGCCAGACACGACGTTATTCGCGAAGATGACCGGGTAAGTGTACCCAAGCGGCGCCGGTATCGCGGCCATATGTACGACCGCGTCGGCCCCGCTGAGGGCGGCCGCCACCTGGCCGAAGTCCGTTAAGTCCAGTTCAAGCTGCCTGCAGCGAAGCTGAGGCGAACGCTTCTGATCCAGGGATACGACCTCGTAGCCTTGCGCCTGCAGCTCGTTCACGAGCCGGGTGCCCAGCTTCCCGCTGCCGCCCGTCACCGCTATTTTTTTCATTCCGATGTACTCCTCCCATATAAAAATGTCAAGGACGAACCAGCGTCCCGTCGGCCTTGCGGTCCAAAAGATAGGGATTATAATAGGCGTTCCTTTTCCAGCCGTCGCCTACCAGCTGAGCCGCCTTCAGCTCATCCAGCTCTATGCCGAGCCCCGGCTTGTCGGATGGATACAAGTACCCGCCTCTCCGTTCGATATGGCCCTCGAACGCGTCCAGCTCTTCCGGCCGGAAATGATTGATTTCCTGGATGCCGAAATTCCAGATCGCCATATCGAGATGAACGGAAGCCGCCTGATTGACGGGATCGTTCTCCCCTCCCTCCTGCCAAGCGGTTCGTACGCCAAACGCCTCGCCTAAGGCGGCGATCTTGCGGCAGGCGCTGATCCCTCCCGCCTTGGAGACGCGGACGCGGATGAAGTCGATCAGCCGCTCCTGTATGAGCGGCGTCCATTCCTGCGGATGGACGAACAGCTCGCCGACCGCCTGCGGCACGGCGCTTTGCTGCCTAAGCTGGCGGTACCAGCCGATCTGCTCGGGAGCAATCGCATCCTCAAGGTAGAACAAGTCGAAGGGCTCTACCCGCTTCGATAGCTGCACCGCGTGGATCGGCGACAGATGCTCGTGCACGTCGTGCGTAAACTGCAGGCCGAAGCCGAATTCCGTCCGCAGCTGCTCGAACATGCGCGGAATGGCCTGAAGATAGGCATGCTCGTCGAATACTTGCTTCCCGGCCCATGATGGGGACGGCACGTTCGCCTTGTCCGTCTCGATAAAGCCGCCGCCGCCGTAGCCGCCGAGCTGCACGCGGATAACGGTATAGCCCTCCTCGCGAAATCGGTGCACGCTCTCTACAAGCTCTGAGATGTCGGCGCCCCCCGCGTGCCCGTAGCACGGAACAGCCGCCCGGCAAGCGCCTCCTAGCAGCTGATAGACGGGCAGGCCGGCTTCTTTGCCTTTAATGTCCCACAGCGCCATATCGATGCCGCCGATCGCCGTGTGCAGCAGCGCGCCGTTCCGCCAATAGCCGCTCATAAACATCGTCTGCCACAGATCCTCTATATTCGAGGCGTCCTTCCCGATCAGCAGCGGAGCAAGCAGCTGCTCGACGATCATGACGACAGCCTCCGGGTTGTACACGTCCGAAGCGGAGCCGAGACCGTACAATCCGTCCTGGTCGGTCATCACCTTCACGATCGTCCAGCTGCCGTTACGTCTCGTTCGGATACATTCTACGGCCGTAATTTTCGCCATCTACAGCACCATCCTTTATAGCGGAGTCATGTCTAGTGTATAGGAAGGGGCCGATCATCCATATGAGGCGATCGCAAACTTTCTGTCCCACGATTGGCGTAAAAAAAGAAGAGCCGCTAACCGGCTCTTCCTTCTTCTTCGACGCTTATTGATGGCTCGTCGGATGATTGGCCGTCATCGGGATTTCTCCCGTGAACATCTTGGCGATATCCCGCGTCAGCCGCAGGTAGAAATCCGACGAGACGGCGACGCCGTCGGCGTCGAGCGTAAGGAAATATTGATTGTTCGGCGCCATGGAGCTGTTCTCCGCGGCCTTGGCGATGGCGGTCGCCTCGTCGTATTCGTCGAACATCGCGACGTAGCCCGTGCTAATGCCGAGGCTCTTCAGATTATAAGCCTGCCGCCACATGAAATCTCCGTGCAGGCGCGGAATCTCGTTGATCGGGCCGTTGTGCAGGTTTTTCCACGCGAAGCCCGGCCAGATGACCGGCTGGTAAGCGATGCCGTGCTGCTGGGTGAAGGCGTAGTCCGGCTGCCACTGGTAGGTTTTGAAGTGATCCGCTCCCGCCAGCTGGCTGAACCGGCCCACGAACCACGGGGACAGCATGTCGAGCGACTTGTAGACGTCGAGGAAGCCCGGCTTCGAGTCTTCGACGCCCAATCTCCAATGCGTCGGCACGCCTCCGATGACATAGTACCCTTGATTTTTGAACCAGCCGATCAGCTCCGCGGCTTCCGCTGCCGTGCCGGGCCTATCGTTGAAGCCGATGCCCCAGATGCAGATGACCGGCTTGCCGTTCTGCTTGGCATAGGCTGCGGACGACGGAAGGTTCATGGCTCCGAGCACTTGGTTCGTGAAATCGGTTTTGACGGCCGTCACCCAATTGCTTGCGTTCATGCCGGTAATGTCGTACATAACGTAGAACTTGCGGTCGTACGACTCCGCCGCGTTCCTCACCTTGACCGCCACGCTGTCGCGGTTCGACTTCCAGTTGTTCGGAGCGTTGTTGGCATCCGCGCCGAACCGCTGCAAAGCCGCGCCGTATATGCCGTAATCCCGCATCCATTCGAAATGCTTGTTCACCGTCTCCTGGTCATACGAGGAGAACAGCTTCGCAGGCTGGCCGTTGCCGAGATTGCCGAGCCCCGTCTGGTACAGCTTCGAGTATTCCCGCAAATCCGGATACAGCTCGAAGTTGACGTTGCCGGTCGGCGCGGGAGCGCTCCCGTTCTTGGACCAGTGCGTCCAGTTATTCAGCGGCGAATTGTCGCCGCCGGCCGTGAACCAGCCTTGATAGCCGGCGATGACCTTGCCGAAGACGTCTCCGCCGTTCGGATCGTTCGAGAACTTATACCAATGAACGTTGAACAAGTTACCAACTCCGCCCGTAAATTTCAGATACAAATGCTGGACTCCCGTTATCGTGCTGATGGAGCAGGTTTTCGTGATCCAAGACTGCCACCCTCCGGTACCCGGGACGACGCAGGTGCCAGCCAAAGCGCCGTTCGCGCCGCCGGTCCGAATTTCGATTTTGCCGCCGCCCGTATTGCTCGCTACGCGGAGCTGGACGGAAGTGGCGCCGCTTCCGAAGTCGACGTTCTGGAACGAGATAAAGTCGCCGTTGTCGATGAACGCGACGTTCTGTCCGCCTTCGCTCGAATTCTCGAGCTGAATACCCGATTGCGTGCTGTAGCCGGAAGCCGCCGTCTGGTTGAAGGCCGACGCCGCGAACGCGACGGGCGGCGACAGGGATAGCTGCGTGCCTATAAACGCGAATAATAGAATGGCTATCAACAGATGCTTCCTTGTTAACATACCGTTCATCCTAAAGCCTCCTCGATTTTATGGTGCCGGAATGGTCTCCCGCATCCATCTAATAAGCAGGCTTCTCTCTCCTATCCCGCCTTTCTATTCATAATCGTTCAGCCATCCACCACCTCCCTTCCCCTGCTTGTAAGCGGCGGAAGCCCGGACCCGCCCGGACCGGGCTCCTCCCTTGTCTACAAGTTATAGAGGCGGTACAGCAGCACGGCCGTTTCGGCCCTCGTCAGATGTCCTTGCGGCTTGAATGCGCCGTTGGCGCCTTCCACCAGTCCCGCCCGCGAAAGCAGCCGAACGGCTTCCTCGGCGAATGCCGAGACGGATGCGCCGTCTTTATAGGGCTCGAAATCCGAAGCTTCCCCTTGCGGAAGCGAAATGTCCGCGGCCCGAAGCGCGCGTTCGATCATAACCGCCGCTTCTTCCCTCGTAATGGTCGTATCCGGCAGGAATCGGTTGCCTCCCGCTCCGTTCGTGATGCCGAGTGCCCGGGCGATGCTAACCGCTTCCGCGTAATAGGCGCCGGCAGGGACATCCGCGAACGGCTCGACGGCTGCCGAAGGATTCGCTTCCAGTCCGAGCGTGCCGACAAGAAGCTTAAGGAAATCCGCTCTTTTTACCGGCGAGCCAGGACGGTACGATTGGTCGGTTACGCCGCTGGCGATACCTTTGGCCGCCAGCGTCTCGATCGCTTGCCGCGCCCAGCCGAAGCCGCTTAGGTCTTGGAACGACTTCGGATGATGAACGACCGCGAACGCGCTGAAGTGCGTCGTCCGGAATACGACCTTGCCTTCCGTGAATCGGCCGCTCGGAACAGCCGTTGCCATGCCGTTCTCATCGATATGCCAGACGACGACCCGCTCCTCGTCGCCGATCTCCTTGCCGGACGGTTCGTAAGGAAGCGACACGGTGACCGGCGATTGGCCGTTCGACCACTCTACGACATCGTTGCCGGAGAGGATATGCAGGTCGACGGCGGGACGATCGCCGATCCGCGACCGAAGCTCTTCGCTCCAGCCGCTACGGTCCGCGTCCGCGAGAACGAACGTCACGGTCTCTCCGAGCTTATCGGCGAGGTTCACCAGCATATCGCCAGACACGCTTAGCATCCCAAGCGCCGTGCGGATTTCAATGACGTTTCGGCCATGGTCCTCCGTCAATAATCCGGCAGGTAGCTCGAGCGAATAACCTTCCGCCCCTTGGACCGCCGGGATGTCGAACGTCACTTGTTTGCCTCCGTCGGCGCCGGCTTTCGCGAGTCCAATTGCTTGGGCGGCCGCGCTTGCCGTTACCGCCGCCTTCGCCTGCTTGCTTGCGCCGTCCAGCCGCGCCGTCAAGGTCGCGAGAACGGAGCCGTCCGCTTGTAGCGTCAAGCCGGCTGGTCCGGCGGGAACGCCGCCATTGCCCGAGCCATTGTCCGAGCCGTTGCCTGGACCAGTGCCCGGATTCGGTTCCAGCGCTTCAAGTCTCATCTCGAGCGCCTGCTTGGAGGATCCCTCCGGCAGCAACACAACGAAGTTTGCCGCTGCGTCTCTGCTCGTTTTCGACCGGTCGGTCTCCGCCTCTTCGACCGCGGCCTCCGCGGATGCCAGAAGCAAGCCGGCATAGTCCGCGCTCAGCAAATGAAGGTCGCCGAACAACGTCGCGTCTTTGCTCGTGCCAATTCCCTGGTTGTATTCGATGAAGCCCGATCTTCCGCTGCCGTCGTTTTCGTTGACGAGCAGCGTGAGGCCAAGCGGCTCGCCCGCGTCGAACGTATAACCGGCCCCGTGCAGCACCATGAACGGAATCGCCAGCTCGTAGACGGTCCGCTTCTCCGCCTCGTTCCGCGTGATGTCGGCCGTCACTCCGTTCAGCGCTCCGGCCGCCACGCCTTCGGGCGCTCTCCAGCGCCATGCCGTGACCACGTCTTGACCGTTCAAGGCGAGGCCGAGCTCGTTGACATGCTTGCTCGCCGCGCCGTCCGCTCTCGCCATGTCGATGCCGACCTGCAGGCTGTCTCCCTGCCATATATCGCCGTTCGTCCAGGTCTGATGATGGACATTGTCCGTCACTTCGACGTTGACGTACAGCTTCTCCTCATCCCACGTCACCATGGAGTCCGCGCTGAGGTCCTCCGCTCCGCCCCAACTTCCGCCCACGCTCGAATAGTGGTCCTGACTGGAGACGTCGATCGCCGGCACGACCGTCCCGGCCGCATCTTCCCGCGCGGCGAACGATTGCCCCAGCTTCACGGAGGCCGTGTACGTATACCCCGATTTCAGCGTCACCTTGAACATCAGCGAATCGCCGGTCAGATAAGGCAGCGGGATATTCACGCTTTCGCCGAGCGCGATGCCTTCGAACCGGACCGGCTTCAGCGCGTTCGCGTAAACCGCTGGCTGGACCAGCTCGAGCTTGCCTTCGAGCGGCTCGCTCTCCGTCACGTTCGTCAGCCGAAGCTCCGTCCGCGTATCCTCCGGCTCCTCCGGATTGAATTCGCCCTTCAGCAGCTCGAGCGCAACCGGAACGAGATTCGTGCCCGTTACTTTGGAGATCGCTTCGTTCTCGACCACGATGCCGCCATTGAATAGGTTGTTCGTCACCACCATCTTCTCGATAGCCGGTCCCGCGTAGACGTGAGTCGTCCGCGGCTGCTGGAAGTAAGAATTATAGAGCGTGACGTCCCCGCCAAGCGCGTTCACGCCGATATCGCCGACCCGCGTGAAATTGCTCTGCTGGATGCGCACGTCGCCGCCGTAAATATCCATGGACCGCGTCGTGTCGCCCCACATGGAAGTATTGAAGAACGTCGCTTTCGAGCCGAATGCTTCGTTCACCTCGACATACACCTTATCGGTCGTGCTCATCGACACGAGCTCCGTATTGATGAACGTCAGCCCCGCGGGTCCCGCGCCGTGAAGCACCGCGCCCTTCTTGCTGCCGTCGGTGCCGTGCCCGAGCACGATCGCTTCCGGCCCGCGGCCGTTCTGCTCCTCGAAGTGAATGCCGTATTTGGAGCCGTAGACGAACGTGTTGAAGATCGTCTGATTCGATACGTCGCCGATCCGGAACGCGTCGAGATTCTCCTTCTGATAGCCCCATACGACTTCGAAGCCTTGGCCCGTCGTCGGCGCGTTCGGGTAATTGTTGCGGCCGTAATAATGCGGGTTGAACTGCACGTTGCGCATGATGCCGCCGTCCGCGCCGCCTCCGAGGAAGATGCCCTCCATAAGCGGCGAACCCGCCACGTAGTCGATGTAGTGGCCGCTCGTGTCGTGCGTGCCGAAATCGACGGCTTTGTACGAATTGACTAACGTCGTGTCGATTAAGTAGACGCCGCTGCCCAGCCCTTGCACCGTCCAGGCGTACGGCTTGATCGCGCCGGCCGAGGACCAGTCCTGCTTGTCGTAGTAGACGGACAATCCGCGAAGTCCGGCATCCTGTTCCAGGCGGATGAACGCCTCTCCGTCCGGATCGTTCTCCCCGTAGCTCGTGAAGATAACCGTGCCGTTCCCGATCGTATGATGCGGCACGTCGTAATTGCCTCGCAGCTCCACCCCGCTCGGCACGGTGAAAGGCTGCTCGACGCGGTACACGCCCGCAGGCATATACACCGTTCCGCCGCCGGCCGCTTCGGCATCCGCGAGCGCTTGCCCGATCGCGTCCGACGCGTCGATCACTCCGGTGCGGTCGGCGTTGTACGGCTCCGCGCCGACGTTGAACAGCTGCCGTGTCGCCGGCTTCGGCTGCTCGGCGAGGTCGAGAGCGCCGATCTCGGGCAGCCGCTCCAGCTCGTAGCGCGCGTCCTGATGAACGTTCAGCACCGCCGCTTCGCTATCGTTCTGAACGGCAAGCTCGCCCTCGAAGCCGGAATTGATCGCGTTCACCGTCGACACGCTGCCCTCGAGCAGCAGATGCCGGTCCGGCTTCGCGAACTCGGTCCCGCCGAGAATCAGGGAGCCGCTCTTCGCTGCAATCGCGTACCCGCCGGCTTCATCGTCCCAGCCGCCGAAGACGCTGTTCTCGAACGACAGCACCCCGCTGCCTTCGTTCACCACCGCATGATGCGTCGTCCCGCCAACCGTCACGCCGCTGAACTGCGCGATCGAACGGAAGCCGCTAGTGGCATAAATCGCGGTCGGATTCGGCCCGACGCCGGCCTCGAAGCGACTGTCCGTCACGAGCAGGCCGAAGTCGTTGACGCCTTCGATTTTGAGAGCGACGTTGCAATCCCGGATGCGAATCCCGTACAGCTGCGCGTTGGCCGTCTCGAGGCTGCCCGTTCTGGTCGTGACGCGCATGCCGGTCTTGTAGCCGGCTATCTCGATATCGGACATGTATTCCCAGTCCGACCGTCCCATGACGATGCCTTCGGCATTCGCCGTCATATAGCCGAACAGCTCCGATTCCGACGGTGCTCCCGGCAAGCCGGAATTCGCCCATACTTCCGGCGATAGGCGGATCCCCTCCAGCCTTCCGATATCGGTCGTGAAGTCGAGGAAGATGCCCGTATGAAGCGTCGTGCCGTACAGATTGCGGACGTAATGCAGCTCGTTCCATTCGGGTCCGATTTTGATTCCTTTATAGGAGTTGACGAGCGTCACGTTTTTGATCGTCGCGCTGTCTCCCGGCAACTGCTCGAGCGTCCATGGGTAGACGGCCGGAGACGAAACGGTCTGCTCCGGGTACCAGATCGACAGGTTCGTCACGCCGCTGGAAGGCTGCAGCTGAATGAAGCTCGTTCCCTCCCCTTGACCGCGTCCGCCGTAGACGGCAAGTATCGTGCCTTTCACCGCGCCGCCTTCCGCCTCCGGGTTCGCCCAGTCCCCGCGGAGCGTCACGCCGGTCGGAATCACAAGCTCGCCGGTCAGCTTGTAGGCGCCTGCCGGCGCGAATACGACGCCGCCTCCGTTATTGCCAGCCGCGGCCAGCGCGTTCTGAAATGCCATAGTATCGTCGGCCGCGCCGTCGCCGACCGCGCCGTAATCCTTCACGCTGACGTCCGCGATGACGACGTCGCCGGTTGCGTATACGGTGTCGTACACTTGCGTCTCCGACTCGACGATAACCTGAGTCTGCTTCCTTACCGTGACCGACGCCAGCTGCAATTCCGGGTTATTCGCCGGAGCTCCGGCTCCGCTTACGCCGAGTCGGAAATCGCCGCCGTGCGTCCGGTTGCCGAAGTAGGCGTCGGTCAGCTTGAACGTATGCGTCTTCCACGTATTCGTATCCTTGTAGCGGAATAACGTCGCGTCCTTGAAGCCTGCGGAACGCGCGTCGTATTGCAGCACGATGGCGCCGCTGCCGCTGTCGTAATATTCGACCGTGACATAGACGTCCTGGTCTTCGTTCTCGAACAAATAAGAATCGCTTACGTTGAAGTAATAATAGAGGATGTTCTGTCCCGGGTCGGCCGGATTCACCGTTTGGTTCGTTCTCCAGAACCCTTTGCCGTCCAGCTCGCCGGTTACCATGCCTTCCGGAGGCCCGTCGCCGGGACGGCCCGTGATGCCGTTCTCGACCGGAGCCGTGCCGAGCGTAATGCCTACGGTCTCGGTCGGAACCGATTTCGGCGTCTTCTTGACGGTCACCTTGGCCGCGGTCAGCTCCGCGTTCTCCGCGGCAGGCGAGCCGGCGCCTTCGATGCCGAGGCGGAAGTCGGCCCCGTTCGTCCCGTTCGCGAACTGAGCGTCCGTCAAGCTGAACGTATGGCTCTTCCATTCGCCCGTATTGCCGTATTGGTACAGCGGCCCGTCCTTGAAGTTGGCGGAAGCCGCGTCGTATTGCAGGACGATCTTGCCATTGCCCGAATCGTAGTAATCGACGGTCACATCGACGTTATATTCCGTATTGTCCATAAGATAGCCGTCATCCACGTTCATATAGAAATAATAAGTGCCGGCCGATTTGTCCGTCTGCCAGTAATCCCTGCCGGCAATCGAACCGGTCTTCAGACCATCCGGGTTGTCGCCCGCCCTGGCCGTCATGCCGTCCGGCATAACTGCTGCGCCGAGAGCGATGCTAACGCTCTCCTCCTCGGCACCGGCTTGAGCCGGTCCGACGGCGAACGCGGTCGCCGCCATTAACGCGACAAGCATTCGCGCCGTCAGCGATTGCGCCCTCTTCCATAATCGATTGTTCATTACGCGGATCCTCCTCGAAATGTATTCGCTTACAAGCCTATTAAACAGTGAAGCCGACCCTTTCTTTCTCTGGTCGGCTTCGCTCTTGGATGTTTATTATTTTTTGGATGCCAGGTACGCGTCGATTTGCTTCTGCGTTTCCGCTAGAATGACGTCCAGTCCGTTCTTCTTCTGGGCCTCGATGTAATCCGCTACCGCCTTATCGACGTCCTTCACGATGCCGAATTCGATCGGCCGCCCGAGCTCGTCGGACGCCTGGTCGCGCTTCGCGATTTCGTTCTTCATATTGTCCTCGGCGATGAACAAGCCGTCGATCGGGGAGTTGACGTTGTTCGGCTGGCTGGCGAATTCGGCTTCCTTCACCCAGAAGTCCGGCCCGTACGTCATCGTCGGGCGCATGAATTGCGGCTTCCAGAACGCCCACTGCCCGCCCCACTCCATGTAGTTGGAGGTCGTCGTCTGCATGCCTTTCGGATATTCGGCCGTCTCGCCGTTCAAGACGTACGTCTTGCCTTCGATGCCGTATTGCAGCAGGTCGTACAGCGTTTTGTCCGTCTCGACCATGTCGAGGAAGCGGAGCACGCGGTCCGGATACTTGGAATTCCGGTTAATCGCCACCACGTTCGCGAGCGCCGTGCGGTTAACGAATTTTTTGTCCGGATAGAGCAGCGACATCTCCTGCTTGTAGGAAGGATCGGCGAAGCCCGGGTTCGCGTTCGCCCATTCGTGGGACGTCACCGTGAACAGCGTCTTGCCGTTGCGCCATTGGGCGGCGCCGTCCTCCTTGTCGATCATCGCGTCGCGGTTGATCAGATTGTCGTCGTACCATACTTTGGCCAGCTTCGCCGCCTCGAGGAAGAACGGCTGCTGCTCCACGGGCTGTACCTTGATCGCCGGATCGTTCAGATAGAAGCCGAGTCCGTGGAAGTTCAGGTCTACCCACTCGTCGCGAATATAGTAGATCGACAGCGGCGACGTGCGGTTCAGCTTCTCGTTCGGATAAGCTTTCTTCAAGTCCCGAAGCAGCCGGTCGATATCCTCGATCGTCTGAATGGAGTCCGGCGCGATGTCGATGCCGGCTTTCTCGGCCAGATCGGCGCGCCAGCCGGCGAATTTGCGTTCGTTCATCTTCATCGTCCACGGCAGACCGACGATCTGGCCGTTCACGGTGGCCGCTTCGAGCGTGCCCTGCTCCTGATATTTTTTGTACAGGTTCGGCGCATGCTCCGGCAGCAGGTCGTTCAGCGCCATGTACGAGCCTTTGGCCGCCATTTGTTTGTACGACAGCCAGTCGCCGTCGAAGTTCATGTCCCAGTTGTCGCCCGAGGCGGCCATGACGAGCATCTTGTCCTTGAAGTCGCCGAACGGGATAAAATTGATGTCGAACTTGACGTTAAGGCCCTTGCCCTTCACGTATTTGCTGATCTCGTTCCAGACCTCGTCGGTTGCCGCTTTTTTGTCGCCGCCGAAGTAGAACTTCAGCGTCACTTCCTCTTCTTGCGCGGCTTTGCCCGGCGCGTTCCCGTTCCCGGCGTCCGGCGATGCTTCCGGATTATTGTTCCCGCCTCCGGAGCTGCACGCCGCGAGCAATAGCGACAGAATCAGCACCGAGGACAAGAGCAACGGCCATTTGCGTAATCTGCTCTGCATGATGAACCTCTCCCCTTAACAGATAAATTTATACTATACGGCTTGCGCCGGAATAGCCAGACTAGCCCTTGACGGCGCCGACCATCAGCCCCTTGACGAAAAACCGCTGCACGAACGGGTACAGGAAAATGATCGGCCCGATGGTGACGACGGTAAGCGCCATCTTGATCGACTCCGACGGAATTTGCGCCGAGATGCGCTGCATCGCCGCCGCGTTGCTGGAGCTCTTCAGAAACTCGACGTTCGAGACGAGCGTCCGCAGCAGCAGCTGAAGCGGCTGCAGCTCCTGCTTGTCGACGAACATCAGGCCTAGGAACCAATCGTTCCAGTAGCTGAGGGCGACGAACAAGCCGACGGTCGCGAGCACCGGCACGGCCAGCGGCGCGATGAGGCGGTAGAAGATGAGAAACTCCCCCGCCCCGTCCATTTTGGCCGATTCGTGCAGATCCTCCGGTATGGACAGCATGAAGTTGCGGATCAGGAACATGTTGAACGCGTTCGCGAGCATCGGCAGGATGAGCGCCCAAAGCGTATCCTTCAGATTCAAATAGTGGACGCAGATGATGTACCAAGGGACGAGTCCTCCGTTGAACAGCATCGTGATGATCACGTAGACGGACAGGATATTGCGGTATTTGAACGATCTTCTAGCCATCACGTAAGCGCCCATGCTCGTGACGAAGACGGACAGCGCCGTGCCGGCGGCCGTAACCAGAATGCTGATGCCGTAGGCGTCGATGATCCGATTGGACCCGAGCAGCAGGATGCGGTACGAATCGAACGTCACCGATTTAGGAATAAGCGTGTAGCCGTAATCCATAATGTCCTTCTCCGTGCTGAGCGAGCCCGAGATGACCATTATGAACGGGAACAGGCACGACAAGCTGAACAGGGAGATGGCGACGACGATGATAAGCTGGCCGGCGGACGGCTTTTTCGCTGCGGCGGTGTTCATGGATGGAGTTCCTCCTTTGCGGTTTCGGCCGGCGCTAGAAGATCGCCGAGTCCTTGTCGATTTTGCGTGCGGCGTAGTTGCTGCCGATGACGAGCACGAACGCGACGATGGATTGCATGAAGCCGGCCGCGGAGGCCATGCCGATGTCGCCCGATTTGCGAAGGCTCCGGTACACGAACGTATCGATGACGTCCGTCGTCGGGAACAGCAGCGAGGCGTCGCCGACCATGGCGTAGAACATGCCGAAATCCGCGTTCATGATGCGGCCTACCGCCAGCAGCGTCAGAATGATGATCGTCGGCTTCAGCATCGGAATGCTGATGTAGCGGATTTGCTGCCATCTGCTGGCCCCGTCGATGGAGGCCGCCTCGTAATACGAGTTGTCGATCGAGGTGAGGGCGGCCAAATAAATGATTGTGCCGTACCCCGTCACCTTCCACCGGATTGCGATCGTCAGGATGAGCGGCCAGAGGCCCGCTTCGCTGTAGAAATCGACCGGCTGCATGCCGACCCACTCGAGCATCCGGTTAATGGCGCCGTTCTCGTAGTTCATCAGGTTGTAGGCGAAGACGCCGACGACGATCCAGCTGATGAAGAACGGCAGGAAGGTGAGCGATTGCGCGACCCGCTTAAAATATTTGTTCCGAATCTCGTTCAGCAGCAGAGCGAGCCCGACCTCGAAGATCAGCCCGACGATAATGAACAGCGCGTTCAGCAGAATGGTGTTGCGGATTGCCCTGTACGCCGCGTCGGACGAAAACAAGTATTCGAAGTTATCGAGCAACGGGTCCATCCAGTCGCTGCCGAATATGCCTTGGACGAAATCGAAATCCTTGAAGGCGATGACGAGACCCGCAAGCGGCAAATAGTTGAACAAGAAGAGCAACACAGCGACGGGCAGAAACATGAGCAGAAGCGTGCGGTTGCGCGCCAGTTCCCGAAATACTCCGTGTAGTTTCATGGCGTTTTCCTTTCCGGTTCGTGATGACCTAATCGTACAAGACGCGGTCATCCGGCCGCCATGAGCGAATCTTATCCTTTGTGGTGCAGATTTGGCTTGGACATAGCAAGCCCCGGCCCCCCTCCAACAAGGACAGGGGACCGGGGCTATTTTGTCAGGCTGCGCAACGACCATTGCATCGCGGAGGGAGCTGCCTTCTATATCTTCTTAGGTCCGTCCGATGACGGATCCGGTCTGTCGCCATCCTCCAGCACCGGATGCCGGACCGTAATTTTGGTGCCGATGCCGGGGCCTGTCTCGAACGTCAGCCTGTACCGGTCGCCGAAGTATAACCGCAGCCGGTCGTTTACGTTGCGCAGGCCCACGCCCCTCCGCGCGGCGGAATATCGCTCCTCCTCCGGCTGCTCCTTCTGCAGGTCCGCCAATATTTCCGGCGGAATGCCGGCGCCGTTGTCGGCAATGTCGATGACGATATCGCCGTCCTCGAGCCGCGAAGCGATCATGATTTTGCCTTTGTCGAAGTTGCCCCGCACGCTGTGCTGAATCGCGTTTTCGATCAGCGGCTGCAGGAGGAGCCGCAGGAACGGCAGGTCCATCACCTCGGGCTCGAGCGAATAAATAATCCGGATCGCCTGGCCCATGCGCGCCTGCTCGATCAGGACGTACGCTTTCACCTGCTCTATCTCGCGGCGCAGCGTCGTAATCTCCCGGCCCTGGTTGAGGCTGAGCCTCAGCAGGTTGCCAAGCGCCGACACCATCTCGCTAATATCGCTCCGGCCGTGATTCTCCGCTTTCCACCGGATCGATTCCAGCGTGTTGTACAGGAAATGCGGGTTGATTTGATGGCTGAGCACTTGAAATTCAAGCGCCTTCTTCCTCCGTTCGGACATCGAAGCCTCCTCGATCAGCCCTTCGATGCGGCGGACGAGGCTGCCGACGCCGCGGTACAGCCAGCCGACCTCGTCGTTGCGCGAGGACCAGGGCACCAGATACTGCAGATTTTCCGATTCCAGCTTGCGCATGAGCCTTACGAGATGCGCGATCGGCTGCGTGAACCTTGACGTAATATAGAACAACACCCCGATGCAGCAGATGACGTACAAAATAATGAAAATAACGAGCATTCGGTTAATCTGATCGATCGTCCCGGCGAGCTCGCGAAGCGGCGTCAGGCTGACAATAGTCCAGGGACGGCTCGGCATCGCCACGTAATCGGCCAAATATTCCTCGCCGCCGATCGTAAGCGATCGCGAGCCCTGATCGCCCTCGCCCATGAATTCCACGAACGAAGCGGACGGAAAGGGCTGTCCCGTCCATTCGTTCGACGCGGAATCGTAGTGGACGATGCCGTCCCCGCTGACGAGCAGCAACTTCTGATCCTTCAGCTCCTCGGACGACGCGAAATACCGGCGCAAATAATCCTCCGTCACCTCCGTCACGATAAGCCCCCTCGGCTCCTGATCGTACAGCCCCGTGAACCGCTTGACGTACGCGAGCAGCGGCTTCGCGTATTCCCCTTGCTTGGGCATCCACAAATACCAGCTCGGACTGACGACGTTCTTCGAGCGCTGGAACCAGTCGAGATCCGCCATGCTGCCGGATTCGCCGAGCGTGCTCATGTACGATGGGAAGGCGCCCGGATCAAGCGGGAGCACCTTCACCCGGAACGCGTCGATCGTCTTCGCCTCCTGGCTCATCAGAGTCAGCATGTCGACGGCAAAATCCTCCTCCTCCGCCCCGCTCTCCGGCTCGCGCTCGAGCAGATCCTGCAGCTGCTTCTGCCCGATCAGATCGTTAATCTGGCCGTTCAACGTCTCCAAGTACATTTCGAAATTTTTCCTCGTCTGCAGCAGGTAGCTCATCGTCATCTTCGTGTTCGTGCCCGATATGCCCTCGATCGCCTTGATGTGCGAATAATACGCGAACAACAGGAACGGAACCAGAATGATGACGAAGAAGATTAGGATCACTCTGTTGCGGAACGACGATGCCAGCTGCAGCGACCATTTGTTCATGGGCGGCCGCCCCCTCTCCTTCAATGTGATGACCCGGCTGCCGGAAGCCAAGATTGCCCCCGCAAAGGACGCGATCGCCTCATTGCGGGTTCGCCAAGCGATTAACTACACTGTAGCTGTAATGTCTATCCTTATTTAAGAAAAGAGGAACTGCCGCCATGACCGCTTCCAAAAAAACGGTTCACGTCATCTCCCACACGCATTGGGACCGCGAGTGGTACATGCCTTACGAGGCGCATCACGTCAAGCTGATCGAAACGATGGACGCGCTCCTGCATACGTTCGCGAACGATCCCGAATTTCGCAGCTTTTACCTGGACGGGCAGACGATCGTCGTCGACGATTATTTGCAGGTGTATCCGGAGAGGCGCGAGATCATTCAGCGATTGGTGGACGAAGGCAAGCTTTCGCTCGGCCCTTGGTACGTCCTTCAGGACGAATTTCTGACGAGCTCCGAAGCCAACGTCCGCAATCTGCAGATCGGACACCGGGAAGCCGCGAAGTTCGGCCCGGTATCGAAGCTGGGCTACTTCCCCGATTCGTTCGGCAACATGGGCCAGGCCGCGCAGCTGCTGCGGCAGGCGGGCATCGGCACGGCCGTCTTCGGCAGGGGCGTCCGGGCGACGGGCTTCAATAACCAGGTAGAAGAGGACGTCGGCGGACTGGAATCGCCGTACTCCGAGCTCGTCTGGCAATCCCCGGACGGCTCGGCCGTGCTCGGCATCCTGTTCGCGAACTGGTACAACAACGGAATGGAGATTCCCGTGGATCCCGCCGAAGCGACCGCTTACTGGGATCACCGGCTCGCGAGAGCCGAGCAGTTCGCCTCCACTCCGCACTTGCTGCTCATGAACGGCTGCGACCATCAGCCCGTCCAGACGAATCTGTCCGAGGCGCTCCGCGTCGCGCGGGACCTCTATCCGGATTACGAGTTCGTCCACTCGAGCTTCGACGAGTACGTCGAGGCCTTACGATCCGAGCTGCCGGACCATCTCAGCATCGCCAAAGGCGAGCTGCGGGGCCAGCGGACCGACGGCTGGTTCACGCTCGTCGGCACGGCTTCCGCCCGCGTCTATATCAAGCAGCGGAATCAGCGGGGCCAGACGCTTCTCGAGAAGATCGCGGAGCCGCTCGCGGCCATCGCGCACAAGCTTGGCCGGCCTTATCCGCATGCCATGCTGCAATACGCCTGGAAAACGCTGATGCAGAATCACCCGCATGACAGCATCTGCGGCTGCAGCGTCGACGAGGTTTATCACGAGATGCTGACCCGCTTCGCCAAAAGCGCCGAAGTCGCCAAAGCGCTTTCGGCCGAATCGGCGGCTTTCGTTGCCTCGCGCATCGATACGGGCTGCTTCGCCGCATTCGGGCAATCGGCCGCACCGTTCGCCGTATGGAACACGAGCGGCTACGAAGGCCCTTCCGTCGTTACGGTCGAGGTCGAATGGTCGCATCGTTATTTCAAGCAAAGCGAGAATCCCGCCTCGGTCATGCGGGAGGTGGAGCAGAGAACGACCGGAGTCGGCTATCTCGTTAACGCGCGCGGCGAGAGATTGGACGTCACGGCCGAAGACCTCGGCGTCCGGTTCGGCTACGAGCTGCCGAAGGACAAATTCCGCCAGCCGTATATGGCCCGGGCGGTACGGCTTACATTCGAGACCGGCGTCCTGCCGTCCATGGGCTATTCGACGTTCGCCTGGATTTCCGGCGAAGTCGCGCCGGCGTCGGTTGGCTCGCGGGAACGAAGCCTGATCGCCGGCGAACGCGCGATGGAGAACGACAGCCTGCGCGTCGATTTCGCGGACGACGGAAGCTTCTCCCTGCTGGACAAACGGAACGGACAATCGTATAACGGGCTCGGCGTTTACGAGAACGTTGGAGACGTCGGCAACGAATATTTGTTCCGCTCGCCCGAAGGCGATGCGCCGATCACGTCGGCCGGCGCCTCGGCCGGCATCCGCATCGTCGAGGACACGCCTTACCGGGCCGCCTTCGAAATCTCGCACGAGCTGCTCGTGCCGGAAAGCGCGGACGAGACGCTCGCCGCGGAAATCGCGGCGATGGTCGATTACCGCGACCGCAAAGCCCGGCGCTCGGCGAAGCTCGCGCCGCTGCGCATTCTGACCCGCGTCAGTCTGGAACGAACGGGAGTCGGCGTGCAGGTTCACGCCCGCATCGACAACCGGTCCAAGGATCACCGGCTGCGCGTGCTGCTGCCGTCGGACTCGGCCGCCGCGGTCCATTATGCGGACTCCATCTTCGAGGTCGCCGAGCGCGGCAACTGGCCGGAGAAGGAATGGAAGAACCCGAGCAACTGCCAGCATATGTCGGCGTTCGTCGACGTTCATGACGCAAGCCGCGGGTTGACGGTCGCGACCAAGGGACTGAACGAATACGAGGTGCTTCGCGACGGGCGCGCCACGATCGCCGTCACCTTGCTCCGCGCCGTCGGCGAGCTTGGCGACTGGGGCGTGTTCCCGACGCCGGAGGCGCAATGCCTAGGCATCCAGGAAGCGGAGTGGATGCTTATCCCGCATGGCGGCGCGGATCGGCGGTTCGACGCTTACCGCGAAGCTTACCGGTACCAGGTGCCGGCGACGTTCGTCCGCTGCGGCCTGCATAGCGGCGAGCTTGCCCCGGAGCATGATTTTCTCCGCTGGCAAGGGGACGCGCTCGCTTTCTCGAATTTGAAGGTTGGCGAATCAAGCGGCGACCTGATGGCCCGCTGGTACAATCTCGGCGGCGCTTCCGCGACGCTCGCTCTCGATCCCGGCGCGGTTCCATCCAGAGCTTACCGCAGCAACATTCTGGAAGAAGACGAGGGCGTGCTAGCCACGGACTCGGTTCCGATACGGGGCTGCGAGATCGTCACGCTGGGATTATCCCCGTCGGGTTCGACCGGCGAACGCTCCTGCTAACCTGCTTTTAATAGACCGGCCGGCCGCTGACGCTACATGTCTGCGGCCGGCTTTCGTTCATCCCTCCCCCTCTTCCGCGATCCCGCGCTGCCTGCGGTATTCCTTCGGCGTGCAGCCGACCTGCTTCTTGAACAGCTTGGAGAAATGAACGGGATCCTTGTAGCCCACCTCGTACGAAATTTGATACACCTTGTATTGAATATCGGCCAGCATGTCCTTCGCTTTCTCGATCCGGATATCCGTCAGGTATTCGAGGAACGTCTTCTGCTTCTCTTTCTTGAACAGCTTGCTCAGCCACACGGGCGTCACGTGCACGGCCGTTGCCACGCTCTGAAGCGACAGGGGCTCCGCGTAATCGCGCCGGATTATCTTCTCCGCTTCGATGACGATCTGGCTCGGATTCGCCGATTGCTTCCGGTAATCCTCGGCGAGGGAGAGCAGAAACTTCTCCGCCTGCACGCGAAGCGATTGCAGCGTATCGTATTGCTCCAGCTGCTCCCACACCGCGATCGGATTGCCGCCCCAGCTTCTGCTCGAGAGGCCGGACGACGCGGATCGGCGGAACACCTCGAACAGCCACTCGAAGATGTTCTGCTGAATATCGCGAAGCTGGGTCAGCTTCCAGGTCTTGACCATCTCGACGAAGCTGTCCATCGCGGCGCCGATGTCCGCGTCCGATCCGTATTTGATCAAATCGAGCACCTCGTCGGGCTCCGAGAGCGACAAATCCGCGTGCTCGCCGTCCTCGTACAGACCTTGCTCCGTGAATAGGCGGTTGCCGCCGTAGACCGCTTTCTGCTCCAGGACGCTCGCGGCTTCGACGAACATGTCGTGCAGATGCTCCAGCTTGCCGGGCGCCGTGCGCATGCCCGCGCTTGCCTGAACCTTGACGAACTCGTTAATCCGTTGGATGCATAGCTGCGCGATGCCTCGGGCAAGCTCGGCTTGACCGGATCTCGCGCAGCTGAGAAGCACGATCCATCGTCCGCTGCGGTCCATGCAGAGCGCGTAGGGATCCGGGTATTCCTCCTCGAGCGTTTGGTTCACGACGTTGCCGATGCCGAACAGCACCAGCTCCTTCTCCTTCGGGCTGCGGTTCTCGATCGCCTTCAAGTCGTCCGCCTCGATCATGGCGAGCAGCATCGGCTGCTCCGCCATCCATTCGAGCTGCAGCGACTGCAGGCGGTGCATCCTCCTCGACTCCCTGTACGGGTCGAACTCCTGCTCGAACATTTCCCGCAGCAGCTCCTCCCGCATTTTCGGAATGGCGAACCGGATCTGGTTTTTCATCAGTTGCTCGTTCTGCTTCTCCCGCCTCTTGCGTTCGATCCGTTCGACCGACCGGCGGACGATCTGCTCCAGCTCCTCCAGGTTGATGGGCTTCAGAATATAGTCCAGCACTCCGATCTGCATCGCCTGCTTCACCAGCTCGAAATCGTCGTACCCGCTGATGACGACCGTCTCCGGACAATAGTCTTCAATCAACGAAAGCGCGCGCAGAAATTCCAGCCCCGACATCCGGTTCATCTTAATATCCGTCACGATCAGATCGGGTCTTCGGGCCAGCGCAAGCGTCAGCGCCGTATCGCCGTCGTCCGCCACGTCGACCTCCGAGAGGCCGAAGCCCGTCCAATGAAAGCGATTGCGTAAACCTTCGCGAATTTCGTATTCATCGTCAACGATTAGCGCGCGAAACATGGAATCGCCTCCTGAAGGTGGTTTGCGTTCGTAATTGCCTACCTCCATACTACCTCATCTTGTTTCGAATTGGACGGGGGGAATGTTAAACTTTATGGGGTTGTATTAAAGCGAAGCGGCTGCGCTCCTTCGGACGGAAAGAGGCCGCCGTACGATCGACGGCGGCCCCTCGCGCTCGCGCACATGGCCCGAGCGGATCCGTAGTTATGCGTTTAGAAATTTTCTCACGGCGGCTACAAACTCTTGGGGCTTCGTCTCATGCACGAAATGCCCTCCGCCTTCCAGCGTGACGAACTCGCCGCTTGGGATTAACCCGGCGGCTTCCTTTAATTTATGCTGCGGAATGGGGCTGTTCGAACCGCCTCCGATAATCAGGGTCGGGCACGCGATCCGGTCAAGACGCTCCCACCATTCGGGGTCCGGTTCGTTAAGCTGCCTAAGAATGGACGGGATGACGAACCAGTCGAAGGGCAGCGGACCGGCCGGCGGGTCTCTCGGAATGTCCAGTTTGTCGCTTCTGAAGGGAGGCGGCGAATCCTCGATGACCAATCGTTCGACCCGATCGGGATAGGCTTCGGAGAACAGGAAGGAAACCGTTCCGCCCATGGAATGCCCGATGAGGATGAAGCGCTCCAGACCCAAAGCGTCCGCGAAAACGAGAAGATCGTCGCGCATGAGCTCGAACGAATAGACGCCCGTTCTCTCGCTGCCGCCGTGTCCCCGTTGATCGAGCGCGAAAACGCGGAAATGTTGTCCCAATTCGGCCGCTACGACATTCCATGCTTCCCCGTTTTGCCCTAAGGCATGGAGCGCGATAACGGGCGGCGCCGTTTCCAAGCCCGTCTCGCGATACTGAAAGACGCGTCCTTGCTCTATTAATTGTTTTACTTTCGTTTCCATACATAACCATCCCCTACTGACAAAATTGTTCGATCAGCTGCTGCTTTAATTTTTCGACGGAGTAATGCCCGGGGAGCGTCGCGATCATCAGCATCGCGCCTTGAAGGCTGGAAGAGAAATAGAGGGAGCGAGCGCGCGCTTCGCTCTCCCCGAGTCCGGCGAACATCCCGCATTGCGCCTCGAACTGCTGGGCCATCGCCTTGTTCAGAACTTGGCTGTATTCGGACAGCACCTTGTCTTCCTCCGGCTGGGTTTGCATGTGCAGATAAAATCGGAATTCCCGCGGGCGCTGCTCGACGTTGGCAAGCGCTCCGTTAATAATGTAGGCTAACTGCTCCTCCGATGAGCCCAAAGCGGCGGCACTTTGCATCACTTCCTTGATCTCGTCGATCCGCTTGTTCACCATTGCCGCCAGCAGCTCCTCCTTCCCTTTGTAATAGTTGTACATAAGGCCTTTGGACACGCCGGCTCTCTTCGCGATGTCGTCGATCGCGGCGCCGTGGTACCCTTTCTCCATAAACACCTCCATGGCGGCCGCGCGGATGTTTTCCTTGGCGGATTTCCGTATTCGTTCGTTTTCTTCCGGGGTTCTTGGCATGAACGTGTGATCTCCTACTCGGCGTAAAATGGAAGTCTTTGTCATCATTATATTTATGACTGAACGTACAGTCAATAGAAAACACAGACGTTCATGTATTCGCCCCAATCGGCAAATACTCTTCGGTATTAACGAATCAGCGGCAGTCGGGATCGTATTTCCTTGTCCCTGCTGCCGCCGTTCGTTCATTCATGAAATCGGAGCATCGGCGCGAATCAGCCGGTACGTTTCTCTCGCGCGGACGACCCAGCGGATGGTGTCCTCTCCTCCCCGCTCGACCGAAACGGCATGGCCGCTTCCGTCTTCGACCACGACCTCTTCCGTGACCCGAATGGCGCATGGAGCGGAACGGTCCGCGCGGATCGATGCTTCCGACAGCCGTCCGTCCCGCCAGGCGATCGACAGCTCGAAGCCGCCCCGGGCGCGCAATCCGCGGGCATGGCCGCTCGGCCAAGCGCCGGGGAGCGCCGGCAGCAGATGGATGCAGCCCGCATGGCTCTGCAGCAGCATCTCCCCGATGCCGGCTGTGCCGCCGAAGTTGCCGTCGATCTGGAACGGAGGATGGTTGTCGAACAGGTTGGGCAGCGTGGAATGCTCGAGCAGCGCCCGCAAGTTGTCGTAAGCTTGCTCGCCGTCTTCGAGACGTGCCCATAGGTTAATGATCCATGCCCGGCTCCAGCCGGTATGGCCGCCGCCGCGGGCAAGTCTCCGCTCGAGCGACACCCGCGCCGCCTGCGCCAGCTCTGGGGTCGTTCGCGGATCGATGCCGTTCCCCGGATAGAGGGCGAACAAATGCGAGATATGCCGATGCCCCGGCTCGGCCTCCTCGTAATCCTCCATCCATTCCATCAGCTGTCCGTATCGGCCGATTCCGGGCTTCGGCAGACGGCCGCTCAGCTCCTTCCAAAGCCGGACGAGCTCCGAATCCGTCCCCAGCTCATCCGCCGCCATGATGCAGGCCGAGAAGAGGCCGCTCAATATCTGGTTGTCCATCGCCGGTCCTTCGCATAAGATGCCGCGCTCCCCGCCTGGCAAGATGTACGTATTCTCGGGCGACACCGAAGGGGAGGTCACGAGCAGGCCGGAGGCCGTCTCCGTCAGGAAATCCTCGAAAAAAGCCGCCGTTTCCCGCATGATGGGGTAGACTCTTCGCAAGAACGGCCGGCTCCTCCCGTATTCGTAATGCTCCCATAGATGCAGGCACAGCCAGGCGGCGCCCATCGGCCAATACGTGGCCGGCATATAGACGTCCTGCGGCGCGGTGTCTCCCCACAGATCGGTGTTATGATGGGCGACGAAGCCGCGGCAGCCGTACATCTCGCGGGCCGTCACCCGGCCATTTTCCGCCATCCGCCCGATGTGGTCGAACAGCGGCTCGTGGCATTCGGGCAGATTGCCGGCCTCCGCGGGCCAATAGTTCATCTGCGTGTTGATATTGATCGTATATTTGCTGTCCCACGGCGGCTGCATATGCTCGTTCCAGACGCCCTGCAGATTGGCGGGCAGCGAACCGGGACGGCTGCTCGCGACGAGCAGGTACCTGCCGAACTGGTAATACAAAGCGAACAGCGAGGGATCCTCGCCCCCATCGCGAAGCCGTTCCAACCGGCAGTCGGTCGGAAGCAAATAAGCGGTCTCGGCATTTGCCGCGTCATCCCCCGCCGATACCCTCGATACCTCTCCATGAGCCGTTGCTGCTCCAAGGGCCTGCGTCCCTTCCTCTCCCCCGCCCAGCTCCAGGGACACCCGGGACATGAACGCCCGCACATCCAGGGCATGCCTCATGCGGAGCGCCTCGTAGGACAGCTCCGCCGCCTTCCCCGCCGCCTCGAGACACTCCTTCTCGGGATCGTCGTACCGGTAAGTCGTCGCCGCGGTCAACAGCAGCGTCACGCATTCGGCTCCCTCCACCGTCAAATATTCGCCGACGGCCTTCACCTTGCCCGAATCGGCAACCGCCTTCAGGCAAACGCGGAACGCCACGCCTCCGTCGCCTCCGCCGTGGCCTCGCATGACGATCGTGTCCGGCCCGGCCTGAATGAGCTCATCGTAATACCGGTTGCCCGGCCCGCGGGTCAGTCTAAGCCTCATAGACACCCCTTCGGCGCTGCTGGAAGTCAGCCTCGCGACCAGGGCTTGATCCGGGTAGCTGACGAACAGCTCCCTCTCATAACGGACCCCTCCCGTCTCGTAGCGGACTCGCGAGATGCCAGTAGTTAGCTGCAGCTCCCTGACGTAGCTCTCTACCGCACGTTCCTCATGCTCGACGCGAATCGAGAGATCGCAGAGCGGCACGTAATGCCGCTGCGACTCCGGCACGCCGGACAATGCCGTCTCCGCCAGCCGCTGCGCTTCCCCCGGCTTCCCCTCCCGCAGCAGCTTGCGGATGAGAGGCAGATGGCGCTTCGCGTCGGGATTGTTCCGGTTGCGGGGTCCGCCGTACCATAACGAATCTTCATTGAGGGCGATTCTCTCGTCGGATGGCTTCCCGAACGCGATCGCGCCTAATCGGCCGTTGCCGAGCGGCAAGCCTTCGTCCCACGAAGCCGCCGGCTTCTCGTACCATAACCGCATCTCTTCACCGCCTTATCGATATAAACCGCAAGGGGCCGGGAACCCTGCGGATAGGAATCCGCCGCGGTCCCGGCCCGATCGGCTAACGCCGTTTATTGCCCCAGCTCCGCCCTGACTTCGAGCGTCCGCTTGTTCCAAGCTTCCGTCCCGGGGACGATCGTATTGATGTCCGCGCCCATGAAGATGACCTCGTTCAGAATGTTGTTCCAGTTGTATTCGCCGAACGCCGGAACGGTAAGGCCGGGCTGGATATAGGCGTTTTCTTTGGCGAGTTTGACCGCCTCTTTGTTCTTGCCTTCCCACATCGGCGTCTGGTCGTAATACGCCATAATGTCCGGATCGATGATCGACGCGTTCGCGCCTTGGTCGATCTTCCACTTCTGCGCTTCCTTCGAGAACTGGAAGCTGATCCACAGGAACGCCTCTTCCTTGTGCTTCGAGCTTGCCAGCATCGCGAGCGGTCCGTAGATCGTGTAGCCCGGCTGGCTAACCTCGCCGCGAGGGAACGGCAGAACGTCCCACTCGAAGTTCGCGTTCGCCTTCAGGTTCGGCAGCACCCAGTCGCCGCCGATCGCGAAGCCCGTCTTGCCGTTGATGAATTCGCGCGTCACGTCGCCGCCCGCCGTCGCCGCTTCGAAGCTTTGCAGCGAGCCGTCGTTCGTCACGAACTCCTGCAGCCATCTGACGTCGTCGAGCACCTCCGGCGTGTGCAGCACGCTTTGGGACATGTCTTCGTTCAAATAATGAATGTTGGCCGCATGGCCGTCGGCGATCGCCTTCGTGCTGAGCAGGCGCATCTGCCATTCGGATTGCGTCGTCAACCCGAATTCGCCCGCCTGCGGATCGGTGATCGCTTTGGCGATATTGCGGAAGTCCTCGTATGTCCAATCGTTAGGCGGCATCGCCTGGCCGTGCTTGTTCAGCAGATCCTTGTTGACGAGAATCCACATCGGCACGTCGACCATAGGCACGGCGAGCTTCTTGCCGTTCCACGTCATCGTATCGAAGAATCCGTTCGGAAATTCCGTTTCGTTAAACGTCGGGTCTTGGTCGATGTATGGCGTCAAATCCTCAAGCAGCCCGGCTTGATCGAACGAGATCAGGTCGGAGTCGATCTCGGTCAGGTCGGCCGGCGTTCCGGCAGCTTCCAGCGACGCGATAATTTCCATGATCGGCTGGCTGTTGACCGGAATTTGCTCGATCGTGATCCACGGGTACTTCTTCTCGAACATGTCGTACAGCTCGCCGTACGTGTCCTTCCAGGAAATGATCTTCAGCGTGACCGGCTCGCGGTTCTCGGGGGACGGCGACGCTTCCTCCCCATCCTCCGTCTGGGCCGCCGTCGGCGCGCTGCTCGCTTGATTCGTCCCGTTGCCGTTCCCGTTGTTGCCGCCGGAGCAAGCCGTCACGACCAGCATCAGCATGAGCAGCACCGCCGATAACGCTTTTAACTCGAACCTCTTTTTCATAGTGTTCCTCCTCTTGGATTGTGGACTGGTAACCCCTTCGTACCCTCTACGCGATATCAAATCCCATTGCGTCCGAACCCTGTCTCCCGCTCCCGCTCTGCCCCATCACCCCTTTCAAGCTGCCGGTTCCCGCGAGCATCCGCCGCTTATTCCACGATGCCCGTACGCTCGATGCCGCTGACGAACCACTTCTGCAGCACCATGAAGATGAGAATCGGCGGCAGAATGATCATGAACGCGGCCGCCATCTTCGTCCCCTCCGTGATCGGATTGACGATCGTCCGCGTGTTGCCGAGCAGCGTCGGGTTCAGGATTTCCTCGAGCATGTCGAGCCGGATCGACAGCGGCGTGAACCCTTTGGTCAGGAACATGGACGGCTCGTAATACAAGTTCCAGTACCAGATGAACGAGAACAGGAAGACGACCAGGCAGGCCGAACGGGCAAGCGGCAGCATAATGCCCGCGAACAGGCGGAACGTCGACGCGCCGTCCAGCTTCGCCGCTTCCTCCAGGCTGGGAGGCTGCGACCGGAAAAACTGCATGAAGATGAGGATGAACAAGGCCGACTTGACGCCTTGGCCGAGAGTCGCCGGCACCAGGAACACGAATATCGTGTTAAGCAGCCCCAGCTTGCTGAAAATAACGTAAAGCGGAATAATGATGACCTGCGGCGGTATGACGAACGTCAGGATGATCAGCGCGATGAATACCGCCCGCAGCGGCACCGCCAGGCGGGCAAGCGCGTACCCCGTCATCGAGCAGACGGCGACCTGCATGATCGAGCACGATACGGCGATCGCCGACGTCACCAGCAGCGCCTTCGGATATTGAAGTCCCTCGAACGCCTTCGCGATGTTCTCAAAGGTCGCTTGGCGCGGAATCCAGCGAACGGTCGGATCGTACATGTCGGCTAGCGGCTTCAGCATCGTGCTGATCATGTACAGAATCGGCTGCAGGTACAGGTACGCGACGACCGTCAGCAGGAAATAGATGACCAGCTTCGCGATCAGGCCGTCCGACACGTTCCGTCCGATGACCATCAGCTTGGCCTTCTGGGCTCTGCGGCTCCAAATGAGCGAATGCAGGCCGCGTCCCGCCTTGGCCATGCCGAGCTTCAGCTCCTGTATCATGACCGAGCCCTCCTTTTCTTCATATTGCGGCCGAACAGGCCGAGCACGATCGCGATCAGGACGAAGATGAACGCGAAGTAGATCCATGCCAGCGCGCTGGCGTACCCGTAGCCCGTGTCGACCTTGAACATGTTCTCGCGAATATGCGCGATGACCGGATTAAGAGGGAACGTGAACAGATCGATGATCGTGTACAGAATGTTCAAGCTGATAAAAGGAACCGTGGCCGGCAGCGTGATCTTCCAGAAGCTGTCCCATGGAGTCGCGCCGTCGATGCGGACCGCTTCGTAGATCGTCGGCGAAATCGTCTGGAAGCCCGCCACGAAGATCAGGATTTGCACGCCGGAGTACCAGAGGATCAGCACCGCGTTGCCGAGCACCGACATCACCGGCTCGGCGAACTGCTGGCCGACATACTCCGCCACGAGCGGCTCCAGATTGTATTGGTCGATGAACGGGATTTCGCCGACCTCCTGGGTGAACAGCTCCGAGAGCACCTGCCCCGTGGCGAAGATGACCGGGAGGAAGAAGAGCGCGCGGTACAGGAACCGCCCGGGAAACCTCTGGTTCAGCATCAGCGAGATGAACAGCGCGAACAGCACGATGATCGGAACCATCAGCAGCATTTGCTGGAAATAGGTAATGAGCTGAACCGGGAACTCGTTATCCTTCAGGAACGCGTCGCGGAAATTTTCGAGACCGATATAATCGTATTTGAAGCCGCCGACGCTGACCTGCACTTTGTTGAAGCTCATGAACAGCGACCAGCCCACCGGAACGAGCACGAACGAGCAGAATCCGATCAGCCAAGGAAGCATGAACAGCAGGCCCGTGCCGTACCGGGAGCCGTGGTAGCGAAGCTCGGCTCTTTTCTTTTGTTTAGCGTCCACTCGGCTTCGCCCCCTTCTGTACATGAAACATTCCGTCGCCGTAGTCGACGACGACCTTCGTGCCGTCCTCGTACACCGTTTCGTAACGGTCCTCCTCCAGCTTGGCGTGATCCGCGATCCGCTGCCCGTACACGGGCGCCAGCTGCTGGAACGCCTCGTATTCCGTCTCGATCCGGTCCAGCCATTTGGCATATTGGCTGCTGAACAGATAGCTGGACGGGGAGTACCGCAGCTTGCGGGAATCCTCGTACGACAGGAAGAACGACGGCAGCGCCCCGTATTCGATCGCCTTCAGGAATTCGTCCTCGACGTTATTGCGCAGGTTGCCGTCGCCGAACGTGTAATCGACGTGGCCATGCAGCGCCATCGGGTAGAACGGCACGGTCTCGTCGACCATGAAGTCGTAGCTGGATTCGTTCGGCAGCATCGCGATGAAGCCCGCTCCGCCGATCGCGTAATCGTTGCCCCGGTATACGCCGGCCATGCCGAGCGTATCCCGCGTGTAGTCCAGCAGCCCCCGGTAGATGCCGGCTGTTTCGGCCCGCGTCGTCACGTCGCCGCTTTTGTAGTCGTTGAACACCATCTCGCCGATGTAGTTGTACAAGATGCCGGAGACGCCGATTTCCTTCAGCCCGCGGATCGTTTCGTAAGCCATCGCCACCGTCCGCTCCGGCTTCGCGATGAACCAGTCCTCGTCGAGGAACACGGTGCCGTCGATGCCGCGGATGCCGTTGTTTTTGCCCGAGAGCACCGATTCCGACTCGTTCATCCAGACGAAATCGTCCTCGAACAGGACGGGAAAGCCGTATTCGTCCATCTTGCCGATGAACCGCTTCGCTTCCTCCTCCCCGCCGAGCGCCGGCTCGATTGGCAGCCGGTCGAACAGATCGTGATCGCCTTCATGCTGCCAGCCGTAATAAACGACGTTCATGCTCGCCACGCCCCGGTCCCTCAGCTCTCCGACGATTTCCGCCGCCTGCGGGAACGTCGTCGCCGCCGCGTACCGGATGCCGCCGAACGCTTCCTCGTAATTGCCGCCCATCAGCTTCAGATACAGCGGGATATTCTCCACCGGCTGAAGGCGCTCGCCGAGCCGGCCTTCCGCCTCCAAGTAATCCCGGTACGACGCGGCCATGCCGACGTAGTCGGCTTCCTCTCCCCGAAGGAACCGGTACTCCACCTCCCGGTCCAGCTCCAGCCGCTCCTTCTGCACGGAGCGGATCGGCGTGGCGCCCCTGCCGATCAGGTACAGGTACTCCTCCCGGAACAGATGGGCGGAATGGACGCTGTAACGCGACGACTTGAGGCCCGGCGGCATCGCGTTGATGACGGCGGCGTCGCCGCCCCGCGTCAGCACCGCGACGTAGGCGTCCCCGCCGCTTTTCAGCCCGAATACGGGATAAGCGATGTTCTCGCGGCGCTCCCCGCTGCGGGACCAGTTGCCCGCATTGGTCAGCTCGGAGCCGTACACCTGATGAATATAGCCTCTCGACAGCCCGACCCGCTCCACATCGAACTTAATCAAGCCGCCGGGGCCGTCGGGCACGAACAGGTAGCCGTCCTCGCTCGTCGCGGCCGCCCCGAAGTATGGCAGCAGGTCGATGCTGAAGATGGCGAAGCCGCCCTCTTCGCGGGCGCCGTCAGCCGGCAGGCGAACCTTCAGCCCCCGTTCGGTCAGCTCGTATTGAATCGCGAACGACAGACCCAGATCGGCATAATCGTAATTCGCCTGCAGCACGTCATCCGATTTGCGGTAGCTGACGGCTATTCCTTTAGTCGAGACGTTCGCGAGCTGCCGGATCGTCTGGTCCTTGCCCTCCGTCTTGACGTAGGTCAGGACGAACGGCGACTTCAAATTGTCGAGCAGCGCGCCCTGCACCGTCTCCTCGGCCAGCTGTTCCTCGGACGGGTTGCTCAGCCACCGCTTGCCGGATAGCCGGTCGAGAAGCTCGATCTGCGAGGTCGCCGGGTGGACGGATAACGCATAGCCGTCCGACGATAACGCTTCGGCGAAGCCGTCTCCCGCCGCCGCCGGCGTCCAGGCATCGTCCTCCCCGAGCACCGGCGCCCTGGGCAAGGCGCTCCTCTCGATGCCGGTGAGCTCAAGCGCCGCGGCGGGCGTCAGCTCCTCGCCTCGCAGAAGGATGGCGAGCAGCAAGATCAAGAGCAAGGCCAAAAGCGCCGCCGTCAGCATTTTCACCCTCAAGGATAGGCGTTTGACGAAGTTAACCATGGAATGTCGCCTCCTTGTACAGCTGGTAGAAGAAATCGTACAGGTTGTAGGTCAGCCCCGACACAATGAGGACGAATACCCACATCGTCCCGATCGCGAACAAGGTGATGCCGGTATTGCGAAGCGTCTCGGTGAAATCGAAATTGTGGATGACCTGCGTCATGACGACCAGCATGACGGCGATCCAGACGATCGCGATCGTATTCAGCGCGTCGATGACGATTCTCTCGTCCAGCGTGACGATGTTGGACAGCAGAATCGTCGGCACGGACAAGAACAGATAAGGCGCGAGCGCGTACGTGCTGCCTTGAATGACTTCCCGGAACCGTCCTTCCCCGTCCCGGACGCTGCACACGAGATAATTGGCGATGATCCAGGTCAACCATGGCACAGCGAACCAGGCGAGCTCTCCGAGCAGGTTGATCTGCGACCGTTCCACCGGATGGAACAGGAAGCCCGTTCCGTAGATTTGGGCGATTTTCACCAAGGTGACCGCCGCCAGCAGCAGCAGGATGATCCACCAGGGCACCTTCGCTTCCTTCAGCTTGTAGAAGCCCTCGTACGGATGGAACATGATCGTGCGGAAATTTCGCAGCTCATCCATCGGACGCTGCCACGATGACGGGAGCGGATACCGCCTGAACAGCCGTCTCGCCAGCCTCGGGGCATAAGCGATCAACGCGAAGGCGATCGCCGCGATGAACACGGCTGTCGCGAAGTGATCCTGCAGCCATCTCAGGCGGACTTGCCAGAAGGCGTCGGAATACCCCTGCGTATCGAAAGCCGTCTTCAAATAATCGAGCGCCTTGTCGTAGTCGCCCCGCTGAAGATAGGTCTTGCCCAGCCCCTGGAACGTGCCGTTGTACATGTCGTTGCGGGCGTACACCCGCTCCCACCGCGCCTCGCTTTCGGCGTATCGCCCTTGCCGGTACAAGGACAGCGCCTCCATCACGTCGCGTCCGAACTCGGTCCGCACGAACTTGTGCACGGTGCCGGTCCGTCCGTCCGCCACCCAGACGTTGAACGCGGAGTCGACCGCGATCCCCGTCGGGAAGCCGATGACGCCGTACTGCTGCGTCTCCTTGTCGATGAGGCCGAAGCGGAACATCGGGCTGCCGGTCTCGTCGTAAATATTGATCCCCTCGGAGTCGGTATCCGCGATATAGAGGAATCCGTTCGAATCGGACGCGACGTCGACGATGCCGTGCGCGTTCAGGATCGTCTTGTTCTTGAAGGCGTCCACGCCTCCGGCGTTCAGCTTGCGGATCGCCCCGCTGCCGTAGCTGCCGGCCGTCGCGGTGAGCAGGAAGCCGTCCCTGTCCGCCGCGACGTTCGCGACCGGAAGCGGCAGGCTCGCCAGCTCCTGGGCGAGCTGCTCCTTGTTCAGAATGAGCTGCTTGATCCAGCTCATCACGGTCTGCCGCGCTTTGTTGGCGCCGAAGAATCCCTTGAATTCGCCATCAGGGCTAAGCCGCATGAGCCCCTGATAGGCGGAATTGAGACAGACGTACATGACTCCGCGCCGATCCACGACAAGCTTCGTCGGGATGAAGGAGACGGACGCCAGCAGAGAGGAATCCGGCTTCTTGTACTCGCGGTCGAACGCGCCGTCCGGGCCGAACACCGCGACCCGCTGGTTGCCCGAATCGGCGACGTAGATTTCCCCATCGCTAGCTACGAACACGCCCTGCGGAGCGTTCAGCTTGCCGGCGCCTTCGTCATCGCCGACCGTCATGACCGTGCGGCTGTCCGAATCCAGCACGACGATCCGGTTCAGCGCTTTGTCCGCGACGTACACCTTATCGTCATGCGCAGCATGAACGTCGGCGGGCTCGCCGAGCTTCACCCCGGCCATCTCGGCCGGCTCGTAAATCGGCTGCAGCCGGAGCCAGGTCGACTGGTTGGCGTCGTAATAGGCCGTGCGGTAAGGCAGCTCCGCGTAGGTGGAATCGGGCACGGATAGGACGGCGAAGGACGCCAGCAGCAACAAAAGGATGAATCTTCTCATCGTTACGACTTCCTTTGCTGTTGAAGTTACTTGATCCCGGAATGAACCATCGTCTCCAGCACCCGTTTCTGGAAGATCAAGAAGATAATCAGGTTAGGCAGGAACATGAGCAGACCCGCCGCCGCGGCCATGTTCTGGCCGGCCACGCTGTTCTGAAGGCCGCTGAGCAGGCTGTTCACGTAGAACGCGAGCGTGCGCATCGTCTCCTCCTGCATGAAGAGCGTCGACGTTTCGATATCCCCCCACACCGTCTGGAACGTCAGAATCGAGATCGTGGCGATCGCGGGCGCCGACAGCGGGATGACGATTCTCGAGAAAATGGTCAGATGGCTCGCGCCGTCGATTTTGGCCGCCTCCAGCAGCTCGTCGGGAATTTGCGAGACGAAGCCGATCAGCAGAAACACGGCGACCGGGGAAGCAAGCAGCGGCAGCAGATGCCCGAAATACGTGTCGTTCATGCCGAGCCCGCTGATGATGAGATAACGCGGGATGCCGACCGTCTCGGGGGCGAACATCAGGGACAGCGTAATAAGCGACAGGATGAAGCCTTTGAAGTGGAACCGGTATTTGCCGAGCGCATAGGCCGCCATCGTGCTGACGAGTATGACGCCGGCAAGCGCCAGCGCGGCGACCAGCACGCTGTTGAACAGATAGCGGGTGAACGGCACCGTCGCGTTCGACGCGTGCAGGAACAGCAGCTCGAAGTTGCGCAGCGTGGGGTTCTGCACCAGAAATTGCGGCGGGAACAGGAACAGCTCGTTCTGCGGCTTGAACGCATGGTTGACGATGAACAGAATCGGGAGCGACATGAACGCGGCGAGGGCGGTGAAGCTCGTCACCAGCGCGAATTGGAACCAGGACCATCTGCGTCTCATGCGCGCGTCTCCTCCTTCTCCCCGAACAGCCGGTAGGCGAACCGCATGGCGAAATAACTCAGCAGCAGCAGCACGACCGATACGGCCGACGCGTAGCCCAGCTCGAACCGGATAAACGCGTAATCGTCGATATGGTTAATGATCAGATGTCCCGAATAGGACGGCGAGATCGGCATGCCGGTCAGCTGCACCGAGATGCTGCCCGCCTTCAGCGTGCCCACGATGGACATGACGGCGCTGAACAGCATCTGCGGCTTCATGGACGGCAGCGTAATGTAGAATACCTCCTGCAGCCGGCTCGAGATGCCGTCGATCCTTCCCGCTTCGTACAGCTCCTTGTTCACCGTCTGCAAGCCGGCGAGCATGGCCAGAAAGCCGACGCTGAAGCTGATCCAGAGCGATACCAGAATCATGATGTTCATGAGATGCTTCGGATCCTGCAGCCAGATGACCGGACTTTCGATCCAGCCCATCGACAGCAGGAAGTTGTTCACGTAGCCGACCCGGTCGCCGCTGAACGCCGCGATCCAGACGACCGACAGCGCGACGCCCCCCGCCATCGAAGGCGCGTAGAACGCCAGCGTGTAGTAGTCCCGGATCCGCAGCGGCAGCTGATGGATGAGCCACGCGAACGCGAACGCGAGCAGATAGCCTCCAGGACCGACGAGCAGCGCGAAAAACACGGTATTCGGAATCGCTTTGGTCAAGAAGATGATGTCCTGCGTGAACAGAGCGATATAGTTGTCGATGCCGATGAACCGGAGCCCGCTGAACCCGTCGTAGGACGTGAAGCCGAGCAGGGCCGCCATGAACACCGGGATGATGATGAACGCCAGGAAGCAGATCAGGAACGGCGCAAGGAACAAATAACAGAACAGATCCCTCCTCAGCTGCCGGATGAATAAGGTCGTCTTCCGCCTGACGCGCGCTCCGCGGCTCGTTGTCGTTCTATGGGTTGCCAATCCGGCGTTCATGAGCCGCCCACCTCCCATTCGTAAGGATCGTCGATCTGGGGAATGCGCAGGTCATGCGTCCCGTCGATGCCGAAATCCCGCTGCCTCCGCTGCATTTCCCTTTGCAGCGACAGCTGCGCCTCCTCGAGCGATTCCTGAGCCGGCATCGCCTCCATCACCGTCCGGTTCCAGGCGAACTCCATCTCCCGGTTCAGGAAGTAATAACCCGGCACGTACGGCATGTTCTTCGCCCAGCGCGCCTGCTCGCGAAGCGCCTTCAGGTCTTCGGCAGGCCATTCCAGCACGCTCATCGCTTCGAGGTTCGCGGTGTTCCAGCGGAACTCGAGGCCGTAATACGATTCGATGTCGCTCGCGTACCGCGACTGCGTCTCCGCCGAGGTCCACCATTTCAGGAACTCCCAAGCTTCGTCCTTCCGTTCGCTCTTCTCCATGATCATGCCGGCGGTCATCGCCTGCGGCGACCACCTCTCGACGACGCCCTCCTCGCTCCGAACGCCAGGCAGCGGCGCGATTCCCCAATGCCCGGTAATTTCCGGCGCGGCCACCTGCAGCTGCACGTACGTGTTGAAGTCGGCGATGCCGATCGGAATGTTGCCGTCGCGGAAGTGCTGGAAGAACGCCGGCACGTCGATCGGCAAGTTATATTTGACGTACAAGTCCGTCCACAGGCGGAACGCCTCCTGCGCCTCGGGCTCCGTCAGCAGTCCCGTCAATCCGTCCGGGCTGTACACCTCCGCGCCGTGCTGGAAGAAGAGCGTCGCGAAGTCCGCCTTCGGGTAGAACATCGTCATCCCGTTCTCTTGCAGCGTGGGGAGCAGATCGAACAGGTCCTCCCACGTGTCCGGCACCTCCAGTCCGAGCCCTTGCAAAATATCCGAGCGGTAATACAGCACCTGGAAGTTCTGCACCTCGGGGACGCCGTACAATCCGCCGTCATACATGAGCGATCTCGACGTGCCCGGAACGAATCGCTCCAGCACTTCCTCGTAATCCGGGAACCGCGTCAGATCGAACGCGGCGTCCCGCATCGCGAAGTCGGCCGGCGTCGATTCCGCCACGCCCAGCGTGACATCCGGCACGTCGCCCGCCGCGTTGCCGAGAATCAGCATGTTCGGATTCGGCATCAGGTTGATATTGACCGGAATGCCCGTTCTCGGCGTGAACTCCTGATCGACCAGCTCGCGGAGCAGCTCGGCGTAATCCCGCCCGCGCTGCACCCAGACGGTCAGCGCTTCCTTGCGGTTATGCTTGCGGGTGTCGTAATCGAGATAGAAGGACCTTGCGAACTCCGTCACCGCGTAGGGGATCCGCTTCGCAAGCGTCGATGTCTCAAGCCCCGTCTCGGCGCCCGGCGTCCGTACGACGATGTAGTCCAGCAGCAAAGGCTGATGCGTCAGGGTCGAGATCAACGTGCCTATGTTGTTCTGGATCGTGGAGAAGTCGTTGATCTTGACCGGAATTTCGTCGACGTCCTTCAGCATGCCTTCGAGGATGCCGACCGAGGACCGCAGCGACTGGGACAAATCGGAATCCATGCCGTTCAGTCCGTCGATATACTGGCGGATATCCGACAGCCTTTTCACGAAGCCCTGCATCTTGCTTTCGACCTCCGGGTCAAGGCTTCGCATATTCCAGGTGCGCGTGGCGTCGATATTCGCGTCGAAGGCCGACTTGCTGTAATTGCCCGTCAGCAGCCTGACCTCCCGGTCGTATGCGGCGAGATCGGACAGCACCGCCTTCAGCGCGAGGAATACCGGCTGCAGCGGGGTGGAATCCGACGTAAGGCGCAGCGTGTGCTTCCCGGCAGCGAGATAGAAGCGGTACGGCTCCTCTTCCCCGCCGCCAAGCCCGTGGATCATAAACGACTTGCGGTTCGGCACGCCGTATTGCAGGAGCTCATGGAACGGCACTTCGCCGTCGATCGACACGGTCCGGTAGGCCTGGAAGCCGTTCCGGTAATCCTGGAACGCCTTGAGGTCGATCTCGTACCAGCCGTCCGCGGGCACCTCGAAATCCCATTCCGCCCACTCGCCGGGCAGCCGCCAGCGCCAGCCTCCGAGCACGTTGTAGGTGATGCGGCCCTTCGGATCGGGCGATATCTCCGGCTCCGACCAGTAGTCGGTCTGGATCGCGACGCTCGATTTGCGTGCGGTCCGCTCCGCCTCGACGACGGTGAACCATGGCTCTGCGGCGCCGCCATCGGCGGGCTGCCCGGCCGCATAGTCGGCGTAACCGGGCGCTTCCGCGGGAGCCTGGAACCGCAGCTCCCGGATCGCGAGAGGCTCCCGGACGCCCGTCAGCCGCAGCGTATGCTCTCCTTCACCCAGCTTGAACAGCAGCGCTTCCGAAGAAGCGGCAAAGTGGGTGAGCGGCTTCGCGATCCAGTCGGTTATTTCCGACTGGGTCGGCCGCACCTGCTGACCGATCTCGTTCCTGTCGTAAGGATATTGCGAATCCTTGAACATCCGCTCGAATTCGATCCGCTGCGCCTCGGCGAACGGATATTGCCCGTCGATCTGAATGCCGCGAACGGCGGAGGCGTTGCTTCCTTCAAGCGGCTTGAACGTCATATGCAGCTCGTACCAGCCCGCCTGCTCGGCGCGGAACGTCCATTCGACCCAGCCCGCTTCGTTGTTCCAATGCAGCTCGCCGTCTTCGGCGGACAATCGGGCGTCCGGCGATGCCGAGCTGTAGGACGTCGCTCCAAGCGGTACGTCGGGCAGCTCCCCGTTTGTCGCGGTATCCTCCTGCAGCATGAGCTGCGCATAAGATAGGAGCTCTCCTTCCGGCTGCTTGTAATCCATCAGCTGCTCCAGAGTCACCGCATTCGCTTGAATGACCACGCTCCCGTCGGCATTCCACCGCACAATACCGGCTACGAGAGCGACGGCCACCGCAAGCCTGATCAGAATGCCGATTAGCTTCCCGCGGCGCTTCATCCTCCGTCGCCCCCTGGCGCCGCGAGCGAGATGCCCGTCTCCTTATCGAAGAGATGAACCTTCTCGATCTGGAAGCCGATTTCCACGCTTGCATGGCGCGGGTAATCCCGTTCCGGCTGCGCTCTGGCGATGACGGTATCTTCGCCAAGCTCGACGTAGACGTATAGATCGGCGCCCGTCACTTCGCTCATTTGAACTTGACCCCGATACCATACGCCGCCGTCCCCCAATGACGAATCCGCTTTCAATTTCACGTGTTCGGCTCTAACACCCATCACGACCTGGCGCAGCGTCCGGGACGAATGGTTGAAGCGCGCTCCGAACGTCTCCGGCAGCGGCAGCTTGAGGCGCCGGCTGCTGAACCAATAACGGCCGTCCTCCCGGATAATGGCTCCGTCCAGGAAATTCATTTGAGGCGAGCCGATGAAGCCCGCGACGAACATATTGACGGGACGGTCGTACAATTCCCGGGGCGGCGCGACCTGCTGGATGACGCCATCCTTCATGACGACGATGCGCGAGCCCATCGTCATCGCCTCGACCTGGTCATGCGTCACGTACACCATCGTGCGGCCGAGATCGGCCTGCAGCTTGATCAGCTCCGCCCTTGTCTGGGCCCGGAGCTTCGCGTCCAGGTTGGAGAGCGGCTCATCCATGAGGAACACCTGCGGCTCGCGGGCAATCGCCCGGCCAAGCGCGACGCGCTGCTTCTGTCCGCCGGACAGCTGGTTCGGCTTTCTTTCGAGCAGATGCGAAATCTCCAATATTCGGGCCACTCTGCCGACTCTCAGCTCGATATCGTGCTTCGCCGTCTTGCGCAGCTTCAGGCCGAGCGCGATATTCTCGTAGACGCTCAGGTTCGGGTACAGCGCGTAATTCTGGAACACCATCGCGATATCCCGGTCCTTCGGGGATAGGTAGTTGACGAATTTGCCGTCGATGTACAGATCGCCGCGCGATATTTCCTCGAGTCCCGCCAGCATCCGGAGCGTCGTCGATTTGCCGCAGCCCGACGGGCCGACGAGCACAAGAAACTCCCCTTCTTCGATCTGCAGGTGAAAATCATGGACGGCGGGCCGTTCTTCGCCCTTGTAGTTTTTGTAGACGTGGTGAAACGTTATGCTCCCCACCTTCACTCACCTCTTGTTCGCGTATTCGTTGTTCGCTCCGTTCTGTTTCAGTGTAGAGCAATCCCAGAAACAACCAAATGAGTCATTCCTAAACTTTCTATTCCAAGCTTGGCTTGTTGGACGGCCGGCATTACGAGCCTCGGACAAGCGGAATAGCCCCGTACGGCCCCTCACGGGGCATACGGAGCTACTTCGAATTCTGATCGCATCGTTGATTCGGGCATTCCGCTCACCGCTCTCCACGGGATCGCAGGGAACGACCGAAGCATCTCTATCGATTTGTCCTAGATTGTTTGCGATTCCCTCATGGCGGCCGGTTGCCGGCTGGCTTATTCTACTAGCGTATCTTGATTTGGCCTTGCTGCCGACTAGGAGGTAATCATAATGAGTACGATTCGAATTCCGGCCGAGGCGCTACGATCCGTCGGCTCCAACCCGGTCATCACGTCCATCTTCACGGCGGATCCGTCCGCCCATGTCTGGGACGACGGCCGAATCTACATGTACGCCTCGCACGACATGGATCCCGCGAGAGGCTGCGATCTGATGGACCGCTATCACGTCTTCTCGTCCGCCGATATGGTGAACTGGATCGACGAAGGCGAGATTTTGCGTTCGGACGACGTTGCCTGGGGCCGTCCGGAGGGCGGGTTCATGTGGGCGCCGGACGCTGCGTACAGGAACGGAACCTATTATTTTTATTTTCCGCATCCGAGCGATTCGAACTGGAACGATTCGTGGAAGATCGGGGTGGCGACCAGCGACCATCCCGCGAAGGGCTTCGTCGATCGCGGCTATATCGAGGGGCTCGGCGGCTTCGCCATGATCGACCCTTGCGTGTTCGTCGACGACGATAACCGGGCGTACCTGTATTATGGCGGCGGGGGCAAGTGCGTTGGAGGCGAGCTCGCGGACGACATGATGTCGATGAAAGGCGAGCCGGTGCCCATGGAAACGACTGAGGACTTTCACGAGGCGGCTTGGGTGTTCAAGCGGAACGGCATGTATTATTTGACCTACGCGGACAATCTGGAGGAGAACAATCGGATGCGTTATGCCATAAGCGACAACCCGCTTGGACCTTGGACGTACAAGGGCATCTTCCTGGAGCCGACGGGCTGCTCGACGACACATGGCTCCGTGGCCGAGTTCAAGGGCAAATGGTATTTGTTCTATCACAATCAAGCGATATCCGGCCAAGGCAATTTGCGCAGCGTCTGCATCGACGAAATCGAGTTTAACGAAGACGGGACGATCCGGACCGTGCGGCAGACGGCAAACGGACTGCAGCCGGCAGCCGCAATATCGGCGCCTCACCCGAATCCGCACCGCTATTACGCGGACGGCGCGATGACAGGCGGAGGAGCCGCGGTTTCATTCGGCGACAACCATATGCCTATTATCGGCGGGTTGGAGCTTGAAGGAGCCTTTGCGGAGTTCGGACAGGTAGACGGAGGCGCCGCTGGCGGACGGGCGACCATTTACGTACACTACGCAACGGCGGACAGACTGGCCAAGCTTCGATTGACGGTGAACGGCTCCGACTATTCGCTTCTCAATCTGCCTTCGACGGGCAGCGAGCAGAGCTTCTCCGGCTGCGCCCAGATCACCGTGACTCTAAGGCCGGACCGCTCGAACACGGTCAGGCTGACGGGCGGCAACGGCGATGCGCGAGTGGATTATATCTTGGTAAATCCGTTTCAGGATTTATGAAGGCACACGGAGCAACACAAAAAATGGCGCAGCAGGATCGTTCTCCTGCCGCGCCATTCCATTGCTATTTGCTATTTCAATATTACCGTCGAATACGAAGGAAGCGTTAGCTTCGCGCCGTCCAGCTTGGCGTCCGCCGAAGTTGCGTGAGCCAGCTCCCGGAACGGCCCATAGGCCTTGGAGGCGGCTATCTCCGCCGTCTGCTCCTCGCCGGACAAGTTGTGCACGACGAGCACGCGCTCCTTCGTCGCGACACGCACGTACGCGCTCAGCTTCGAATTCGACGGCTCCAGTTTATATTCGCCGATCGTGCCGTCGCGAAGCGCCGGCTCCGCGTTACGCCAGCCGATCAGCTCGCGGTAATGCTCAAGCAGGGAGCCGTCCTCCCCTTCTTGCGCCTCGACCGACACGCCGCCGGCGTCCTTGTTATGCTTGGACGCGACCCACGTCGTCTGGCCTTCCCCGCCGTCGGGGTTGCTGTGCCAGAGCATCGGCTCGCGGATATACTCATCCGGCTTCATGCCCTGCATGCCGATCTCCTCGCCGTAGTAGAGATACGGCGTGCCCGGCAGCGTCAGCAGCAGAGAAGCCGCCATCTTCGCGTGGTCGACGTTGCCCCCGAGCACGCTCATGACCCTGTTCTGGTCATGGTTGCTGAGGAACGGCGCGTCAACGAAGCTCCCTCCGGACGACTGCGCGTAAGCCCCGTAAGCCCGGCCCAGCGAGAAAGCCAGGTCCGGATCGGTCTCGCTGCCCGCCGCTCCCAGCAGCTTGCCCGCGAGATCGAAGTGGAACGCCGAATCAAGGGCGTTATCGAAGTAAGGTGCGATAATCGCAAGCGAATCCCACACCTCACCGATCAGATAAGCATCCTCTTTGACATCCAGCATGCCCTTGCGGAACTCCTGCCACCATTCCTTATTCGCCGCCTGCACCTCAGGAGAGCTAACGGTCGATTTGAAATCGCCGAAGATGTGTTTGGCCGCGTCCAGACGGAAGCCGTCGAGCCCCTGCTCCAGCCAATATTGGCCGATCTTGATCATCTCCGCGCGCACGGCGGGCTCCTCGAAGTTCAGATCCGGCATGCCGCCCCAGAAGACGCCGAGATAACGCAGGTTGCCGTAGCTGTGCCACGGATTCCCGTCGACCGCGCCGTCCGTCTGCAGCTGATCCTGCGCCGTCTTGATGGTGTACCAATTGCGGTACGGACTGTCCGGATTCGCCAGCGCCTCCTTGAACCAAGGATGCTCGCTGCTCGTATGATTGACGACCAGATCCATGATAACCTCGATATCGCGCTTATGCGCTTCCTCGAGCAGGCGTTTCAGATCGTCCAGCGTGCCATACTCCGGATTAATCGCGTAATAGTCCGTCACGTCATAGCCGTGATAGCTTGGCGACGCGTTGATCGGCATCAGCCAGATGCCGCCGACGCCAAGCTCCTTCAAGTAGTCCAGCTTCTCCGTCACGCCGTTCAAGTCGCCGATGCCGTCGCCGTTCGTGTCATAGAAGGCGCGAACGAAGATTTCGTAGAATACCCGCGACGGCTGCTCGTCGACTTCGAACGAGGCAGGGACAACGGCAGAATCGCCAGCCTTCTCCGTTTCGGCAGGGACATTAGCTTGCCCCTCTGTACCCGCGTTCCCGTTCGACGAGCATGCGGCTAGCAGAGCGACAAGCAGTACGAGCTGCAGCGTCAGAACCGGCCATTTCCCCATGATCCGTTTCATTCGTTTATCCTTTCGAAGCGCCGGCCGTCAATCCTTGTACCAAGAAACGCTGCAGGAAGACGAACAGAAGCGTGATCGGAATCGCGATCAGCACGGCGCCGGCCGCGAACAATGTAAAGTTACTGTTCTGGTACGAGTTGACGAGATCCCACATGCCGACCGCCAGCGTCCAGTTTTCCTTGGAACGAAGCACGAGCCGCGCGAAAATAAAGTCGACCCAAGCGCCCGTAAATGTCGTAAGCGCCACGTAAGTCAGCATCGGCTTCGACAGCGGAAGCATGATGCGGATGAATACTTGCAGATGCGACGCGCCGTCGATGCGGGCCGCCTCGTCGAGGCTCCGCGGAATCGTGTCATAGAAGCCTTTGACGATAAAGCCGCTGAGCACCGAGCCCGCGGAATACACGAGAATGAGCGCCGCGTGCGTGTCCAGCAAGTTGAGCTGCAGCAGCACGATGAACACCGCGATCATGCTCATGAAGCCCGGGAACATGCCGAGCACCAGAAGAGCGGTGAGCGTCGTCTTTCTTCCCGGGAAGCGGAATCTCGAGAGCGAATACATGCTGAGCGTCACCAGAATCGTCGAGAAGATCATGGACAGCGTCGCGATCTTCAGCGTGTTCAGATACCAGACGCCGTACCTAAAGCTCGGGTTCGTGAACAGCTCTTTATAATGAGCGAAAGTGAATTTGTCCGGAATAAGCGATGGTGCGAACAGCGACGTACCCGGTCTAAGCGACGAGAGCAAGACCCAAATCGCCGGATACAGACAGCAGATCGCGATGGCGATCAGAACGATATAGCTTAACGTCAAGCGAAGCGCATTGGCGGATTTCTGTCCCATCTTCATTGGATCATATCCTCCTCTTTGTAGGCTTTCGATCGGCGATAGCTCCAAATCGACAGAGAAGCGACGATCAAGAATATGATGATGCCGATGGCCGAAGACATGTTAAATTGGCTATTGTTCAGCGTGAGCTTATACAGCCACGTAACAAGCAGGTCCGTACTGCCCGCGAACTGGTATTTGCCGTTGACCGGATCCCCGTTCGTCAGCAGGAAGATGACGTTAAAGTTGTTGATGTTGCCCGCGAATTGCATGATTAGAACCGGACCGGTCGAGAACAGGATGAACGGCAGCGTAATGATCTTGAACTTCTGGAAGCCCGTAGCTCCGTCCACGTCCGCGGCTTCATACATATCCTTCGGAATGGCGGTCAGGATGCCCATGATCAACACCATGGAGACCGGGATGCCGACCCACATGTTAACGATAATAACGGTAACCTTCGCCCAGATTGGATCCGTCAGCCAAGGCAGCTTGCCGAGTCCGAAATAACTAAGATACTGATTGATCGGCCCGAACTGGCCGTTGAACAGATTGCGCATGACGAGCAGAGAGATCAGCTGCGGAATCGCGTACGGCAGAATGAAGATCGTACGCCAAAGCTTCTTGAACCGCACGCCTTTGGATTCCACGAGAAGCGCGACAAGGATGCCGCCGAAATAAGTGGTTGCCGTTGCAATAACCGCCCAGATGATCGTCCAAGTAAATACACTGAAGAACGTCCGGCTCCAAGTTTTCAGAGTGAGCAAATTAGCAAAGGTTTCGAAGCCAACCCAGTCCACCAACGCTTTCGGCGGAATATGATTAGGCGACGCGTAGTTCGTGAAAGCCAGCATAACCATGAAGATGATCGGCATGATCGTCAGGAATAACACGCCGATAGCCGGAATGGCGAGCATGAGATACGGGAAGTTGCGGCCCGTCAGATGCGCCCACGACTTCTTGAAGTCGGCGGGCTGCTCGCCTTTATCTCTCAGCGCCCCTGTGCGGTACGCGTCGCGAATGTTCATAATGTAAATAACCAAATAGATAGCGAATACGAATAAGGTAATCAAACCGCTGATAAGCAAATAAATCGAATGGTCCCCTTCTACGCGGACCGTTACTTTGTTGACAATTTCAAAGCCTTGCGTCTTCGTTCCGAGGGTTACGACGCCCCAGATCGCCTTGCCTAGATTCGGGATAAAATAAAACAGCGCTGCCGCATTGACAGCCATCAAAAATAAGCCTTTGACGAATTGGCGGTTATACAGTTGGCCAAGTCCCATGTAGAGGACCGACAAAATAGCCGCAATGCCGCGATGACGATTCATACCGCCTGGCTCCCTTCCTTTCATCTAAACATCGGTTCACCCGCCGGCCCAGCCGGCGGGTGGATTCCCGATGCTTTACGTTATTTATTGAGCTGCTGCGCCGTTGTTGGCGTCTTTGATTTGTTGAACCGCGTTGTCGAGCGCTTCTTTCGCGTCTTTGCCGGAGTTCCAAACGTCGGAGAACGCCGCGCCGATCGGAGCCCATACGTTGCCCATCTCAGGGATGGAAGGCATTGGCGTCGATTGATTGAATTGCTCTACGAAGCCTTTAACGATTTCGTTGCCTTGTACCGCGGAATCGGCAGTCGCTTCCGTGTTCGCCGGAATGGCGCCTGTCATTTCGAAGTCCTTCAGCTGCGCTTCCTTCGTGGAAGCGAAACGAGCGAACAGGCGAGCCGCGTTCGGGTATTTCGAGAAGCTGTTGACATAGAACGCTTTAACGCCGGAGAACGAAGAAGCCGGTTGACCGTTGATGCTTGGCAGCGGAGCTACGCCGAAGTCGATGCCTGCCGCTTTGTAGTCCGCGATTGTCCATGGACCGTTGATATCCATCGCCAGCGTTCCGCCAGTGAACAGACCTTTTTTGATGTCGTACGTAATGTCGCCGGAGTTCATTGGAAGGATGCTGTTCTTCAAGGAACCGTAGTATTTCATGCCCGCTACCGCGCCTTCGTTGTTCAGGCCGATATCGTCTTTGTTCTGGCCGTTGTCGCCGTATACGTAACCGCCTGTCGAGATGAACGGGTAGTTGAAGTAGAAGTTGCCTACTTCCCACATCAGGGCATATTTGTTAGCCGCAGGATCGTTGAACGTTTTCGCGAATTCCACGACTTCGTCGAATGTTTTTGGCGCGTTAGGGATCAAGGCTTTGTTGTAGAACAGCGCGTACGTTTCTACCGAACGAGGGTAGCCGTACAGCACGTTATCGTAGGAAACCGCGTTCACCGCAAGCTCCGAGTTTTCGCTTTTGGATTGTTCCGCGTAGAAGTCGTTCGGCAGAACGAGGCCGGCGGATACCGCTTTGCCCAGGTTGTCGTGCGGGAACACTACAACGTCGGCGCCAAGACCGGCAGGACCGTCGGAGATCAGCTTGTTGACTTGGTCGGCAGCGCCAAGCTCTTCGAACTTGATTTCGATGCCGTATTTCTCAGTAAACTCTTTACCGATTGCTTCAATGAAAGGTCGCTCTTCTTTGGATTCCCATACGAGAAGCGTCGCGCCTTCTTCAGGAGTGATGTCTTCGCCTTCTGCCGCAGTGCCGCCCTCCGCGTTGTTCGCTGGAGCTTCCGTAGCGCCAGTGTTCGCGTTGTTGCCCGCGTTGCCTCCGTTATTGTTTCCGCCGCAAGCGGCTACGACGAACAATGCTGCGATCATCGTCATAACAAACCATTTTTTCATTCTAATGATCCCCTTCCAAAAAAAATGTGGATATGCCTCGAATGACGCCCGCTCACGATAGACGGCCAACAAACGTGCTTCTTCATAAAATGCTTAAATTTGGCGCACTTTATGTATGCAATCGTCCTGACTCTTTGTCATGCGTACGGCGTGAAGCCGTTTTTCGGATGACAAAGGCTCAAGCACATTGCGCAAACGTTTGTACAATTCACCCGAAAAAAAACGATTTTTGATGACTTTTCACTCAAAATCGTTTGCGCCGAATGAAAACAACGTCTTGAAAGCGTTCTATTCGTGTACTTAATATACATCATGGGACAGGTTTTGTTAAAACGTTTGCACAGTCCATATTCGCCCATCAATAGTCCATTGTCTTTCGTTTACTCGCGAATTCTCCGCTAGGCTCAGTTTTTCGCGAATTGTGAATTGCGCATTGAACATTTATATTTACATGTGGGCAACTGTTGCATTAGGATGGACATAATATTCCGTATACGCAGCATCGATAATGTCGCTCATTGGGGGCTCGCAAGCAATGGTTACTATTAAAGATATCGCAAAGGCCGCGGGAGTCTCTCCTTCGACGGTCTCGAGGGTCGTGTCCAACCACCCGAGAATCAGCAAAGCGACAACGCAGAAGGTCAAAAAAATAATGGACGAGATGGGCTACCATCCGAACATCATGGCCAAGAGCCTCGTGTCGAAAACGACGAAAACGCTTGCCATCATGCTACCTCGTCCGGCCGAGGAGCTGTTCCAGGACTTCTTCTTCGGCGAATTGCTTCGCGGCATTCTGACTCAATCCACCCGCGCGGGCTACGATATGCTTCTCGCCGCAGCCACCTCGCCGCAAGACGAAAGCGAAACGATCGCAAGACTGGTGCTCGGCAGAAGAGTGGACGGCGTCATTCTGCTGTCCGCCCGAACGAACGATCCTTTAATCGATTTGCTCAATCAGCATGACTTCCCAACCGTGCTGATCGGGAGATCGGATGGCCATCATAATATATTGTCCGTCGACAACAACAACGAACAAGCCGCTTACGACGCGACTCAGCATCTGATCATACAAGGCCATGAACGGATCGGCTTCGTCAGCGGCCCTCCCAACCTGACGGTTTCGCATGACCGGATGGCGGGCTACCGCAGAGCCATGAAGGATGCCAGCCTCCCGGTTCGCGGAGAATGGATCGTCGAAGGCGAATTCCTGCAGCAAAGCGGCTACCGCGCCATGTCCTTCATGATGGGTCTGCCCGAACGTCCGAGCGGGCTTGTCGTCATCGACGACGTTGTCGGCTTCGGCGTGTTGCGCGGCCTGAACGAGCTTGGATATTCCGTTCCGAACGATATCAGCCTGGTCAGCTTCAACAACATCGCCTTGTCGGAGCTTGCCACGCCGCCGATCAGTTCTGTCGATATCGGAACCTATCAACTCGGCTATACCGCCTCTCAATTGCTGATCCGCCGCATCATGGAAGAGGACATCTATCAGTCCCGCATGATTATCCCCCATCGGCTGATCGTGCGAGAATCTTCGATTCAAGCAGTTAACAAAAGGAGCTGAACCTATGAATAGCAAAAAACCATACTTAGTAGACGCGATTATCGGCAACTCTACCATTCTTGCTTCGATGGGCCGCACGGGCAGACTTTACCGCCTGTGGTGGCCGAACATCGATATGCCTCAGCATGTCGACGCAATGCGCACGTCCTTGCAATGGGCAGACGGCAGCCTGACCTGGTTCGACGGAGAAGAAGACGGCTGGAAGCATGACGTCGCTTATGTCGACCGCAGCAACGTTCTTCGCGTATCGGCGCGTTCGGAAGAGCAGCCGGTCGCGGTTGAAAGCTTGCATTTCGCCGTACCGGACAGCAACCTTCTCGTTCGCGAATACACGTTCACCAATACCGGCAGCGAGCCGCTAAGCTTCGGATTCCTGCTCCATTCTTCGTTCCTGATTAGCGAGAACGGTCACTACAATACGACGATGTTCCAGACGGACGCGGATGCTTTGATTCATTTCCGTAACGGTTATTTTTTTGCGGTCGCTAGTGCAAACGTATGCGCAAAATATCAAGCCGGTATATCGTGGGAGCAAGTCCAAGAGGGCAAGCTGAACGGCAACAACATCGACATGCGGCCTGATGGCGCAATGGCCTGGTCCGTCGAGGCGCTTGCGCCGGGAGCCAGCGTGACGATTCCCGTCTTCATCGCGGCAGGCCGCAATGAAGAGCAGGCGCTCGAGGAGCTTGCAAGCGCAAGAAGCGTATCCAGCGAGCAGCTTGTCGCGCGCACCAATGCGTACTGGGCGGCATACGTTGACGCGGCAGCTCCTTGCCCTCTCGAAGGCGACGAGATCAAAGCGCTGTACGAGCGCTCCGTGCTCATGTTCAAGCTGATGTCCGACGACAAGACGGGCAGCATTATCGCGGCACCGGAATTCGACGAAACGTTCTCCCGCTGCGGCGGCTATTCCTATTGCTGGGGCCGGGACGCGGCGTTCATCACGACCGCTCTCGACAAGGCGGGCCTATCCGATCTGTCCGACCGCTTCTACGCATGGACGCTGACCGCTCAATCGCCGGACGGCTCCTGGCAGCAGCGCCATTACCATGACGGCGGACTTGCACCTTCCTGGGGCTTGCAAATCGACGAAGGCTCCTCGATTATTTGGGGAATGTGGCAGCATTACATGGAGAAACAAGATCCGGCGTTCGCCCGGATGGTTTGGCCGGCGGTGCAGCGAGGCGCCTCCTTCCTCATCAGATTCATCGATGCGGAGTCGGGATTGCCGAAGCCAAGCATCGACTTGTGGGAGGAACGCGAAGCTTCCCATACCTATTCTTCGGCTGCCGTATACGGCGGTTTGACCGCGGCGGCCAGCTTCGCCGAGCTGATGGAAGAACGCACGCTGGCTGCGGACTGGCGTCAAGCGGCGGACCGCATTGCATCGGCCATCATGAGCGATTGCTGGAACGAAGAGCGCGGCAGCTTCTACAGAGGCGTGGACCTGAAGGTTGGCGCCGATCGTTACGAGCAAGCTGTTGCGGAAGGTCTTGAAGGCCGCGTCGAGCAGCTGGACAAAGGCTACGTGAAGCACGTTCTCCGTCACGATCCGATTATCGACATCAGTCTGCTCGGCATCGCGGTGCCGTTCGAAGCGGTTGCTCCCGGACATGAGCGCATGAAGCGCACGGCCGAAGCGGTCGAAGCATCGCTCACCGTTCCGGCGGTCGGCGGCATCAAACGCTACGAGGACGACCACTACATCGGCGGAAACCCATGGATTCTGACGACGTTGTGGCTGGCCCATTACCGTGTCGCAACCGGCGATGTTGCCGCTGCCCGCGAACTGCTAGATTGGGCGATTCAGCATCGCACCGAGACCGGTCTGCTCCCTGAGCAAATCGACAAAACGACCGGCGAAACCGCTTGGGTAGTGCCGCTCACTTGGTCCCACGCGATGTTTGTTCTTGCGATCTTCATGATCGCGGAAGCGGAAGCCGCTTCGAAAGTTTCTTAATCAACGAATGAAAAAGCCGTCTAAAGGTCAAATTGACCTTGACGGCTTTTTTTCGTTTGGTTTTTGCTTGACAAATCGTTCTTATTTTATAATAATTATTAATAAGGAATTGATCTAAATATATCAGAGCTGCTGATTCAATCTTTTTCCTCCTGTTTATTAGGTAGCAGACGAGGCGATTACCATTCACTAATTCGAAACGACGAAAGGATGATTGTATATGGCAACCAAACAAATGACGAAAAAAATGACGGTTCAAGAGCACCTCAACCGCCAAATCGCCAACTGGAGCGTGCTTTACATTAAGCTTCACAACTACCACTGGTACGTGAAAGGCTCTCAGTTCTTCACGCTGCACGCCAAGTTCCAGGAGTTCTACGAGGAAGCGGCCCTTCATGTCGACGAGATCGCCGAGCGCCTGCTCGCGGTCAAAGGCAAGCCGATCGCCACGATGAGCGAATATCTGGAGGAGTCCACGATCAAAGAAGCCAGCGGCAAGGAATCCGCCGAGCAAATGGTCGATCAGCTCATCAAAGATTTCTCCTCCATTATCGACGAGCTCAAGGAAGGAATGGAAGCATCCCAAGAAGCCGGCGACGAGACGACCGCCGATATGCTGCTGGCCATCCACACGTCGCTCGAGAAGCATGTTTGGATGCTGAGCGCGTTCAACGGCAAATAAACTCGGCAATAAAGCAGAAGACCGAACGCATACGCGTTCGGTCTTCTTTTTATGTCATCGAGATAGTACAGCTACCCAGCTTCCGCTCTCCCCAGAACGCTTCGAGCACGTCCCCGTCTCGGAGCGCGGCGACGCCCGCCGGCGTGCCGGTGAAGATCAGATCGCCAGGCCCAAGTCCAAAGTTCGCTTCGATATGCTTCGCCAGCTCGGATACGCCGAACAACATATCCTTCGGGAATCCATGCTGGGCGACTTCTCCTCCGCGGATCAGCTTAAATTCGCCTTCCTTCAGATCCGCTTCGCCGGGATAGTCGATCCATTCACCGAGCGGAGCGGAGTTTTTGAATCCTTTGGCCGCGAGCCAAGGATGTCCTTTCGCCTTGAGCTTGGATTGCACGTCTCGCAGCGTCAGGTCGAGTCCTAACGTCATAGCGTCGAACATATCGTCCGGCGCCATTCCCGGCTTATACGACTCGCCGACGCGCAGCACGATTTCCAGCTCGAAATGCACTTCCCCTACGCTCCCGGGAATGGTGACGGTCTCTCCGTTCATCGGGGCGACGGCATGCGACGGCTTTGTGAATACCATCGGCTCCTCCGGTACCTCGTTGCCCAGCTCAACCGCATGCAACCGGTAATTGCGGCCGATGCAATACATATTTTGAATGTGCGTGTGGTTTGCCATGTTTGACTCCGCCTCTCGTGTTGTTATCGTCACTTACTCTCTATCGTTTTTGCGCGGCAATCCGCTCCGCCAGCTCGTTCAGCTCCGTCCATCTGTCCATCAGCGTCTCCAGCTTGCCTTCCAGCTCTTGCTGCTTAGCCGCCAGCTCCTGCAGCCTGGCGGAGTCGCTGCTCGCGGCCTCCATCTCTTCCGCTATGCGCGCAAGCTCGGCCTCGGCGTCCGCAATCCAATCGTCGATCTGCTCGAAATCCTTCTGATCCTTGTACGACATCTTAAGCGTCCGTTCCTTAACCGGCTGATCCGCCGCCTTCGCGTTATCGACCGTTTGCCCAGCCGCCGCGTTTCCCTTCAAAGATGCCGGAGCTGCTGTTGAGGATGCGCCTCCAGAAGGCTGCCGCTCGGCATATTCGGAATAATTGCCCGTATGCAGCGTAATGGCGCCGTTTCCTTCGAACGCGATAATTTTCTCTACCGTGCGGTCGAGGAAATAGCGGTCATGAGAGACGACGAACACGACGCCGGGGAAATCGTCCAAATAATCCTCGAGCACGGTTAACGTCGCGATGTCGAGGTCGTTCGTCGGCTCGTCCAGCAGCAGCACGTTCGGCGCTTCCATCAGGACGCGCAGCAGCTGAAGCCTGCGCTTCTCGCCGCCCGAAAGCTTAGCAATCGGCGTCCACTGCATCGTGGGCGAGAACAGGAAGCGCTCCAGCATCTGTCCCGCCGAGATCGTCGTGCCGTCCGCCGTCTTCACTTGCTCGGCCGCTTCCCGTATGTATTCGATGACGCGCAGCGACTCGTCCATCTCCTCGCGCTCCTGCGAGAACCAGCCGAGCTTGACGGTAGGGCCCAGCTCTACTGTTCCCGCATCCGGTTCAAGTCGTCCCGCGATCAGCTTCAACAGCGTCGACTTGCCGCTGCCATTAGGTCCAACGATGCCGACACGGTCTTCAGGCACCGCGATATAGCTGAAGTTCCGAATAAGCGCGCGGTCGCCGTAGCTCTTCGCAAGTCCTTCGGCCTCCAGTATTTTCTTCCCGAGCCGGGTGGAGGCAACGGATACGTCCAGCTTGCCGTCCGTCGCTTTCGGTCCTGCCGCCTTCAGCGCCTCGAAGCGGTCGATTCTGGCCTTCTGCTTCGTCGTGCGGGCTTTCGCGCCGCGCCGAATCCAGGCGAGCTCGTTGCGCAGCAGATTTTGCCGCTTCGCTTCCGACGCGGCTTCCCGCTCCTCCCGCTCCAGCTTCAGCTCAAGGAAACGGCTGTAGTTCGCTTGATAGAAATGCGCCTCTCCCCTGTCAAGCTCAATGACTCTGTTGCTGACGCGGTCCAGGAAATAGCGGTCATGCGTAATCATCAGCAAGGCGCCGCGACGCTTCTGCAGCATGCCCTCGAGCCAAGCGACGGAATCATTGTCGATATGGTTCGTCGGCTCGTCCAGAATAAGCACGTCGCTCGGCAGCAGCAAAGCGGCCGCCATCGCGACTCGCTTGCGCTGGCCGCCCGACAAGGTCTCCACCTTTGCGTCGTACTGCTGGATGCCCAGCTTGGAGAGGGCCGTCTTCGCCTCGTTCTCGAGCTGCCAGGCGCCGTGCTCGTCCATGCGGGCATTGGCCGCGATCAGCTCCGACTGCGCTTTCTCGCTGCCCGGATTCAGCTCGATCGCCTGCATAGCGGCCGCATAGGCCTGGACGGCGCGAAGCTGCGGCGAATCCCCGCCAAGAACATGCTCGAGCGCCGTCTCCCCCGGCTGGAATACGGGATCCTGCGAGAGCATCCGCACGACGACCTTGCCGCCGATGGCAATCGTCCCGGCATCCGGGGGCTCGACTCCGGCAATCACCTTCAGGAACGTGGATTTGCCTGTTCCGTTGACGCCGATGATGCCGATTTTGTCTCCATCCTCGACCCCGAACGTGACGTCGCGGAACAACACTTTCTCGCCATACGTTTTCGTTATATGTTCTACCGATAATAAATGCATGCGTCTACCCTACTTTTTCATTCATGATAGACCGCTTCCGCGGCTACCTGTATCATAGCATAGTTTGCCGTTCGCACGCACGGCAAGCCGCATTCCTCTCATGCATTCATGAGACAATGCCGATATAAAGAGTAAGAGAAAGGAGCGTGTTCCCATGGCTCTTCCATCCCCTTATATCTTCATCTTCACGGGCACCAGCGGCTCGGGACGCAAGACGGCGGCGCACCAGGCGCTGAGAGGGAGCGGCATCGTCCATATCCCCTCGTGCACGGACCGTCCGCCGAGAAGCCGCGAGCATCCCGACAGCGATTACCGTTATGTCAGCGAGACGCAGTTCGATTTGATGTGCAGAAGCGACTTCTTTGCCGAAACCGTGCGGATCGACCGGTACCGTTACGGAATCGGCAGACGTTATTTGAACATGGCGTCGGAGTCCGGCCAGCATGTCTACCTTATCTTGAACCGCGAAGGCAGCGACGCCATTCGCGAGCAGTACGGCGAGAGGGTCGTCCGCATCTTCCTGTACGTCGATAAAAACACCGTGCAGGAGCGGCTGGAATCCAAAGGGACGTCCTATGAGGTCGTCGACAGCTATTTGCGTCATTATAACGACGAGGTGACCTACCGGAAGCATTGCGAGCATATAATCGAAAACGTAAATCTGAAGGAAACCATCGCGCGCATCAAATCTATCGTGGACGGGTATTTAAAGTAAATGAACGGCGGCTTCCGCTACGAAAAAAGGCAGCTCCGGGGTTGTTAGTCAACCTCACGGAGCTGCCTTTGTTTTTTCGGGCGAATTAACGTTTGCCGATCATATTCTCCGGACGCACCCACTCGTCGAATTGCTCGGACGTGAGCAGACCGCTCGCGATCGCGGACTCCTTCAGCGTCAAGCCTTTCTTGTGCGCGTTCTTCGCGATGGCCGCGGCGTTCTCGTAGCCGATATGCGGGTTGAGCGCCGTAACGAGCATCAGGGATTGATCGAGGTTGCGCTTGATCACCGCTTCGTTCGGTTCGATGCCGACGGCGCAGTTATCGTTGAACGAAATCATGGAATCGGCCATCAGGGCAACCGATTGAATGAAGTTGTACAGGATAACCGGCTTGAAGACGTTCAGCTCGAAGTTGCCTTGGCTTGCCGCCATGCCGATCGCCGCGTCATTGCCGATGACTTGGCATACGGCCATCGTCATTGCTTCGCTTTGCGTAGGGTTTACCTTGCCCGGCATGATGGAGCTGCCCGGCTCGTTCTCCGGAATCGTAATTTCGCCGATGCCGCAGCGCGGACCGCTTGCCAGCCATCTGACGTCGTTGGCGATCTTCATCAGGTTCGCCGCCAGCGCTTTGATCGCTCCGTGCGTATACACCATTTGGTCATGGCTGGTCAAGGAATGGAATTTGTTGCGCGCCGTTACGAACGTTTTGCCCGTAAGCGCCGTAACTTCTTCGGCTACCGCCACCGCGTAGTCCGGATGCGCGTTGAGCCCCGTGCCTACCGCCGTTCCGCCGAGCGCAAGCTCGCGCATTGTGTCCACGCTTTGCACAAGCATCGCGCGCGTATTATCCAGCATGGAATACCAGCCGCTGATCTCTTGACCGAACGTAATCGGAGTGGCGTCCTGCAGATGCGTGCGGCCGATCTTCACCAGATCGTTGAACTTCTCTGCTTTCGCGCGGAGCGTGCCGTTCAGCAGGTCCAGCGCCGGCAGCAGCCGGTCTTCAACCGCGATGACGCCCGCGATATGCATGGCGGCCGGGAAGGTATCGTTCGAGCTCTGCGAACGGTTGACGTCGTCGTTCGGATGAACGCGAGTCGCGCTTCCTCTGGACTCGAGAATTTGGTTCGCGCGGCGAGCGACAACCTCGTTCACGTTCATGTTCGTCTGCGTGCCGCTGCCCGTCTGCCAAACGACGAGCGGGAATTCGTCGTCCCACTTGCCGCTCAGGATTTCGTCCACCGCTTCGCCGATAACCGCGGCTTTCTCCTCGTCAAGCACCCCTAGCTTGCGGTTCGCGAACGCGGACGCTTTCTTGACGATCGCCATAGCGTAGACGACTTCGATCGGCATTCTTTCGCCGCTGATTTTAAAGTTCTGCAGGCTGCGCTGCGTCTGAGCTCCCCACAGCTTATCCGCAGGCACCTTGATTTCGCCCATTGTATCCTTCTCAATCCGGTAATCCATTACAGAAACGACTCCTTTACGCTTAAATTAGTCCAAGCTTTAACCCTTTTTCTGTTATAACGCTAAACGCGACGAGAAGCAAGCGGTGACCGCTCTCCTTCCGCCTCTTTCCGGCTTCCATGCAAAGACGCCTTAAAGCGCATGCCGCTTGAAGGCGTCTCTTAGCCTCGCCGTTCCTACGCGCGAAGCATGTTGTTATTGTCCTTTGGCCTCGCGGTAAACCGCCATGTAAGCCGCCGCTTTTTGCTCGATCAAGGAGAAGTCTCCCGTCTTCACGGCATCCTTCGTCAAGTCGGAGCCGATGCCGACCGCTACGGCGCCCGCTTTGATCCAGTCCTTCAGGTTGCCCAGCGACACGCCGCCCGTCGGCATAATGTTTGCTTGCGGAAGCGGTCCTTTAATGGAAGGAATGACGCTAGGCGAATACAGATTGCCCGGGAACAGCTTCACGACGTCCACGCCAAGCTCCAGAGCGTTCTGGATCTCCGCGATCGTCATCGTACCCGGCATGACCGGCACCGCGTAACGGTTGCACAGCTTAATGGTGTCCGGATTGAGTGCCGGAGCTACCACATATTCCGCTCCCGCGAGAATAGCCGCGCGCGCCGTCTCCGGATCAAGCACCGTTCCTACGCCGATGATCGCATAGTTGTCCGCGTCTTTTGCGGCGTCGCTGGAAAATTCCTTCGAGAGCTCCTCGATCGCTTTCAACGCGAAAGGCACCGTCATCGTAATTTCGATGGCCTTGATTCCGCCTTTGATGGCGCGTCTTGCCATCTCGGCCACTTCCTCCGGCGAATCCGCGCGGAGCACCGCCACGACCCCCGCCTCTGCCAGCTGCTGCAAAACTCTAAGCTTTTTCATTATTCAACCGTCCCTCTTCCCTTTAGGTGCGTCTTTGTGCGAAATTGTTCGCATTCCTAGCGCCATTATAGACCTTTTCGGCTTGGCCAGCAATACAATCCGCTACAACTTATAGTCGATTTCGAGGAACTTCTCGACTTCCTTCACCCACCGCTCGTTCACGAACTGCTCATGCAGCGGGTGAGCGTTATAGGCGTCGTAATCCCGCTGATTCTCGAACTCCATCGCGAATCCGTAATCATAGTCGTTTTTGGCGCTGACCTGACGGTATACTTTAAAATTGCGCACGACCGGAATCATCGTAAGAATGCGTTCCCCATCCTCCAAAAACCTCTTCTCCTGCTCGGAGCCCTTCTCATGCTTCAATGTGAAAATAACGGAGTGCAAAATCCATTCGCTTTCTTGAGTAGACATTCTAATCTCTCCTTCCGGTTCTATTCTTTTTTAATTCTATCAAACAAATGGGAGTTCTGCCAAAAGAATCACCTGTGCCGACTCGCCCGTCCTTAAGCGACAAATAGTTTAAAACTATAAAGTTTATTTGAATTATATACTTAACCTATATACTCATTTGCATTATGATTGGAAGCATCCACCACAAATCGGAGCGAGCGTTTCACAAAACTAAGCGAATGCTTCCGATGCGGTTTTGTTCCACTTCGTTTCACAAAACTTAAGGAGGAATAAACATGTCCGATCAAGTAAAGGCGCAATTCGATCAAGCGGCCGAGCGCTACGACGAGCAGCGACGAGGTTTGATTCCCTGTTTTGACGATTTCTACGGCACGGCGGTTGACTGGACCGAGGTCGTATCCGAGGAGCCGCGCATCCTGGATCTTGGCGCCGGCACCGGCTTGTTGACCGCCATGATGCTGGATAAATTCCCTCATGCGGAGTTCACGCTCATCGATTTCAGCGACGAGATGCTGGCCCAGGCGAAGACAAGGTTCGCGGGCCGGAACAACTTGACCTACATCGCCGAAGACTATTCGGCCTATCCGTTCAAGGACTCTTATGACGCCGTCGTATCGTCTCTTTCCATTCACCATCTTCCCCACGATCAGAAACGATCCTTGTTCCGCACCGTCCGCGGTCTTCTCAAACCGGGCGGAAGATTCGTGAACGCCGATCAGTCGGCAGGCGGCTCCCTTTCCTTCGATCAGACGTACAGGCAGAGCTGGCTTCGCTCCGTCGAGAATAGCGGCATCGGCGGCGAGGCGATTCGGGCTTCCGTCGAGAGACGGAGCCACGACATCAACGCCGGTCTTCCCGAGCAGCTGCAGTGGCTGCGCGAAGCCGGCTTCGCGAGCGCCGACTGCGTCTACAAGCATCACGAATTTACGGTTTATGTCGCGCTGGCCTAGCAGCGCTCGAAGCGCCGCTCCATAGAGAAACCCGCAGCGGATAATTCCTCTGCGGGTTTCTCTGTCTATATGCGGCGCACCAACTCATGCTCTTCGCCGCGTCAGGAAAGCAAAACAGCCCGAAGCTGCGACGACGAGCAGCAGAATAACAAGCGCGAGCGGCCAGGCCGTGCCTTCCCCGCCCAGCCCTACCAAAGGAGCCGCCGCCCCTCCGAAAATAAAGGAAAGCATGCCGAGAAGCGCCGACGCGCTGCCCGCCGTTTTCCCTTGATCCTGCAGCGCAAGCGAAGTCGTCGTCGCCGAGACTATGCCGACGCTGGATACGACCAGGAAAAACGCGGGAATCACCCCGCCGAGCCCCATATCCGCGGCGACGGCGAGCAGCAGCAGCAGAGCGCCGGAAGATGCGAGGGCAAGGCCCGCGCTCAGCATTTTGCGCGCTTCCACCTTCCCCGCCAGCCTGCCCGCGATCTGGCTCGCTATAATGATGCCTGCCCCGTTCAAGCCGAAGACAAGGCTGTAGCCTCTCGGCGTAACATCGTAAATTTCCTGCAAGACGAACGACGAGCCCGATATGTAAGCGAACATCGCGGCCATCATCAATCCTTGCGTAATCGCGTACCCCATGAAGACGGAGTTGCCGAGAAGTCCCCGGAACGTCCTCAGCGTATTCCGAAGCCCGCCCTTGGAGCGTCTCTCCGCGGGCAGCGTCTCCTTCAAGCCGAGCCATACGGCGGCTAGCATCAGCAGCCCCGATACGCTGAGCACCGCGAATACTCCCCTCCAAGAGGTGAAGGTCAAAATTTCGGCTCCGATCATGGGGGCAAGAATCGGGGCCGCTCCGTTAATCAGCATCAGCAGGGCAAAAAACTTCGTCAGCTCGGGACCGGAGTACATATCCCTTACGCTTGCCCTGGCAATGACGATAGCTGCCGCCCCGGCCAAGCCCTGCACGAACCGAAGCGCGATAAAAGCCCATATCGAAGGAGAAAAAACGCATAATAGCGACACGATCGCATACAAGACGATTCCAATCAGCAGCGGCGTTCTTCTTCCTCTTACGTCGCTGATCGGACCAACGATTAACTGCCCAAGCGCTATGCCGAGCAGGCACGCGGTCAAGCTAAGCTGAGCGAGGGACGCGGAAGCGCCGAAATCTTCGCTTAGAGCGGGCAGCGCCGGCAAATACATGTCGATGCTCAGCGGACCGATGCCGGATAACGAACCGAGAATGGCCGCGATAAACAATCTTCTCGAGCGCGGCATTGGCTGAGAAGCGGATGGGGTAATGTTCAATGGATGCGCTCCCTTCTTTCTAGCTGCTATGGATATGAACGGCTTCGGAAACTATTTCATTCTAATGGGGTATCGACGATCTGGCAACCTCGCTTTTCTTTTGAAAACGACAAAAAACATGGTATCCGGCCCTTGTCCGAATACCATGTTGGCTTGTGCGTTACCGATTCTCCTGCGCTATGCTTCGAAGAATTTCGATGTCGTCGCCCAATGAGGTTTGAATCATCTGCTCCGCTTCTTGAATGATGGTTTCCGCATCCTTTTGGCGTTCGATCCCCTTGTTCACCGTATCGTTCCATATCTGCTTCACCTGTTGATCCAGCGGCGTAAGCCTATACTCCTTCATGTTCTCCGTAAGCCATAAGTTTGTCGCGTACATCTTCTGGCCGCCGAAGAAGTCGCTCGTCTCCGCCAGCTTTCTTCCGTTCGCTCTAGCCGGAATGTACGCGGGCACGCTGTTGTCGACGCCCTTGAACGCCCAATCCGTCACGATATAGCGGATAAGCTCCCAAGCCCAAGCCTTCTGGTCCGATGCGGTAGGAATCATGAAACTGGCGCTGTTCGCCCAGCCGTACTTATTGAAGGGGAGGCGGGTAGCCCGCCAATGCCCTGCCGTATCGGGAGCCCATGCTTCGATCTGGGAGGCGCCCCACGTGCCCTGATAGAGCATCGCGAGCTCGCCGTCCCTTACGGTCTGGGCCCCTGCTTCCGTCCATACGTCCTGCAGCGACACCAAGCCTTCCTCATTCAGCGTCTTCGCGAGTTCAATGGCCTCATAATAGGCTTCGTTATTGCGGAGAAACGAGACATTCTCGTCGAGCAAACCATGCGCGCTGTCATAGACGCGAATGACCTCCGTCGACCACTGGGCGAGATAACGCCCATCCTTCTTCAACGTTCTGGCGATTTCCAGCCAATTGTCCGGGTCCTCCATATACTTGCCGAGCTCCTCCGGATCGGACGGGAAACCGTATTGCCTCATCATATCCTCTCTGTAGTAAGCGACGATAGGCGAGCTTCCGAACGGAAATCCGACCATGGACTGGCCGTCGAAGGAGAAGTTCGACGCCCACAGGCTTCCGCTGATATCCTTCTCGTATTCGCCGGCTCCGTAATCGAGCAGATTCTCGAGCCCGGCAATCGTCGTGAATTGACCGAAATGCTCGCTGTCCGTCAGCATGACGTCCGGCGTCTCGCCCGAAGCGATCGCTTCCTTATAGACATCCGCGTACGTGTCGAAGGCGAACGTCTTCAATTTCACCGTAACGTTGGGATACTTCTCCTCGAAGCTTTCGATAATGGATGACCATCCGTCATAGTACGCCCATAGCTCAAGCTCTACCGGTTCCATGGAAAGCGCGGTCTTGTCCTCCGTCTCCACGATTTCTTCCGTTGCCGGCGCGGCGGCGTTCCCGTTGCAGCCGCTTAACGCTGCCGCGATCACCACGGACAGGATGATCATCATCGTTCTTCTCATATTCCGTCTCTCCTAGTCAGCATTGAAATGGGTTTTGATATATAGCTCCAAACGTTCGCGCGGAAGCGGCTTGCTGAAATAATAGCCCTGCAGCTCGTCGCAATTCAATTCTTCGAAAAACGATCTTTCCTCCTCCGTCTCGATGCCCTCCGCGACAACCTTGAGTCCCATGCTGTGGGCAAGCTCGATTACGGCCTTGACGATGGATGACTTAAGCGCATCCTTGTCCGCGCCGGAGATGAAGGTCCGATCCAGCTTGACCACCGAGATCGGAAGACGCTGCAGCTGGCTTAGCGAGGAGTAGCCGGTCCCGAAGTCGTCGATCGAGATATCGATGCCCATTGCCCGAATCCGCCCCAGCACATCGATGACTTCTTCGACCTGGCGGATAAACACGCTTTCCGTTATTTCGATGCTGATCGATTTGCCGTCTACCCCCGTCTCGTTCAGAATCGCGCGAATGCGTTCCACGAGCATTGGCTGTCCGAAGTGCTTGGCCGACAAATTAACGGAAATAGGAAGCGCGGGCAGGCCTTGCGCCTGCCATTCCTTCGTCTGTTCGCACGCTTCGCGGAAAACCCACAAATCGATGTCCGTAATGATGCCCGACGCCTCCGCGAGCGGAATGAATTTAACCGGCGAGATCAACCCTTTGACCGGATGCCTCCAACGGATTAACGCTTCGAAGCCGAGCGGAGTCCCTGTATTGGGATGAACCTTGGGCTGATACTCCAGGAACAGCTCCTGATTCTTCAGCGCGTTGCGAAGCCCGTTCTCGAGCTCCATCTTCTCGCTTAACGTGTCTTCGAGCTCTTTATCGAACAGGTGGTAGCCGCTCGGTCCGTTCTCCTTAGCTACGTACATCGCGATATCCGCTTTCTTGACGATATCGTCAATGGTTTGTCCATGCTCCGGGTACAAGCTGATGCCGACGCTGGCAGCCGTATAGAAGGAGGCGCCCATCAGCTCGAAAGGCTCGTTGAAGCACCCGCATATCTGTTCGGCCAATCTGCCCGGCGCTTCCTCCGACCGGAAACGCTGCACGAATACGAATTCGTCGCCTCCAAGCCGGAACACCTGGCTGCTGCCGTCGGCAAGCCAGGTGAAGCGGCCTGCCACATGCTGGAGCAGAACATCTCCTGCCGCATGCCCGAGGGAATCGTTGATCTGCTTGAACCGGTTCAGATCCACGAACATGACGGCGATTCGCTCATCGCTCCCGTCGACTTCGGCAAACAAAGCCTCAAGCGACTGGCGGAAATGGTGACGGTTCGGCATGCCGGTCAAGCTGTCGTAGAAAGCCAGATGGTGAAGCTTCTCTTCCGACATCCGCAGCTGTTCGTTCATATGCTCCGATTCTTGGAACATGAGCTGCAGATTATTCGACATCTCTTTCACGTTATGTACGACGGAATTGACTTCCAGAATGCCGCTTACGGGCCACTCCATCGCTACCCTCTGCTTCAGCTTGTCCGGCAGATTGGTCGTGGAGCCGGCAAGCTGCATAAGTCCCTGACTCAGCCAACGGTTCATGCCGAGCGCCAGTCCTGCGGCGATCGCGGCGCTTACCAATAGGGACGTCAAGTAATAGATATATTCTTGAAAGATGTGGTCTTTGTAGGACGATACAGGGAAAATGACGGACAGAGTCAACGGGAGCGAATCCAGCTTCGCCTTGTAGACGTAGTTCGCGTCTCGCCACCGCTCGGTCGGCAGAAGCTGTACCGCGGATTGCCTCGGCATCTCGATACGGAATCCATGGTCTTCGATCGATTCCATCGCGAAACGTTTGGGCTTCCATGCCTTGAATTCCTCGAGAGCCATCGTGGAGGCCAGCGGAATTCGATCCTCGTTCGCCAGCGTCAGATGGTACCTGCGGTAATCGGCATGCCGGTCCAGCAGATCGTGCAAATGAGCAAGCTGAATCCGGTTCCGCAGCCGGATGCCGAGCAGCTCTTCCTCGCTCCAGTGGCTAAGCTCCTCCGAGAGGATGCTCGTCGTGCTCCCCGCGATTTGACCCGCCATATGCAGCGAAGCGTCATACGCCTTCCAGCCGCTGATCATCATGATCAGCAGAAACGGCACCGCCACTATGGCAATGGAGGCGTTAAGCAAGGCCATTCGGAACGGGATCGGCGCGCGCATGCTACTCTCCCGCTTCAATAACCGTTTAATTGGTACGAAATAGTAAATGATCTCGGATAGCAGCACATTGAATAGGCCGTTCACCGCCGAAAGAAAAAACAGGAGCACAAACTCCGTCGCGTCGAAAGGACCCGACAGTAGACAAGCCAATAGAATAAGAGGGAGTCCGCACGCCGCCCAGAACCAGACATTCAGCTTGAGCGGAGAACGCTTGGTCTTCTTATGTAGAAGGGTTACCCAGCAAACCTCCATAAGAAAGATCAGAACAAACAGGGGAATATGGAACGCGAGCACGGCCGCGCCATAAGCCGCCGCGGCGACTGGCAGGGCGGTCCGAAGGCCGAACAAGCGATAGAGAAGCATGATGAACAAATTGGTGAAGACAAACGTAATGCCGTAAATCAATTGCAACTGCTGCGAAGCGGTGACGAGAGCAAGCGAGGCGGTTCCCGCCATAAACAGCCAGCTTCGTATCCGATGGGAAGCAGCGAAAGAGTTCCTCATGGTACACGGCCCTCCTGGTACGGTTGATGTAGATTCTAGTTGATGGAGCGGTATGGTCCGATTCTGACTTGTGAGGCAAAAATAATGCCCTGGCGGCAATCAAGCGACCAGGGCTCTATAATCCAGCAGCAAGAGCTGGTTTATCTGCGTGCAACCCGGCTATCATCAATGTTGGTAAGACCCGTGGCTTTGCGTCCTATGCTTTCGCATAGTTTGCCGAAATCGGTATGCAGTTGGCTGATTCCATCTTACTAGATTTCTAGGCGCTTTCATAGATCATCCGACCTACAATATGAAGTTTTTTTTCAAAAAAGTTATCATTGCATACATCTATTGCGAGAATTCCCTCAATGTTCCTGCGATACCAAAGTTGTCATATTGCCTTGCGCCACCCCCATTACGCAAACCATCGCCGAATCTGTTAAAATAAAGGCTATGATTGGAGGTCATCGACTTGGACTATATTGTACTCGATATCGAATTCAACGGACGCAAATTCGCGAGCGATCTTCCTATGGAAGTCATCGAGATCGGCGCGGTTCGATTAGACGCATCTTTAAACGTGGTGGACGAATTCACCGACTTCATCAAGCCGGTCTATTTCGCGAAGCTTAATTCGTTTATTCAGAAGAAAACCGGCATCCCCCAGGAGAGCATCGACGCCGCGGCGGGCTTTCCCAAGGTTATACGCGCGTTTCTCGCCTGGCTCGGCAAGTGCGAGCAGCCGCTGCTTATCGCATGGGGTGGCGAGGATTTGAAGAGAATCGTCCTCGATACCCGCATGCACAAGATGGATGACGCCTATTGGCTGGCCATCCCCTGCTTCGATCTGCTGAAGGGCTTCCTGCGCGTGCGCGGACTGACCAACGACGTCAGCGTAGAGGCCGCGCTCACGGACCTCGGCTTATCCTCGGAGGGCTCGGCTCACAGGGCGTTGGACGACGCCCGCATGACGGCCGATATTTTCCGCAAGGTGTACGGCCAGCTGGATTTCAGCTTCGTCACGCATTACAAGGATCAATTCACGAACGCCAAGGAACGCAGACTCGTGAAGAACGCCATCCGGCTTCTGCGGTCGCAGAAGCTCGAGCCGACATGGGAATCGTTCGCCGAGCATGTGCTGAAGGACAAGGTGAAGCTCGACGATCCTCGCAAGGAAGCGGAGCTTAAATCGTATTTCCAAGCGGAGCTGGAGAAGAAAAGCGCCAAACCGGCTCATGCGGGCCCCAAGGCCAAGAAGGATGACCGGCAAGAGGACGGTGCGGCAGATCCGGCTTCCGTTCAAACAACCGGGATAGCTGGCGTCACGCCTAATGGCCGGGAAGATGATGCTCGGGAAGCGGACGGGCTGCAAGAGCAGGAATAAGCGATGCCGCTGAGAATAGTCCACAGGCGGCGAACGAACTAGAAGGCATGTCCGCTTCCGGGCTTCGGGAGGACATGCCTTATCTATTCCAGTCATAGTCGCCCGTAAAAAATGGCTTTGACAGCGGTCAGCGCCCGGGAGTATGATCTCTGAGTGCGCAACAGCGCCGAACCCTTTCATGTTTGGAGCGACACAACACGATGGAACTCGGCACAAAAAGCTTAACGGTTTACGAACTTCTCTATGTTATCGGCATTATCGCCATATCCTTCTCCTCCATCTTCGTCCGATGGTCGGAAGCCGACGTGGCGGTTATCGCCATGTATCGGCTTTATTTGACGAATCTATTGCTGCTCCCGCTTGCTTGGAGATACCGGAATGAACTGTTCCGGCTGTCGCCCCGGCAATGGGGCTGGCTGACCGCTTCCGGCGCGATGCTCGCCTTGCACTTCCTTCTCTGGATGGCGTCGCTTCGCTTAACGACCGTGGCAAGCTCTACGGTTATTCTGACGCTCGAGCCGCTGATGGTGATGCTCGGCTCGTATTTCTTGTTCAAAACGAAAGCAAGCCGCATCATGCTGATCGGCATGTTCATCGCGATTGCCGGATCGGCCGTCATCGGGGCCGGCGATTTCCGATTGTCCGGAACCGCTCTTCTCGGAGACGCGCTGTCCCTTCTCGGCACCGCCGCCGTCGCCATCCATATGCTGATCGGCAAGAAGCTCCGGGAATCGATCGACGCGTTCCCGTACAACTTCTGGGTGTTCGCGACGGCCGCCACCTTCCTTGCTCTGTACAACATCGCGCAGGGCAATAGCTTTACCGGCTACGAAGCCCGCGAGTGGGGCATCTTCCTGCTGCTTGCCATCGTGCCGACGCTGTTCGGCCATTACCTGTTCAACTGGCTGCTGAAATACATGAATGCGACGGCCGTGTCCATGTCGGTGCTGGGCGAGCCCGTTATCGCTTCGCTGCTCGCCTGGGTGCTTCTGAAGGAAGCGCTGGCTGGCTATCAGCTTGTCGCCGGCGCCTTCGTCCTGTTCGGCGTATGGCTGTTTATCCGATTCGGTGACAAGGCGGAGAAACCGGAGCCTAAGCCGCGCGAAGGCGAAACTTCCTTTGACAGAACCGAAACGGGAACGGTATAATTTTTGTAGCGCTTTCTTTTTTCCGAAAGAATTGAACGTGTAACCGCTGAGGGCATTAGTTCAAGAAGGGCAATCCTTCTTGGGCTATGCCTTTTTTCGATTTTCCATCAACGAATGAGGTGTGTATTCCTACTATGAGCTATATCCAGCGCGTAAGCCGTTCGTTCATGATTCCGATTGCCGTCATGCCGGCTGCGGCCATTCTGTTCCGTTTCGGCAAAATCGAGTTCGATCATCCCTTCCTGATGAAGCTGGCCGCGATCTGCGAGGCAGCCGGCGGGGCGATCTTCGATCATCTCCCCCTCCTGTTCGCCATCGGCATCGCCATCGGCCTGACCGGCGGAAAAGGCGTTGCCGCGCTGTCCGCGGCCGTCGGGTACCTCGTGTTCCAGGAGGTCATGCGCACGTACGAAATCGTGCAGACGAACGAGCTCGCGGAGGCGAACGTGCAGATGGGCGTCCTCGGCGGCTTGATTACAGGCGGGGTTACCGCCTATCTGTATAACCGGTTCAAAGATACAAAGCTGCCGCAGGCGCTCGGCTTCTTCGCCGGACGCCGGTTTGTTCCCATCGTCACCGCGCTTGCGATGACGGTGCTCGGCGGATTGCTCGGTCTGATCTGGATGCCGATACAGGAGATGATCCAGCAAGCCGGGCTCTGGCTTCTGTCGACGGGAGGCGTCGGCTCGTTCCTGTACGGCACGGTAAACCGCCTGCTCATTCCGACCGGCCTGCATCATATCGTCAACCACGTAGCGTGGTTCCAAATCGGAGAATACGCCGAGGCGGGCGGCAAAGTCGTGCAGGGCGATCTGACCCGCTTCTTCGCCGGCGATCCGGCCGCGGGCACCTTCATGACGGGCTTCTTCCCCGTCATGATGTTCGGCTTGCCTGGCGCCGCGATCGCCATGGCCAGAAGCGCGCGGCCCGAAAACCGCAGGCTCATGATGTCGATTATGCTCAGCGCCGCCTTCACCTCCTTCCTGACCGGCATTACGGAGCCGATCGAATTCGCTTTTATGCTGATCGCCCCGGTCTTGTTCGTCATTCACGCGCTGCTGACGGGGCTGTCGATGATGCTCATGCATCTGCTCGAGGTGAAGATCGGCTTCGGCTTCTCCGCAGGCTTCATCGATCTGGCCATCAACTGGAACGACTCTACGCGTCCGTGGCTCGTATTTCCGATCGGAGCCGCCTACTTCGCGGTGTATTACGCGGTGTTCCATGTCTTCATCCGAGTATTCGATTACGCGACGCCCGGCCGCTCCATGGAACACGCGGAGCCGGCCGCCGCGGCGGCGGAACCCGCTGCGGTGCAGGAACCCCCGGATATCGGCATCCGTATGCCGAAGCCCGATCCCGATCCCAGGCTGTCCGCGCTGCGAAGACCGAGCTCTCAGCTCATGTCCCGGAAAGCGGCCGACGTCGTGGACTGTATCGGCGGAACCGGCAATATTAAGAGCATCGACGCCTGCATCACCAGGCTGCGATTGACGCTGCAGGAGCCTTCTCTTATTCACACGGAAGGCCTGCAGCAATTAGGCGCCGCCGGCATTATCCGGATCGGCAAGGACGGCGTGCACGTCGTCTTCGGCACCGATTCCGAGCTCATCAAGGAAGAAATATTGAAGCTGCAAAGCGAGCAGAACGATTAATGGACGGAGGAGATCGCCAAGATGAACGTTATTGAACGGAAGATCATTCATGTGCTTTCCAACAATGTCGTGATGACCAAGCTAACCTCCGGCAAAAATTCCATCGCGTTCGGCAAAGGAATCGGCTTCAAGAAGCAGCCGGGCATGAGCGTTGCCGCCAATGAAATCTCACAGGAGTTTCTACTGCATACCATGGAAACGATCGAGCATTACGAGCAAATACTGAACAACGTCGATACCCGGATCGTCGGCGTCACCGAAGAAGTGATCGCGATGGCCCAGCAGAAGCTGGAGGGCGAATTCTCCGAGACGATCCACGCCGCGCTGGTCGACCACATTAACTTCGCGATCGAGCGCTGCCGGCGCGGCGTCATCATCACGAACCCGTTCTCCTACGAGATCCGGCTCATGTACCGGGAAGAATACGATGTCGCTTCGCTCGCGGTCCAATATTTAAACGAGAAGCTGGACGCCGGCTTGCCAGAGGACGAAATCGCGTTTCTCGCCATGCATTTCCACGGCGCGCGCAACCGCGAACGCGGCACCGAGACGCTGGCCGTCGTCCGTCTCGTCGCCAAGGTGATGGACGAAGCGAAGGAAATCGGCCTTCAGTTCGGCGACTCCTTCTCCTCCATCCGGTTCATCTCGCATCTTAAGGGGCTGATCGACCGCGTTCGCAAGGAGTCGCATATCAAGAATCCGCTCCTGGGCAAGATCAAAGTGGAATACCCGCAGTCCTACGGCTATTCCCTTCAGCTTTCCGCCATTCTGGAGGAGCAATTGAAGAAGACGGTACCCGAGGACGAGATCGGATTCCTGACGCTGCATATTGAACGATTAAACCAACGTGAGCATTCCTAGCATTATTTTGAACGAATAAATTAATTTATTGACAGAAACGAAAATTCCGAATAAGATAACATCGTAAACTTCATAAACCGTTCGCGATAATGTGTTACCGCAAGGGCATTAGTTATCGAGGCAAGCATGGATATGCGCGCTTCGTTTCTAATGCCCTTTTTTTGTTGGGCCGGGGACGGTATGGGGTTGCACGACATCATACAAACGAAGGGGAGATTGGAAACATGAAAACTTGGCGAAACCGCAACAAATCCGTATTCGTCGCACTGATCCTCGCGCTTACGTTCAGCTTGCTTGCCGCTTGCTCGGGCGCCGATACCGAGCAGCCAGCGAATACCGGCTCGAACACGGGCAGCGCAAACAGCGACAGCGGAGAGAACAACGGCGGCAGCGGCAATAGCGATGAAGGGCTGACCGGCGAATTCGAAATTCAGTATTTCGTCGGCGGCTACGGCGATACGTGGTGGAAGCACGTCATCTCCGAATTCCAGAAGGCGAATCCGAAGCTGAAGATTACGCAAACGGCGGGCTCCCAAATCAACGAGCAGATGAGGCCGCGCTGGATTCAAGGCACTCCTCCCGACTTCGTCTACATCGACGGCGCCGGCTCCAACGAAGCGCAGATGGTGGCGGACGCTCAGTTGATGGATTTGACGGACTTTCTGAAAGGGGCAACAAACGCGGACGGCAAGAAGCTTCTCGACATCGCGATCGGCCAGCCGACGGATTACGGCGGCAAGCTGTACACGATGCCTCTCGTATTCGGCTCCTGGGGTACGTTCTACGACAAAGCCTGGTTCGCCGAGAACGGCTGGGAGACCCCTACCGACTTCGAGAGCTTCATGGCCGTCAGCGAGAAGATCAAAGCGTCCGGCGTATCGCCTTATATCCATACCGGCGTCTACCCGTACTACATTAACGGCGGCCTCGTGAACTCCGCGATCGTGGCTGAGAACGGCGGCGACGCGTCAATCATCTCGCGGATGGCCGCGCTGGAGGAGGGCGTGTTCAAGAGCGAGCCGGTCATGAAGGCGCTTGGCAAAATCGTGCAAATGCGCGACGCGGGCCTGATCGATCCCGGCTCCATCGCCTTGAACCATACCGACTCCCAAATGGCGTTCCTGCAGCACAAAGCCGCGTTCATCCCGAACGGCCTGTGGCTGGAGAACGAGATGAGCAAGGACATTCCGGAAGGCTTCGAGTTCGACTTCGTTCCGTCCGTCATGCAGGACAAAGGCGAGAAATACGTGGCGATTCCGTACACGGCGTCCGTGGCGATCGCGGAGAAGGCCAAAAACCCGGAAGCGGCCAAAGCGTTCCTGCAGTTCATCTTCACCGAAAAGTTCGCGGTGGATTGGGCCGAAATGACCGGTGCCATCATGAACGTCAAAGCGGATCTGGAGAGCTCCTCCGCCGGTCCGGTCGTGAAGTCGGCGATGAGCTACTTCAACAGCGACCAGCTGGTCGTCGCTCCGGCGCTTATCGTGAACGCGGACGTGGAGCAGGCGCTGCAAGACGGCATTATCGCTTTGCTCGATAGCCGCATTACGCCCGAGGAGTGGGGCGACCGCTTGGAAGAAGCGGCGGCGAAGGCAAGATAACAAATGCAAGACATATGGACGCATGGAGGGCCTGACGCCCTCCCGTCCATGAATAGACTTTTCCTGCAAGGGGCGTGCAAGCCATGACAGCCAAACCATCATCCTACCGATTCAGACGTGCCCTGTTCATTCTGGGGTTTACCCTCCCGACCTTTCTCTTGTTCAGCCTTATTACCGCTTATCCCATGCTAAGAGGCTTGTACATCAGCTTCTTCGAATGGTCCGGGTATTCGGGGAGCATGTCGTTCATTGGACTCGACAACTACAAGAGACTGCTGAAAGACAACATTATCGGCACCGCGATCTACAACGACTATTTCCTTGTCTTCTGGAAGGTCGTGCTCATTCTGGCCATCGCCACCTTCCTGGCCGTAGCTCTGACGCGCATGAATTTGAAGCGAACCGGATTATTCCGAGTCGTCCTGTTCTTCCCTAACCTTATATCGGTCGTCGTCATCGGCGTCTTATGGCGCTATATCTACAACCCGTCGGATATCGGATTTCTTAACGCCTTCCTCTCCTTGTTCGCCGGCGATCCCGTCAAGACGGTATGGCTGGGACAGGAGAACACGGCGATGTGGTCCATTCTGGCGCCTGCCGTCTGGGCGGGCATCGGCTTCTATATGATTCTGCTTATGGCGGCCATTATGAACATTCCGGAATCGTTCTACGAAGCGGCCGGCATCGACGGAGCATCCAGATGGCATCAATTCAAGCATATTACGATTCCTCTCATATGGGAGCAGATGAAGGTATCGATCATTCATATCGTCATTACGACGCTCAACGGCTCGTTCATCATCATCTTCTTAATGACCGAAGGCGGCCCCGATAACTCGACGCAGGTAATGGGCTCCTATCTGTATCAGATCGGCTTCCAGCAATACCATATGGGCTACGCCTCCGCGATCGGCGCGCTGATCTTGATTCTGACGCTCGTCACTTCGCTTATTCTGAACCGCTTGCTGAAGCGGGAAACGATTCAAATGTAGGAGGCTTCCCTTATGAAATTAACCAAAACCGAGTCCCTCGTCACGTGGATCGTCCGCCTGCTCGTGCTCGTTTGGACCGCCGCGGTCGTCTATCCTTTGCTCTGGACGCTGCTTTCTTCGCTTAAGGACAACAAGCAGTTCTACGGCAACAAGCCTTGGGCATTGCCCGAGCTTCCGCTGCAGTGGTCTAACTTCGCTTATGTATGGACGGAATACAAGTTCGGCGGATACTTCCTCAATTCCGTGGGCGTTACGTTCGCGGCAACGGCGCTCGCGGTGCTCTTGTCCGCCATGACGGCTTACGTCATCGCCAGATATCCGTTCAGAGGCAGCAGCCTGCTCTACTTCGTGTACGTGTCGGCCATGATGATTCCGCTTATTCTCAGCTTGATTCCGCTCTTCTTCCTGCTCGACGGAATCGGGCTGACGAACAACCTGCTTGGCCTTATTCTCGTATACGGCGCAGGCGCCTTGCCGTTCGGCATCTTCGTCCTGGTCGCGTTCTACAAGTCGCTGCCGAAGGAAATGGAGGAAGCCGCCTCCATCGACGGCAGCTCCGAAGCCGGCACGTTCTTCCGCATCATGCTGCCTCTGTCGAAGCCCGGGCTCATTACGGTCGCGATCATGAACATTCTGACCATATGGAACGAATACATCCTTGGAACCGTCATCATGAACGACCCGATGAAAAAAATATATACCTTACCCGTTGGCATCGCCGTCATGCAAGGCGAGATGCAATACCGCACCGAATGGGGACCGCTCTTCGCCGGACTCGTCGTCTCGATGATTCCGATCATCATCCTCTACGCCCTCTTCCAGCGCCAGATTACGGGCGGCATAACGGCCGGGGCGGTGAAGTAACGAGGTTGGCGTATGCTCATAAATAAAAAGCACCGATGAATCCGGACCGCGCAACTTCCGCGGCCTTCGTCCATCGGTGCTTTTTCTTTGATACCGTTTGTTATCCCGCTTTCTCCCCGGCAGCAGCCTCTTCGAGCGGAATCCGGATCGACACCGTCGTTCCGATGCCGAGCCGGCTGTAAATGCTGACGCCGTAGCCCCCGCCGTAATACAGCTTGATCCGCTGATTGACGTTGCGGATGCCGTAACCGACGCTCGTGCTTTCCTCCGGATCGTTCATCTGCTCCAGCAGCTCCGCGCTGATTCCGACCCCGTCGTCGATGATTTTGAACAGGATGTAGTCCTTCTCAAGCAGCCCTACGATCCGGATATGAATCCGGTCCGCGCACCAGGCATGCTCAAGCACGTTCTCGATGAAGGGCTGAATAATAAGCTTAATGGTCGTGTAGCCTTCAATGCGGGGATCGATATCGAAGGTCACGCCCATCCGTTCCTCGTATTTGATCTTCTGTATGTTAATATAAGCCCGCGCCTGCTCCAGCTCCTCGCCGATCGGCAGCAGGATGCGCCCTTCGTTGAGCGACAGCCGGTAGAACTTCGCCAAATCCATGACCATGCGCTGCAGCTTCTCAAGCTCCCCGAATTTCGCCAGACGGTTGATCGAAGACAGCGTGTTATACAGGAAATGCGGATTGATCTGCGCTTGCAGCATGTCGAGCTCCGCTTCCTTCTTGTCAAGATCCGCGACGTACACCTTGTGGATGAGCTCGCCGATATTTTGCCCCATCTCGTTCAGTGCCCTTGAGATTTGGCTGAATTCGTCGTTGCCTTTGAAGTTGATCCGCTTGTGGAAGTTGCCCTCCTGGAACGAATCGAGCACGGAGACGATCTTGTTCACTTTCCGGGAGAAGTAGTTGGACAGCAGCGCTCCCGACACGAAATACACGACGGTAAACACGAGACAAATCAAGAAGGTCAGCAAGCGAACCTCCGCTACCTTCTCTTCGAATATCGTGTTCGGAATAACCGCGCTGATGCTCCACCCCAGCTGCGGGATCGCGTTCCCGATAATCAGGTGGTCTTCGAACTCCGCCTCGTTCCAGACTTGTCCGATCTCGAAGGGGGACGTCCCCGACGTCCGTATGATCCGGTTGCCGTCATCCTTAATATAGATCGTCGCCTCATTGCCGATCTTCGTATAATCGACGGTTTCGAACAGATCAGCCAAATACACGCTCTGCCGGATGAAACCGATCTCGCTGATCTTCCCTCCGTCCTGCACGCTGACGAGTCTTCTCAGCAGCGATATACGGCCGAACCGCGCATCATCTTCGATCTGCTTCCACTGCTTCGTCTCGCCATATATTTCTTCAGGGAAGTTCAGATACCAAATCTTTTCCTTAATGCGCGATATATGATAGAGATCGAACGGATTAGCGGTCTGCCTCAGCGGATCTTCCCCTTTATAGTTGCGGTAAATTTCCGGGAAGTCTTCATTGTGGAAGTAGAGCGACAGCCACATCTTCACGCTGGATGCTTCCTTGTATGCCGAGATCTTGGGGAGGACCAGATTCGTCGTCGCCTCGTACCCGACCCACCCCTCTTCGAAATTGCGCAGATTTCTGGCAAGCGTATGATCGTTATAGAAAAAGTCCGATATGCGAATGACGTCTTCGCTCTTGAAGAGCACGTTGTCGATCATCTGCCTCAGCGTGCCGTTCACGCCGCTTTCGATCTGCTCCCGAATCGACTTCACGTAGACCGAATTGGCGAAATACCCGATGACGACGACCGGAATGACGATGAAAACGCAATAGGACAGCATCAGCTTGTAGCCGAACGGCATATATCGATATTTGCGCATAAGCTTCATATCTTCCTGCGGTATTCCAGCGGCGTCTTGCCGTGGTAGTCCTTGAATTGCCTGCTGAAATACGGGAGGTAGCGGTATCCGATCAAATGCGCGATTTCATACACCTTCAGATTCGTATTCATAAGCAGGTCGCCGGCCTTCTCCATGCGGAGAGTCGATACGTAATCGCTGAAGCCCAAGCCCATCTCTTCTTTGAATATTTGGCCCAAATAATTCGGGGAAAACGAATATTTCTCCGCGACGTCCTTCAGCGTAATATTTTCGTGCAGCCGCTGCTTCACGTCGTTTATAATGTCCTGCACGAGCTTCCAATTTTTTTTGTGTTTCTTGGACTGCAGCAGCTCGGACAGCTGGTACACCCGGTACCGAAGCCAGGAATGAATTTCGTCGATGGTGTCATAACGAAGCAGCACATCCAGGCTGCCGATATCCAGCTGGAGCATCCGGAACAGATCCTCGTTGCTCTTCTGCATATGCGCGTCCAGCTTCATGAGCAGGAAGATCGTGAAGTTCTGGATCGAAAACTTCGAACGCATGTTGTTGGCAAGGCCGTAAAGCATGTTCAGCTCGTCGTGCACCTTCACCAAATCGTAATTCGTCATCGCGTCGAACAAGGCGTCGAGCTGAATGTCCAGGCTTTGCACATCCTTCATCTGCGCCGCCTGTACCGCTTCGTGGCGGATGACCTTCCCTTTTCCGTAAAAAACCTTATAATCCAGCGCGTCCAGCGCCTGCTTGTAGGAATCTTTGAGCGCGTAAGGCGAATGCACCGCATCCCCTATCCCGATCGTAACCGTGAAGGAGGCGCGCGCCGAGATTGCGCTTATCCGTTCTTTTAACATCTCCAGTTGTCCTCCGAGATCAATCAGGATCCCCATTCGTTTGTCCGTCACCCGGCAATAGTGCTCGATGCCGAGCTCCCTGCATACCGACAGCAGCTCCTCCCAAAACACGTTCGGCTGCTCCTCCGCCGCCTGCGCCTCCGTTTGCCTGCGGCTAATCCAGTCGTCGCGTTCGGCGATGGCAACCTGAACGGGCCAGCGCAGCTTGGTGAGCCCGTACTCCTCGAGCAGGGAATCCAGCGTCTCCATATCCCATGTACCTTCCAGCAATTGGAGCAGATACTCGCTTTTGGCCATCGGCACCATCCGTTTGTACAGCAGCTCCGCCGCCCGTTGCCTGCGTTCGTCGTCCAGTTCGTTTCGCAGCTTCCGGAGCGACTCGATCAGCTCGTTATCGTCCATCGGCTTCACGACATAGCTGCAGGCGTTGAGGGCTAGAGCCTGCTTCACGTAATGGAAATCCTGATAGCCGCTAACGAAGATGATTTTGATCTTCGGATGAAGATCGAGCGCCTTCCGGGCGAGCTCCAGACCGGACATGTTCGGCATCCGCACGTCCGTCACGAGAATATCGATCGGCTCCCTCTCGATTACTTCGCTCGCCGCGAAGCCGCTCGTTACGGCCGCTACGACCTCCATGCCGAGCTCCGCCCATGGAATGAACGTATGCATTCCTTTCAGGTCCAATATTTCATCATCGGCCAGCAGTACCCTATACATAGGCATCATCTCCGGATCAACTATAAATGGAAAGAGGGTATACTCATTCCAGTATACCCTCTCGATATGAACATTTGAACGATTAATTGCCGCCCGCGATGATCTCTTTGTTCTTCTTCCAGCCTTCCGTACGCCATGCCAGCAGCTCGGCGTAGCCGGCTTCCTGAGCGTCCTTCTCGGCTTTGTCGAGGATCGAATCCACCTCGGCGTCATCCTTGGCCATAACGGATTGCGCATAGGCCTGCGTGAAGATGTCGTCCACGCGCTGCTTCACAATGCCCAGCTCGCTGTCCGGCAGCGGGTTCAGGTTGATGAACTCCGTTGCGTTCGCTTGCGTCGGCCACGTGATTTCGCTTTGGTAACGAGCCGCCCAGTTTTGTTGATCCGCCGGAAGCTTACTCTCATATTTCATCTTTGCGGGGTCGATGTAGCCCGTGTTGCCGTTCCACATGATCGGGTCATGCGCTTTCTGCAGCTCAAGCACTTCGTTCGCGTCGTACTGATCCGTGAAGATCGGATGCCCGTCGGCGTCGAAGCCCTTCCAGTTTTTGCCCTCCGGACCGAAGAACAGCAGCGATTGACCTTCCGGACCGGTGTACCAGTCGAGGAACGCGAAGATTTTTTCCGGATCTTCGGCGCTTTTCGTAATGACGTTGACGTTCCATCCAAGCGCCGTGTAGGTACCCGGGAATATTTTGTTTTTGTCCAGACCTTCCTTGTGAATCGGCCAAATCATGAAGTAGCCGGAGTTCGGATCTTGCTTGACCATCTCGTTGTGCGCGTTCATGGCGATAACCGTCGGGCTGGAAGCCGCGAATACGGCTACGCGTCCTTGCATGACCTTCTCTTCGATCTGGTCGACCGTTTGCGTGAAGGCGTCTTGCGAGATCAGCTTCTCTCTGTACAGCTTCGCGATATACTTCTGAGCCTCGCGGAACACCGGATCCGTGAAGACGGAAGTCAGCTGATCGCCTTGCGGAATAGCGCGCAAGCCTGCGTTTAGGTACGTATAAAGTGCGTTTTCGCCAAATGCGGTGTAGAGCACGCCCAGACCTTGCATATCCTTCGCCAGATGCGGCTCGAAAGGCGTAATTCCGTCGCCGTATTTGGCTTTGACCGCTGTCAGGTAAGAATAAAGATCGTCTGTCGTCTCGAGCTTAGGCGAGCCCAGCTCTTCATAAATCTTCTTGTTGATGACGTAGCCGGCGTTGCCGTTCGGTCGTCCCGTGTACCAGTTCGGGAATTGATACAGCTTGCCGTCCTCGGAACGCAGAAGGTTCAGGTCTTGACCCATCCATGTTTTCAGGTTCGGATATTTGTCGAGGTAATCGTCGAACGGTACAAGCATGCCCGCTTGACGCAGTCTCTCCACGTCTGCTCCGCGGTCCATCCACATGACGTCAGGCAGATCATTGGAGGCGATCATCGTGCTCAGCTTCTGCTCCGGGTTGCCGCCGGCGGATACCGGAACGATGTTCAGCTGCTTATTTTCCTTCAGCCATCTGCCCGCAACCGTGCTGTCCCATGCCGGAACGTCGTACCAGTTATAATGGCCGTACATGCTGAATTCGAGCGGCTCGGAGCCGAATTCCCATACATCGGATGGAGCTTCCGTCGCTTCGCCGCCATTCTCCGGCGCTTTCGTCGCTGCGTTCGACGCCGACGGACTCGGTTCGTTGTTGCCGTTGTTCGAGCTGCATCCGGCAAGCACCGTCGCCAGTACCAGGATAGCGGATACGATAAGCATCGTTGTTTTTCTAGCTTTCCTCATGCTTGTACTACCCCTCTCATATTCGGTTTATATGTCCAAAGCGTGTTCGCCTTAAACCAAGGTTGGGGACTACTCTTTCAGCGAGCCGATCAGCACGCCCTTGACGAAGTACTTCTGCACGAACGGGTATACCATGACGATCGGCAGCGTGGCGACCATCATCGTCGCCATCGTCAGCGACTTGGTCGTGATCGTACGCATCGCTTCCATCCGAGCCGCGGACGCCGTATCCAGGTTGTTCGACATGTCCGTAACGATATTGGCGTTCAAGATTTGGCGAAGCATAGTCTGGATCGGGATCAGCTTCTCGTTCGTGATGTAGATGCTCGGAACGAACCAGTCGTTCCAGTGCGCGACGGCCGTGAACAGCGACAGCGTCGCGATGACCGGGCCCGAGAGCGGGAGCACGATGCGGAAGAAGATGCCCCAGTTCGTCGCTCCGTCGATTTGCGCGGATTCTTCGAGTCCGACCGGAAGTCCTTTGAAGAAGGTTCGGAATATGATCATATTCCATACGCTGATCAGCGCAGGAATAATAAACACCGCAAATTTGTTCATTAAGCCAAGCGAGCTGATAAGGAGGTAAGACGGAATCAGTCCGCCGCCGAAATACATCGTGAAGACGAAGAAGAGCATGTAAAATTTTTTCCCGATCAGCTCCCTCTTCGTCATCCCGTACGCCAGAATGGCCGTCATGAGAATGGATGAAGCGGTGCCGACGATCGTTCTGGCGATGGAGACGAAGAAGCCGTTAACCAGCCGGTCGTCCTTGAACACGATATCGTAGTTCTCGAGCGTGAACACCCTCGGCCAGAACGTGACGCCTCCCTTCGTCGTATCGATTCCCAGATTGAAGGACACGACGAGCGCGTTCCAGAACGGGTAAAATGCGCTGAACGATAGTATGATGACAAATGCGTAAATGAAGATCATCATGATCCGGTCGCTGAAGCCTAGTCGCGCCAATGGAAGTCCCTCCTGTTCGTTCGTTTTCCTTCTACCATAAGCTGTTACCGGATCTGCGGGCCAAGTAGTTCGCCATTGTAAGGAGCCCTATACTGATGACGGCTTTGAACAGCCCCACCGCGGTGGCGTAGGAATAGCGGAAGTTCGAGAGACCTACGCGATACACATACGTGTCGATGACATCGGACACCGGCCGGAGTACCGGATTCGTCGCCAGAATGAGAATATCCTCGAAGCCCGCGTTCAGCAGATTGCCAATCGACAGAATCATGAAGATCACAATAACGGGCATAATCGTCGGGATCGTGATCAAATAAATTTGCTTGAACTTGCTTGCCCCATCGATGTCGGCCGCCTCGTAAAGATGCGGATCGACGCCGGAGATGGCCGCCAAATAAACGATCGAACCGAATCCGATTTCCTTCCACACGTTCGCCGATACGAGAATCGACCAGAAATATTCCTTCATCGATAGGAAGTTCACCGGTTCATCAACTAAACGGATCTTCTCGAGCAGCAAGTTGACGCTGCCATTCTCCGTCGAGAGCATCGCGATCGTCAGACCGCCCACGATAACCCAGGACATGAAATGCGGCAAATACGTCAGCGTCTGCACGATTCGCTTGAACATCAGGTGCCGGATCTCGTTCAGCATGAGCGCCAGGACAATCGGAGCCGGGAAGCCGATGACAAACTTCAGCAGGCTGATGACGATCGTGTTGCGCATGACGTTAAAAAATTCGGGCGATTCGAAAAACATTTGGAAATGCTTGAAGCCGACCCAAGGATTAACCCAAATATTGCCCCGGGAGAAAATGCTGTAATCCATAAACGATGTCAGCACGCCGTACATCGGCAGATACGCGAAAACGAAAATGAGCAGAAGTCCCGGCCATACCATCAGCTGAATATCCCATTGCTTGAGCATCCGCGCGAAAATGTTTTTCCGTGGCTTTGGCTGTCGGTCCAATACTGCGTTAGACGGCTCTGTCGGTGCTTGCGCCATTCGTATCCTCCTTGCTGCTGTTGATGATGCAAGTTCAAAAAGTCCGGTTTTCAGCACCGAGAAGATTGAATGAAGCTAGAAACTGAGGAGCGGAGCGTAGTGATAGCTACGTGAGCACCGGAAGTTTCGGCTGAATTCAATATTCGATGTCGAATATGCTTCATGAAATACCTCGTGATCAAAATTGGACTTTTTGAACATCCTCTTTATAGCTTTATTGTAAAGGACATGGGGGCGCCGCATCTATTTGCCGGATCAACAAAAAATGATACTTTGCAATGATTTTGTATGTAAATTCAAAATTCGATGATTAAAATGTATCATTCCGTGTTAGATAGTGACATTTTTATTCATAAAACTGATGGACAGGCTCAAAACAAATGAAATAACCGCTTTCCTCGCAAGGAGAAGCGGTTAGGGGTTGTCGTTGATTTGTATCATTTTTTTCTCCGGATATGCTTCAGAAGGAACCATGCATTGGCCGGACGCTCCGCCAGCCGCCTCATGAAGTAGCCGAACCAATCCTTGCCGTACGGGACATAAACCCTTACTCGGTGCCCATCCTTCGCCAGCTTGCGCTGCAGATCCTCCCTTATTCCGAACAGCATTTGGAACTCATAGCGTTCGCGGGATATTCCGTTCTGGCTCAGCCACTCGAGCGTGTCGCCGATAATCGCTTCGTCATGCGTGGCGATGGCCGCGTAGCCTTGCTTCAGCTGGCGGCGAATCAGCTTCGCGAAGCTTGCGTCGACGTCTCTTTTGTCGGGAAAAGCGACCTGAGGCGATTCGCGATACGCGCCTTTCACCAGCCTCAGATTGGCTCCCTCCCGTCCCAGCTCCCTCACGTCCCGCTCCGTTCTGCGCAGATATGCTTGAAGCACGATCCCTACATTCGGAAAATCCCGTTTCAGCTTCCGATAAAGATCAATGGCCGGCTGGCAATGTCCGTAATCCTCCATGTCGATACGGACGAATAGCTGAAGCTCCCGAGCCCGGGACAATATCGTGCGCATATATCGCTCGCACAAGCGCGGATCAATATCGAGCCCCAGACTCGTCAGCTTCAGCGAGAGATTCGCGCGGAGCCCCTCGGCATGAATGGTTTCCAGCGTCTTCAGGCACATACCAGCGGCGTGCTTCGCGTCCCGTTCGTCCCGCACGAATTCGCCGAGATGATCAAGCGTCGCTTCCAGACCCGCAACGTTCAGCCGCTTCACGGCGGCGACAGCCTCCTGCAGCTCCGTGCCCGCCACGAACCGATCCGCCCCCATCTTGGTTCCGTAGCGTCGCATAAAGCGGGCCGCGTTTTTGTTTTTGCCTAGGGCTAGAAATAACGTTCTGAGCATGATGTTCGCTCCTTTCTTAGATGAGTCGTTTGCCAAACAGGGTTTCCGCGAGCGAAACGGCCAGCTCCGCCGTACGTCCGCCAGGATCCAGCATCGGGTTCACCTCGACGATGTCCATGGAAGTGACGGCTCCGGATTCGTACAGCATCTCCATCGCGTAACGCGCTTCCCGGTACGTAAGCCCTCCAGGCACTGGAGTCCCGACGCCCGGCGCTTCTTGCGGATCAAGCACATCCAGATCCAGGCTTACATGAATGCCGTCCGTCCCGTTGCCGGCCGCGGCTACGGCGCGCTTCATGACGCTGCGGATGCCAAGCCGATCCACGTCGCTCATCGTGAAGCAGCGGATGCCGCGATGCGCGAGAATGCGCTTCTCTCCATCGTCCAAATCCCTTGCGCCTACGATGACGATTCGATGGGGATCCAGGAGGGCGCCGGTGTCGCAGATCTCTTGCAGCTTGAGCCAAGACAGCCCCGTCGCGACGGACAGAACCATGCCATGGGCATTGCCGGTCGGCGAGGTTTGTTCGGAGTTAATGTCTCCATGGGCATCGAGCCAGATAACGCCGAGGCGCTTGCCGCTCCGGGACAGACCGGCAAGCGAGCCCATCGCGACGCTGTGGTCCCCGCCGATGAGCAATGGGAAGGCGCCGGCATCCGCCGCCTGCTTCACGTTTTGGGCTATAAGACGGCATATGGCCAGAACTTCCTCGATGTTTTTGACAGGGTTCGGCTCAGTTGAAGAGCGGGTATTGGCTCTGTCCCCGTTTGACGTATTCGAATCGGCTTGCTCAGAAGGCGTCCGGGAAGAAGTATCCTTCGGGGCTTGAATGGATGGAACAGGCTGCGGCGATTGTTGCGTTTGAACCGTCTGAGCTTGAGTCGTCTGCGGCAGATGAGGTGCTTGTTCTGTGTGGGCTGGATTCGTCTGGGGCAGATGAGGTGCTTGCTCCGTGTGGGCTGGATTCGTCTGGGGCAGACGAGGTGCTTGCTCCGTGTGGGCTTGATTAGTTAGTGGCAATTGCTGGGTTCTCTCCTGTTGCCGAGTGACCTCTGCTGTTGTACAGGTTACCGTGCGGCCTAGTGCCTGCAGCCTTTCTGCCAATCCTGCCCGCAAGAGCGCTTGCGGTCCATACTCCGCACCTGGAATTGCGCCTCCCATTCCGAACGGAGCGCTTATGATCGCAACCGGGGGCAGTTGCTTCTTCTTCATGCTGACCCTCCCCTTCGAGCTGTCAAGTCTTCAGTTGGCTGTCTCTCCCTCCGCTTACCTTCTCTCTCTACAGTTGCTCCTCATCCTCACTGCCAACTCTTAATTTTGAAGCACGGCCGCAATCCGAGGGATCGCCCAGTCCAGCTCTTCCTTTCCTATCGTTAACGGCGGGGCAAGTCGAATCGTATGCTCATGCGTCTCCTTGCACAGGATCCCTTTCAACATTAATGCCTCGCAATAAGGTCTAGCCGGCTCCTTCAGCTCAATTCCAATGAACAAGCCTCTTCCCCGAATGTCCCGGATGAGCGTGGATTGGATATGTCTGAGATGCTCGAGAAGGTAACGCCCCAGCACGTCGGAGCGTTCGGCCAGCCGCTCGTGTATGGTCACGTCGAGAGCGGTCTCCGCAACAGCACATGCGAGCGGATTCCCGCCGAAGGTCGAGCCGTGGGAGCCGGGCTCGAATAATCCGATGATGTCTTCGTCGGCCGCAATCGCCGAGATCGGCAGAACACCCCCGCCTAGTGCCTTGCCGAGAATGTACACGTCCGGCCTCACCCGCTCCCAGTCCGACGCGAACCGCCTGCCTGTACGCCCGAAGCCGGTCTGGATCTCGTCGGCAAGCAACAGAATCTTGTTCTGGCGACACAGCCTCGACACGTCAGCCAGATAACCTTCCGGCGGAATGACGATACCTGCTTCGCCTTGAATCGGCTCAATGAGCATTGCGGCCGTGTTCGGTGTAATCGCTTCCTTAAATTTAGCCGTGTTCCCGTACGGGACAAGCTTGAACCCCGGGGTGAACGGACCGAAGTCACGCTTATAGCCATGCGTTGAGGAGAAGGAGGTCGCGGTAATCGTGCGCCCGTGGAAGTTGCCTTCGCATACGATGATCTCTGCTTGGTCCTCGGGTATGCGTTTCACTCGGTACGCCCATCGCCTCGCCGCCTTCAACGCCGTCTCCACGGCCTCCGCCCCCGTGTTCATCGCGAGAATACGCGATTTGCCCGTGTACTTTGCGAGTTTCTCGTAGAAGCGCCCCGACGTCTCGTTGTGGAACGCGCGCGAAGTGAGAGTGACCTTGTCCGCCTGCTCCTTCAGCGCCTTGATGATGGCCGGATGACGATGACCCTGGTTGAGCGCGGAATAGGCGCTGAGCATATCCAGGTAACGGTTTCCGTCCGGATCACTCACCCAAACCCCTTCCGCTTCTGCAATAACGATAGGCAACGGATTATAGTTATGCACTCCGTAACGTTCCGCCAGCTCGATCGCTGGCCGAAAGTCCTCTCCCCTCATCCGCAAAACCTCCTCGCGTTCGTGTCTTACATTGTATTCAGCAGTGGCCCAAGCGGTAACCGTACACCATCCTGAAGTTTCGTGACTGTTGGAGATGTCGCGAGTTTAGCCACACCTCCGTTCTTTATCGAACAAACTAGCTACTCCTGTGGAGCAATAACGGCCACTAGTAGCGTTATCGCACGATACATAGACGTTCACGCTCCAGTAGCTACACCTCCGATCGTTATTGAACAAACTAGCTACTCCTTTTGGGCAGTAACGATCGCTAGTAGCGTTAGCGCACAATTTACCGCCGTTCTCGCGCCAGTAGCCACACCTCCGATCGCTATTGAACAAACTAGCTACTTCAGCGAGACGATAACGATCGCTCGCAGCGTTATCGCACGATTTACCGCCGTTCATGCGCCGTAGCCACACCACCGATCGCTATTGAACAAACTAGCTACTTTAGCGAGACGATAACGATCGCTCGTAGCGTTATCGCACGATACGCCGCCATTCTCGCGCCAGTAGCCATATCTCCGATCGCTATTGAACAAACTAGCTACTTCAGCGGAACGATAACGATCGCTCGTGTCGCTATCGCACGATTCGCCGCCGTACTCACTCCAATAGTCACACCTCAGATCGCTATTAAACGGGCTACTCCCGTAGAGCTATAACGATCTCTCATATCGGTATCGCACGAACGATACAGCGACGTTCTCACAGTTGCAGGCGAACTGGTGCCACGTAAAATTTATCAATTTTTAGTTGCAGAGTACTGAAATTTTTGTATAATCAAGCTAATTGAAATATTTCTAAGCGTGAAGCACACGCCGTTTATCCTATTTGGGATGAGCGGCGTTTTTTTATTATCTGAGGGGAGAGAATCATATGACTTTTGAAGAAGCCTATGCCCAGTTTTTGAAAGAACAATTGAAGGATGCTTCCGGGAGAAGGATTGAGATGCTTTCGAAGGATATGACTGCGGAGAAAAAGTTGTTTAAGGAAATACTTTGGCCTGCGTTTAAAACGTTCAAAGGCTTTAAATTACAATATGAACTTGTAACATTTACGGGAATAACGATTTTTGTGGACATCTTTTATGTCCCTTTAGGAATCGCCTTTGAAAGCGAAGGGTTTGTGGCGCATTCGGAGAACATCACCCGCGATCGTTTCGACTTCGAGCGCTTCAGAGTTCGTACAATTGCCAATAAGGGCTATATTTACTACCCCTTTACGTGGGACGAAATGAACAAAAAGCCTGACAAGTGCAGGACAAGCTTGTTCGAGTTATTGGGTATATTACATTCCTTGAACCGGCAGGAACTTAATGTTTATGAGAGGGCAGTTTTGCAATTTGCAGCATACATTAATCGGCCTATTCGCATCTCCGACGTCATGCAGTGTATTGGTAAAGGAGAGGTTTTTTCTCGCAAAGTTTTGAAGGGGCTTTATTCGAAATCCATGATCGTTCCATTAAAACCGGATAAAAAACGAAATCATGCGTATATCTTAGCCGGATCAGGAACCAGTAATTTGGTAAATATTTGATCAAAACTCCGCATGTTAAATGCAGCTTCCCGTTCGCGAGTAGCCTAGTACGATGCAATAACGATGTGACAGATAGCTAACGTTCGGGGGATGCAGCCGATTCGACCAATAACGATCTGTGGAACGGTTACTCGTTCACGAGAGTTCGAGTACGGCGCAATAACGATGTGACAGATCGCTAACGTTCGGGGGATGCAGCCAATTCGACCAATAACGATCTGTGGAACGGTTACTCGTTCACGAGAGTTCGAGTACGGCGCAATAACGACGCGATGGATCGTTAACGTTCTCGGAGAGCAGCGAAATTGTCCAATAACGATTTGGGATGTGGCTACTCGCTCACGAGTAGCCGAGTTCGACGCAATAACGATGCGATGAATCGCTAACGTGTCGGGGGAGCAGCGAAATTCTCCAATAACGATCTGGGATGTGGCTACTCGTTTACGGGTAGCCACGTACGGCGCAATAACGATGCGATGGATCGCTAATTACTTCGCGAGCCCTACTCCCCCTGCAGCACATCCATGCTCGCCAGCTTGCCGCCGGCGAAGTCGAACAGCGTCAGGTTCGACCAGTTGTTCGGATGGCCGACGGACCACTCCGCCTTGGACGGGATCCAGGCCGGCTCCCACCAGTAGAAGCCGTCGCCGAGCCCGCCCGGCGTCGCCTTCACGATCTCCACGAAATCGCGCAAATACTGCGCTTGTCCTTCCACCGTCGCCGGATACCCCGCATGCAGCTGCTCTTCCTTCTCGACGATGATCGGCATGCCTTCCGGGCGTTCGAGCGTCCATGGATAAGCCGTCTCCACGACGTTGATCGGTTTGCCGTAACGCTCCGCAAGACCGGCCAAATTCCCGCGCAAATCTTCCAATGTACCATGCCACCACGGATAATACGACAGACCCATCACATCGTATTCGACTCCATGCCGCGCCATCCGGTCATAAAACTTCACGCTCGAAGCATGATCCCCGCCGCGGTCGATATGCATCATGATCTTCACGCCGGGCAACGCCTCCAAAGCGCCTTGAATACCGGCCTTCAGCAGATCCGTGAACGTCTCCCACTGCTCGTCCGTATCGAATTCCCCGTCCACCTTGCCGTCATTCCACAGCATGCCCGGCGTCACTTCGTTGCCGATCTGCACCGTATCCGGAGCAGCGCCGGCCGCCCGCAGCATAACGAGAACCTCATAGGTGAACGCCCGGACCGCTTCGCAAAGCTCCGCTCCGTGCAGCTCCTCCCAAGCCTTCGGCTTCCACTGATTCGCGGGATCGGCCCATCGGTCGGAATAGTGAAAGTCCAGCAAGAAATGCATGCCCGCCGCCTTGATCCGCTTCGCGATCGCGACCGTGCGCTCCATATTGTTATAATGGTGAGGCGGGTCGTTCCATATGCGCAGCCGGGCGGCATTTACGCCGCTGTTCTTCATGATTGCCAGCACGTCGGCTTCGGCGCCATCCGCAAAATAGCGGCCGCCCTCGGATTCGACCTCATCGATAAACGAAATGTCCATCCCTTTCAGAAATGCCTGCTCCATTCCACCATCATCTCCTTTGAACATTTGGCCAGCCTCTATATTGGGTGGCATTCGAGTTAATCGCTTTATATAGCCAGAAAAACACAGCCTCGTCTCCGAAACTGCGCTTTCCGCCTTCTATTCTTTTACCGATCCCAGAACGAGACCTTTGACAAAAAACTTCTGCAAGAACGGATACACGACGAGCACCGGCAGCGCGCCGAGGAAAATCTGGGCCGCGTTCACCGTCTTCTGGGACAGCAGCTCCATCTCCTTCGGGTTGAACGTCATCGAGCTCATGTCCCGCTGCACGATTACCGTCTGCAGGAATGTAGCCAGCGGGTAATCCGATTTGTTCTGCAAATAAAGCAAGCCATCGAACCAAGAATTCCAGTGAAACACCATACTGAACAAACCAAGCGTGGCGAGCGCCGGCAGCGATACCGGCAAATAAATGCTGATCAACGTTCGGAAGTGCCCCGCTCCGTCAATCAAAGCCGCCTCCTCCAGCTCCTTCGGCACGCCGCGGAAGAAGTTCAGAAGCAGAATGGTCAGCCAGACGTTGACCGCTCCCGGAAGGACAAGCACCCAGAAGTTGTTGATCAGATTCAAGTTTTGGATGACGACGTAGAATGGCACCAAGCCGCCTTGGAAAATCATCGTGAAGACGAATACCCAGGCATAGATGTTGCGCGCCTTGAAGGTCGAGCTCTCCTTCGACATCGGATAGGCCGCCAGACAAGCGAGAACCAGCGTCAACACGGTTCCGATAAGGGTTCGTTTCACCGCCACCCATACCGAGCTTAGAAACACGGGGTTGTTAATCGTCTTCTCATAGGCGACCGTTGTGAATTCAACCGGCCACAGGTTTACCAAATTCGCATCCGCGGCCGACTTGGCGCTGAACGATACCGCCAGAACGTGAACCAGCGGAAGCACGCAGATGAGGCCAAGCACGAGCAGGAACACGGTGTTGAATACGTTGAACACCCGGTAGGACGTTGTTTTATGATACATGTTGCTTCACTCCATTTCCGCTTCAGTCTAGAACACGCGGTAGTTTGCGACTTTGTAGGCGATCCGGTACGAGATGACGATCAGCGCCATGCTGACGATCGATTTGAACAAGCCGACGGCCGTAGCGAATCCGAACTTCCCGTCCTCAATCGCCGTCCGGTAGACGAATGTATCGAGGATGTCGCCTTTCTCGTACACGAGCGGATTGTACAGATTGAAGATTTGGTCGAAGCCCGCATTCAAAATATTGCCGAGCGACAACGTGCCGACCACGATCGCCATCGGGATAAGCGACGGTATTGTAATGTGCAGCGTCTGCTTCCAGCGCGTCGCGCCGTCTACCTCGGCCGCCTCGTAGAGCGACGGGTTGATGTTCGCCAGCGCGGCCAAGAAGACGATCGTGCCGTAGCCGAACTCCTTCCACACCTCCGAAGCGATAACCGTGAAGCGGAACCAATTGCCGTCCCCGAGGAAGAAGATCGGCTCGATGCCGAACCAAGAGGTCAGCATGCGGTTGACGAGTCCGCCATCCGTAGACAGGATGTTCAGCAGGATGCCGCCGAGAATGACCCACGACAAGAAGTGCGGCAGATAGACCAGCGTCTGGATCGTGCGGCTGATGAACGCCTTGCGTATCTCGTTAAGCAGGATCGCGAACGTAAACGGAGCGACCAAGTTGAATATAATTTTGAGCGCGGCGATGATAAACGTGTTCCAGATGACCTGGATGCTGTCATCGCGCTCGAACATCGTGCGAAAGTTCTCCAAGCCGATCCATTCGGACCCGAACACGCCGTCCCAAGGCTTGAAATCCTGGAACGCCATGACGATGCCCGCCATCGGCAAATACGCGAATACGATCAGAAAAAGAAGAGACGGCAAGATCATTAGATGAAACTGCCAGTTGCGTTTTAAGCCTCTCATTCTTAAGCCCCCTTAACCTCTCCGTAATAGCTTGTTTTCTATAAGTGCGTGTTCAAAAAGTCCAGTTTTCAGCACCGAGAAGATCGGATGAAGCTAGGAACTGAGGAGCGGAGCGTAGTGGAAGCTACGTGAGCACCGGAAGTTCCGGCTGAATTCGATATTCGAAGTCGAGCAGGCTCCTTGATAAGCTTCGTGATCAAAAGTGGACTTTTTGAACAACCTCTATATGTTAAGTATACAGAGGCAGCCTTGCGGTCAGGTAGCTCACAAAACCAACATTCATGGCACGTTTGCAACATCTTTACTTTTTGCCGGGTATTCGGCCCTCGGGCCTCGCGCTCCCATGAAAAAAAAGCCCCCCGTCCGGTAAGGGAGCCGGACGAAGGGCAATAATCAATCTACTTGACGGAGTCGTACCAAGCGTTAACTTCCTCCGTGATCTTGTCGCCGCCGCCCGCTTTCCAAGTGGAAACGAAGTCGTCGAACGCCTCGATCGGCTTCTTGCCGTAGATGATTTCGTTGAATGTTTGAAGCTCGATTTTGTTCAGGTAGTCCAGCTTGGAGCTCATCGTCTCAGTCGGAGGGCCCGTGAACATGTTTTTGAACGAGATATCCTCCTGCGACAACAGAACCTTCGCCGCGCCTGGCGTCTCGACGCCGTAAGCGGTCTGCACTTCCTTCTCCAAGCGAGTTGTGGCTTCTTTGCCGTCAGCCAGATTCAGCAAAGCTTTCATCTGAGCGTCCGGAATACGAGCGCCGTCGCGAACGAGCAGGTAGCGTACGGAGTTGACGTAGCCGCCAGGAATCTCTTCCCAACGCAGCAGCTTGCCGTCTTCCGCGATGTCGTAGTCGTAGTTTTTGAACAGGCCGTTGTCGAACACGCCGCCCGGCTTCGGATCCGCGTAATTCTCGAACATGTAGTTTTGGTACGTGAACAGAGCTTCCGGGTTTTTCATGTCTTTGCTGATCAGAGTAACGCCGTTCGTGAAATGCGTGCCGTGACGCATCGCTTTGCCTTCCGGACCGGCAGGAATCGCATAAGGCTTCCATACCGCGTTAGGAGCGTTCTTCACTGTATCGGACAGCGGCCAGCCGCTCATCCAGTAAGGGCCAGGGATAATACCAGCCGTACCCGCTACAGCAGGCTCGGATGTTTTGTTCTCATCCCACAGAGCCGTCTCAGCCGGAATGTAGCCTTTCTCCAGCCAGCTCTTCATCGTCTCGAGACCTTGCTTCATCGCAGGGTTCGTGGAGCCGTATTCCAGCTTGCCGTCCGCGCCGACGTTCCATTGCTCAGGCAGCGTGCCGTAAGCCCCGAAGATCCAGGACGGGTCGCCCATCCATGTGCTCATTTTGTTTTTGAAGCCGATGCTGAGCGGCGTCACTTGATCCGGGCTCAGGCCGTCCGGATTCGCGTTTTTGAATTTCTCCATAACCGTTTCCAGCTCAGCCAGAGTCGTTGGAGCCTTAAGGTTCAGCTTATCCAGCCAGTCTTGACGGATCCACAGCATGTAGTCGTGGTTGTACGCGTAGTCAAGAACCGGAATGCCCATGCGCTCGCCGTCGCGTGTATACGGGTTCCAAACGTTTTCGTCGATCGCCATCGCGGCTTTCCACGTGTCGTTGGCGTACTGATCGAATAGGGAGCCTACCTCGCGGAACAAGCCGGAGTCGATCAGGTCTTGCGCCAGCTGCGCGTCGCCGATCGTTACAACGTCAGGAATTTCTTCGCCGGATGTAAGCGCCAGACGCATTTTCGTTGCGAATGCGTTATTGGAGTCCGTTACGGACCAGATCGTTTTGATGTCGATGCCGAGCGTGTCCTTCGCCCATTTGGTCGCGACGTTGTTTTCGATCGTTTCGCCGTTCTTGAACTTCAACTCCGGATCGATGCCCCATACGGTCGAGATCGTTACCGGCGGATCGTATTTGTCTTTGTACACATTTTCGGTCGCCGCCGTGTTGCCGGAATTGCCCGTGTTGCCCGCGTTATCGGCTGCGTTGCCTTCGTTATTCGCTTTGCCGCACGCGCCGAGCAGCGATACGCTCATCATGCCAGCCATGGCGAGCACGAGTCCTTTTTTAGTAAAGGCTTTCATTTGTTTATCGTTCCCCCTTGCGGTTAGTGTTGCTTACATCTCTCATTATAGGGGTGTCCGAAGTACCAGCCTATGACACAATGCGAACATTTCTGCACCTTTCCCAATCTGTTAGCCGACTATCCGCTATTGGCGCGGAACCCCCCGTTCATGATTCGGGGCCTTCCGCTTATTGATCACGATACTCGTTCGGCGTCATGCCGTAATGCTTCTTGAACACCTTGCTGAAGTATTGCGGATTCTGATAGCCAAGCTCGGACGTGATCTCGTAAATCTTCTTGTTCGTCGATTTGAGCATGTACACCGCCTTCTCCATCCGCATCCGGATAATGTAGTCGCCGAGGCTCTCCCCCGTCTCGCTCTTGTAGATTTTCGACAGGTAGACCGGGTGCAGATACACCTTGTCCGCGATCGTCTTCACGGAGGTCTCGCCTCCCAGATCGCCGAGCACCATCTCCTGCACCTGCTTGATGATATGGTTTTTGTTGTACTTCTCCTCGTCCGTCCAGCCGCTCCGGAGCATGCCGAGCATGCCGTTCGACCAAGCCTGCAGCTTCTCCGCCGACTGCAGCATGCTTCGATCCAGCATGAGGTCGACGCCTCCGCCTTCCCCGCCGTATAGATCAATGCCTTTCTTATGCGCGATATACAAGTAAGCGTTCGATACGGACAGGAACACCTCGTACAGCTGCTCCCTCGACACTTGGGCGCTGGCGAGCGCGTCGAACAGAATACGAAGCTTCTCTTCCGCCCCTTCCCATTGGCCCGATTCGAGCAGCTGGATCAACGTCGGCGGCTTGTACAGCTCCTCGATCGCCTTGACGCCCGTCGCCCTTCGCTCCGGCATATCCTCCAGGAACACCAGATAAGCATCCTCCTGATGCAGGCGGTACATCGCGGCTTGAGCGCTGCGATACATGCCGGCAAGCTCCTGCGGGAAGTTGAACCAATCGGAGAAAACGATCGAAATATTGCCCTTCAAATAATCGTTAACCGTCTCCTGGAACCGCAGCCCTAGCGCGCGAATCCGATCTTTGCGGAACACCGCGGAATCTCCGTCCGGCGATGCCGAGACGATAATGGCCAGACAATCATGCGGCGCTTTGCCATGCCAAACGCGATAAGGCGCGGCAAAAATTTCCTCCGCAATGTTGCCGATCGCATATTCCATAAGAGAGACGGACTGGTGATCCATCCCCGTAAAATAATCCCCAAGCTGTACGGCGAGCAGCAGCGCGGAATCGTCCGGGCGCACCTTCACCTCATACTGCTCCAGCTTGGAGGCAATGGATGAGCCGGATAGCTGTCTGCCGAGCAGCAGCTCCTGCAGCAAATTTTGTTTTAGAACGGAGTGGTCCGACTTCATCGTATATACCAGCTGATGGTACTCGTCGGCCTTCTCCCATTCCTCCTTCAGCGACGCGATGCACGCCGAGAGGCTCTTGATGAAATCCGCGTCGTCCACCGGCTTCAGCAGGTAATCGACGGCCTGCAGCTGAATCGCCTTCTTCGCGTATTCAAAATCCGAATGGCCCGTCAGCAGCAAGCAGCGCGTATCCGGCCATCGTTCGGCCACCAGCTCGATGAGCTGAAGCCCGTTCATCTCCGGCATGCGGATATCGGTCACCAATATATCGATGTCTTGCTCCTCCATGATCCGAATGGCCTCGGACGGCGAGGCCGCCTGATACACATGCGCCACCCCCATGTCCGTCCACGGAATCGTCGCATGAAGGCTTTCCGTTACGTATGTCTCGTCATCGACCAGCAAAACTTCTATCATAGTTGTTCCTCCTGCTCCCTCTTTTTCGCATGGTCCGGATCCAGCCACGTTAATGTCGCCCTCATGCCTCCCAGCGGAGACCTCGACAGCGTTAATCCCGAGCCTTCTCCATATCGCAAATGAAGCCTCTGATGCACGTTCCACAATCCGCAGCTCATCTCTTCGTCCATTGGCAGCGACAGCTTCTTCGCCAGCGCGGCCATCTCGTTCTCGGACATGCCGGCCCCGTCGTCATCGACCGTGACGGTCATGAGGCCATCCTCCTCTTCCGCGCGAACGACGACGCGTCCCGCCTCCAGGCTCGGCTCGATACCGTGCAGCACCGCGTTCTCGACAAGCGGCTGGATCACGAGCGGCGGCACCTGCTTATGCTTCAGCCATGGCGGCAGATGAACCTCGAAGCTGAGTCGCTTCATCCGCATCTGCTGAATGTCCAAGTAATGGACCAGCAGATTCATCTCCTCCGACAACGCGACGAACTCCCGCTCCTGTCTTGTCGTGTATCTGTAGTAATGAGACAGGTTTTGCGACATGGCGATAATTGCTTCATAATTTTTCAGCTTGGCCATGCTGGATATGAACGAGAAGCAATTATAGAAGAAGTGCGGATTAATCTGCGACTGCAGCTGCTTCAGCTTGGCCTCCCTGACATGGATTTTCTCCAGGTAGACCCGCCCGAACAAATCCTGGATTTGCGCGACCATGGAGTTAAAGCGGGTGAACAGGAAGCTGAACTCGCTGTTCCCCTTCGGCAGAAGCCTTACGGTATAATCTTCATTCTTAAGCCTTTGGAAGCTCGTAACGAGCTGCCGCATCGGCACCTGTACCTGGGCATACAGCATATAGACCACGATCATTCCCATCAGGAGAAGAGCGGCGACGGAGCTGTAGAACAGCGTGTTCGACTTCTCAATCGGCGACATCACCTCCGTAAGCGGCAGGTAGTCGACAAGCGTCCAGCCTGTCGTGCTGGACACCTCCTCGTTCACGAGATACGATTCGCCGTTGATCTCGACAACCTTGTTGTCCGATGGAAGCTGCTTCTCTCCGTTCAAATGCTTGGCGAGCTCCACCGCAATCGTTTTATCCGAAGCGCTGTTGAAGATCATGCCCGCATCTGCTTTATAATAGAATGGATCTCGCTCCCCGTCGCCCTTGAACGTATCCAGCATGCGGATAATGTTGGCGCTGTCGAACTGCACCTCGATGATCAGATTCGCGTCCTCCGGTCTGTGGAAGGAGGAGTAGGGCGACACCGTAATAAGCGAAAAAATATAGTTCTCTTCACCGTCTGCTCCTTGGACGGTTTTCACTTGCCAGCCTTGCTTCAGCCTGCTCTTCAAATCCGCATGATCGTAGCTCGATACGTCGCTTGCGGTAATGACGCGCTGCAAGGACGGCGAATAGATCATGAGCGAGCTTACCCAGTTAAGCGAATTTTCTTGGATGCTGATTTTTTGCTGAATGCGCTTGATGAGCAGCATCGTATCCAAATTAAGATACCGGCGCTCCGTCCCGAAAATGTCCTTCAGGTTCGAGATGTCGGGATCGTGCAGCAGCAAGTTCGGCCACAAGCTGATCGATTGGATCGTCGTATCGACCTGATGCTGGAAAAACTGAAGTTGATTTCGGCTGGACTCGTGCAGCTCCTCCCGCAGCACCTCCGTGCTAGTCTGGTTTGAATACACGTAGAGCCCCATAATCGGGATAAGCATCAGAATAACAAGAGCCATCAGCTTCTTGAACAAATTGGATCTCGGCATGTTCGTTCTCTCCTCGGCCTGTCCGGCCGTCATGATGTCGGTAAATGGCGCAAGCACCGCCCCAGCAAACGGAGCGGTGCATTCCATCCCATATTTCCCATTGTGCCCTCATCTTAACGTATATTCTAACACGAATAATTCCGAATCGTTATGGCCAGCTCCTTCATTGTAAGCGGTTGCCCATTTCCCATGTATGTCACGTTTGCAACATTTCTGCAGTTTTCGAAGCTTTATGGGTTGTGCGGCTCGAATCGGCCCCCGAAATAAGTCTTATTCGAAGCACTTCTACCCTCCCGCCGAATAGAGTATGATTCCTATAGGAATCAACTACGTCAATGTTAGGTGGACCCTATGAAAAAAATCTTATTTACGGGCGGAGGCTCCGCGGGGCATGTAACGGTAAACATCGCGCTTATTCCGAGGTTCGCCCGGGAAGGCTGGACCATCGATTACATAGGCTCGACGAACGGCATCGAGAAGCAGCTTATCTCTTCCATGCCGCATGTTAACTATCATTCGATTTCGACCGGGAAGCTTCGGCGGTATTTCGACTTGCAGAACGTGAAGGACCCGTTCCGCGTGGTTCGAGGCGTTCTTCAGGCGTATCGCATTATAAAAGAGCAAAAGCCAAACATCGTGTTCTCCAAAGGCGGCTTCGTATCCGTCCCCGTCGTGATGGGAGCATGGCTGAACAAGGTGCCTGTCATCATTCACGAGTCCGACCTCACTCCCGGATTGGCGAACCAAATCGCAAGCCGGTTCTCCACGAGGATCTGCACTACCTTCCCGGAAACCGTCAACGCCTTCAATAATCGAAAAAGCCGTTATGTCGGCCCGGTTGTAAGAGAAGCGATCTTTCATGGCGACGCCGCCCGAGGGCTGGCCTTCACAGGCTTCTCCAAGTCGGCTAAGCCGACGATTCTCGTTATGGGCGGAAGTCTGGGCGCGCAAAAAATAAACCGGATGGTCCGCGAAGCGCTGCCCGAGCTGACCAAGCATTTCCGCATCATCCATCTCTGCGGAAAAGGGCAGCTTGACCCCACATCGACTCATCCCGATTATCGGCAATATGAATATGTCAACGAGGAGCTGCCCGATCTGTTAGCTCTTTGCGATTTCGTCCTGTCGCGCGCGGGCTCGAATGCCATCTTCGAATTTCTGGCGCTGAAGAAGCCGATGCTGCTCATCCCCCTAACGAAGCAGCAAAGCAGAGGCGACCAATTACTGAACGCCGCTTCCTTCGAACGCAGCGGCTATTGCAAGGTGCTGCAGGAGGAGAAGCTCACCCCGCAAACCTTGGTCTCGCAGCTTCGGGAGGTATCATGGGATAAGGACGAATATATCCAGAACATGAGCCGATTCCAGCAAAACGACGCGCTCGCTCTCCTCCATCAGCTGATTACGGAGACGGCAAAATGATTCATATGCAAAACGAAAACGGCAGGCTAGGATCGAAACAGGGTCCTAAGCTGCCGTTTGTCTATGGTTGAATGTCTTTTTTCAAATAATAGTGAGTGTGCCCTCCGGCGTTAGGTATCGTCCCGAACACCTCGAAGCCTTGCCGCTTATAGAAGTCGATCGCTTGAAAGCTCAACGTATCCAGCTTTATGAAATCGCATCTTCTCTCTATCGCTATTTCCTCGGCTTTCGATAGCAGCTTGGTTCCATATCCCGATTTGCGATAGGCTTCGTCTACAAAAAGATATTGAACCTCCAGCCAATTCCAGCACATTTCGCCAACCAGCCCACCGAACAGATTGCCATCCGCATCCCTCAAAGAGAGTTGGACAGGCTGGTATCTGCCCCTTAAATGTTCAGGAAAGTGCTTGAGATTAAAGGCAATCATTTGATTTACGACATAGGACTTCCCTTCGTTCTCCGTCTCTTCATATATTTGCAATTCCATGAGAAGCTCTCCTCTCGGATTTCCGTTCTTCCATCATTGTAACCGTCTAGAGAAGCGGAATCGCGGGAGGATATGATTTAAACCATACTTTCCGTTGCCTCGCGGCGGCTAGCTAAGCACTCTCGGTTCGTGCTATATTGCTAGAAGATTGATTCTGAGAAAAGAGGGATTTAAGCATGATCGATCGCACAATTCTCGTAAAATTCGGCGAGCAAACCACTCGGGAGCAGCTGCAGGAAATCGTGGAGCGCTTCAAGGCGCTGAAGCAGCACTTGTCCGGCGTCGTTGAAGTGAACGCGGGCATTAATTTCTCGGACAACAACAAGGGCTACCAGCTTGTGCTTCGCGTCCGGTTCGAAGACCAAGCAGCCTTGGAAGCCTACGGCCCGAATCCGGAGCACCAAGCGGTAGCGGCGCTTATCCGCGAATACGGCCGGGAAGACAGCATTGCCGCCAATATCGAGGTTTAATTGAGAAACAGCGAGGCCCATCTCTGGGCGCTCGCTGTTTTTATGCTATGAATTCACAATTTCAATAACGACTTCCCCTTCTTATGCCCGGCATCTACATAGCGATACCTATTGCTTCCACTTCTCCAGCCAGCTCGAAGCCAAGAGTCCGGACTCTTGCAGGTCTCAGGAGACCATTGAGGATTCGAGCCGCGAACGGATCTATGCGAACAGACCTCCCGATATTCTCAAAGCTTTGTCACGGGCACGCAAATTTCGCACAGGTGCTGCTTCAACAATCCGCCGGTGTATCTTTCGATAATCGGCTTATTGTCCACTTGATAGCCACTGCTTATAATGGCAGGGATGATCTCCGACCACGCCTTCTGAACATCCTCTGCTGTATGTTTAACCGTGATCACCGCATATTGACCGCCCAAGAACCGACCGGTATGAATAGCATCGCCGGATTCATATTGTTCCGGAATAACGATACACGCGTCATACCGGCAGCGGTCAGGCTCCGTCAATCGAGGGTCGTCTTGCGGTATGCCGAACAGGATCGCCGAGTCGACAAGCATTCCTCTCACCTCTGCCCAACTCTTGAGCTCCTCCATCGCTCGAACATTCCCGGCTCCATACGGACCAACTTGCCTCACATAGGCAATCCGATAGTCTGGCAAGCTTTCGATTCTCGTCTCCATCATTACATGTTCCTCCTTCAACTGTAAATTCCTTGCAGTTCGGATCGTAACATGCTATAAAATATTATTCATTACCTATTAAAAAGAAAATTTATGGATCTGTTTCACAAGGAGAGAGAACGTACCTATGTGGAAATGCTCAGCCCGCTCCCTCTAGGAGAGCGTAGCTTCAAAGAGCCTGCTTCGGAAGCTGAGATCTCTTCTGCGCATTCTCGATGAAGCGGCTGTTACGGAATAACGGCAATTCTACTGTTATTTTTATATAAACTCCAACCTCTCACCGAAATAACACCCATAATACCGTTATTGGGTTTCCATATAAAGATATCTCTCGTTTTCTAGAGAATTAGTGCCGTTTATGCCGCTATTTGATCGAGAACCGATGTTTGCTATAAAATAACACCATTTTGTCCGCTATTTCACTTTGAACCTACCAGACGCCGCAATTCCAACAATTGAAAGTTTACTTAAGTTCACAAACGAAAGCAATAAAAAAGCGGGAGCCCTGGACGTTATTTAATAGACCGAGGCTGCCGCTATTCCTTTCATCTCTTCCGCCTTACAAACCCCAACAACACTCACCGCCGGCTCCGCACATCCTCCCGGTACTCCTTCGGCGTGACGCCGGTCTCCGTCTTGAAGACGCGGTTGAAGTGGCGGATGTTCGCAAAGCCCGTCGTCTCGGCGATGGAGAGGATCTTCTCCTCGCTCGACGCCAGCCTGCGCTTCGCCTCCTCGACGCGGATCTCGGTCAGGCGCTCGACGAACGTCTTGCCGGTGCGCTGCTTGAACAGCGTGCTGAAATACGACGCGTTCAGGAACACTTTATCCGCGATATCCTTCAGCGTAATCGGCTCGTGGTAATGCTTCTCGAGATATTTCTCCGCGAGTCCGATCGGCTCCCGCTCCGGAGGCTTGCTGCCGGAGGCGATGCCCGATGCCAGACGGCCGAGCAGCGACCGGCAGACGTCGATCAGCTCGCGGCTGGAGGAGATGGAGCAAATCTCGACGAGCAGCGACCGGATGTCCTGCCCGCCCAGCCAGCCGTCCGTCAGCCCCATATCCTCCGACAGCTCGTAGAAGTGGATGAGCAGCTTGCAGATCTGCTGATGGACCAGCTCCGGCGTCCCCGCCTTCGAGCAAAGCTCGGTGATCGACAGCTCCACGAGCCGCTCCGCCTCGTCTCTCCGGCCCTCGCTGACCGCTCGCTCAAGCGCTTCCCAGGACCAACGCTTCATATCCGGCTTAAATTCCTGCCCCTGCGCCGCGCATCGGTAATCCAGCACCTTGTCGCCCCCGACGACCAGCCGGTACAGCAGGGCAATTCCCGCTTCGCGGAACGGGATCGTCATCGATTCGAACCCTTTGACCGGCCTGCCGACGCCGATCGTCACCGTCAGGTTCGACAGCGACTTCATCTGCCGACGTATGGACTCAGCGATCTCGAGCAGCTTCGCCATGTCGGTTCCCGGCATGTTCACAAGCGCCGCCACCTCCGTCTCGGAGAAAATAAAGCTAAACCCCGGCATACGGTGATCAAGTATCTCCTGCACGAATTGTTGAATGTAAAGCTGGAATAGCGAAGGATCCGATTGGCGGTACCGCTCTCTCTCCACCGATTCCTTGTCCAGCTTGATGACCAGGCAGTTGAAATACGACTCTCCCAGCTCGATGCCAAGCTGGCTGAGCAGATCCAGGTGCTGCTGGCCAACGCTGCCCCGCATGATGCCCGCCACGAGCTGATCCGCGGCTTGCTGACGCAGCATCCGGTCATCCTTGGCGATTAGCGGCACAGGCGCGGCTGCTTTTCTGGCGCGAAGCTCCTCTTTCAGCCGATCCAGCACCCGCGTCAACTCGTCGCGTTCGACCGGCTTCATGATATAGTCCCTGGCCCCGCTTCGCAGCGATTGCTGCAGATAGGAGAAATCCTCATAGCCGCTTATTACAACGCAGAGCAACCCGGGAAACCGCTCGCGCGCGATGGTCTGAAGCTGTAGTCCGTCCATCTTCGGCATCCGGATGTCGGTCAGCAACACATCCGGCTCGAGTCTCTGCAGCAGCTCAAGCGCTTCATAGCCGTCCCTCGCATCCCCGACGACCTCCCAGTCCGGGTCCCACGACGCGATCATCGCCCGCAGTCCTCTCCGGAAGATCGTTTCATCGTCCACCACTACAATTTTCGGCATTCGCTAACCCTCCCTCAACTCGCCATAAGACCAATTGCCTGCCCTTATCCGGCCGCCTGTCCGTCTTCTCCTCCCGACTCCGGCTGCTCGGCCGAAACGTTCGAAGCCGGCAACGTCATGATAACGCGCAAGCCCTGGAACGGCATGCTCTCAAGCATCACCCCATGAGGCTCTCCGAAATGCAGCACAATTCGTCGGTGCACATTCAGCAGACCGTTGCCCGTCTTGCCGCCTAGATCCTTGGAGTAGCGCAGGCGCGTCCGAAGAAGTTCGAGCTCGTCTGTGCCCAGCCCGATCCCGTCGTCCTCGACAATGATCGTGAGTACGCCTTCGGACTCCCTTCCGCTGACGCGTATCCTTCCCTCTCCGACGCCTTTATCGATTCCATGATTGATCGCGTTCTCGACAATCGGCTGGATCATAAGCGGGATGACCTTGCAGTCCAGCGCGCCTTCGTCTATGTCTAACTCGAACCTTAACCGCTCCTCGTAGCGGATTTTCTGAATTCCCATATAGCCGTTCACATGGACAAGCTCGTCCCGCAGCGTTACTTCTTCCTTGCGGCTGCTAAGGCTGTAGCGGAGAAGCTTGCCGAGATTGTTCGCCATCGTCACGATTTCCCGATTCCCCTCCAGCTCGGCGTACATGCTGATCGAACCAAGCGTGTTATACAGAAAATGCGGATTAATCTTGCTCTGCAATGCGGCAATCTGGGCATCCTTCTCGCGAATCTCGGTCTCGTACAGCAGGTAGCCCAGCTCGCTCAGCTTGGACACCATCGTGTTGAACGTGCTCCCCAGCTGCCCGACCTCGTCTGCCGACGTCACGGGGAACGCCACGTTCAGCTCGCCCTGCTCCACCTTGCGCATGAGCCGGCTCAGCTTGCGCAGCGGCATCGTAATGCGGAACGCAAGAAACACAGACAGCAGCATCGCCAGCCCGATGCAGATGAAGCCCGCCAGCGCGATCGAATTGCGGACGATGAGGCTGTCCTTCATCAGCTCCTTGACCGGCACGGCGCTCACCGTCGTCCAGCCCGTCACATCGGAGGTGACGTAAGCCACTAGACGGTTATCACCGTCGCCGTCCCCCTTCAGGTGAAGGGTGCCTTCCCCCTGCGGAGCGCCCAGCTCCAGCACGGTCGGCGTATCGTCCCTTGTAATGACGGTTCGGCCGGAGCCGTCGATGATATACACCGACTCCTTGCGGCCGGGATCGGCCTCAAGCAATATTTTGCGGACGGATGCGGGGTCGATATCAAGCACGATGTACCCTAGCGTCTCGCCTGTATCGAAGCTTCGCAGCTCGCGCGCGATGGAGAACACCTGGTACGTCATGCCGCTCGTCGCCTGCACCTCATGCGTCGTGATGAAGGTCGGCTGTCCGAATCTCTCCCTTGCCTGCACCAGCCATTCGGCGCTGTCGTCCAGCTTGTACGTCGTCACGTATTGGCTCTCCGGAAGCACGACGTACGAAGCACCCTTCTCCCCGTAGAGCGACACGCCCATAATATCGATCCGACCGTTAATGAAAATAGAAGAAACGAACTGGTTGAGACTGTCGATTTCCTTCAGCTCAAGGCGTTGTCCGGGCTCGCGCTCGGAGCCGATGAAGTCCATGATTTCCTTGTAGGAATACGGCGTCAGCGTAAGCCGGTTCAGCTCGCTCATATAGGTGTCGATGTTCAGCGTAATCTGCTTGACGGTCTGCAGCTGGTAGCTGCCGACGTTCTTCTCCATCGTCCGCTCGAAGCTTCCGAACGTATAGATGCCCATCGCGGCCAGCGGCACGAGCACCAGCAGGAAGTTTATCCAGATCAGCTTTCGCGCCAGCTCTTGATTTTTGAATCCCTGTATCAGCCTGCGGCCCATTCGCTTCACCGTCCCTTACGCTTTGCCCATCGCATCGACTTGGTCCGCCGCGTTCCGCAGCGCCTCCTCCGGCGATTGCTGCCCGTAGATCATTCGCTCGAACTCCTTGATCATGAGCTCGATCATCGACCACTGCTTCGCGTGGCGAGGCCAGTACGCGACATAATCGGCGACGGCCGCGTAGTCGTTACGGTATTCCAGCTTGGCGAACGCCTCGCTCGCCACCACCTTCGTCATGCTGGGCACGTGGCCGGCCTGCGCCCACAGCTCGCCGTGCTCGACCATCCACTTGGAGAAAATAAGCGCCGCCCGCCTCTTCTCGTCGGTCATGCCGTGCTTGGTCGGAATCGCAAGCGTATGGGAGTCGCCCCAGGCTGCGGAATGATCGTATAGAACCGGGATCGGCACGACCCCGAAGTCGAGGTTCGGCGCGTTCTCGAAAGCGCCCGTTCCCCACATGCCAAGCAGGAGAACGGCGGCACGGCCGTCATGGAACATTTTGAAGGAATCGTTAATGTCCGGCGGTATCAGCTTCGACTCGTACAGATCGTTCACGTACGTCAAAGCCTCCAGCGCTTTCTCATTGTTGAAGGTCGTCTTCGTTCCCGTCTTGTCGTAGAAGACGCCGCCCCCGTCCATCTGATTGTACAGGCTCCACCACAGCCAGACGGAGTCGATCCGCGTGCTCGGCATGGACAAAGGCGCGACCGTTCCCGGAACGGCTTCGCGGATCCGCTCCAGGAACGCCTTGAATCCATCCGGTCCGGGATCGATAACCGGCTTGCCGGTCGCCTCGTCAAGGACGCCCGCCAGACGCAGATGGTCCTTGTTGTAATACATGACGAGCGCGTGCGTGTCGAGCGGCACCGCGTAGGAGCGGCCGTCGTATTCGGTCGCCTCGCGGATGTTGGGATTGAACTGGCTCCAGTCGAGCCCGATTTCCCCCGCCGCCTCCGTTACGTCCTCGATGTAGCCGTTCTGCACGAATTGAGGCATGCTTGTCGTATGGATGATGGCGACGTCCGGGGCGTTGCCGGCCAGAATAGCCGTCCGTAGACGGGAATAATAATCGTCCAGCCTGGAGTTGGTCTGCACGACCACGATCTCGTCCTGCTCCGCGTTGAACTTCTCCACCATCTCGGTCATGAACTGATTGTCGCCGCCGCTGAAAGGCGTCCAGTAGTCGAGCTGAACCGCTTCCCGTTTAGGTCCCGGAACCGTCTCCGGCGCCTCCTGTCCCGCGCAGCCCGCGACCGCGGCCATCATGAAGACGGCCGCCAGCGCAAGCGCCGTTAAGCGCGTTCCTCTCCCCATCGATCGTCGATTCCCCATGCTCGTACTCCCCCATCCTTCCACACGTTAACTGACTCTTCGGAGCCTGTATTTATAATATGAAAACGGTATCATCGCAAAATATCCAAATAATCGACAGAGATCGCCCCCGCAGTAGGCTCTAGTGTAATCGAATTCATGCCCTTGCGCAACGCTATTCTCGCCTCGATAACCGGGAAGGAGCTGCGTTCGGTCGGCGGAACCTGAAGCTTGGCTTTTTGGCCGTCGCCGGTCTTCAGCTCCACGCTTGCCTCCCCAGACCCTGACGGATTGGATATCGCGATTCTCACCGTGTAAGTTCCGCTCGCCGGCACGCCAATGGAGCCGAACACAATAGCCGCCCCGTTCTCCGAATCGCCGCGCATCACTCCTGTTCCGGAAGCGAATGGATTGTCCTCCGCCTCCATGCCGTCCTGCCCCTGCGCGTATTCCGCCTCGTAGCGCGGAATCTCGAGCGCTATCACGTCGACCTGATCGCTTAGTCCCGTTATTTCGAGACTGCGGCTGCCCTCCGCGAAGCCGACCACCGCGTAAGCGTACCCCGTCTCGCCTTCCTTCAGCGCGGGCAGCTTCACCCGGGCCGGCTCGCCTCCGGCAGCAAGCGCCTGCACAGCCGCTTCACCGCCGGAGACGTTCCGGTAATGCAGCAGGATCGGCGCCTCCCGAGACGCGCCCGATCCAAGCGGCACGCTATCGTATCGCAGACCGCCGGCGATCCGCTCCGCATGCTCCGCTTGAAAGACGCCGCTGCCCGACGGGACGGCGATCGCCGTGTCCAGAGACAGCGGCTTGCCGAAGCGCGGCAGTCCGTCTTCGCCCCATTCGACGCGCTGAGCCCGCGCTTTCCGGTTGGCCCAGCCATCCGCGACGCCGCTCGTCGCATGGTAGACGAGCCATTCCTCGGTCCCGTCCGGCGACACGGCGAACGAGTTGTGGCCGGGACCGTATACGCCCGCTTCATCATCCATTGCCATCAACGGCTGCTCGGCCTTCACCCAGTCCGCCGGATCCAGCGGATCGCCGCCGGCCTTCAGCGCTAGCATGCCCAGGCTGTAGAAGGGCGTCCAGCTTCCCGCTCCGGAATAGACGAGGAAGACGCGCCCGTTCTTTTTCAATATCGATTGTCCTTCGTTAATGTACGGAGGTCCGCCGGCCCGTTCCCAATCGAGATCCGGCTCGCTGAGCAGCACGCGCGGACCGCTGATGGTGAGCGGGTCGCTCATCGGCGCGATGTAGGTGTTCTGCGCGATGTTGACGTCGCCTTCCCAGCCCGACCAGATGAAATACAGCTTGTCTTCATGCTCCAGCGCAAGACCGTCGATCGCCCAGCGGTTCGACTCGTCGGTAATCTGTCCTTTGAATGTGTAGCTGCCCATCGGATCGTCGGTATCGGCTTCGAGCGCGTACATCCGGTGGTTTTCGTTTGCCCCGTCGTCCGCCGCGAAGTAGATGTACCATTTGCCCTGAATGAATTGAATTTCGGGCGCCCATAGGTTCGCCGAATACGGCGTGCCGACCGGCGGGTACCAGACGACTTTGCGTTCCGCCTCCTTGAAGTCGAGCGTCCGCGATTTCATGACCATGACGTCCGCGCCGTTATGCGTGAACGTCATGTAGTAGAAGCCGTCCTTGTAAGCGATGCTCGGGTCCGGCGCATCCATGCTTGAGAGCGTATTTTTGAACGTGCCGCCATGTCCCGCGTACGGAACAGCCGACCTCTCATCCTCATTCATCTTCTCGTTCACCATCCATACCCCCGCGACGGCAAGAGCGGCCAGCAAGGCCGCCCCGAGCCAGAGGAGGATTTTTTTCGCACCGATTCTAGTCATTCCAATCTCCTTCTCCCGTTACTTGACGCCGGCTTGCGTAATCGCCCTGACGAACGACCGCTGACCGAGAATGAAGACGAGCAGCACCGGCAGCGTCGCGATCGTCGTCATCGCCATCAGCTTACCGTAAGCTTGGGTGTAACTGCCCTGCGCCATCAGCGCGATGCCGGCCGTAATCGTCCGCATCTCCGGCGACGTCGTCGCGTACAGCGGCCAGACGAAGTCGTTGTAGATGCCCATGAACGTGAAGATGCCTAGCGTCACCATGATCGACACCGAAGCCGGCAGCAAGATACGCGAGTAGATCTGCCACTTGTTCGCGCCGTCGATGCGGGCCGCTTCCTCGATCTCCTTGGGGAACGAAATGAAAAACTGATACAGTAGAAAGACGCCGAACGCTCCCGCCGTATACGGCAGAATAAGCGCGGAGTACGTGTTGATCAGCTGCAGATGGTTAAATTCCATATACATCGGCAGGAACGTCAGTACGCCCGGAATCATCAGCGAGGCGACGAACATCGCGAACAGCGTGCGGCGAAGCGGCAGATCGGGCAGCCGCGCGAGCGCGTAAGCGGCCATCGAGTCGATCAGCAGCACGATGGCGGTGCCGATCAGGCCGACCGACAAGGAATTCGTGATCCAGCGCACGATCGGCACGTTCATGAGCTCGCCGGCGAGCCCTTCCGCATAATTTTCGATCGTCGGCTTTTTCGGAATGAAGTTCATCTGCCCGGCGAGCGCCTCGAAGTCGTTTTTGAACGACGTCGACACCATCCAGATGAGCGGCAGCAGGAACAGGAGGGCAATAGCGGACGCCAGCAGCACCAAGAGTATCTTGTTTGTTTTGTTCATCTAAGCCCCCCGCTCCTTCCTGCCGTAGGTTAGCCTGTATTGCACGATGGAAATGATCATGATGAGCAGCGCCATCAGAATCGCCATCGCCGACGCGCTTCCCACCTCTTTGCGGATAAAGGCGTGATCCAGCACGTTCATCAGCAGCACCTTCGTCGAATCGCCGGGACCGCCGCGCGTAAGGAGGAACGGCTGCGCATACACGTTGAACGACGCGATCGTGGACGTAATCATGACGAACAGCATAACCGGGCGGATCGAAGGCAGCGTAATATGGACGAATTTGCTCCAGGCGGTCGCTCCGTCGATCGATGCGGCCTCATAATAGTCCTCGGGCACCTCGTTCAGCGCGTTGATGAAAATAATCATGTTAAACCCGATCGTCCACCACAGCGTCGTGGCGATCAGCGAGACCCATGCCCAAGGCGTGTCCGTCAGCCACGGAATCGTGTTCAGGTTCAGCTTCATCAGCATGCTGTTAATAAAACCCGCGTTCGTGTCGAACATCATAAGCCAGATGACGGCCATGACGGATGCCGAAATCGCGTACGGCATGAAGTAGAACGTGCGAAACAGCCCTCGGATCCGGCCCGGCAGCTGGTTGACGAGCAGCGCGAGCCCCAGCCCGACCGCGATGAGCAGCGGCACGGAGAACAGGACGAATTGGGCCGTCGCCCACAAGCCCCGGAAGAAAACGCTGTTCTCGTAGGTCCCCCCGGTGAAGATGCCGATATAGTTGCTAAGCCCGACGAACGGATGCTCCTCGGACAGCAATTCGAAGTCATGCAAGCTGATATAGACGCCGTACCCGATCGGGAACAGCAGGAACATGGCAAAACAAACCGTATACGGCAAAGCGAACAATGCCGACGTCAACCTGGATGTCCAAGTCGTTTTCATTAACGCAATCCCCCCAACTCGTGCTTTGGGAATAAGAAAGGACGGGAGCCAGCCTGCCGATTCCCGTCCTTCCGTCCTTTCCCTAAGGCCTTCGCTATCCGTTACTTCCCGATCGCCTGCTTCGATTTCGCGGCCGCGTCGTCCATCGCCTGCTTGGCGTCCTTCTTGCCGAGCAGCGCGTTGTTCAGCTCGCCCCAGATCGGCTCGGAGATCGTCGGCCAGTTCAGCACGTTCGGCGCGAATTGGACGTACGGGAAGCTCTCCGCGATGGCGCTCTGCGGCAGCGCCTTGAACTCCTCGCTCTCCAGCATCGGCTTCGACGCGAGCGCTTGGCCCGACTCCGCCCATTCCAGCGAGTTCGACGATACGTATTTCAGGAAGTCGCCGATGCCGGCGATGATGTTCTCGTCCGTGACATCCTTCGGAATCGCGAAGTTATGGGAGCCGCCGAATACCGCTTGCTTCGCCTTGCCGAGCTGAGGCATCGGCGCGACGCCGTAGTTCAAGCCCGCTTCGTCGAATTGCGACTTCATCCAAGGACCGTTGAATTGAATCGCGTTTTTGCCTTGCAGGAACAGCGTGTTCTCGCCGTCCTGCTGCACGTTGCCCGGGGAGACGCCCTTGTCGACCATGCCGCGCATCCATTCGATCATCTCGATCGCTTCCGGCGAGTTGTAAGCGACGTCCGTTCCGTTCCAGAGGTCTCCGCCGTTCTGCCAGACGAGCGTCGGGAAGATGAACTGCTGCGGCCAAAGCGTCGGCACGACGTAGCCGTAGATGCCTTTGTCCTTGTTCGTCGCCTTCTCCACCGCGGCGTCGAATTCTTCGCGGTTCGTTGGAGGGCTCGTAACGCCCGCCGCTTCCAGCAGGTCTTTGTTGTAGTACATGACAAGCGGATGAATGTCGAGCGGGATGCCGTACCACTTGTCTTCGATTGTCGCATAGTTGATTGCGGCTTCCACATAATCCGCTTTGTTGATGCCCGCCGCGCTTGCCAGATTATCCATCGGCTGCAGCTGGCCTTTGTTCACGTAAGTCGGGATTTGGTCCAAATGCATGATCATCAGATCCGGGCGATCCTTGCCCGTGCTCAGCGCGACGTCCAGCTGCTTGTAATATTCGCCGTTTGGCTGGATGACGAAATCGATTTTGTAGCTGTCCTGCGACGAGTTATATTTGTCGACTATCTCCTTCATGAACGGGCCGTCCGCGCCGGAGAACGGCGTCCAGAACAGGAATTCCGTCTTCTCGCCTTTCTTGCCGCCTCCGTCCGTCCCGCTGTCCGCGCCGCTATTCGCGTTGCCGTTCGCGTTACCGCCGTTACCGCTGCAGCCCGCCGTCACCATGGCGAAGATCGTGAGCAGCGAAACCCATGTCGCCAATCTTTTTTTCATCGCTTCATTTCCCCCTAGTCGATGGTTGAAAGACGCTGTCATCTTTCTTGGTTCTCATCTTATCCCGACCGGGGGAACGAAAAAATGTCATCTTTTTTGTTGCTATGGACATTTATTTAGGATCCGAGCGCCGTCCATTCCAGAGCGCCGATCGTCAGCTTCCCGCCGGAGGATACGGTAAGGGCGCTGAAGTCGCCTTCCGCCGGCTCGGATAACACAAGCGTGCTGCCCGCCCAAATCTGCAGAACGCCTTCTTCGTGGCGGAGATGCACCGTGCCTCCTTCGGAGAGCGCCCCGCCCGGAACGGCAATGCCGCGGGTCCGCCCGGTCGGCGTCTCGAGCGTAAGCGATACCTCCGGCCGGCTGCCGGTAAGCTCGAAGCGACAGTACGAGTCCGCAGCCGGGAACGGATTGCGGATAACGATGCCCGCCTTGCCTTCCGCCGGCAGGCCGCTCAATCGGTCCCCTTCGGCGCTCCATTGTCCGGATACGGGACTTGCCAGCCGCGCAAAAGCCGATGCGCCCGATTCGAGGAACGACAACGTGCCGGTCAGCGCGATTCCGTCATAACGAGCGGAAGTATAGTGCGCCGCGAGTCCGTAACGGCTCACGGGCGCATAGATGTTGCCCCCGAGCACTTCCACCCCATCCAGCTCGACGCGAAGCGTGCGTCCGGCCGCGCGGATCATTAGCTGATGGTAGGCGTCGAAGCGGAAGCCCCGCGGCACCTCGGCCGTAAGCGCCGGCATCCGAATGCCCCTCACCGTCTCGTAGAGGCCGATCGTCCGCTTGCCGACATCGAACAACATCTCGATCATGCCCCGATCGTCGCCGTACAGCATGACGGCGCCATACAGGCCGCCCATATGGCTCCGCTCCCAGCGGACGTTCAGCTCGAACAGCGCGTGCGGATAGGAGGCGTCGACATAGGCCCGGGCTATGCCCGTCTGGCTGCCCTGCAGCAGCTCGCCGTCCCGCACCAGCCAGTCCCCGCCGGCAGTCGTCCAGCCCTCGCCAATCCCGATCTCGGCGGAATCCGCGCGGTCGAACAGATCCCGGAACGCCGGCAGTCCCGGCGCCGGCTTCTCGTCATAGGTCGGGCCGGGCACCCACATGCGGTTCCCGTTCCACAGCAGCGGGTCCATGCGCATCTGTCTTCGCTCTCCTTGACCGCCCTGCTCTTCCGTAGTCTGCTCGACCTCGCGCCCATGGTAGACGACCCAGTCATCCACGTTGTTCGGCGCCTTCGCGACGCTGTTGTGGCCGACTCCTTCTACCCTGTCGTTCTGCCGCAGCAGCGGCTCGTATGTATCTTCGTCCGGAAATTTGGTCCAAGCCAGCTCCGTAATCGACCGTCCTTCTTCATGCGGAGCAGTGCTGTAGCCGATGTAATAATACGGGCTGGTGAACGCGTTCCCGCTGTACATGACATAGTGCCTGCCGCCTCTTCTCAAATGGAAGGCCCCTTCGATCGTATGCCAGTCCCGGCCGTCGCCGAAGCGGTTCTTCGCGAATATCTCTTCGTTCAGCGTCGGTCTTACGATCAGCTTGGGCTTGCCCTCCGGCGTGAACGGATCCAGGAGCCGGTCCGCTAGTATAACCGTCCCCGCGCGGTGCGAGTCGATGCCGTACGTCTCGTTGGTCGAATAGAACAGGACGAGTCCTCCGTCCGCGTCCCTGACGACATGCGCATCGATCGAGAACGTGTCGAAGAGCGTCTTCCGGTATTCGAACGGTCCCTCCGGTCGTTCCGAAACCGCGACCCGCATGAACTGGTAATGGGCGTCGTCTTCCCCGCTCGGCACGCTCGAGACGTACAAGTAGAACAGCCCGTTATCGTAAAATACCGCGGGCGCCCAATAATCGCTGCGCCCTTCCTCCTGATAGGCATAGCCGAGATACGTCCATGACGTCATATCCTTGGCATGCATCACGGCGACGCCGTTCCTCGACGTTGCATAGGCGTAGTACTCGCCATTGAATTTCAGGACGTACGGGTCGGGATTGTAAGGGGATGGCCGTTGATCCGCAGAGATCCGAAGCAGGCCGTCCGTCTGGACCGGCAGGGGGTTATTGAATTTTCGCATGAGTGCGCCTCCAAATCTTCCTAGGTATCAAATAGTCAGCCCTATTATAGCGGAATCCCTCGTCTCTCTTGGAGTGTACTTTATTGGACTTTATGGACTTTTTTCTAGATCATCGACCCAAAAAACGTAAATCCGTCTATAGAGAGCGTAAAAATGTCCTGTCGCAATCCCCAATCGAAAGGAGCTGCCGAGAAAGCCAATGCATCCGAAATAACACCCAAAGTACCCTTATTTCTACCCAAACTTCCACTTTCATCTAAATAACGGCGATACTACCTTTATTTTCAACCAAGTTACCCCTTTTCGTAGGCTGTTCCAATTTTAGAGGTAAAATCGCCGTTATTTTACCGAGCCGGTCTCCTGCCGCGGTAGCGTCAAGAAGTTTGTGTAAGCTTGTAGAATATCCATCTGGGATGGATCAATGAGGTGCCAGGCGGGGGAGGAGGCCTCCTCCCCCGCCTGGCCACCTGCCACCTTTTTTTGTTAGATTTCTG
>NZ_JANIPJ010000021.1 GCF_024623455.1 Paenibacillus soyae | reverse complement strand
TCGAACGAAGCACGAACAACACCTACCGATCTAATAATTGATACCATTATTATATCACATTAACGCTGTGTCGTGTTGAACCAATTAGACAAAAGATAGGCTGTCGAGACTTTCTCGACAGCCTGGAAAGGCTGCCGTTATGGCAGCCTTTCTGGCGTTCTTCGGTATATGATCGTCGAGCTGACCGCCAGCAAGGCGATAACGGCCAGCCCCCAATAAATATTCGAATAGGATGCGGAGAGAGGGAGGCTGTGCTGCCACTCCAGAGCGCTTGCCGCCAGCGCCACGCTGAACGCGCCGCTGAAAAACTGCAGGAGCTGGAATAAGCCCATGCCGGAGCCGATCTGCTGGTCTGGCAGTATACGGGACATCTCGTTGGACACGCTGCTGGACACAATCGTGAAGCTAAGGCTCATTAACATGTAGATGAGCAGAATGGCCAGCCACGAGCGGCCGATGAGCAGTCCGAACAGCAAGGTCGAGACGAGGATGAACGGCGGCGCGTATCGAAGCAGAACGGTATTGCCGTAACGGTCGATCGCCGCGCCGATTTTCCGGGAAGCGAGCATGGCGAGAAGCGAGCCCGGGAAGATGACGAAGCCCGCATGGCTGGCGGTCATCTCGAAGCGGTGAACGAGAACCTGCGGCATCAGGAACAAGGTGGCGAAGCTGCACATGTATGAAGCAATTCCTATCGCGGCCAGTGCCATGTAACGGCCATTGCGGAACAGCGACGGCTGGACGAACGGCTCCTTCGCGCTTCGAATTCGTACGATGAACAGCAGGATCCCGAGCATTCCCGCAGCTAGAGCGAGCAGCGAATAGCTTGTCAAAAACAAGAGGATGCCGGTTGTTCCGAGCGACAGGAGCAGCGCGCCCCATAGATCAAAGCTCCCGCGGGAAGGCCGTTCCTCCGGCAGCAGCTTCAGGAACAACGGAATGAGGAGCAGCGAAGCAGCCGTCACGGCAAATAGGTATGGCCAGCCGAAATACTCTACGATGGCTCCGCCCGCGACCGGACCTAGGCCGAGACCAAGCGAAACGGCCGACATAATCGTCGCCATCGCCTTGCCGCGGCGCGAAACCGGAATATAGCGTGACAACAGCACGATCGATAACGAGATGATGCCGCCTGCGCCGGTTGCTTGCGCGATACGGGCGAGGAGAAGCATGAGGAAGCTCGTGCTGAAGAAGCCGGCAATCGCGGCGGTCCCAAGGAGCAGCAAGCCTATAACGAATAAGCGGCGAATCGGGACAAAGTCGGAAAGACGGCTGTATGTAATGGACGCGATGGCGAATACAATGGAATAACCCGTCACGATCCAAGATGCGGCGGAAGGGGTGATGCCGAATGCCGACGTAACGTCGGGCAGCGCCAGATTGAACATGGCCGTGTTCATGATCATGAGCACAACGGCAAGACCGAGCAAGCCTATGAGCAGCCCTTCCCGCGGCAGCGCGGCTGAGGATGTATCACTTGCCAGGGTTTTATGCCGATCGACGGCAGCCTGGTGAGCATTCATGAGGGGTTCCCCCGCTTTCTAAAGTTCTATTGTTCGATTATCATCGAACATTTGAAATATAGCATGCGTTGCTTTAAAATGCAATTAGAAGTTGTGCGGAACGCTGTCTTCGCATGGCCGTTCCAGCCAAAAAAGGAGAAGAATGTCGATGAAGGTGCTGTATCATCCGGACCGCAAGGAAATCAGGCTCGCGTCCGTCCTCTACGCGCTAAGCGACCCGGTGCGCCTGCACGTAGTTTCGCAAATTCGCAGACACGGCGAGCAGGCATGCAACAGCTTCAATGTGCCCGTGGCCAAGTCGACGTTGTCCCACCACGCCAGGACGCTCCGCGAATCCGGCGTCATCCGTACTCGCATACAAGGTACGCAGAGGATTCTGTCCCTTCGGACGGATGATTTGGAGAGCCGCTTTCCCGGCTTGCTCGACTCCATTATGCAGGCTTACGAGTCATCCGAAGATGCTAGGAGAGACTTATCCGGCGAATGGAGTGCCCAAGCGGCAGCAGACGACCATTCCATATAACGGCGCAAGCCGCAGCAGCCCCGTGCCCTATAAAGCACGGGGCTCTTTTGCGTTTCGGGAGGAATGGGGGCTTCTTTGAATGACTTCCGGCGCGTCCCATCTGGTCGGAATTGGACTAAGGATTGGTCGTCAGACGGGCAGATGGCGGATGTAGCGGGGAGTAAAATTGGAGCAAACGACAAGGGGACGGTGGTTGGCGTGCGCGCGCTTGTACGAATAGGCAAAGTATTCTCCTTCCTGGTCACGATGACCGGTGTTGGCATTTGGTGCGTCATCCGAAGATCTCCCGCGCCGTTCATCCGCTGGTTCCGCCGGTTACCCGATCCCGGTCCGTCGGCGCCTCTCCATCTGGCGGATTATGAACGGATGGTCGATACGCATCGGAATCTCGAGTATCCTTCCCGCTATGGATCCAATCGGCTCGATCTCTATCATCCGAAGGAAGGCCGCGACAAGCTGCCGACGATCCTCTGGGTGCACGGCGGCGGCTTCGTCAGCGGGGATAAGTCCGGAACCGCGTATTGGTGCACGATGATGGCGAGCCAAGGCTACACGGTGGTCAGCATGAACTACGAGGTCGCGCCGGAGGCGAAGTATCCCGCGCCCGTGGTGCAAATGTCCGAGGTCTATGACTATTTGAGCGTCATTGCGGGCGACTATCCGACTCTGGATATGTCTCGTCTTATAATCGGAGGCGACTCCGCGGGAGCGCAGATCGCATCGCAGTTCATCGCGATTCAGACGAATCCCGAATTAGCCGGCCTGACGGGAATTGAACAGGTCGTGCCGAAGGGGGCGCTGCTGGCCGCGCTGCTGTACTGCGGCCCCTACAATGTCAATCGTCTGGCCGACGCGAAGGGGCGGCTCGCGCGATTTTACCTGAACCACCTGGGCTGGGCTTATATCGGGGAACGGGGATGGAGGAACAGCGCCAAAGCCGCGCATGCATCCACCGTTCACTATGCGACGGGCAATTATCCTCCGACGTTTATTACCGACGGCAATACGGGGTCCTTCGAGAAGCACGGCCGCGAGCTGGCGGAGAGGCTGCGGTCGAGAGGCGTTCCGGTAACGTCCTTGTTTTATCCAATGTCGCATGGCATCGTGCATCACGAATATCAGTTCAAGCTGGATACGGCCGAGGCCGGAGAATGCTTCGAGATGACCTTGTCCTTCCTTGAGGAGTGCTTGGGACGAGGGAATTCGATCCGGCGGATCGATCACCAAGAGAATAGCGGTTAGAACGGAAGCGATGTGCCCGCCCTGCCTAGGGTTTGGCGCATTGCTTTTTTTCATGAGATGCGAATAAAACCATGTCGAATGAATGCGGATGCGCGGTCGTTGGTATACGGAAAGGATTTATTTTCCTCGAACTGGATAGAATGCTAAGAGATATTGTCGAATGGAGGCGGTGAAATGGGCGGACTGTTCCAAACCTTTAGAAAGATTGTGGCCGGCGGAGCCTCCCCGAAGACGCCTCCTCCAGCGAAGCCGGAAAGACAAGAGCTGCAGGCTCGGCTCAGTGACAGCCTTCCCGTCATTCGCTCCCGAATCGGGAACAGCCCTGACGTCATCGTCCGGGAAATCATGATCCATCAAGGACCTGTTCCGCTGGGAGCGGCCCTGATCTATACGGACGGGCTGGCCAATATTACGGACATGCTGGAGTCCTTGCTGGCATCGGGCAGAGAGGCGGAGGCCTCCCCGTCGCCCGACGAGCCCGTCATGCAGCGGCTCAAACAAACTATCCTGACGGTCGGGGACATTAAGGACGTGTCGGATTACGAAACATTGATCCACGCCGTGTTGTCCGGAGATTCCGTCCTGCTGGTGGACGGCTGTGCGGAGGGCGTCATTGCCAGCACGAGGAATTGGGAGGACAGAGGGGTTAACGAGCCGTCCAGCCAGCAGCTCATCCGGGGACCGCGCGACGGCTTCTCCGAGACGCTCCGCACCAATACCGTACTCCTTCGCCGGAAAATAAAAGATCCGAATTTATGGATGGAGATGAAGCAAATTGGCCGCGTTACGAAAACTGACGTTGCCATGGTATATATTAAAGGCATCGCAAATGAGAAGGTCGTGGGAGAAGTGCGCTCCCGGCTGGATCGGATCGATATTGACGCGATACTCGAGAGCGGCTACATCGAAGAGCTTATTCAGGACGAGACGTATACGCCGTTCCCGACTATCTACAATTCGGAGAGACCGGACGCCGTCGCGGCCGGCCTCCTCGAAGGGAGAGTGGCGATCGTCGTGGACGGCACGCCGTTCGTGCTGCTCGTCCCGGCGCTCTTCACCCATTTCCTCCAAACCTCGGAGGACTATTACCAGAGAGCCGATATCGGCACGCTTATCCGAATGCTCCGGTACTTGGCGTTGTTCATTTCTTTGCTGGCGCCTGCCGCTTATATCGCCGTCACGACCTTTCATCAGGAGATGATTCCGACGCCGCTCCTGATCAGCGTCGTGGCTCAGCGGGAAGGTATTCCGTTCCCGGCTTTGGTCGAGGCCCTGCTAATGGAGGGGACGTTCGAAATATTGCGGGAAGCGGGCATCCGCATGCCGAGGGCGATCGGACAGGCGGTATCCATCGTCGGCGCGCTCGTCATCGGACAAGCGGCCGTCGAGGCGGGGCTCGTTGGTCCGGCTATGGTCATTATCGTATCGATTACGGCGATCTCCAACTTCGTCATCCCGTCTTTCAACATGGGCATTACGATTCGGATGATCCGATTCCTGCTCATGGTTCTCGCGGCAACGTTCGGACTGTTCGGCATCATGGTGGGGCTGATCGCGATGGTGCTCCACTTGTGCAGCCTTCGGTCGTTCGGCGTGCCGTACATGGCGCCGTTCGCTCCGTTCATTCTGGAGGATCAGAAGGACAACATCTTCCGTCTTCCGCATTGGATGTTGGTTACGAGGCCGCGCCTCATAAGCCAGACGAATACGACAAGACAGCGCAGCACCAAGGAGAACAACCCCAATACGTAATAGGCAAGGTATAGCTTATGAACATGACTCGGTATATAAAATTTTTTTTTCCGCTGCTGGCGCTGGCGCTGCTGACAAGCTGCTGGAACAGCAGGGAGCTGAACGACATGTCGATCGCGTCCGCGCTCGGCTTCGACCAGAAGGGGGATTCCGTTCAGGTATCCGTCCAAATTATCAACGCCAGCCAAATCGCGGCGACAAGAGGCGGCTCGGGAGAACGGCTGCCGATCATGACGCAGCGGGCCGGGGGCCGCACGTTATTCGAGGCGGTTCGGGCGTTGACGACGAAGACCCCGCGCAAGGTATACGCATCGCATATACGATTGCTCGTCATCGGCGAGCAATTGGCGCGGAACGGGATTGCCGATGTGCTCGATTTCGTATCGAGGGACCATGAATTTCGGACCGACTTCTACATCGTCATCGCCAAAGACACGACAGCGAGCGATGCGCTGAAGGTGTTGACGCCCCTTGAGAAGCTCCCGTCGAACAAGCTGTTCTCCTCCCTGGAGTCGGCCGAGGAGAATTGGGGCGTAACCGCGACGGTCGATCTTCACGAGCTCATATTCGATATCGTCAGCAAAGGCAAAGATCCAGCTTTGGCAAGCATAACAATCGTGGGCAGCGTTCAGACAGGCCAGAGCAAAAAGAACATGGAAAACGTGACTCCCGCCGCTTTCGAGAAGTACAACGGACTAGCCGTATTCCGCAAGGATAAGCTGGTAGGCTGGCTGAACACCAAGGAGAGCAAAGGTTATAGCTTCGTCGTCGGTAATATGAAAAACACGGTCGTTCGAACAGGTTGTCCAGGCGGAGGATCGCTTGCGGTCGAGCTGAACCGGTTCAAACAGAAGGTCAAAGGGAGCATGAACGCGGGGAAGCCTTCCATTCGCGTGGATTTACAGCTGGAAGGGAACATCGGGGATGTCGAATGCGGCATCGATCTGGGGAAAACGGCGTCCGTGGCCGAGGTGGAAGAGGCGATGAGCGACCAGGTCCGCGGGTTTGTCGAAGCGGCGGTCAAGAAGGCGAAGTCTTACAGGGCGGACGTGTTCGGGTTCGGCAACGCCATCCATCGCGCAGATGCAAGAGCGTGGAAGGAGCTGGAGGATGACTGGGAGGAGGAGTTCGTCCATTTGCCGGTCGAGGTGAATGTCGAGATGAAGATTCGCCGTACAGGCTCGGTCATTCAATCATTCTTGGAAGACATGGAGGACTAGTATGTGGGCGATAGTTGTTATGCTGATCGGCGCGCTCATCGCCGCGGAGGAACTGCCCGACCTCATACGCGGTAAGCGCCGGGGCGATATCTGGTTATTCGCCGCATTGCTGCTTGCGGGCACGGGTCTCGGAGTCGCGCAAAGCCTGCGGGTCGAGATCCCGAACCCGCTGGATGCGATTTCCTTCGTGTTCGCTCCGGTCGGGAAGTTCCTGGAGGCGTTATTCATGTAATCCGGATGGGATGGAAGGGAGGAGGGCGGTATGATCGAGAAAGGGAAAATTAGTTTAGTTCAGCTCAATATCCTGGTCATGCTCTTCAGCTTGGGCAGCGCCATTCTAATCGTTCCTTCCGCATTGTCGTCCGTCGCCAGGCAGGATGGCTGGATATCCGCCGTAATCGGAGTGGCGCTGGGCGCCGGGATTGTTCAGATGCTTGTTATTCTCGACAGACAGCACCCCGGGCAGTCGCTGGTGGAGTCCTGCGAGACCATCCTCGGCAGCTTCGCGGGCAAGCTGGTCGGGATGCTGTATTTTATGTTTTTTTTCCTTCTCGCCTCGTTGGTGCTCCGGAACATCGGCGATTTCATCACGACGATCGTCATGCCGGAGACGCCGATTCAAGCCATCCATGTGTTGTTTCTCGTCATTATTGTCATGGGCGTCCGGCTCGGGCTCGAGGTCATCGGGCGCGCGTCGGAAATTTTCTTGCCCTGGATCGTCGTGCTGATTCTGGTGCTCGTTTTCTTCATCATTCCCCAAATTGATATCGACCGGGTCCAGCCGGTATTCGAGATGGGGATGAATAAGATCATGTACGGCAGCTTGTCGATTCTGGGGATTCCGTATTTCGAACTGGTTGTCTTCCTCATGATCCTCCCCTACGTGAACAAGAGGCAGAAGGCGGGGAAAGCCTTTCTCGCGGGAAGCCTGCTCGGCGGCTTCGTCTTGATTCTCATTACCTGCCTCAGCATTACGGTGCTCGGATGGGACTTTACGGCGAGGCACGCTTTCCCCAGCTATACCTTGGCCAAAAAAATCCGTATTGGCGAATTTCTGCAGCGGATCGAAGTGATGATGGCCGTCATTTGGTTTTTGACGATATTTTTTAAGCTGACGTTATGCTTCTACGCTTCCGCGCTGGCCATCGCCCAAGTATTCAAGCTTAGCAGCTATCGTCCGCTCGTTCTGCCACTCGGGATGATTATGCTCGTCATGTCGCTTGTCGTGTATCCGAACATCGTGTATTTCCGGGAATTCAGCTCGCATACATGGACGCCCTTCGCCTTCGTATTCGGCTTCGCGTTCCCGTTCATGCTCCTGCTTCTGTCCAAGGCGAAGAAGGCGGTCGGCAAGTGAAAAGAGTATAATTAACGAAGGGGAGCAAAAACTAAAGCCGCTATAATTCTAGCGATAACGGGAATGGGGGGAATGCAATGATAGAGGAAAACGTAAAGCAGGAAGCGGGCTGGAACTTCGATAACAGCTATGCCGGTCTCTCCGCTTTGTTCTACTCCAAGATGGGACCGAACCCGGTGTCCGAGCCGGAGCTCGTTATTCTGAACGAGAAGCTGGCCGTGTCCATGGGGCTTAACCCGGATGCGCTGAGGGGGCAAGACGAAATCGACGTGTTCGCGGGCAATCGCGTGCCGGAAGGCGCCGAGCCGCTGGCGCAAGCCTACGCGGGGCATCAGTTCGGGCATTTCACGATGCTGGGAGACGGCCGCGCGCTGCTGCTTGGGGAGCAGATGACGCCGGGAGGAGAGCGGCTCGACGTGCAGCTGAAAGGCTCGGGCAGAACGCCGTATTCCCGGCGCGGGGACGGGCGCGCGGCGCTCGGCCCGATGCTGCGCGAATATATCATCAGCGAAGCGATGCATGCACTCGGCATTCCGACGACGCGCAGTCTGGCGGTCGTGACGACCGGCGAGCCGGTCTATCGCGAGACGGTGCTGCAAGGCGCCGTGCTGACCCGCATCGCGGCGAGCCATCTGCGCGTAGGCACCTTCCAGTACGCGGCGGGCGCAGGCTCGGCGGAAGAGCTGAGAGAGCTGGCGGACTACGCGTTAAGACGGCACTACGGCGAACCGCCGGAGCCGGAGGAGAACCGGTATGTCTTCCTGCTTCGCGAAGTATTAAAACGCCAGGCCTCGCTTATCGCGCAGTGGCAGCTGGTCGGATTCATCCATGGGGTCATGAACACGGATAACATGGCGATCAGCGGCGAGACGATCGATTACGGGCCTTGCGCATTCATGGACACCTACGATCCGGCGACGGTATTCAGCTCCATCGATACGAACGGACGTTATGCATACCGTAATCAGCCGTATATCGGCGTATGGAATTTAGCCAGGCTGGCCGAGTCGCTGCTGCCTCTGCTTCATGACGACGAGGAACAGGCCGTAAAGGTGGCGGAGGACGTTCTATCCGAGTTTAACGAACACTTCCAGCGGAACTATCTATCCGGCATGCGGGCCAAGCTCGGATTATTCGGGGAGGAAGAAGACGACGACGCCTTGATCCAAGAGCTGCTGAAGCTGATGGAGGAGCATCGGGCGGACTATACGAATACGTTCCGAGCCCTGACGCTCGGTAAGCCGGAAGCGACAGCCCTTCACGGCATCGCGGCATTCGGCGATTGGCAGGCGATGTGGCAGGCGAGGCTCGGCAGGCAGCAGGAAACCGAGGAAGCTTCCCGCGAGCTGATGCGGCGCAGCAACCCGGCCGTCATTCCGCGCAACCATCGGGTGGAGGAAGCGCTCGAGGCCGCGGCCGAGCGGAGCGACTACGCCGTCATGGAGAAGCTGCTTCGCGCGCTGGCCAATCCGTATGCCTATTCTCCCGACCAGGAGGAATACGCCGAGCTTCCCGCCTCATGTAATAGCCCTTATCAGACCTTCTGCGGGACCTGATCCTGATACGAAAGCAGGCTCGCCATTCTTTCACAGATGGGTATTGACTCTGTGGTGCACCCCACGGTTTAGGATAGAGGGGGAGGCGAACGATGTACAAGATTAGCGAATTTGCCGAGATGACGGGGTTAAGCAAGGAAACGCTTCGTTATTATGCCGAGGTGAAGCTGCTGGAGCCGGCCTATATCGATCAGTCGAATCACTATCGGTATTACGACGACGGCAGCTATTTCCTGGCGCTCCTCTTGTCCAAGCTGCGAGGCTTCGGGTTCACGATTCAGGAGATGATCGCGGTGATGGAGGATCAGTCGTTCGAGCATCTGGAGGACCTACTAATGAAGAAGAGGGCGAGCATACGGGGGCAAATCGACGAGCTGCTCGCGCGTATCGGGGAGATCGACGAGTTCCTTGCGTCCGGAAGGGAAGAGCGAAGCGATGATTGAATGGAAGGAAGAGATGAAGATACCGGCGCCGATCGAGAAGGTATGGTCGTTATTCTCGGATGAGCATATTAAGCGCATCATGCCGAATGTGGAGGAGCATACGCTGATCGAGGGTTCGGGCGCAGAGGCAGGATCGAAGCATCGGCAGAGCTACCGCGAAGGCAAACGGGTGGAGACGTACATCGTCGACACGTTGGCCTATGAGGACGAGAACAACCGAAAGCACAAGCGGATTCGCTTCGTATTGGGCAAGGCATTCGAGGTGATGCTTTCTTTTACCCTTGAGCGGCTGGATGATTCGCATTCCAAGCTTATATATGAAGGGCATAACAAAGGCGTTAATTTTGTCGGCAGGGCGATGCTGAGGCTGGGCAGCGAGAAGGCGAATAACAAGGTTGTACAGGAGTTTCTGCAGCGTGTAGCGGAGGAAGCCGCTAAGTAGGTCAGGGTGTCATGGCTCAGCTTCTAAAAGGCTTCATTTTTATCCTAATGGGTTGATTACAAGGTTTTGCCGGAATGAGAAAGCGCTCAGAATACCCATCCGCGAGTTTGACCGTGATATACTCCGTTGTGTAGAAAACAAGCAGCACGAGCAAACACACACACCAGGAGGTATCACATAGATGAAAAAGCTGAACTGGATGACAAAGACGGTAGTAGCAACGACTTGCGCAGTGGCGCTTCTCTCTGGACATGCCCTGGTAGGCACGGACAACTCGATCGGACAAGCCCATGCCGCGTCGGCGACGACCGCATCGGCGAAGGCGGACAAAATTATTGCATTCGCGAAATCTTTGCAAGGCAAAGTAAGATATGACTTCGGAACGAACAGCCCGAGCCGATTGGTATTCGACTGCTCGTCGTTCACGAAATACGTGTTCGGCAAATACGGCGTCAGCCTGAAGTGGGGCACGTCTTCCCAGAAGTATGCGGGCAAATACGTGTCGAAGTCCAATCTGCAGAAGGGTGATCTGATCCTCTTCAACAACGGCAAATCGAAGACGGTCAGCCACGTCGGCATCTATATTGGCAACGGCCAGTTTATCCACAACACGATCGGCAGCAGCTTCAACGGCGTCCGCATCAACAAGCTGAGCGATTACACGCACCGTTATTCGACGGCTAGACGCGTCCTGTAATTGTAGGATGCCCTGAAATTGCGAAACCATTAAAGAACCTTACGACTGCGGTCGTAAGGTTCTTTTGTCGTTATTAGCGTTAGAGCTATTTGCATGAGGACTGCTTGCTCCAGGGAACAGCTGCCTCGTATGAGGCTCCCGTACGAATAGCGGCAAAAGCGGCATTATTTTTGCAGGTAACGGCTGCAATGAGAGAAATAACAGACATTTTACCTTTAAATGCATGGAGTGCCCGCCGATTACCCGAAATTATAGAATATAAGGGTACTTTCGCCGCTATTTCATTTGGAGGGTGAGTGGCAGTGGAAATAGCGGTACTATCGCCGTTATTTTTGGACGCCACTAGTTATACAAAGCGAAAAAAGAACCTAACGGTACAATCACCATATACCGTTAGGTCATACGCAGGTTCAGCCGAGATGCAGATAAAACGTCGTCATTTCGCCGGGCTCGCTCTTCGCGTACAGCTTGCCGCCGTGCTGCTCGACGATGGATTTGGCGATGGCCAGCCCCAGCCCGTGACCGCCTTGGGAGCGGGAGCGGGAAGCGTCCGTCCGGTAGAACCGGTCGAAGATCCGGTGCAGATGCTCCGGCGCGATGCCTTCGCCCGTGTTGGAGACCGACAGGACGACATCCTGATGCTGCCTCTTCAGCGCGATCGCGATCGAGCCGCGCGGACCCGCGTATTTGATGGCATTGTCGAGCAGGATCATAATGACCTGCTTGATCTGCTCGCTGCTGCCGTTCACCGTCAGTCCGGGCTCGATCTGGTAGTCGAGCCCAAGCTCCTTCTCGAATATAACGGCTTCCATCGTCAGCATGATCGTCTCTACGGCTTCGCTCAGATCGAAATCTGCGAACATCATCGTCGTGCGCGAGTCCTCCATCTGGGTCAAGTAGAGAAGGTCGCCCGTCAGCTTGGCCATGCGCTGGGTTTCCTGCTTAATGACATGCAGCCACTTCGCTTGGTTCGAGATGGTATCCTCCCGGTTGGCGAGCAGCACGTCCGCATTCGTCTGAATGACGGCAAGAGGCGTCTTGAGCTCGTGGGAAGCGTCCGCGATGAACTGCTTCTGCTTCTCGAACACCTCCTTGACCGGAGCGATATAACGGCTTGCGAAGTAGCGGCTGATCAAATAAATAACAAGGAGCATGACAAGCGCGACGGCGCTGAACGTGTAGATGAGATTGGTCAGAAAGCCCTGCTCGGCTGTGACATCCATGAAAACAAGCATGCTGCCTTCCGAGGTCGCTTGGACGACGAACGCCCATTCGTTGCCGTCGAGCTTGAGCTGGCCGGAGCTTGCCCCCGAGGCGAGCGCCTTGTCCAGCGCTTCCTGGTAGAATGCCTCTTCCCATTCGAATCTCGAGTCGGTGCCGGTAATGGCGCCCGAGCTATCCGTTTCCAGCATGAAGGACACGGACCGTTCGGGACGCCAGCCGGCGCCTTCCGGATCGGCGGGAGGATCGGTTTTCTGCAGCTCGCCAGGCGGCGCGCCGACGTTCGGATCGAACCGTCTGGGTCCGCCGTCGTCCTGCTGCTTCCAATAAAATTCCTGTATCTGATGAAGCTCTATATCGATATCGCGTTGGACGTCCCGATACGTAATCGTGTAGATGGCGACGAAGGCCGCGAGCATCATCACGGTGATCGTGACGAGGTTCAGAAGCAGGAAGCGGTTTTTCAGCTTTTTGAACATCTACTCCGCCACCTCCAGGACATACCCGACGCCCCGGATCGTCGCGATCTTCACCGACGATTGAAGGAAGGCCAGCTTCTTCCGCAGGAACGAGACGTATACCTCCACATTGTTATATTCCGCGTTCGAATCGAAGCCCCATAATTTCTCGATGATCTGCTCCTTCGACGTCACGGCCAGCTTCCGCGTGACCAGCAGCTCGAGCAGCTCGCATTCCTTCAAATTCAGCTTCAGTTCCTTGCCCTTGACGGTCAGCTTCAATTGCGACGTATTCAGCTCGATATCCCCGAACGACAACGCGTCCTCGGGCACGACCTCCCCCTTGCGTCTCAGAGCGGCGCGTATGCGGGCCAGCAGTTCCTCGACCTGGAACGGCTTCGCGATATAATCGTCCGCGCCGTAGTCGAGCCCGGTTACCTTGTCCGTTGTCTCGCCCTTGGCCGTAAGCAGGATGACCGGCGTAGCAATGCCTTCGCCTCTTATCTTGCGAAGGACGGCGAAGCCGTCCATCTCCGGCATCATCACGTCGAGCAGCAGCAGATCGTAGATGCCGCTGAGCGCGTAATCGTAAGCGGATCGTCCGTCATGGACGACGTCCACGGAGTAGTTTTGTTTCTTCAATAATTGCGATACGGCCTCGGCCAAATGTATTTCGTCTTCCGCGATCAAGATTCGCATCGGTCGTTCATCCTTTGCTTATTTTCTAAGTGGTGATCCGTGTTGATATCCCCATTATAGCAAGCGAACCTTTAGCCAACCTTAACTGATTCCCGGCGATGGCGTTCGCGATCTATATAGTAGAAGCGCGATTTATGTTGAGGAATTGTAAATCCATTTAAGATTCATTAAAGGTTGGAGAACTAAGATACAGACATGAGAGATGAGACCACAGCGAACCGCGGAAAGGACGGAACCGAGAATGGCCATTGAGGTGTTCAACCGGTACGAGAACAAATACTTGCTGGACCATGAGGCATACCTTCGATTCTACAGCGACCTGCTTGATTATATGGAGCTCGACGATTACAACAAGCAGCATGAATTTTATTCGATCAGCAACCTATACTTCGATACCCCGCATCATTCCCTGATCCGGACGAGCCTGTCGAAGCCCAAGTACAAGGAGAAGCTTCGGCTGAGGGCTTACGGCGTGACAAGCGGCGACGCGAAGGTGTATCTGGAGATGAAGAAGAAGGTGTTCGGCCTCGTCAACAAACGAAGAACGGGTCTGAAGCTTAGCGAGGCTTACGAGTTCGTGCGGACCGGCAGCAAGCCGGAGCTGCAGCCTTATATGAACAAGCAAGTTCTTGAAGAGATCCATTATTTCCTCAGCCGCTACGAGCTGGAGCCGAAGGTTTATCTCGCTTATGAGCGGAAGGCGATGTTCAGCAAGGCAAGCCGGGATCTGCGCATTACGTTCGACACGAACATTCGGCACCGCCGGCATGACCTGGGGCTAGAGCTTGGCGATCATGGCGAGCTGCTGGATCCCTCGAACAAGTGGCTGATGGAAGTGAAGGCGGAGAACACCGTTCCGCTCTGGCTGTCGCGGCTGCTGTCGGAGCACGGATTGTTCCGCACCAGCTTCTCCAAATACGGCAACGAATACAAGAAGACGGTCAGACACGGCCATGCGCGGCCTTCGCTGCTAGAGCAGACCATGTCGGCCGCTCAGACGACAACACCAACACCATTCATGGAAAGAGAGCGTGTACTCTATGTTTGATTTCGAAACTTTGTTCAACCCGACCACTGCGACAACGACGATGACGCTTGGCAGCTCGATCGTCACGATTCTGATCGCCATCGCCCTTGGCGCCTTAATCAGCTTCACCTATATGAAGACGAACCCGACCGGCTATTCACAAAATTTTACGTTAACGATGGTCATTCTGCCCACGATCGTCGCCATTATTATTCTCCTGATCGGCAGCAATATTGCCCGGGCGTTCAGCTTGGCGGGAGCCTTCTCCATCATCCGGTTCCGAAGCGCGCCCGGCGATCCGAAGGATATCGCGTACGTCCTGTTCACGATGGCGGCCGGCTTGGCCTGCGGCGTAGGGGCGTTCGGCTACGCGGTGCTGTTCACTTTGATCCTTTGCGCGTTGATGTTCGTCCTTAGCAAAACCAACTTCGGAGCGAGAAAGTCGGCTCAGAAGCAGCTGAAAGTGACCATTCCCGAAAGCCTGGGCTACGAAGAAGCGTTCGCCGAAGTATTCGCGACGTTCGGCGTAGCGTATGAGCTCAAGAGGATCCGCACGACCGAGCTGGGCAGCTTGTACGAGCTGGTGTACTACGTAACGCTTGACGCGAACACGAATCAGAAGGATTTCCTTGACGCGATCCGGTGCCGCAACGGCAATCTGGATATATCGCTAACGATGGTTCCCACGGTTGCGGCCGACTATTAAGAAGAGATTGCGAACATGCAAATCAAATTTATTTCCGGAAGGATGATCGATATGAAAACAACAAAAATGAAGCACTTCGCAGGCGTCGTCGCTTTGTGCACCGTGCTGCTGGCTTCGGCCTGCAGCAATGGCGGCAATAATACGGCGGCGACCAGCAACGCGGCGGTCGTAGAGACGGTTTCCGCGGACCAGCAGACGGATGCGGCGACAACGGCGCTGACGATGGACGAGCTCGTGGAGTTCGACGAGGAAGACTACAGCACGGAGTGGAGCGAAGATAGCGCGACGAAGATTGTATTCGACGGCGCGTCGGCCACCGTGACGGGAGCGGGAGCAGCGGCAGGCGATGGCGGTTCGGTGAGCATTACGGAAGCCGGCACGTACGTGCTGAGCGGCAGCCTTAGCGACGGCCAGCTGACGGTGAACGCGCCGGACGGCACGGTGCGACTGGTATTGAACGGCGTAGAGCTGCATCATAACGACAATGCTCCGCTGTATATTTTGGAGGCTGGCAAGGTTGTTATGACGCTGCAGGAAGGCACGGACAATAAGCTGTCGGATGGCGCGGAGTACTCATATGCTGATGCGAACGCCGACGAGCCGAACGCGGCATTGTATAGCAAAGCAGACCTGACCATTAACGGGACAGGCTCGCTGACGGTGGAAGGGAACTTCAATAACGGCATCAACAGCAGAGACGACTTGAAGCTGGTGTCGGGCACGATTACAGTGAAGGCAGTCGATGACGGCCTGCTTGGCAAAGACCGTGTGGCTGCTCTGGAAGGCACGGCGCTTACGGTAGAAGCGGGCGGTGACGGCGTCAAATCGACGAACGCCGAGGAAGAAGGCAAAGGCATTATCGCGATCGGCGGAGGCGTGTTCGATATTACGTCCGGCAACGACGCGCTCCAAGCGGAAACCTCGATGCTGGTGGCAGGCGGCACGTTCTCGCTCGTTACAGGCGGCGGCAGCGTGAACGGCGAGACGCATACCGAGGAGTTCGGCGGAGGCTGGGGCGGAGGCGGTCAAGGCTTCCCTGGAGGAGGAGAGATGCCGGCTGCGCCGGGTACGGGCGATGCGGCAGGCGCCGCAAGCGAAGCAAGCGCTGCGTCCGCGTCGGATGCAGGAGTAACGACAGCGGCGGCGAGCACGACGGACGCGGCGGCAACGACCGCAGAGGCAGCCGAAGAGGAATCGACCAGCGCCAAAGCGCTGAAGGCCGGTAGTGATATTCAAATAGGCGGCGGTACGTTCACGATCGACTCCGCGGACGACTCCGTTCACAGCAATGGCAATCTGACGATCGCGGGCGGCGAATTCTCGCTTACATCCGGCGACGACGGCATTCATGCGGATTCGGCGGTTACGATCGCAGGCGGCAAGATCGATATTACGAAGAGCTACGAAGGCATCGAAGGCTCCGTCATTAAGCTGGCGGGTGGCGAGACCAACGTGACGGCCTCCGACGACGGCGTGAACGTGGGCGGCGGCAACGACGGCTCGTCCGTTAACGGACGAGCCGGGCAGAACACGATTACCGATGGCACGCATATGCTGACCATCAGCGGCGGTACGCATAGCGTAAACGCGAGCGGCGACGGACTGGACTCGAACGGCTCGATCGCAATGAGCGGAGGCACGGTGACCGTAAGCGGTCCGACCAATGCGGGCAACGGCTCGCTCGACTATGACGGCACCTTCGAGATGACGGGCGGCTATCTGATCGCTGCGGGCAGCTCGGGTATGCTGCAGGCGACCTCCGATACGTCGAGTCAGCAATCGGTGCTGATGATGTTCCCGTCGACGCTGGAGGCAGGCACGCTCGTACGCCTCGAGGACGACGAAGGCAATGCGATCGCAACCTTTGCTCCGGCCAAGACGTTCCAGGCGGTGATGATCAGCTCGCCGGACTTGAAGCAAGGCGGCACGTACAAGGTGTTCTCGGGCGGGTCGTCGACCGGCACCGAAACGAACGGCTTGTATGAAGGCGGCGAATACACGGGCGGCACGGAGGTCGTTAGCTTCGAGATCACGAGCGCCGTCACTTGGGTGAACGAGTCGGGCGTAACGACCGCCCAAAGCGGCATGGGCATGGGCGGAGGCGGCCGAGGCGGCATGGGCGGCGGCCAGCGTCCGATGCGAGGCCAAGGTGGTCAGCTGCCGGCGGACGGCACGGCGCCGGGCGCAGGCGACGGCACCGTCCCGGTAGCCCCTCCGGAGGGCGCGGCGGATACGGGCGCTGAGGCGCAATAAACCCAGCACTAAGGAATAGGCTTTAAGGCCATAAGGCTGTCTTCTATGGGAGACAGCCTTGTTTGTTTATTGCAAAGGCAGAAGGGGGAGCATTCGTACAAGTTCGTTTAGCCATTCTTTCGTGGATAAGTGAACCATCTCAGCAAAGCGTCGGCAGGCCCGTTCCAGCCGCGCTTCTCGAGCCAGGCAGCAATCCCGAGACCGGATAACCAGATCAGAACTGCGGTTGCGAACGCCCCGGCGCTGTTAAGCTCGCCTCCCAGTCCGAGGGCGACCGGCGAGAGCAGCAGAATCAGAATCGCTTCTTGATAAATGTAAAAGGTAAGCGACCGTTTGCCGACTGATGCCAGTAAACCCGCCAATTTCGGGGCTGTTCGGCGGGCTGATAAGCTGAACAACGCGATTAGAGCCGAATATCCTAAACCGCCGGCAATGCCGCTCAGAATATGAATAGCTAGAAGCCAGCCGACCAACCCGGATTCCGGTTTCCACATATTTGCGCCGACTAGGGCGTAGGGAAGTGCCCCAATTAGGGATATAAAGATTCCGCCCAAGGCGATCCGCTTCAGCTGAGGGCGGAAGAGATCCGGGCGATCCAGCCACCGTTTACGGGCGGACCAAATTCCGGCGGTTATAATAAGCAGCATCGGAAAGAGAAGCAAATTCATAAGGAGCATGATAGGAAAAGCCATCGCATGCTCGGATGCAAGAAGGAAGTAGGTGTGGGATGGGGTCAGTCCTATGTTCATCTCTTCTCCCGTCAATATCGGATACAACATATTCCAAGCTGGCGGAATAAGGAACAAATAGACGAGACCGGTCATGAATAGAACTCGAATCTGTGTTTTATTCGATTTAAACAGCAGCGAGCCGAGAATTAGCCCGGAAACGCCATACGCGGCAAGGATATCAGCTCCGCCAATAAAGACGAGATGTATAAATCCGAAGATGATCAACAGCCAGGATCGGCGCCGCAACAAGCGTTTCACTTCGACTTCCGGTATGCCTTTATCCAGCTGGCGGGCTGCAACAGACGCCAGCCCATAGCCGAACAATGCAGCGAACATCGGATAAGCCCGGTTATCCACAAATAGCAGGCCGAACAAATTGACGATGTCATCGAGCGCATTCTCGCCCAGTGGACGGGTAAACATAAAATTCTCCGCCGAAAACAAATAGATGGGCGCATGCGCGATCACGATCAACAGGAGCATAAAGCCGCGGCCTAAATCTGGCGCTAGCGATCGATCTTTCCGCGAAACCGGGCCAGGGCCAGTCAATGTGTTGGTTTTTCCGTTACTCAAATGAATTAAACCTCCCGCTAAATATTGATTGACTTAATCAGTCAATAATAATGATAGGTGTGGAAGAGGTTGGATGTCAACTATCAACATAAAAATACCGAAAGGGAGTCATTACGGAATGTAGAGGAATGGGCATTTTCATCTCAAAAATGCCCATGTAACGGGAGGGAGATTCTGTTTCCAGGAATCGCGGATTCAAGTCCTTATTTTTGAATAACCTTGAGCAGCATGCGTATACTCCAATCCAAATTCTGATGCAGCCAGCCCACGTCGTCGGCAATCAATCCGGATAGAATCGTCAAATAGAGATTGGCAAGCTTGTCCGGATCTTCCGCGACGATCTCGCCGCGGCTTTGACCTTCTTTTAGAATGGGCACTAGTAGTAAAACATACTTTTCGCTTGTCTGCATGATCAAGCTCTTCGTCTCTTCGTCCAGATCCGGATGTTTCATGCAGCTTTGAATCATTCGGAACACATCATGGCTCCCTGCGGCAATCGCCGTCCGGGTGAAATGCCCTATTTTCTCAAGAGGTGTCGCGGACGAAGCCCGGACCTCCTCGATTAACTGTTCAGCTCCATCCATCGCCCAGAGCAAGCTGGTCCTCAGCAATTCTTCCTTGGACTCGAAGTAATGGTACATGAGTCCGTGGCTTAAATTAGCAGCTTTGGCGATCATGCTCATCTTCGTGCCCTCGACTCCATATTCCGCGAACACTTTTAGCGAGGCTTTCAATATTTGATCTTTACGTGCCTCTCGTAAGTGCTTGGTTTCCTCTGCTTTGTATCGTGCCATTTTTTTCAGACCCCAATTTATAATGATATATGATCCAGTATAGCATAACGGCCCATGGAGTAGGCTTCATGCAGGCGTGGACCATGAACTACAAAAAAAATCAGGCTATCCGATGTGGACCGCCTGATTGATTCCAGCTAGCTGTTGAGCATAGAAGTACACTGCCCCGATAACCGCTCCATTACGGCGGCCACACAGTCATCCACGGATCTTTCCGCCGTCCGCAACGTAAGATCGGGAGCGATTGGGATCTCGTACGGATCCGAGATGCCGGTGAAAGCCGGTATTTCTCCTCGTCGCGCTTTCCGGTAAAGTCCTTTGACGTCGCGCGCCTCGCAGACCTCGATCGGGCAGTCGACGTAGATTTCCATGAAGCGTGGGAGCTCCGCTCGGGCAAAGTCTCTCATGTCCCGGTAGGGGCTGATCATGGAAACGATGACCGTCACGCCATGACGATTCAATAGGCTGGCAATGTAGACGGCCCGGCGAATGCTCTCGAACCGGTCTTCGCGGCTGAAGCCCAGCGTACCGGCGAATGCGCGCCGCAGCTCGTCGCCGTCGAGCCATTCCAAGCGTTCCCCGCGCCGTCGCAATTCCTCCGCTACCCCGGCGGCAATCGTGCTCTTGCCCGCGCCGGAGAGACCGGTCAGCCAGAGGGTGAGGCCCTGCGACGGGGAAGCTTCATCGATCATCATGACGGCGCACCTCTTTCGGCCGTGCCGCGTTGGTGCATGGATCCGAATGCAACGCTTGTGAGCGCTGCGCCCCGTGACTTCTTCTCGTTGCCGGCTTGAACCGGAATCCGCTCCAACAGCCCGCCTCCATACACGCTCGACAGCTCCAGATGCGGCATATGAATGTAGCCGATATAACAATCGCATACATTCATCCGGCACGCGCGCTTATAAGACAAGCCCTCCAATCCGTCCCGGTACAGGTTGCCGATAATGCCGCGGTCCTTGTAGCAGCGCTTCACCAGTCCCGCGCCTTGCACGTAGAATACGCTGCTGCCTGCGCGGCACTCTTTGCCCAGGCTCTCGTAATCCATCGCATTGATTTCGAAATACGGATCAATGGCCTGCAAGGCGCATCGGTCTTCATCCGAATAATAATTCGGCTGATCCTTGTAGGCGTTCACCCACAAGTAGACGTCGTCCGGCAGCGCGGCCCGCAGGCAGGAGATCGCCGGGATCGCGCTGCGGAGCCCGACGCTGCCGACGCTGAGCGGCACGCCGGCCTCGCGCACCCGCAAGCACTGGGCAAGGAAACGATCCTCCGATACTTGTCCCGGATGGTACGTCGCCCAGAACGCGGCCGTGCCGGGGTTCAGCTCCTTCACGAAATCCAGTCTTGCCGACAAATTCGTCTGAATGGCCACTTTATCGACATGCGCCATATGGGACAGCTCGACCATCGCGTCCCTATACCAGCGGTGGATAAGCGCCTCCCCGTACGGGTTAAAAAATATCGAAAGACGATGCCCCGAGCCCGCTTGCTCCCGAACCCATCCGACGAACCGCTCCGCCTGCTGCCGGTCCTTGGCGAGCGTCTCCGCGCTGTCCTTCGTTTTGCCGAACGGGCAATACGGACAGTCGTAGTTGCAAGAGGAGAGGCTCCCTCGGAAATAAAGCACGGCGTTCATAACACCACGAACCTTTCCATCCGTTCGCGGATCTCGTCCGAGATCAGCCAATCGCCGATCGAATCCGAATAGGCGAGACCCTCCGCAGTAAGCCGAAGCACGCCGTCCTCCACCGTGGCAAGCCCGGACAACGGCAGCATCGACAGCTCGGGGATATCCTCCCACGGCTGCGTCCCGAATCGCGACGCGTAATCCGCGAGCCGCAGCCCTTCGCTATGCAGGAGGGCCTTCAAAATAAACCGCCGCTTCTGCTCCTCCAGACCGAGCACTATGCCGTAGTTGGCCAAGTCGTACCGGTCCGCGGCCACGTAATCCGCGATGATGCTCTCGGTCGCCTTGCGGCTGACGCCGTACCGCGACGCATAATGCACTTCCCGCGTATAGGACCTGGCGCCGCAGCCGAGACCGACCATGCCCTCCTCCTGGCAGCTATAGTCGAGAAGCTTCTTGCCGCTGCCCGACGCGGAAGCCTTCGCGAAGCGCCGCATCGAAGACTGCGCATATCCGCGTTCCGACAGCACCTCGCGCGCCGCGGAATAACAAGCCATGCGAAGATCCGGCTCGCTGCCGATTCGCTCGGGCTTCACGATCGTATGATCGCGGGTGTACAGCGGATAGAGGAAAATTTCCTCCGGTTCGTACTTCAGAGCTTCCACCAGCGAATATAGCCAGCTCTCCACCGACTGGCCTGGCAGGCCGTAGATGAGATCCAGGTTCAGAATCGGGAACGCGTACGATTTCAACAGGTCCAGAGCTTCCCGCACGACCTCGGGCGATTGCGGGCGGTAGATGGCCGCCGCTTCGCCGGCGACGAAGCTTTGGATGCCCATGCTGATCCGGTCGACCCGGGCGGACTTCAGCACATCCAGCTTCTCCGCCGTAATCGTCTCCGGGGAAGCTTCCACGGAAACCGAGACGGACTCGCCGTCCACGCCCATTACGTCGTAAGCAATGCCGAACAAACGCCGGAGCAGCTCCGCGGACAGCAGCGTCGGCGTGCCGCCGCCGATGGCGAACCGGGCATAGGGCTTGCCGGTAATCAGGCCCGCCCATTCCCGGGCTTGCCGCTCGAGCGCGTCGACATAACGAACATGCGCGTCGTCCCGTTTGTCCGGCAGCGTGAACAGGTTGCAGAAGCCGCAGCGGGCGCCGCAGAACGGAATATGCATGTACAGGAAATAGGAAGCCGCCGGCTCCGACTGCCACAGCTCCTTCAGAGACAGAGGGGGATCCAGCTCCCGGTAGGCCGTTTTGTGCGGATAGGAATAGAGATAAGAGCGGTAAGGCTCGGCCGTGATGCGGTTTTTCCATTGGTGAACGTCGTCGGCGGAGATGCCGAAGCGGTCATCGAATTCCATCCGGCTCTCCGAATGCGATATAGGCAAGGTCATGCCGTATCCCTCCTTTCGGAACTTATTGCATGCATCCTCTACAAAATAAACTCCCGATACGGCACGTCCCATACGGTCTCGTGGGCGAGCCGATGCCCGTGGTAGCCGTCTTCGCCGAACGCTTCGCCGTGATCGGAGAAGGCGAGGCAGAAGACCGGGTTTCCGCGTTCGCGGAACGCCTGGAACAACCGTCCCAGCTCCCCGTCGACATAACGAAGGGCGGCTCGCTGGCTTTCCACGGAATCATGGCGCGCTCCCGGCACGTAATGGTGGGACGGGCCGTGGATAGCCGATACGTTCATGAACAGGAACAGCCGCTGATCGGGCGGCGTGCCGTCCAGCACTTTAAGGGCGTGGCTCACCTGATGCTCCGTCGATTTCGGGTTCGTCACGCCGAAGTTCATCCGCCAGTAGCTTTGCTGGAAGTAGCCGGGGAGAACGCGGGCGAGGGGCACTTTTTTGCTGAAAAAAATAACCCCGCCGATACAAACCGTCCGGTACCCTTCGGCCGCAAGCCCCGACACGATATCCGGCGTATCGAACAGCCAGGTGTGAGGATGCGTCTTCATCCCGGTGCGGGCGGAGTGGAACAGCCGAACATGCGTAGACTTATCCGTCGTCGCCGGAGTCGGCAGAAACCCGCCGAAGAAGGCGTGGTGCGCGGCATAGGTGAAGCTGCCCGGCGTGTGCCGCTTCTCCCATGGACCGCTGCCGCATAGATTCGGGCAGTTCGGCTCTTCCAGCACGGCCGCGTCGTAACGAAGAGTGTCCAGCGTAATCATAAGAATGTCGTGCGTGCCGACTATGGCGTTCATGTCTGTCGTCATGTCTGATTCATCCTTTGTCGTGTCTTCCGTTCAAACCGAACAGCGTGCGCATTTCCCATTCATAGGGATCCATGCCTTTATGTTCGACCCCGTAGAGCAGGTCGCCGAACGGGTTGACGTCCGCCACATAGCAGCGGTCCGAGCCCTCGGAGACGAGAACGTCGATGCCTGCCACGGCGGATCGGGGAAAGGCGGCCGCGGCGCTTGCTGCCACATGCTGTACCTGCCGGATAGACTCCTGCGACAGTTCCGCCTGCTCGGGCGGCATGCGCTCGCTGCGCAGGTGCAGGTTCGTAATTGGCGTCGAGCTCACGCGAGCGATGGCATGGCAAGGCTCTCCATCCACGACGAGCTGCCGGATATCGAAGGCCCGGCCTTCGAAGTCCCGTTTGGCGATCCACTGCTCCGCGTAAGCGCCGTGGCGGTACAGCCAGTCGACGATGGCGGCGATGTCGGAGGAGTCGGTATAACGCCTGAGCTTCCCCGCATTATAAAAAGCCGGAGGACGGGCGGCATACCGCTCGATGCCGATCGTCGTCATGGCAATCTCGGCGCCTGTCGTCGGATGGCGCTGGTAGGCGATGACGCCCGACGCGGCGGATCCGGTTGCGAGCTTGATGAAGATGCGGTGCATGCCCGCCTCCTTCATCGCCTCGCGCAGACTGTCGTAATCCCGCGCGCTGTCACTTAGCGGCTTTGGAATGGCGACACCGGCCGCCGCGAGCAGCTGCTGGGTCCGCCGCTTGTCGGTCATCGCCGCGATATCGACGGGGTCGTTCTGCCATTCGGCATCCGGCCGCCACTCGGCCGCTTCGAAGCGCAGCCGCGCGAGCATGCGGCAATAGCCGCGGTACCATTGCGACGGATGGTACAGCCGGCCCGGCGATTCCCGCAGCTGCAGGGCGAACCTCGCGCTCATCGGCTGCGGGTCCGGCAGATGGCCGTACGCATGGAGCTCATCATCGCCGTCATAAGCGGCCGCGTCCGGCGCGCCCAACGCGATAAGCGCCCGCTCGAGCTCGAAGCCGCCGCCCGGCGATTCCATGCGCAGCAGCGGAGCGGCGGCAGGCTCCGGCTGCCGTCTCAGCCAAGACTCCGCCAGCTCCTGCAGCGTTCGTGGACTTTTTAGCAGGTCGGCGTAAGGCGCAATTAGCGCAGGCGGCAAGCCCAGCTTCTCCCTCGCCTTCTGAATGCCATCCGTCCGTTTGTCGCCGGGCACGCCGATGACGATCAGCGGCCTCGCCGCCGTCTTATTCCGTAATGGACGGATAACGCCAGTCTTCGTCGTCATCGGTTTTTTGCTTGTCGCTCACGTCAACCTGCAGCCCGCTCTGCTGCCAGCGCTTCATCATGTCGTCGGACATGTAGTGGTAATGCAGATCAAGCTGCTTCAGCCCTTTGATCCGATCGCTGGCAAGAAGCGCTTCCGCTCCCTCGTCCGTCAGGGTGCCCAGCGACAGGTCGAGCGTCTCGAGCTGCTCCAGAATCGGCGCGTCGGCGACGGCGATCGCGATATCGTCTTGGAGCTCGCTGTTTTTGAGTCCGAGGTATGTAAGGTTAGGGAATCGGCCCGGCTCGATCAGCGGCAGCACATCCTCCAGCCCGCCGTCGAAGCCGTAATCCTCGACGCCGAGATACAGCTCGAGCTTACGCAAATTCGGCAGCCGCGCCCCCGCGATATCGGCCAGCACGGCGCTGCTCAGTCCTCCGGTAATGATGCGCAGCTCCTCCAGCCTGTCGTGCTGCAAGCTGCTGAGGCGCAGCTCGTTCCCGCCCTGGATCGTCAACGATTCCAGCCGAGGGAACGCCTCGAGCAGCGGAGACAGATCGCTTTGCACGATCCACGAAATTTCGCATTCCTCGTAGCTCATTTCGCCGATGAACAGCTTGCGCAGGGCGGGAAAGCTGTCCTTGTGCTGAACCATCGCTTTCACGACATCCTCCGAGCTGTTCTCGTAGGCCTGCCCCCAATCTCCGATGATGAGGCTTGTGATCGCGGCGCTGTCCGAGCCGGCCGCCAGCTTCTCCAGTTCCGTCTCGATGCGTTTGCCTTCTTCATAATCGTCGTAATCGACTTTGAGCTTGATTTCCGCCATGAAGGTTCCCTCCCGCAATAAAAAAAATAAACTGGTACTTCAGCTTAACCCTATCATCTGGAAATAGTTGGCGTCAATTTCTTTAAAGAAGATTAATAGAGCGACTAGATCGGGGCACAATGGTAAAATAAAATTACAATCACACTTATTCATCCGGAGGTCATCCTATGTCCAAAACCATCGTGGAAAAGCTCAATTTGAACAAATTCGGCAAAAAGGCTGTCATATACCGTCCGGAGGGCGAGGATCTGCTCGAGGGACTGGCTTCGTACGACACGGAGCTGGGCGGCGGCAAATACGATCTTATTTTTGCTTTTACGCTCGATATGGGCCAACTGCAGGAGCTGACGAAAAAAGTAACGGAGGGCGACCTGCTGAGCAAAGGCGGCTACTTGTACGCGGCTTATCCGAAGAAGGGCAATAAGGTGTACCCGACCTACATTCATCGGGACGACTTGTTCGCGGGAGTCGGCGCGGACGAAGACGGCTACATAGGAGAGAGCAACGTCAAATTCGCGCGCATGGTCGGACTGAATGACGTGTTTACGGTGGTCGGCTTCAAGGAGGAGGCTCGCAAACGCCAGCCATCGTCGAAGCCGAGCCAATGCGTGGACGATTACCTCGAGATGGTCCCGCAGATCGAGCAGGATTTGCGGAATGTTCCGGAGGTGCTGGCGTTCTACCAGTCTCTGACGCCGGGCTATCGCAAGGATTGGGCCCGTTACGTATACAGCGCCGTGCAGGAGGATACGCGGGAGAAGCGGCGGGAAGAGATGAAGACGGTTCTCGGCGAAGGGTACAAGACCATGGATTTGTATCGCCGCAGAGGCCAATAAACCGATTGAAGGGCGGGTTTCGGGCATGAAGTCGGAGCAAGGATTGGACATGCTGGAGCGGGTACGCGGCATTTGCGCGTCGTTGCCGGAGGTCGAAGAGATCGTCGACGGATTCGGCCATGACGTCATGAAGGTGAGAGGGAAGACGTTCATCATGATGGGCGATGGCGAGGGTAAGGGTCTGCCGGGTTTGCATATCAAGTCGGACAAAGAGCAGCAGTATTTGCTGCTTCAGCAGGGCGGCTATATACGGATGCCGTATCTTGGGCAGCATGGTTGGGTGTCGCTCGACAAGGAGGCGGAGCCGGACTGGGACGAAATCGCCGGCTTGATCCGCACTGCTTATTTGCTTGCCGCGCCGAAGCGGCTGGTGAAGCAGGTGCTGGAGAGCGGACAAGGAGGAGGGAGCGAATGAGTTTGCTCTCTCTTTTGTCATCCGAGGCCGGAGATAAGACGCAGGAGTCCAATGAGCGGGTCGCCGCGCTGTGCCTGGACAACCCTGAGGCGCTTGCCGATATCGCGGCCGGCTTGCTGGCGGTGAAGAAGCCGAAGCTCATAGCGGACTGCGCGGAGGTCATGACCAAAGTAGCGGAGAAGGATGCGCGGCTGGTTGTTCCTTACGCGGAGGAGCTGTTCGGCTTGCTGGGACACCGCGCGACTAAGGTCCGCTGGGAAGCGGCGCATGCCTTGGCTCTCGCTGCATGTCTCATTCCTGCGCGAGTCTTAAGCTCGCTTGCCGGGCTTCGCGAGCTGGTGTCCTCCGACGCCAGCACGATCGTGCGCGATTACACGATCGATATGATCGCGAATGCCGCGAAGGCTGGCGCGGAGGAGGCGAGGCAGGCGCTACCCGCGCTGCGGGAAGCGCTGCTTGTCTGCGAGGGCAAGCATCGAGGCCGTGTGCTGGAGGGGCTTGTCCCTCTTACGGCGGTCGCGCCGGACATCGCGGGCGAGCTCGCGGACATCGCCGGCGCATACACCGGCGATTCGAAGGCGGCCGTACAGAAGGCCGCCAAGAAGCTCGCGAAAGCATGCGGGGCTGTCGGGGTGGCGCCGCGACAGGAATAAGCCGCTAAAACCGGCTTACAGGCTCGAAACCCGCCGCCGCAAGGCCAGTAAGCCGCTAAAACCGGCTTACAGGCTCGAAACCTGCCGCCGTAAGGCCGCTAAGCCGCTAAAACCGGCTTACAGGCTCGAAACCCGCCGCCGCGTGGCCAGTAAGCCGCTAAAACCGGCTTACAGGCTCGAAACCCGCTACCGCAAGGCCAGTAAGCCGCTAAAACCGGCTTACAGGCTCGAAACCCGCCGCCGCAAGGCCAGTAAGCCGCTAAAACCGGCTTACTCCGGCTCATGCGCTTACTATCCTAACCGCCGCGCCTAACCACCTGGGCCTCCCCCAATTTGCAGCCCTCCGCCCCAGCATATCCACTTTTTACATGATTTTTCCTCTAAATATGAAGGTATTCTCTTCCAATTGAGTTATGGTAAAGTTTCTTGGAAGCGTTACCAATAGGTTTGAGGAGGGTTACTGTGTTGAGAAAAGCAAGCCGATTTACCGTACTGATCATGCTCGTGCTCGCGCTATGCCTGCCTACCGCAGCATTTGCCGCTGATGCGCAAAATGAAGTAAAGACGACGCAAGATTACGTGAACGATATGCAGCCAGGGTGGAACCTGGGCAACACGTTCGATGCCGTCGGCGAAGACGAAACCGCATGGGGCAACCCGCGCGTTACGCAAGAATTTATCGAGAACCTCGCGGATCAAGGCTTCAAGAGCATTCGTATTCCGGTTACGTTCGATCAGCGCATGCTGACGGAGGAGCCTTACACGATCGAAGAGGACTTCCTTGATCGCCTCGATCAAGTTATTGAATGGTCGCTGGATGAAGGGCTGTACGTCATGATCAACATCCACCACGACTCGTGGATTTGGCTCGAGAAGGGGATGCATAACGACCACGACGCATCGCTTGCGCGGTTCAAAGCGATTTGGACGCAGCTGGCGGACCGCTACAAGGATATGCCGCAGAAGCTGATGTTCGAGAGCATCAACGAGCCTCGTTTCGAAGGCGAGGATGCAGAGAAGCAGAAGTACATCGACGAGCTCAACACCGCATTCTACAACATCGTAAGAAGCTCGGGCGGCATCAACGACGTGCGCAAAATCGTGCTGCCGACGCTCGACACAGGCTCGGAAACCCACAAGGTGGATGCGCTCTACGACTGGATCAAAGCGCTGGCCAAGCCGGATCCGAACATTATCGCGACGGTGCATTACTACGGCTTCTGGCCGTTCAGCGTGAACATTGCCGGATTCACCACGTTTAACGAGGAGACGCAGAAGGACATCATCACCGTATTCGACCGCGTACACGACAAGTTCGTGAAGAACGGCATTCCGGTCATTATTGGCGAATTCGGCTTGCTCGGCTTCGACACCGACTTGAACGCGATCGAGCAGGGCGAGAAGCTGAAGTTTTTTGAATTCATGATTCATTACGCGCAAGAAAAACAGCTGACCCACATGCTGTGGGATAACGGGCAGCACTTCGGCCGCCAATCGTTCGAGTGGTCGAACCAGCCGTTGTACGAAATGATGAAAGCCAGCTGGTCGGGCCGCTCCGGAACGGCTGACTCGGATTTTATTTACCTGAAGCAAGGCGAAGAAATTGCAGATGTTGTGAAAACGCTTCAATTAAACGGCAATACGTTCGAAGCGCTCGAGCTGAACGGCGAAGAGCTGGAAGCAGGCGCGGACTATGCAGTGGAAGGCGACAAGCTGACCGTCAAAGCAAGCTTGCTCGAGGAACTGGCTTCCACAAGCGGTTTTGGCGAAAAAGCGGAATTGACGGTTGTGTTCAACCAAGGCATGGAATGGACCATCAACGTAATTGAATACGACACGCCTTCTGTTTTCAGCGCGGCTGGAGAAGCAACCGGCTTCGAAATTCCGGCGTTGTTCCGCGGGGACAGCCTGGCAACCATGGAAGCCGTATATACGGACGGCGGCAACGCCGGCCCGCAGAACTGGACATCATTCAAGGAGTTTGCGTACACGTTCACCCCTAACTACGCGAACCAAACGATCCTGCTGAAAGAAAACTTCTTCAAAGAAGTAGAAGAAGGCAAGGAAGTGCAATTGAAGCTTCATTTCTGGAGCGGCGAAGTTCTGGAGTATAAGCTGATTAAGGAAGGTACGTCAGTAACCGGCACCGGAACAACTGCAGGCTCCGCTTCCTTCTCCGATCTCGGGGGCGTGGCATGGGCGCAGGACGGTATTTCGTTCCTGGCCGAGCGCAGCATCGTGCAGGGCGTGGGCGAAGGCATGTTCCAGCCGGAAGGCATGGTCACGCGCGCGGAGTTCATCCAAATGCTGATGAACACGCTGGGTCTGGTGGACGATTCGGCGGTCAGCACCTTCTCTGACGTGAAGGAAGACGCTTGGTATACGGCAGCCGTAGCAAGCGCGGAGAAGCTTGGCATCGTAACGGGCCAAGGCAACGGAAAGTTCGGCGCGAATGCCGAAATTACGCGGCAGGACGCGGCGGTTATGCTGTACCGCGCCATGACGGAGCTGGGCTTTGAAGCGGCGGATGGCGCAGCCGCGGAAGCCTTCGCCGATCAGGATGCGATCAGCGCATATGCCGTCGAAGCCGTAGCTCAAATGCAGCAAGCGGGCATTCTGCAAGGCAAAGGCGGCAGCTTCAAGCCGTTCGACCTCGCATCGCGCGCCGAAGCGGCTGTCATGATCTACCGTTTGTTCGCGGGAATGAACGCTTAATCACTAACGTTTGACTAACAGCGACAGCCAAGGGCGAGGAAGTACGACCCTGGACTGTCGCTGTTTTTTGTTGCTAGCCAAAACAAAGTTCGAATCTCTCCGTTACGGAACTCACAGACCTTATGTGCGGTTAAAATCGCATTTATGGCTTCTTACGGAACCATAGGCCTTTATTCATCCGAGAATGATCCTTGTCCACCGCCGAAACGGTGCAAATAACGGCTCTCAGTTCCATAAAGAGCCACATGCTACCAGAAATCTAGCGAATAACGTCTGCGAGTTCCGTTAGGATAGGTTCCCCTAGCTATCGCTCCTGCGTTGAAGTCGTCCTTCTGCAATCAAATGTGCTTCAACAATCAGTTGCTTCGTTATTTCTGCTTTCTCTCCGACTGGATTAAGAATGCAAACAAAGAATTGACGTGAATATTGGGGATGAGGTAAGAACTCGTTCAATATCGAATAGTCGATGCTTTCTTCCGTCCGTTCAGCAATGAGGTTTTTAAATGTCTGTTTGCTAACTCCAATGTTGAGGCGAAATACGCCTTCTCGATTAAGATTGGACACATGGTCGTAATCATTATCTGATTCAGCGATGGTTACAAACGGCAAGCGCTGATCGTCTCCGACAAAAAAGAACGAATATCCGAAGTTCACTTCTCTGTGCACGTCCTGCAATCCCATAATGAATGCGTCAAAATCCTCCTGCGTCATCGTTCTCCCTCCATCATTTTGGAATTAAACTCGTATTTGCCTGCTTGAACATTTGCCAATATTCTCTCTGTAGTTGCTGCCTCATTCTCAACATAACTAACCCAGATACCAACAAGTTCGGGATTCTTGGAAGGATCAGATGGGAGTTCCTCCATTGGCAAACCCCTCAAGAATTGAATCGATGTTTCTAGTGCAATACGGCGTTTCTGTAAAAGCGCTTCTATTTGCTGTCGTGATAACATGTTCATAAAAGCAATCCCTGCTGAAAACTGCTGAAGGTCAACACTTACAAGTGCCGATTCAAGTAGAGCCATAAATTCGATTTCGCCCTTCTTAGTGACCGTATACTCCTTACGCGATGGACCAGGTTTTACATTGACATCTGAGGTGACGGAGCTTGTCATCCCCTCCGATTCCAGCTTGTCTAAGGCGTGGTAAATGGATCCGGGCTTTACGTTAGTCCAAGTGTCGGCATGCCAGGAAGTGATATCGCTTAAAACGGCATACCCATGACTAGTTCCTCTTCGAAGAATAGAACCTAGAACGAGTAATCTAACAGCGGACATCATTACCTCCCCCTTATTAACTATTCAACTAATCAAACTTGAATAGTGATGCTACATATTATAATTCTATGATCCTCACTAGTCAAATTTGAATAGCTGTTATAAATCGCCAAAATTGAAAGCGACAGCCCCGGACAACCATTGTCCGGAACTGCCGCTTCTTTCATTGGACGGATCTCCGCCTTACGCTATAGAACCGCATGGCTGCTGGAACGCCTTTGATCTCCAGCTTGCCCGCATAGACCAGCTCTCTTACCCGATATTCCAGGTAGGAGTCATTCGTCACCTGCTCGCAATGGCCGAATGCCTGCCCGATCAGCCGGGCCGCCCGGATGAAGCCGTCACTGCCTGCGGGAGGCGTAATACCGTCCAGCGTTTCCAGCAAGTAGTCGTCATAATAATCGGCCGGCACCTCAAGCACCATCCCCTCGCTCCAAATGCGGAGCGCCGCGGCCTTCTCCGACAAGGCCTTCCACTCCTCCGCCAGCCTGGCTCTACCCGATGGGAGCAGAAGACAATCGCTAGGGCTCATGCGAGTTAATGCCTTCTGAAGCGTCTTCGAGGAGAGCTCCCCCGAAGATCTGAAAGATCTTCGGACACGGGCATCGCTGTCCAGCTTCTCGCCTATCTCGGTGGTGTTATAGAGGGACACGGTATTCCCCTTCCCGCCTAGCAAATAAACGGCATGCCGCATACCGGCTTGCTCGAAGGCGTTGCCGCCCGTCCAGACGACCACTTCCGCATGGTCCGGAATGCGCTGAATGCTTCGAAGAAGCTCCTCGTACTCCTCTTCCAAAGAGGCGTAGGCTTCATCAGCCTCTGCAATATGATCGCGAAGCCACTCGTACCTCGCCTGCCGGCCTTGCGGCGAGTCTATTCCCGCGAGCGGTCCTATCGCGTACGGATCGCGAAGTACGATCAGCTTGTGCCGCTCCGACCACCCCAGCTCCTCCAGCGCGTGCTTCATGCTCCCCGCAAAAGAGTCGCCGATGACGACATGCACGTGCGAGCAGTCGGGAACGGGCTCCCAGATGCCGATCTTGTCCGGCAATCCGATTAGCCCGTCATATAACCGAATTAACGGGGCTGTCCCATCCTCCGGCTGCCCCTCCCCTTCCTTAAGACTGCGCACATGCAGCATGGCTAACGCGAGCGCTTGCTTCGCGTCTTCTTCGCTAAGACGGCTAATCGCCTTCTTGATCGCTTGGTGCTCCTTCACCGTCCGTCCTCCCGCATATCCTCGTACCGCCGCAGCAAGCTCGACACATACGCGTCCAGCCGCTCCACCATTAGCCGGGCGGTCAGCCCCGTAACGCCAAGATCGGTCCACCCGGCATACACTTCCGGCTGCCAGAAGGCGAAGTCGATCAACGTGACGAGATCCCAGTAGGGATCGTAGGCGAAAGACTCTTCGGCGTAATGCCGATAACGCTCCAGGAACTCGTCCGCCTGCCGGACGCCATGCAGCAGCGCCAGGTTCACGCGGCAGTGGCCGACGTCGACGCCAGCCGGGCCGATGCAGCCGTTCACCCAATCGACGACGCCGCTTACTTCGCCGTCTTTCCAGAGAACGTTGCAAGGATGATAATCCCGATGGATAAAACGTTTCTCGAAGGCCGGTCGATGCCCGGTCACGATCGCCGAGGCGGTCTTCCACGCTTCCGGTATGCTCGTCCAGCGGGAAGCATCGAGCTTCGACGCGTCGGCATAAGCCCCGAATGTCCACGCGTGATCTTCCGCCTCGATGCCGTGCAGCAGCGCGAGCTCGCGGGCCAGACCGTCCAGCCAGAGGCTCATATCGGCGGGCTCGAGCACCACCCTGCCCTCCAGCCGCGACATCAGCACGGCCGGCATGCCGCTCTGACTGCCGGTTTCGTCATAGGCAAGAAGCGCCGGTGTCCGCCCTCCGCCGGCAAGCAATGCTTTGCGAAGACTCTCCGCCTCCTGGCGCGCAATGTCCGGCTGGCTCTGCAGCCAGTCGGCATTATCGATCTGCCGGAGCACGACATGCCGTTCGTTGCCGTCGGCGAGCAGAGTAATGCCATGGACCACTGAAGAAACGCCGCCCTTCAACCGTTCCGCCGACACTACAGCTGCGCCGGGCTGGATGGAGTCGATCACCCAAGCGGCGGCTTGGTCCGATAAAGTATGGTTACCGGTTGTTGTCACGGAAATCCCTCCTTTTTCCACCATTTGTACCCCATTCCATTCCCCTTCTACATTCACCGCGGCCTCCCCGCAATCCTTGTCCATCCAAACAAAAAAAGCGACCTCCAGCTGCGTTAGCGCTGAAGATCGCTCTATTTTTAAATAAGCTAGATTTTAAACTGGCCGACCATCGTTTTCAGCTGGCTTGCCAGCTCGTTCAAATCAGCCGCCGATTTCGAAATTTCCTCCATCGTCGCCAGCTGCTCCTCCGAGACAGCCGACATTTCCTGGGTTCTGCCGGCGGATGCGTGTGAGATCGAAACGATGTTTTGCATCGAAGCGGTGACCTCTTCGGTTCCGGCCGAGATTTGCTCGGAGGAAGCCGAGATGTCCTGAATCTGTTCCGCGACTTGGTGAACGGAGGCCGCGATCCGACCGAATACGACGCCTGCCTCTTGAATGATGGCCGTGCCGGCCTCCACCTCGCGGTAGCCTCCGTCCATCGCCAGAACCGCTTCCCGGACCGATGCCTGGATTTGCGAAATGATAGCGGCGATCTCCCCGGTCGACTTCTGCGACTGCTCGGCCAGCTTCTTCACTTCGCCGGCCACTACGGCAAAGCCTTTGCCATGCTCGCCCGCTCGCGCGGCCTCGATCGAAGCATTCAGAGAGAGAAGATTCGTCTGCTCGGCGATGCCGCTGATAACCGCGATGATGGCCTCTACTTGCTTGGACTGCTCGCCCAAAGCATGAATGACCCTCGAGGTTTGGCTCGTCGATTCATGAATCGTGTTCATCTGGCGCACGGCTTGTTCGATCGCGCTTCCGCCGTTAATCGCCTCCTGCTCGGCCACCGCCGAATTCTCGGAGACGTCGGAGGCGAACTCGGCAATACGCTGAATGCCGACGGACATCTCCTCCATCGCCCTGCCGGTTTCCTCGGCGCCTTTGAGCTGGGACTCCATGCCGCTCGCGATGTGAGAGACGGCATTGGCGTTCTCCGCGCTCACCGACACGGTCTCCTCCGCCGCCGCGCGCAGCTGGCCGGACGCGGATGCAACCTGATCGGATACATCGACGGTTGTACGGATCATGCCTCTCATCGATTCGGCCATTTGGTTAAAGGATTGACCGACATAGGCCAACTCGTCCTTGGACTCCAGCTTCAGCTGGACGGTCAGATCTCCCGCAGCCATCGCGGAAGCGGCGTCGGCCAGACTCGACACCGCGCGCTTCACGGAATGAGAGAACGCGACGAACAGATACGTCAGAAGGAGCATCGCGACGATGAGAATCGAAGCGTACATAGTCATTTGCCCAGTAAGCTGCTCGATCCGCTGCTCGAACATTTCCGTGAGAAGCGCACTTTGATTGTCGAGAAGCTTATAGGTCGAATCGATGACCGCGCTCGAGACGGCCAGGTAATCGTCGGAAGAAATCGTGATATCATCCGACAGCAGCATCGAGGAATGAAGCTGGTCCAGATAAAGCTCGATCGCGGCGTTCATGTTGTTCAAATCGCTTTGCACCGATTCTTGGCCGGATTCGGTCGAGTTCGATTTTTCAAAGTTGTCTGTGATGCTGGTCAAGGAGGCTTCAATCGAGCCGACCAGCGGGAACAGCTGCTCCTTCTCGCCGGGAGCGAAGAAGCCGCGGGTCGCTGCGCCAATGCCGAGTCCGCGGGCTTTGCCCAGAAGCTCCGTTAATTGCGGAATTTCATCGACGACGTTGTCAACCATATAGTAACGTTGGAGACTCGTGGTCAGCGTCAGCTTGGAATCGTCCGAGGCATCGTGCAGATAATCCAAGATGCCTTCAATCAGCTCGACATGGTTCTCATAGTTTTGCGGGGAGGTGTAGCTCTTGACGCCTTGCTTGATTTCCTCCCATTGCTTCTTCAGCTCGTTCAGCTCTTCCGCATGATAATAATCGGCGGCGTAACCCGACGAGGCTTCTTCGATTGCGGTGATGAAAGCATCGGCTTCCGCCTGTTTGGCAGGCAGCTCTCGCTCTGCGTCCGCATCGCCGCTGATCGCTTTGTTCGCGAGCGCCCGATGCTGCTGAACGGTGCTCATGAAGCCTTTTAGCTCCTGAATGTAGGCAATTCCGTTCTTCCGGCCCTTCGTGTCCTTCAGATCCGCCGTGCTTGTACTGAGCAGCATGTAGCCAAAGGAGCTTAAGGTAAGAAGGATGATCAGTCCGATCACCATAAATTTTTGCGTGTACTTTAGCCTGTTCAGCAGCAGGGCTGCCGGCTTTAGGAAGGCCATGGATAATTTACCGAGCTTCACTATTGTATTCCCCCTGTTGTCATAAAATATGTAGCCAAAGGAGTACATCGGATAGAAGAAGCGGTTATTTTAGCTCGCTGCAGCAGGAAATTATGAGCAGTTACCCGGAAGAAGTATGACAGCTACTTGTCAGATTTAATGGATTATACTAAAGCGCGACAATAAAGGAGGTTGGGCATGAATGATAACAGGGCAAAAGCTGGATTTGGCCAAAATGGATAAGGCCTATTACACCGCTTCGGGCAAGCCGAAAGTCGTTTCGTTTCAGGAGCTGGCCTATTTGTCCATCGAGGGCCAAGGCTCGCCGGACGGTCCGGCGTTTGCGGAATCGACCGAAGCGCTGTATACGGTGGCATACGGCGTGAAATTCCGCTGCAAGGAAGAGGGAAAGGATTTCACCGTAGCCAAGCTCGAGGGCTTGTGGTGGGTCGATTCGGAAGCGTATGGGCTGGATGTGCCAAGAGAGGAATGGCGATGGAGGCTGCTTATTCGGCTCCCCGAATACGTCGACGAAGGTAGGGTGCGGGATGCCAAGGAGCGGGCGGCGGCCAAAAAGAAAGGGCTAGCGCGCGTTCATCAAGTCGAATGGACGAGGCTGCGCGAGGGTCTGTGCGTGCAGATCCTGCACGCTGGTCCTTATTCCGAGGAGCCGAAGACGCTGCGAATCCTGCACGATTTTATGGAAGCGGAAGGGCTTCTCTGGAATGGACCGCATCATGAAGTGTATCTGTCCGACCCGCGCAAAATAACGGATCCGGCCAGAATGAAGACGATTCTGAGGCAGCCGGTTAGGAGGCGGGAAGAGGGCTGACCGTCCGATTGTGTTCCGCCCGCCGCCATGCTATCGTAGACGGGAGTCCTTATCTATTTCGCGGAGGTGGAGCAACAGATGAAAGCGTTGTTTATCGGGGGAACGGGCACGATCAGCTCGGCCATTACGAAGCAGCTGGCGGAGAACGGCTGCGAGCTGTACCTTATCAATCGGGGCAGCCGGAACGAGGCTTTGCCGCCGAACGTGCACATCATTCAAGCCGACATTAACGACGAGGAGCGGGTAGCCCAGCTTATCGAAGGCATGTCGTTCGACGTTGTCGCGGACTTTATCGCGTTCGTGCCGTCCCAGCTCGAGAGGGATTATCGGTTGTTCAAGGACAAGACGAAGCAATTCATGTTCATCAGCTCGGCATCCGCTTATCAGACGCCGCTGTCGGACTATCGGATTACGGAAGGGACGCCGCTGTCTAATCCATGCTGGGAATATTCCCGCAATAAGATCGCGTGCGAGGAATATCTGATCAAGCAGTATCGCGACAACGGCTTCCCGATTACGATCGTCAGGCCCAGCCATACGTACAGCGAACGCTCCATTCCGCTTGGCGTGCATGGCGACAAAGGCTCCTGGCAGGTCGCGAAGCGGATGCTCGAGAATAAGCCGGTTATTATCCACGGCGACGGTACTTCGCTCTGGACGATGACGCATAACAGCGACTTCGCCAAAGGCTTTATCGGACTGATGGGCAATCTGCATGCCATCGGCGAATCCGTACATATTACGTCGGACGAGTCGCTCACCTGGAATCAAATTTACGAAGCGATCGCGTCCGCCCTAGGCGTCAAGCTGAACGCCGTCCATGTCGCGTCCTCTTTCCTGGACGCCTGCAGCCCGTACGACTTCAAGGGCGGCTTGCTCGGGGACAAAGCGAATACCGTCGTGTTCGACAACTCGAAGCTGAAGCGCCTCGTTCCCGAATTCGCGGCGACGACCCGGTTCGACCAGGGCATCAAGCAGACGATCGACCACGTGCTCGCGCATCCGGAGCTCCAGGAGGAGGACCCGGAATTCGACGCCTGGTGCGACAGGGTCATCGGCGCGCTGGAAGCCGCGGCGGCTGCGATTAAGGAATAGCGTGTCATAGGCAACACTCATATGAAAGGTGCAGCCCTCTACATGCTGAGGAGGCTGTGCCTTTCTTTTTGTCTTGGGCAACACCGAAGCATGCGTTGCGGGGCAGGTCGTGTCCGCAAGTTTCTAGTTGCGGTCACGTACACGGTGGCAGTTCAAGTCGCAATCCCAGTTGTATCCGCAGCCCTAGCCCCAGTCCTAGTTGCAATCGTAGTCGCAATCGCATTCGCTGCCCCAACCCCAGCCGCAACGGAACTCAGCGCCCTTATTTCGCGTAAACTCGGCCTTTTTTAAAAGGTAACGGAACGGAGAGCCGTTATTTGCCTGTTTCAATGGTCATTTTGTTGAAATCGTAGGCAATAAAGGCGCTCAGTTCCGCTAGACCCCTAAAAAGCCCCAATCTCCGATGAATAAGGCCTCTCAGTTCCGCAAGCCCCCACCCCCGCCATCCACTTTCCTGTTCTCATCAACTTCCCTGTACTCATCGATATGTCCCCCAAAATTCAAGCTTCCCGCCAATGGCTGCCCGTGCCCCCGGTTTTTGATAAAAAACGATAGTCCAGCATGGAAATCATTTGGTATTCTTAGGTCATGAGCTGCTCTTAACGGAAACGAAGGGATGTGTTGCCCACGAACCACTCGGTTGAGCGCGCGATCGACTATATTGAAGAACGGTTGAATGAACCGTTGCCGCTCGAGCAGATCGCGAAGACGGCGTCCTTATCGCTGCCGCACTTGTACCGGATGTTCTACGCGATGACCGGCCATCCCGTCAAGGAATACATCAGGAAGCGAAGAGTAAGCGAAGCAGCCGTCCTTCTTCGCCATACCGGCTTGCCTGCGATCGATATCGGCTTCCGGTGCGGCTTCGACTCGTATCAGACGTTCATCCAGACCTTCAAACGATATACGGGCATGACGCCCGGCCTGTACCGAAAAGCGGAGCTGGTGTACAGCTTCGAACGCATCTCCCTGTCGGAGCGCGTGGACTACATGGAGAAGCGGGAAGTATCGGAGCGATTCCCCGATGTCAAGGTCGTGCGGCTGGCCGCAAGGCGCGGAGTAAGCAAGGTGTATGCGGCGGAGCAGGAGAAGGGCATCGAAGAGATAGCCTTGCGCTCGGCCGGGGAGGAGCTGGCAAGTCGAGGCATGGATGCTTCCCGGATGGCTTTATTCGGATGGAACGTCGACTCGAATGAGCTGACGGAAGCGCAAGGTTATGAAGTCGCGGTTGTCCCTTCCGACGACGGAGACGAGCTTCTTCCGCTCGATGACGGCTGGCGACCCTGCGAGCTGCCTGGCGGACTGTATGCCGTCACGTATGCGCCTGCGGGAGACGGCGCGGTCATCGAGGCCGCCTGGAACCGGATCGTATCGGAGTGGCTGCCGCAGAGCGCCTTCGAGATGGAACGGCCTTTTTTCCTCGAGGAGTACCAGCAATTTAACGGGAAGATCGCCCGCTTAAAGCTATGTCTCCCCGTCCGGCGGCATGCCCGAATCGAGACGATCCGGTTCGAAGAACGGCAGCCGGAGAGGGCGATCGTCTTTCGCGCCGAGGGAGACGATGGCGTGTCGAAGGCCGATCAGGCTTCCGTCGCATGGCTGGAGCGGAATGGTCTTGCGGACGATGAACGGATCGGCGTCGGGATGAGCTGCGGCTTTCCGCCGGGGGAGGTTACCTATTACGAGGTGATCCTTTTCTTGCCGGACGAAGGGCTACAGCTTATGGAAGGGGAGAGCGTAACCATGCTGGGCGGAGGGTGTTACGCGTGCCTAAGAACGGCGGCAGGGGGATCGATGACCGGCGTGCTGGAGAAGATGCACCGATGGCTCGACACGTCCGCCGATTACGAGCCGGACGGGGAACGGGAATGGCATGTCCGTTACCTGCTGGACGATAGCGAGGATCAGGGAGCATTCGCGGAGTGCAGAGTACCGGTGCGATTGCGCGGGGAGCAGAGGAGATGAAGGCTTGAACCGAAAAACAGCAGGCGATGAAATGCCGGAAAGCTACCGGCCCTTTATGATGCCAAAGGCATTTAAGCTAATTCACGGAGGGAAAACGATGAGCGAGCATTCGCAAGAGCAAGAGGCGGCCGAACGCCGCAGCCCGGTCAAGAACAAAATCGGGAGCGTCTTCATTCCCGTGCGGGATATCGAAAAAGCGAGGAGCTGGTACTGCCGAATCCTTGGGCTGAACGAAGCGGATTGCGCCATTATGAACGGGCATCTGTGCCCGCTGCCGATGCAAGGGACGGGCATCATTCTGGATACGATGCCGGCGTGGGGAGGCCGGGAGCCGGGCGGCGCCCCGTCGATCGAGACGCCAGCTTTCATGCTGTTGACCGAGGACCTGCAGGGCTCGTTGCAGTTCATGAAAGAGCTGGGAGCCGAGCTCGTAACCGAAATCGAGCACGACCACTGGTTTGTTGTGAAGGACCCCGATGGCAACAAGATCATGATCTGCCGCGAGTAAAAATAGATAGAGAGGGGCTGCCCGTTCAGAGTGATGGGCAGCCCTTTCTGTTACAATGGCTTATCCGCCGCCTGCTGCTGCCTGGTAGAGGCGAGCGGCAGGGCGAGAGTCAATGACGTTCCCGCCTCCGTGCTGCGATCGAACGTTAGATCGCCGTGCTGCGCCTGCGCCAGCAGCTTGCTGAACGCGAGGCCGAGACCGAGTCCGCGAGACTCGAGCTTCTTCTTCTCCCCGCGGAAGAACCGTTCGAATACGAGGTTTTGCTCGGACGCGGGGATGCCGACGCCGTTGTCGCAGACCGTGATTTCGGCCGTTCCCTCTTCGTCATGCGCCCTCAGTGTGATTTCGATCTGCAGCGCGCGGTCCGGATGCCGGGCCTGCAGGCTGTTGTTGAGCAGATTGACGATGATTTGCTGGATACGCAGCGAATCGCCTTCGATGTACACCGGCTGCTCGGGAAGCGAGAGCGCCGGCTCGGGAATCAGCTCCCCCTGAAGCAGCCTCCACTGATAGACGATTTCGCCGATGAGAGTGGAAGCGTCTAAGCGATCGTGCTCCAGATGCACGATGCCGGCGGCCAGCGCGTTGTAGTCGAGCAGGTCGGCGACCATTCTCTCCAGCCTAGCCGACTCTTGCAGCGCGATATCGAGAAACTCATCCGCTTCCTCTTGCTGCACCACCTTCTCCCTCACCGCGAAAATAAGTCCCTTCACCGACGTGACCGGCGTCTTCAGCTCATGCGTCAGCCCGGCCAGCATGAAGCTCCGGGAATGCTCCAGCTGCTTCAATCTGCCCGCCATCTCCTTGAAGGAGCGGATGAGCTCGCCGAGCTCGCGTTCCTTGGTCTGGGCGTCGAGCTTGATGTCGTAATGACCTTGACTGATATCGCGGGCGGCGGAGGCTACCATCCGGATCGGGCGCGACAGCTTCTTCGACAGCAAATAAATCGTGAGCCAGCCGAGAGCGGTTAAGCTAACGAGCGCGAGTCCGAATGCCCACCAGACGTCGGTCAGCTTGGTCAGCGGCCGGATCGGCTGCAGAATCGTGACCTGCCCGATCTTCTCCTCGTCATGCGCGATCGGCGCGATAATCGCCTTTATGCCGGGCTCTAGCGCTTTGTCGAGGCTAGCGTTCAGCTTGTAAGGCAGCTCCTCCTGCGTCACCGGATCGGACGCGTACAGCAGCTTGCCCGAGAGATCCGTGACGAGCAGGCAGATACCGGAACCCAGCTGGAAATATTGCGCCCGCTTATTCAGCAGCTTGGTCAAATCCGGCGGCACGACGACCGTGCCGTCCGGCCCGTTCAAGCGGTCGGCGATGTCCTGCGCGAGCACCTCGACGGTCTGCAGCCGACTGTCCATCGTCTGCTGCCTCGTCCACCAGACCGCGGCGGCGGCCAGCACCAGCAGCCCGATGCATAGAATAAAGAAATAACGGGCGGTCCAATAGGATAACAGCGAGGTTTGTTTTTTTAGGCTTCGATCCAAAATTGATACCCCGTTCCCCTTAAAGTCCGTATGTCCCCTTCTTCCGCCGGCCAGTGGGACAGAGCCTGCCGAATCCGCTTGATCGACAGGTCGACCGCGCGGTCGCTCCCCTCGTAATCCGCTCCCCATACATGCTCGAGCAGCTGATCCCGGGTGAAGGTCCGGTTCGGACGCTCCGCAAGGAAGAGCAGCAGCGCCAGATCGCGGGGCATCAGCGTCACTTGAACCCCATTCAGCGTGACATGCTGCGCCTGAAAGTCGATGCCGAGCCTGCCGAACCGCCGCTGCCGCACGCCGTCCGTCCATTGGGAGGGCCTCCGCAGCACGGCTTGCACCCGGGCGACGACCTCCTCGGGGACGAACGGCTTCGGCATATAATCGTCGGCGCCCTGGTTCAATCCGTTCAGCCGGTCATTGATCTCGCTTCGCGCCGTCAGCATGATGACCGGACAGCTGCTCGTTTCTCTGATGCGGCGGAGCACTTCCCAGCCGTCCACATGCGGCAGCATGACGTCGAGCAAGACGAGCGCGGGCGGCGCCTTCGCGAACGAGTCGAGCGCCTGCCGCCCGTCGGCGGCGATGGCGACGCCGAACTGCGCCTTGCGCAAATAGGCGGACAACACGCGGGCAATCGCGGGCTCGTCCTCCACGACGAGTATCGTTTTCATGCGGCAGACGCTCCTTTCCAGGTCAATGTTGCTCCCATTGTAGCAACCCCGGGCATGGGCGGCAATGCCTGTTCGGGTTTATTTTTTTCTCGCGTCTGCCGACATCTGCTCGACACATTGGACAGGTATACTGGGTGCAGCGGATGATCTCCGCGTAGAGAAGCGAACGCATTTGGAGTGGTTTTTATGACAAAGCGGATGCTTCCGAAGCGGTTTTTTCACTGCGTTCCACAAAACAAAGCGGATGCTTCCGAAGCCGTTTTGCTCCACTGCGTTCCACAAAACTTGAGGAGGGAAATAATGAAAAAGAAAACGATCATCGTGTCCGCCGCCATCGCGGTAGTCGTGCTTGGCGGGGCGGGAGCTTATGCAGCTATGAATAATTACTTGGGTAATAACGTCGAAGTGGAATCGGTTATGGCAACGCCTCAGGCGTCCGCGCCGGCGAACGAGTCGGGGACGACCGAAGGAGCGGAGAATGCCCCGGCCACCGCGGCCGTTACGGCGGACCAGCTGAACGGGGCGTGGAATATCGCGTCGGGCTCCAAAGTATATTGGTCGGTTACGACGTCAAAGGAAACGGTCAATTTCGTCAACGAAGCCGTTACGGGCTCGTGGAACGTGGATCTAGGCGACGCTTCGGCCATGACCGGCGAGGGCGTGCTCGACATGACCGCGCTGGACTCCGGCAATGGACAGCGGGACGGCCACGTGAAGGGAGCCGATTTCCTGGCGGTGGATCAATTCCCGCAAGCAACGTTCGCGGCGAAATCGATCAGCGGAGTGCCGACGGAATGGACGGAAGGGGCGGCGGTGCCGATCACGATCGAAGGCACGATGACGGTGAAGGGGATCGATAAGGACGTAACTTTTGAATCGAACGCGATGTACCAAGGCGGCCAGCTGCTGCTGTCCGGCACGACCAAGGTCACGTTCGCCGATTTCGGCATGACGAGCCCGCACACGATCGTGCTCGAAACCGAAAACGATCTGTCCGTGCAGCTCGAGCTGGTGCTGGCGAAGGCGTAAATTGGGGTTGGAGTTATGAGTCGTCAGACTGCGGAGAACTACATAGGTCATGTCTCATTTATCGATAGTAGCGAGTGACTGGAAGGGGATGATGGGGGCTGGAGGGCCGCCCATCATCCCCTTATTCGATACCCAAGCGCATAGGAAAGGACATTTGCAGCCACTTGCCGCCATTCTGCCTGTTCGCCTGTTAATGGCCCCGAATAAGGTAGAAAAGTACCTCTATTTCCTATGAAACAAGCACCGACATAAAAATAGCGGACATACTACCCTTATTCTGAACCAAAACACCCGATATCCGCCAAACCTCCAGTAATAAAGGTACAATCGCCGCTATTTCCTCAATAGTAGGCTTAGAGTGAGAGAATAGGGGTACAATCGCCGTTATTTTCAAAGGCCATTCTAGAAGCAGCAATAACGGTATAATCCCCTCTATTCCCAAAAGCCGGCTTAGAAGTAGTGAATAAGGGTGTAGTCGCTACCGCGAAGCCGGCGCATCCTCGGCCAACGGGCCGGACAGGCTCTTGTTCTTCGACGCCGTGAACAGCGGCTGGATGCGGTAGCGGAAGAAGTAGTATACGACGCCGAGCGCGAGCCAGGACATGCCGAGCCATAACGCCTGGCCGTCAAGCAGGGACAGCAGCCAGCCGATGAAGCCGGCGCCGATGAGCGGACAGATGAGATACATGATCGTATCCTTGAAGGAGCGCTTCTTCTCTTTAATGTACAGCTTGAAGATAACGGACAGGTTAACGAAGGTGAACGCCGTAAGCGCGCCGAAGCTGACGCATTTGACCGCGAAGTCCAGGCTAATGACCAGGGCGAGCATGGAGAAAGCCGCGACGATCACGATATTGATGGCGGGCGTGCGGAATTTCGGATGGAGCGCGCCGAATACCCGTTTCGGCAGAACGGCGTCGCGGCCGAAGACGTACAGCAGACGGGAGACGGTCGTGAAGGACGACAGGCCCTGCGTGAAAATCGCGAACACGAGCACGGTGACGAACAACGCCGATAGTCCGGATCCGCCGACGAGGCGCACGACCTCCATGCCTGCCGTATCCGCGTTGTTGAATGTCATGTTGGGGTGCAGCAGCTGTGTGAGATAAGACGGCGTGAGATAGAGGATGCTGGCCAGCGTAATGATGATGAGGATGGCGCGCGGAATGGTGCGGCCGGGATTGACGGTCTCCTCCGACATGGTCGTGACGGAATCGAAGCCGAGGAAGCAGAAGCAAATGACCGACGCTCCCGCCAGAATGACGGCAATCGGCACGTCGGTTTGGAAGAGCGGCTGAAGGGGGCTCGAGACGGCCTCGGCCTCGGCTGCGAACAGGTTCCTGACGAGGAAGAAGCAGAAGACGGCGATGAAGGCCATCTGGATCCAGACGAACCACTTGCTGAGCAGAGCGGATACGCTGACGCCCAGAATGTTGATGGCGGCCAGCACGGCGTTCAGCCCGACGACCCATACCCACAGCGGAACCGAAGGGAATTGCTCGTGAAGGAACAGGCCGAACGTCAAGCAGGCGATTAGCGGCGAGAACAAATAATCCAGCAGAATAGCCCAGCCGACAAGATAGCCCATGTATGGATGTAAGCTTTTGCCCACATACGTATACGCGGAGCCCGAGGTTGGGAATGTCCTTGCCATGCGCCCGTAGCTCAGCGCGGTAAAAAAGATCGCAACAAACGCAAGGAAGTAAGCTTGTGTCAGCATTCCTCCCGCACTCTCGTAGGCAACGCCATATACCGTGAAATAAATCATCGGCGTCATCCATGCGAGCCCCAAATAAACGATATGCCTTGTCGACAGCGTTCTCTTCAGCGTCGTCTCTGCTGTGCTCATTTTCATCATCCTCCAGTCTCTTATCCAAAAAAATAAAGCCCGGAAGGGATATCTAAGATATCTCTCCCGGGCTTTTGTCCCTCCGTGGACACGGCATGGAAGCCGTGCGTCTTCTCTTGGACCAGCCCGGCGCCCAGCGCCGCGGAACCCTAGAAGACATCGTGTATTCGGTTCGATGTAACGTAATATAACATGAAATTCCGAATTTGAAAAGAGTCTATGTTAGAAAAAATAACAAAAGTATTGACGATAAGATTTATCGATGTTATCTTTAGTCACATCAAAACAAAACCGAATAGCTCAGTTTACTAGGGTTCCGCCGGCGGCAAGCGCCGGGACTGGTCCGAGAGTAAACCGTTCCCGCATGGGAGCGACACGGAAGGATAAAAGCCTGGGAGATATCAACAAGACGTCATGTCTTGGGGTATCTCCCTTTTTGTTTCCCCCAAAACGCAAGCAGAAGGAGAGAATGCCAATGGAAAACGTGAAGTGGAGCATGACCGTCGGCCCGGGCGGCAAATGGTCGGGGGTAATCGGACGCGGCAGCCTAATCCGGTTCACCGCGCTGGAGGCGGGGGCGAACGTATCGCTGCTCCTGTACAACGCGGATGACTTGACGGAGCGGTATAACATGCCGGATACGCTCAAGGCGCAGCATACGGCGCATTTGACCAAAGGAAATACGCTGATGAGCGATAATGGCAGGGTGCTGGCGGCGATCGTGGAAGACAGCCTTGGCTGGCATGACCCTCTCTCCGGCTATACGACAAGGGAGGGAACAGACGAGAAATACGGCATCACCCGCTATCAAGAGCACAGGAACGAATGGCTTCGCAGCGGGGAGGAGAACTTGACCGTCGAGCTGGTGCGCTGCGGGCTTCGTCCGAGGGATCTTGGTCCCGTCGTCAACCTGTTCTCGAAGGTTAGCTGCGATGCGACCGGCGCGCTGCGTTACGACGAGCATCACGGCAAGGCAGGGGCTGCCGTCGTGCTCCGCACGGAGATGGATGTGCTGCTGGTGCTGTCGAACACGCCGAATCCGCTGGATCCGAGAACGGAATACGGCTCGGTTCCCGTTAAGCTGGAGTTCAGCCAAGCGGAGGGGGCGGTCGGCGCCGACGATTATTGTTATGGATTCCGTCCGGAGAACCGCCGGGCATACGAGAATACTTGGAGCTATTACGCGCTGCGCCGCAGCACTTATAACGCTTAACGATGAAGGGGGAAGAGGAATGACGACTTTTAACCGAATCGAGAGTCCGCGGCTGGCCGAGAACGCCGTTTACGATGCCGTCATCGCGGCGGGCGACGGCTGGATGCAAGAGCTGAAGCCGGGGCAGGTGCTGCGAATCGTCGATCTGGAGGGCAACCAAGCGGCGGATACGCTGTTCTATGACGCGGATAATCCGGAGGATCATTACAGTGCCGCGCGCACGATTACGGGACAGGGCAATATTTATCTCACGGCGGGATCGGCGCTGCTGGCGGAATCGGGCAAAAGGCTGCTGACGATCGTCGCGGACACGTGCGGCCGGCACGATACGCTTGGCGGCTCCTGCTCGGCGCAGAGCAACACGGTTCGCTACGCCCACGAGAAGCTGCACATGCATAACTGCCGAGACACGTTCATGCTGGAGCTGGCGAAGCATCCGGAAGGGGAGCGCTATACGAAGCGGGATTTGGCGCCGAACATTAACTTCTTCATGAACGTGCCGGTTACGCCGGATGGCGGGCTGACGTTCGAGGACGGCGTATCCTCGCCGGGCGCTTACGTGGAGCTGAAGTCGGAATGCCGGACGATGGCGCTGATCAGCAACTGCCCGCAGCTCAACAACCCTTGCAACGCGTACAATCCGACCCCGGTGCGGGTCCTGATCTGGAACGAATAGAGAACGGAGAGTGATTGCACATGTTCGACAAAATATTAATCGCCAACCGAGGCGCCATCGCGGTCCGCATCGAGCGGACGCTCCGCAAGATGGGCATCTCGTCCGTGGCCGTGTATACAAAGGCCGACCAAGACAGCCTCCATGTGGATCAGGCCGACGAAGCGGTGCTGATCGGGGACGGCCCGGCCAAAGAAAGCTATCTCGACGCGGAGCTGATCCTTCGGACGGCGGCCGAGACGGGGGCGCAGGCCATTCATCCGGGCTACGGCTTCCTTAGCGAGAATGCGTCCTTCGCAAGAGCGTGCCGGGAGCGCGGCATTGCGTTTATCGGGCCGACGCCGGAGCAGATGGAGACGTTCGGGCTGAAGCATTCCGCGCGGGAAGCGGCGGAGCGCGCCGGCGTGCCGATGCTGCCGGGCACGGGGCTTATCGCCCGGGCGGAGGACGCGGCTTCCGAGGCGAAGCGAATCGGCTACCCGGTCATTCTGAAGAGCACCGCGGGCGGAGGCGGCATCGGCATGCGCGTATGCGAGGACGAAGCGGCGCTGCTGGCGGCGTTCGAGGGCGTCCGGCACCTTGCCGAGACGAACTTCCGCAACGGCGGGCTGTTCCTTGAGAAATATATCGCCCGGGCCCGCCACGTCGAGGTGCAAATCTTCGGCAACCGGTTCGGCGAGGTTGTCGCGCTTGGGGAGCGGGACTGCTCCATACAGCGGCGCAACCAGAAGGTGATCGAGGAGACGCCGGCGCCGAATCTGCCTGCCGAAGTTCGCGCGAGCATGCTCGAATCCGCGCGCAGGCTGGCGGCTGAGACGGGCTACCGCAGCGCGGGCACGGTCGAGTACCTGTACGATCCGTCCACGTGCGAATATTATTTCCTCGAGGTGAACACCCGTCTGCAGGTCGAGCATGGCGTAACCGAGGAAGTGCTCGGCGTCGATCTCGTGGAGTGGATGGTGCGCGAGGCGGCGGACGAACTGACCGGTCTGGAAGCGCTTGTGCCGCAGCCGCAAGGCCATAGCATTCAGGCGCGTATTTACGCCGAGGACTGCTTGCAGGATTTCCGGCCGAGCGCGGGGCAGCTCGACCAGGCGGTCTTCTCCGCGGAGGCCCGCAACGAAACTTGGGTGAAGGACGGACTTACCGTTACCACGCTGTACGACCCCATGCTCGCGAAGGTTATCGTGCATGGCGAGAACCGCGGGGACGCGCTACGCAAGCTGGCGGCGGCGCTGTCGGAGACGCGTTTCTATGGCCTGACGACGAACCTGCAATATGTGGAGGAGCTGCTGTCGCAGGAGGACTGCGTTTCCGGCAACGTCTACACGCGCATGCTAGGCGCCTTCCGGCCGGAGGAACGGGCAATCGAGGTGCTGGACGGCGGCGTGCAGACGACGGTGCAGGACTACCCGGGCCGCGTCGGCTATTGGGACGTCGGCGTCCCGCCATGCGGACCGATGGATACGCTGTCGTTCCGCATCGGCAACAAGCTGCTCGGCAACGACGACGACGCGCCGGGGCTGGAGCTTACGCTTCGCGGCGGCTCCTACCGGCTGCGCTGCGACCTGACGCTCTGCGTAACCGGCGCCGATATGGAGCCGGTGCTTGACGGCGAGCCGATTCCGATGTATCAAGCGGTTCGCGGCAAGCGCGGCCAAGTGCTGGAATTCGGGGAAGCGAAGCTGGGCATGCGGGCTTACCTGCTCGTAGCCGGCGGTCTCGACATGCCGCATATTCTCGGCAGCTCTTCGACGTTCACGCTTGGCGGCTTCGGCGGCCACGGCGGAAGGGCGATTCGGACGGGCGATGTGCTGCAGGTGAAGCGGAATTCCGGCGCGGGAGCGGGCGTAAGCGCGGCCTCGGCCTCGGCATTGGAGGAGCTGGAGCTCTCCAGCCGGCCGGCCATGACGAAAACATGGACGATCGGCGTTGTCCCGGGTCCGCACTGCACGGAAGAGTTTCTGCTACCGGGCTACCTGCCTCAGTTGACGGAAACCGAGTGGGAGGTCCACTTCAACAGCTCCCGGACGGGCGTGCGCCTTAAGGGTCCGGCGCCGCTGTGGGCGCGGGAGGATGGGGGCGAAGCGGGACTGCACCCCTCCAACCTGCATGACAATGCATACGCGGTTGGTACGCTCGATCTGACGGGCGACATGCCGATTCTGCTTGGACCGGATGGCCCGAGTCTAGGCGGCTTCGTCTGTCCGGCGACGACGGCGACGGCCGAGCTATGGAAGCTGGGACAGCTGCATCCGGGCGACAAAATCAAGTTCCAGCTCCTGACGCTGGAGGAAGCGGACGCGCAGCGGGCGGAGATGGAACGTTATCTCGACGCGATCGGCCGGGGCGAGCGGAAGGAATTGACGCGCTCGCAGCTGCCGGCATTGACGGCGGCCGACTTCCGTACCGATTATCCGGTGCTGGTCCGGGAGACGGAAGGCCGCGCCTTCCCAATGACGATACGCTGCTGCGGCGATCAATACGTGCTGGTCGAATACGGCCCGATGGAGCTGGACCTTAAGCTGCGCTTCCAGGCGCACGCGCTCATGTCGGCCATCCGGGAGGACGGAAGTCTGCCCGTTCTTGATCTGACGCCGGGCATTCGTTCGCTGCAGATCCATATTGATCCGGCGCGGATGACGGTTCGCGAGGCTTGCCGGCGCATCGCTGACATAGACGCGAAGCTGCCGCCGCTGGAATCGATCCGGGTGCCGTCCCGCATCGTGAACCTGCCGCTCTCCTGGGACGATCCCGCCACGAGGGAGGCGATCGACCGCTATCAGCAGAACGTGCGTCCGGATGCCCCGTGGTGCCCAAGCAATATCGAATTCATCCGCCGGGTCAACGGGTTGGATAGCATAGAGGATGTAAAGCGCATCGTCTTCGACGCCAATTACCTGGTTCTCGGACTTGGCGACGTCTATCTCGGCGCGCCGGTCGCGACGCCGACCGATCCGCGCCATCGTCTGGTTACGACCAAATATAACCCGGCGCGGACGTGGACCCCGGAGAATGCCGTCGGCATCGGCGGCGCGTACATGTGCGTCTACGGCATGGAAGGGCCGGGCGGGTATCAATTCGTCGGCCGCACGGTGCAGATGTGGAACAAGCTTCGCCCGACGGCGAGCTTCAAGCCGGGTCAGCCGTGGCTGCTGCGCTTCTTCGACCAAATCCGGTTCTATCCGGTATCCGCCGAGGAGCTGCTGACGATGCGGGAGGACTTCCTGCGCGGCCGGTTCGAAGCGGATATCGTCAAGACGGAGTTCGACCTCGGCGAATACCTGCAATTCCTGGATTCCATCGAGGACAGCGCTTCGGCGTTCCGGTCCACGCAGCAAGCGGCATTCCAAGAGGAGCGCGACAACTGGAAGAAGCTTGGCCTGGCGGAATACGTATCCGAGCAGGATGCCGCTCCGCCTGCCGAAGAGGAGGAGCTGCCGGCGGATGCGGTTGCGGTGAGAAGCAATATGCCGGGCAGCGTATGGAAGGTCGTCGCCTCCGCGGGACAGCGCGTCCGGAAGGGCGATACGCTGCTCATTCAGGAGAGCATGAAGATGGAATTCGCGCAGCAGGCGCCATGCGACGGGGTAGTCGGCTCCGTATTCGTCGGACCTGGCGAAGCGGTGCAATCGGGACAGCTGATCGTGAGTATTTTGAAGCAGACGGGATAGGGGGGATAGCGATGCGAGCAGCGAAATTACCTGCGGTTCTGACCTTCGAAAGCTTGCGCGGGTTGTACCGGAGCGGCGAGGCGACGCCGAGGGAGGTTGTGCTGGAGATTATTCGGCGATCCGATGCCGACGCGAGAATGAACATTTGGATTACGCCTCCAGAGCTTAGGCGAATTGAGCCCTACCTGCGAGGGCTCGATAGCCGAAGCGTCGACGAGCTCCCGCTCTGGGGCATGCCGTTCGCGATCAAGGACAATATCGACTGGACGGCGGCGCCGACGACGGCGGCTTGTCCGGCTTACGCCTACGAGCCGGCCGAAGATGCGGAGGTCGTAAGGCGGCTGATCGCGGCCGGCGCCATTCCGGTCGGCAAGACGAACATGGATCAGTTCGCGACGGGCCTCGTCGGTACGAGAAGTCCGTACGGCGAGACGCATAACGCGCTCCGTCCCGAGCTGATCAGCGGCGGCTCCAGCAGCGGATCCGCCGTCGCGGTCGCGCGAGGGCAAGCGGCGTTCGCCCTCGGCTCCGATACGGCCGGCTCGGGCCGCGTGCCCGCGCTGCTGAACCGGCTTGTCGGCTACAAGCCGAGCCTAGGCGCCTGGCCGGTCCATGGCGTCGTGCCCGCCTGCGAGAGCCTGGACTGCGTAACGGTATTCGCCGCGGAGCTTGACGACGCGATGGCGGTCGACCGCATCGCCCGCGGGCGTCACGAGGAAGATCCGTGGTCGCGCGAGCTGCCGGCCTTCGCGGCCGGCATGCCTGAGCGTATCCTGATCCCTTCGGCGGATTCGCTGGCGTATTATGGGCCGTTCGCCGAGCCATATCGCGCCGCATGGGGAGGGGCGGTCGAACGACTACGCGGAACGGGCCTTCCCGTCGAGGAAGTCGATATTAGCTTTTACAAGGAAGCTGCGCTCATCCTATACGAGGGTCCCTATGCGGCGGAGAGATGGGCGGGGCTTGGCGACTTCGTCGAAGACCATCCGGGAGACGTGTTCGACGTAACTGAGAAGGTCCTGCGTTCGGGCGCGGACCCGCGCCATACGGCGGCAGCCTTGTTCCGGACGATGCACAAGCTGCAGGCGATGAAGCTCGAGGCTAGGCGCCGGCTGGAGGGCGCGGTGCTGGCAATGCCGACGGCCGGGGGAACATGGACGCGCGATCAGGTTCGCGAGGATCCGATCGGAACGAACAGCGCCATGGGGCGGTATACGAACCATTGCAATCTGCTCGATCTGTGCGCGGTCGCGGTGCCGGCAGAGGACGCGGCGGACGATTTGCCTTTCGGCATCACGCTGTTCGCGGCGGCCGACCGGGAGGCGCATATACGCGGGGCGGCTCAAGCCTTCTTGGCCACGGGCGTGGCTGGTGCCCGGCCCGGCAAGCTTGAACCGACTAAGGGAGGGGCCTAAAATGTCAACCGAGAATTTAACCATTCCAATTGCGGTATGCGGCCTGCATATGCGGGGCTTCGCGCTGGAGAAGCAGATGCAGGGGCATGGAGCCGTCTTCCTGCGCGAAGCGGCGACGGCGCCGCGGTACCGGATGGTGAAGCTCCCGACCGTGCCGGCGAAGCCGGGGCTGATCAAGCTGCCGTCCGGCGGCGGCTCGATCCAGCTCGAGGTGTGGGAGATGCCGCTGGCCAGACTTGGCTCCTTCACCGCGGGCATTCCGTCTCCGCTCGGCATCGGCAAGATCGAGCTGTACGATGGCACGGAGGTAGTCGGCTTCATTTGCGAGGGCTATGCGGCAGAGCTGCCGGGCGCGGAGGACGTGACGGAGTCCGGCGGATGGCGGAACGTTGTCTAGACGTCAATCGAAGCGACGTTCAAACATAAGAACGGCGGCAGCTGTTAAGGCTGTCGCCGTTGTCATTTTGTTTGGAGAGTTAGGGTGAAATAGCGGAATAAATACTGTTATTTCCAAGCAATGATAAGCGTCTCATTCGAATAGCGGCATAAACGGCACTAATTTCTTCGGGAATGAGAGGATTCATCATGAGGAAGCCTATTAACGGTATTTGTCCGTTATTTCGGCGTAATGTTGGCGTTCAAGCCAAAATAGCGGTAGAATCGCCGTTATTCTACAGCAGCTAAAGGGTAGCCCCGGCTTTGTCTGCTCTAGTCGGTGTTTTCCTTATTGCCGCGCAGCTCGTTCAAAGCTTGCTCCAGTTTAACAATTCTCCTGTGGTTGGACTGGATCGCTCCATACAGTACCCCGATTGCTCCGCCAATTATCGCACCTGCGGGACCGAGAAAGAGCAAGCCAACCACTCCGGCAACGATGGCGTACATGAATGTCATCATCTATCGTTCATACCCCGCTAATCATTTAATCCCTTACCATCGAGAATTTGCGGCAAATATTTTTCGATCCTCGACTCCCGGGTTTTGGACTGCTTGGGCTGGGAGAAATAGAAGAGGTACGCTCGTTGCCGTCCTGGCGTCAAAGCTTCAAAAGCCGTTTTCAGGTCGGGGATTTCAACGAATTTATTTTCCAGCTCCTCGGGAACCTCGTATTCGGTATGCTTCTTATATTCTACCTGCAGGCCGGCTTTTTCAACCTCGATCGCTTCGTCGATATAATCCTTCAGCATCAGCTGCATTTCCTCGATTTGTTGAACGCCGGTGAACCGAATTTGACGGGCGGCTTGCACATTCTCCGTTTGCTGGACCAGAATGCCATGAGGATCCTTGAGCAGGGCTCCTTTGTGGAACAGAAGGGCGCAGTACTCCTTGAACCCGTGGATCAGAACGATGTTTTTGCCCTCATGCGTGTAGCAAGGGTGCATCCATTTGAAATCCTCGGTCACCTCGCAGTCCAGCGCGATTTCTCTCAGCGCCTCGAATTCTTCCTTCCACTGCTTGGCCTTTCGAAAAAACGGATCAATCTTCGTGTTCCTTACGCCCTTTGTCACGGGATACACCCCTCTTCCATAATTTGAACGACAGCGCCGCCGTTCATTCTTCTTCCTCTAATAATTGCTGCAAGCGCAGCATATTGCCGCGCCAGAATTTGCTGTAATAAGCGACCCAATCCTGAACTTCTTGCAGCGGGGAAGCGTTCAGCCTAAACCGCGTTTCCCTGCCGGCTTTCCGGTCCAGCACCAGTCCCGCCTCTTTGAGGACGGTCAAATGCTTGGATACCGCCGTCCGGCCTATCTCGAACTCTGCGGTTAATTCGTGAAGCGGCACCTCATCCTCCGACTCTGCCAACAGATGAATCAACTGGCGCCTCGTCGGGTCCGCAATCGCGTCGAACACATCCCGCAGCGGGTTGTTCTCGTTCATAGAAAGCCCCCCTTCAAAAATCATCATACTCAGGAGCGTAAGTCTATAGCATGCGTGAAGGGACAGCTTGTCAATTCACTGCTGCCTTGAATAGCCTTTATCGGACACCGTTCAGTGTCACTTAATTATAGGACAACGATTGGGTGCCGTGTCAATGGCGGATTGGCCGCGCCAAAAAAAAGCGGCCCGCAGAAGCTGCGGGCCCAAGTCGTTCTATATAATAGTGGGGGTTGTGGTTCTTATTATGAGGACGAATCCTTAAATGAATCTGAAAGGGACATTACAGGGATATTATTTTTATATCCCTTTATTCTTTCTGTTCCCCGTCCTCGAGCACGACCTCCTCGAGCCGCTTCGTCAGGCTTTCAAGCTCCTTGAACCCGCTCACGATGTCCTCGGTCATCTTCGTCTGCTCTTCGACGCTGGCAAGCACCTGCTCCACGCCGGCCGAGGTTTGCTCGGTTACGCCCGACACCGAATTCATCTCGTTCCCTTATATCAATGTGTACTATTTATCGGACGAAGACTATGGCGGTTTGTTAATCAATTAATGGAAATTCCATGAAGTGGTACAATAGTGAATATCCCTTGTATTCAAAGAGCGGCGAGCAAATGATATGATGTTGTTGCCAGATGTCAGGATCGATCGAATAAAGGAGAGCGTTCTTTTGCGCAAAATAGTGCTTGCCGTACTCGGCATCATATGCCTTACGTTATGTTATTTCACCTTCTTGTCGGCGGACAAAGCCTTTCGTTCCGACTGGCAGCTGCCGCAGACGGCGGCTTCCGGGCAGACGCAGCATCGGCTGGTGCTCATCACGCAGGAGCTGGACACGTCGTTCTGGGACAGGGTCGGCCAGGGAGCGCTTGAGCAGGCGCGGAAGGACGGGGCGAGCCTCGAGGTATGGGGCAGCTACGGGAGAAACCAGGAGGAATTTCTGAAAAAAATCGAAATCGCCATCGATTCCAAGGTTGACGGCATTATCGTGCAGGGGCTGGACTCCGAGGCGTTCAAGAGCCTGACGAAGATCAAAGCCGCCTTCTACGGCATTCCGATCGTCACGGTAGCGAATGACGTGCCGATGGCGGAGAGCCTTCGGCGGACTTATGTCGGCTCCGACCAATATGCGGCGGGGCAGATGATCGCGAAGCAGCTGATCGCGGATATGGGTCAGGCGGGCAACGTGATTTTGCTGGGGGACACGTACCAGGAATACTACCAGAAGCAGCGGCTCGCCGGGATTCAAGACGTGCTGCAGGATTATCCGGATATCCGGACGGCTTACGAAGAGACGGAAGCGACGAGGGAGCAGGTCATCGCCACGACCAAGGATCTCATGAACCGGGTGCCGGACGCCGACGCTTTCATCGCGGTGAACGCCAACATGGCGGAAGCGATGCTGCACGAGATCGGCAGGCGCTCGCGGATCGAGCCCTACCACGTGTATTCGTTCGACGACGGCCGCGACTCCGAGACGTTGTTCGCGCAAGGCAAGCTGGACGGCATGATCGAGCAATCCCCCGAGCAGATGGGCGCGCTCAGCGTGAATCTGATGATGCAGTGGCTGCGAGGAGAGACGGTCCCTCTCGAGATGGACGGTTATCTCACCGAAATTCGGATGGCGAAGGCGATGGACGCGCGATGAACAACAGTATACAGAAGAAGATATGGACGCTTGCGGCGATCGTGCTGTTCATTATGGCGACGATTTGGATAGCGCTTACTTACTATAATCAGAAGACGCAGGACCGGTACAACGATATTCTGCAGCGCTACCTGCGGATGAACGAAGTGACTGCGGCCAGCCAGCAGATGATTACGTCGCTGAACAATTACCTGCTGAAGCCGAGCCCCGCTAATCTGACGATCCTCGACGAGAGCAGGGAGAGCATCCTGCGGGCGAAGAACGAGGTGTACATGCTCCGCAACGCCGATAACGCGTTTGCCTTGACCAGCTATATGAATCTGATCGACAGTCTCGTCGAGACGACGGACCGCTCTCTTATTTTCCAATCGGAGAAAGAGACGGAGGCCTCCACCCAGGCGTTCGACGAGGCGACGCGCATCTCCAAATACATCAGCGAGATGACGCTGACGCTGATCGACACCGAGCTCAGGACGTACGACCGCTTCTACCGCGGCATTATCGAGCAGTCCAAGGAGCTGAAGGAGCTGGGCATCTGGCTGCTCCTGCTTATCACGTTCCTCCTTGCGGTGTTCACGTATTGGTTCTCGCTGAGCATCACCCGACCGGTGCTGAAGCTGACCCAGGCGGCCAAGGAGCTGTCGCGCGGGCGCTTCGATCTGGAGGTCGAGGTCGAGTCCAACGACGAAATATCGTTCTTGGCGAAGATGTTCGACCGGATGCGGATCAATATCAACAACCTCATCTCGGAAATCCAGCAGAAGGCGCAGCTCGAGAACGAGCTTCAGCAGAACAAGCTGCTGCTGCAGGAGAGCCAGCTGCGCAGCCTGCAAAGCCAGATCAATCCGCATTTCCTGTTCAACACGCTCGATACGCTGTCCAAGAAAGCGTATTTGGAAGGGGCGGAGGAAACCAGCGATATGATTGTCAGCGTGGCGGGGCTGCTGCGGTACAACCTGAAGCGGCTGGACCGCTCGGTCACGCTATATGATGAAGTGAAGGTTATGCGTCAATATATCGATATCCAGAAGGCCCGGTTCACGGAGCGGCTCCGCCTGCATATGGATATCGACGACTCGTGCCTGCATGTTCAAATTCCGGGCCTCACGCTGCAGCCGATCGTCGAGAATGCCGTCATTCACGCGGTCGAGCCGGAGGAGGAGGGCGGCAACATCTGGTTCCGCGTCATGGACGGAGAAGACCGGATTACGATTGAGATCGAGGACGACGGCCCCGGCATGACGGAGGAGAAAATCCAGAGCATCCTGGAGGAGCATGCCGTCGAATCGGGCGGGCACTCTACGGGCATCGGCTTCAGCAATGTCGTGAAGCGTCTCCGGCTGTTCTACGGCCTTGAGGATGTCATCGATATCGAGAGCGGCAGCGGACGCGGCACGAAGGTCATCATGAAAATACCGAAAACAAGGGGAATCGAATCCTATGATAAAGCTCCTGATCGTCGATGACGAACAGATCGAGCGCGAAGGCCTGCAGGCGATATTGCGCAAGGGGTATCCGGACCTCGACATCGCGCAAGCGCAGAACGGGAAAATCGCGGTGCAGATGGCGGACGAGTTCGAGCCGGACTTGATCCTGATGGATATCAAAATGCCGGGCATGACCGGCCTGGAAGCGGTGGAACAGATCAAGGCGAAGCATCCCCGCATCAAATACGTCATGGTGACGGCCTACGACGCGTTCGACTACGCGCGGCAGGCGATCAAGCTCGGCGTGAAGGATTATTTGCTCAAGCCGAGCAAGGCGAGCGAAATCATCGCGACGGTCGGCAAGGTGCTGGGGGAGATCGAGGAGGACCGCCAGCAGCGGGAGGCGAACCGTATGCAGCAGGACGCGCTCCAGAAGGCGCTGCCGCTCATAGAGACCGATGTCGTGACGCAGCTGCTGTTCGACCACGTGCACGACGTGCATGTCGACGAGCTGGTCGGCCTCCTCGACATTCGGACGGCGAACGAAATGTTCGTCATGCTCGTTCTGCTGCCCGCGGGGGCGGAGAGCTTGTATACCGCGGTCAAAGAAAAGGTGCGGCAGGCGGGGGGCGGCTTGCTCGGGGCGCTGTACGGCCGCCAGCTTCCTATCATCGTTGGCCGGGACCCGGAGCGTTCGTTCCGCACGCAAGCGATTTCCCTTGCCCGCGATATCTTGTCCGTCGCGAAGCCGGACGCCGGAGCGGGCTGGTTCGTCGGCATCGGCAATGTATGCGGATCGCTGGAACAGATCCGGCAATCGTACCAGGAGGCGCTTGTGGCGTCCATGGATACGTCGCTCCCGGTCAAGTACCGGTTCTACTCGGACGTGCCTACGCTCGGCGCGGCGCAGGACGGGCACCTCGCCAAGCAGCGGGAGAAGCAGTTTTTCGATCAGATCCGGCTGGGCCAGTGGGAGCAGGTTCGCGGGGGTCTCATGGATTTCATCCAGCAGTACGAGAACGAAGGCGCGGATCTGCTGCAGACGCAGCAGCGCGTGCTCGAGCTGCTCTGGGTCGCCTCCCGCGTGCTCAGCGAGATGGGCATCGAGGCGGAGACGCCGCTGTTCTCGTTCCAGGCGCAGGACGGCCGCCAGCTGCGGGCCGAGACGGGACGGCTGCTGGACCGGATGAAGCAGTCCTACGCCGAGCATTACGAGCGGGTGGAGCCGGACACGATTCAACAGATCAAGGTGTACATCTCGGAGCATTCCCACGAGGATATCTCGCTCGACGTCATCGGGAAGCGCGTGGGTCTTAGTCCGTTCTATATCAGCAAGATGTTCAAGGACCAGCTCGGCATCAACTATATCGACTTTCTGACGGAATGCCGCATCGAGAAGGCGAAGAAGCTGATGGCCGATCCGGAGAAAAGCCTGAAGGAAATTACGTTCGAGGTTGGGTACCATGACCCGAACTACTTCAGCAAGGTGTTCAAGAAGATGGTCGACGTCACGCCGAAGGAATACCGCAAGACGCTGCTTGGCGGCAGGAAGCCGGCGGACGATGAGAGCTGACGGGAACGAAGGAGCGATGAGCGTGAACCGAATACGTAGGAGAAATCTGCTTGTGCTGCTTTCGTTCATCCTGGTTCTGGTCATGGCCGCCTGCGAGAATGCCGGCAACGGCGGCGTTAGCGGGAACGCGGACGTGCCGGAGGCGGCCCCGTCGCCTTCCTCGGCCGTTGACGGAGCGGGCGGAGACGCGGACGCGGATATGACCGAGAAGCCGGTAAAGATCGGCTTCGCCATGGATACTCTGGTCGAGGAGCGCTGGCTGAAGGACCGGGATTTGTTCCGGGAGTCGGTGGAGGCGCTTGGCGCCGAGGTCGAGATTAGCGCCTCGAACGGCGACGACGCGGTTCAGATCATGCAGGCGGAGTCGATGATCAGCGCGGGCATCGATTTGCTTGTGATCGTGCCCCACAATGCCGAAGCGACGGCGGCGATCGTGAAGAAAGCCCACTCCTCCGGGGTGAAGGTGATTGCATACGACCGTCTGGTGAAGAACGCGGAGATCGACCTGTACGTTTCCTTCGACAACGTGCGGGTGGGCGAGCTGCAGGCGCAGGCGATCACGAAGCTCGTGCCGAAGGGGAAATACGTGTACATCGGAGGCGCCGAGACGGACAACAACGCCCATCTGTTCAAGGATGGCGTGTTCAACGTGCTGCAGCCGATGATCGACAGCGGCGACATTACGGTCGTCTACGATCAGTGGACCACGGACTGGACGCCGGCTAACGCCAGGGCCAATATGGAGGAAGCGCTGAGAGCGAACAACAACCAGATCGACGCGGTCATTGCGGCGAACGACGCCACGGCGGGCGGCGTCATCGCAGCGCTCGAAGCGCAGGGCCTTGCCGGCCGCATACCGGTTGCCGGGCAGGACGCCGATCTGGCGGCGGCGCAGCGTATCGTCGGGGGCACCCAGACGATGACCGTCTACAAGCCGATCCACACGTTGACGCTGAAGGCGGCCGAGCTGGCCGTCATGATGGCGAAGGGCGAGATTCCGGACACTGACCGCAAGGTGAACAACGGGAAGATCGAGGTGCCGTCCGTGCTGCTCGCGCCGATCTCGGTCGACAAGAGCAATATGGACGCGACGATTATCGCGGACGGCTTCCATGCCAAGGAAGACGTATATCGGCACGCGGAATCCGAATAAGGATTAGGGATAAGATTAGGTGGCTGAGGAGGCTTTTATGGATGGATAGGATAGATTTTCGGCAGCATGCGGTTCATTCTTTGGAGGAAATTAGGGAGAAGGTGGGGACGCCTCACGAGGCCGTCGTCAAGAAAAGCATCTCCATGATCGACGAGCAGGCCCGATCGTACATCGCGATGTCTCCGATGATGTTTCTGGCTACCTCGAACCGCGAGGGACAGTGCGACGTTTCGCCGCGCGGCGACGGGCCGGGCTTCGCGTATGTCGCCAATGAGAAGCAGCTTATTATTCCGGATCGGCCGGGGAACCGGCGGGTCGACTCGCTGCAAAATATTTTGAGCAATCCGCACGTCGGTCTATTATTCCTCATTCCGGGCATGGAAGAAGTGCTGCGCGTGAATGGACGGGCGGCCGTCATCAAGGACCATCCGGTGCTTGAGAAGCTGGCGCTCAAGGACAAAGCTCCCGCGCTCGGCATAGTTGTCGAAGTGGAGGAGTGCTTCATCCACTGTCCGCGTGCGCTGAAGAGCTCCGGCATTTGGGACCAGGGCAGCTGGCCGTCCAAGGAAGAGCGGCCGTCGTCGATGGACATCTTCCACGCGCACCTGCGAATTAACGGGTACCCGCTGGAATAGCGGGGATGGGCCGATCGGATCGAATCGGCTTCAAGCTACGAAGGGCAGCTGCGAGTTGTGAACGGCAAGCTGTAGGCTAGAAACGCAAGCTGCGGTTGGGAGGTGGGCTGTAGCTGTTGCCGTGAGCTGCAGCTGCGGCGGCTGCTCAAATAGCGGCGAAAACGGAGTTATTTTTCCGGGATCGGCCAAGTTTCCATGAATAGCGGCAATAATACCGCTAATCCTGCAAGGAAACGGGTGACAGGCTAATTTTTATCCGAATAAGGGTAGAATCGCCGCTATTTTTGACGAGAGCGCGATGCAGGGGGAAATAGGGGTAAATATGCCGCTATTTCAATTCCGTACTGTGAATCTGCGGCTCAGCCGGATGGGTTGATGAATTGAAAAAGGCCAATGAGGACCAGCAGGACGACGAACGTAATCATAAAGCCAATGCCGAATCTGGCCAAGTGGGATGATTTCGGTTTGCTTCGGGATTGCTGCTGCTCGAGCTCCGCTACGCGCTCCTTGAGTTTCGCGATTTCTTTCTCTTGGTCCATGCAATTTTACCTCCTAGCCTTCTATTTCGTCTTTGCGCAGGATGAATACCGGAAGATCCTTTTCGGGTTGGTTCTCGCATCCATTCAGTATGTACATGTAGTGTTCGCTTGTTTCGGTGAAACGGATATTCTGGCACTGAAATTCCTGCTTTCCCTGATCGGAGCTCATTCCGTCCCTTGTATTGTCAATGGTCCAGGTAATCTCGCTTCCGTTGGAATGTACATCATGAATCCAATAACCGCCGTCTACGACAGGCGGAATGAGCAGGAGATAGCCGCCACTACCGTCCTGATGGCGCTGCACCATTTCGTTTAACCGAGCGAGATCCGTTCTGTCGAACTGATAGAGTATCGTCTCGTCCCTGTCAGGTAATTCGGCGTTTTTGAGCAACATCATGATTAATGCCACAGTTACTATTACGCAGACGCCAGCTAAACTACCAATTAAAATCTTTAATCGCAACACGAGCGTCTCCCCCCTCATAATGAAAGACGCATGCCAGAGGGGCAGCGTTGCAAGAAAAACAGCGGCGGCCGAGGATACAGTCCAAGGCTGCCGCTGTTTTTTCGCCTGCTACCATTACTTCTCTCTAAAATGCCGGCATACAAAATCGATGAAATGATGGGCGGCCTTGGATAGATAACGTTTGTTGTGCCATACGATCCGGAATTCCCGCTTGTAGACCGGGTTAATAGGAAGCAGATGGAAGCGGGAATTCGGGCCGCCGCAGTTTCCGACGAGCGCAACGCCTAGTCCCGCAGTGACAAGCTGGGCGATGGAGGCTGCGTCGTCTACCCGGCACACAAAGTTCGGCGTAATGCCGGCGGATTGGAGGAATGCTTCGTTCATAAGCTGGAAGTGGAACCCCTCCTTGTAGCCGATAAACGGTTCATGAGCCGCCTCCTCTATTCGAACGCGCTCCTGCCCGGCCAATCGATGGCTGGCGGGAACCGCCAGATAGACCTCCTCCTCCAAGACGGATACCGAGCTGAAATCCGCACGGTCCATCGCGCAGGGGGTAAAACAAATATCGACCTTCCCGGTCTCGATAAGCTGTCCCATCTCCCCTATCGATGCTTGCGTAATCCGGAATTGCACGTTCGGATACAGCGCGACGAACGCGTTAAGCGGCTCGGACAGGCGGTCAAGCGTCGGCGTTGCCAGATGAATGCTTCCTTGCTCCATGCCCGCAAGATCCGCGACTTCCCGCTGACCCTCCTCCAGAAGGGCGAGCGCGCCTTCTACCTTTTGCAAGAACGCTTTGCCGAATGTGTTAAGGCGAATATGCCGGCCTTCCCGGTCGAACAGCGGCACGCCCAGATCCTTCTCCAGCCGGGCGATCGTCTTGCTGAGCGCAGGCTGGGCGATCATTAATTCCTGCGCGGCCTTCGACATGTGCTCCAATCTCGCGACGGTGCGAAAGTATTGCAGCTGCAGCAGCTCCATTATACGCGCCCTCCTTATATACTCAAAGGAATGAATGTTATGTACTAAAATGTATTTTTGTATATCGATTATCCGCTATACAATAAGGATATGCAAGCGGCGCTTCAGCCGATAGAAAGCAAGGTGAAGAAAGTGAAAAACGGTGCCGGGAGGGAAGCCTCCGAACGTGTCATTCGAATTCTAGCGCTCACGCTTCTCATCTCCGTCATGAGCGCGACGACGTTTACGATCGTGCTTCCCGAGATTCGCGCGGAGTACCGGCTTACTTACGCTCAAGTCAGCTGGGTGACGACAGCCTATCTGCTCCTATACGCCATCGGGACGGTCATCTACGGGAAGCTTGCCGATCATTACAGGTTGAAGAATTTACTGACCTTCGGACTGATCTTCTTCTCCTTCGGATCGATGATCGGCCTGGCTGCGCAAGCGTACTGGATGGTCCTGCTCGGAAGGGCCCTGCAGGCGGCGGGGGCGGCGGTCATTCCGGCGGCAGCCGGCATTATTCCGGTGCGCTACTTCCCTCCGGAGCGTAGGGGAAGAGCGCTTGGGATCGCGATGACCGGCTTGGCCATCGGCGGCGCGGCCGGTCCGATGATAACCTCCTTATTCATGAGCATCGTCCATTGGCGTTTTTTGTTCTGCATTCCGCTGATCACGCTGATCGCGATCCCTTTTTACCGCAAATATTTGAATGATGCCCCTAGGGAAAAAGGCTCTATCGACTGGCTGGGCGGCGGACTGCTGGGCGGATCGGCCGCGTTACTCCTTCTGGCCATTACGAATGAAGCGTGGCTGCCGGGTGTGGGCTCGGTTGCCCTATTCCTTCTGTTCCTCCTTCGAATCCGCTTCGCAACGAATCCGTTCATCCGCCTGGAGCTCTTCCGGAATAGAAGCTATTCGCTAGTGCTCATAATCGCGATTCTGAATTCCGGCGTCGGATACTCGCTTGCTTTCCTAAGCCCGCAGCTCCTGTCGCAGGTCCATCGCTTGGCCCCGCATTTGGTCGGCTACGTGATGGTACCGGCGGCCATCGCAACCGCGATATTAAGCCGGAAAGCGGGTAAGCTGGCGGATGACAGAGGGAATCCGTTCGTCTTCTATGTCGCTTCGTCGTTATTGTTGGCCTGCTTCCTTCTTCTGTCCTTGTCCGTGGGCGCCCCGCCGTTCTATATGGCCTTGACCCTGATCCTCGGCAACGTGGGGCAATCCTTTATGATGATCGTTCTGTCGAATACGCTCTCCCGGTCCTTGCCGCAAGAGCAGACGGGGGTGGGAATGGGCTTGCTGTCGATGCTGAATTTCATCTCGGGCGCCATAGCCGCAAGCATCTACAGCGCGATTATCGACCGAGGGGCAAGCTCGGGCTGGTTGGGGGTCACCGCGAACCCGGCAGCATTCGTTTACAGCAATCTCTATCTCGTTCTTGCTCTCATCCATGTGCTTCTATTCGCGTACTATTATGTGTTTTTCGGCCGAGCCGAAAGCAGAAGCAAAAGGCAAAATGCTCGATTCGTTCAAGAAACAAGTCAGCAAAAATAAAAGGGAGGAAAAAGACATGAAAGCAGCAGCATTCTCTGTATTCGGAGGACCGGAGGTCATGCGCCTGATGGAGGTACCGGATCCCCATGCGGGTCCGGGCCAAGTTCGCGTGAGGGTCAAAGCAGCCGGCGTACAGCATTACGATTGCGCCATTCGCGGAGGATGGACGCCGTCTTATGGCGTGAAGGTGGAGCTGCCGCAAATTCCAGGCAATGAGTTTGCGGGTATCATCGACGAGATTGGGGACGGCGTCACGGGCTTCGAGCTTGGCAGCGAAGTGCTTGGCTTTGCCTTGTTGAACTGCTATGCCGAATATGTGGTTGTGGGGGCGGATCAAATTGTGGAGAAGCCTGCGGGCATGACCTGGGAAGAAGCCGGCGGCCTGACCGGCAACGGCCAGGGGGCGTATATGGCGCTCGAGGCGATCGGCGTCGGGCCCGGCGACACGGTTCTAATCAACGGAGCGGCCGGTTCGCTGGGCTCCATCGCCGTTCAGTTGGCGAAAGCATGGGGCGCGGAGACGGTGATCGGCACGGGGAGCGAGCGGAATCATGATTTCATCCGATCACTGGGAGCCATACCGGTTACCTACGAGGAAGGCTTAGCCGAGCGGCTCAGGAAGCTTGCGCCTGAAGGCATCGACTGCACGTTCGACACGGCAGGCGGCGAAGGGCTGGACGCGGCGGTCGCGCTTGTTCCTGACAAGATGCGCGTCTGTACCTTCTTCGCGTACGATCGGATCGAGGAGCTCGGTCTTCGTATCGTCCGAGGCGATCGCTCGGCTGCCCGTCTTGCCAAGCTTGTGGAGCTGCATGCAGAGGGCAAGCTGCATCTCCATATTCGACAGACATTCACGCTGGAACAGGCCGGAGATGCGCATCGGGCGATTGAAAGCAGGCATGGCCGGGGAAAGATCGTCTTGAGGGTGGATTGAACCGATATATAAGCTGCACACAAAAGAAGGATCTCCCGAGCCGGGGAGATCCTTCTTTTTCTTCCGAGCGACGAGCTTTACCCCGCCTCTTTCCTCGGGAAGCACCAATATACGACGACGATGCCGAACAGAAGGAAGAAGACGCCGCCGAGAATTTCGCCGAGCTTATCCGCCATGCTTAAGATGCCGATGCCGAACACGATCGCGACCAGACCGATCCACGTGCCGAAAGAAGCTTTCGCATAATGAAATATATAGATGAAGAAGGCGATAAAGCCCCATTTTTTCTCTTCGGCCGCATGCTTAATCGCGAGAAGCAAGCTCCAGACTAACAGTGCCTGGATTCCCCAGATAAAGACGATTCCGAATAGTTTCTCTACCATGCAAGTCACCTCGTTGAACAATTTCCCATCTTTCCTTTTACGCCATTATGGGACTCAAAGTTACGCATCGCAAAAAAATGCTAGGCACCGCAAATTTGTCTACCAATTTGTTAGGTCGGTGTCGAACCAAGTCGAGTAATATTTGGGGAGGAAGGGAAGCAGAACAAATCATTAGGGGGATAAACGGATGATAAAGATACGAGAATGGAAGAACGTTCTCCGGCGGGGCGTTCGCTTTCGCATGAACGGGCGGTCGCTGCGGGTCAAGTGGATGGCGCTGATCTCAGCGGCGGTTCTTCTCGCGCTGCTCGGCTCGACCGCGATGAACTTCGGAATTATGCAAGCTTCGCTGGGGGAGACATTCGCGGACGGGAACGCGATACAAGTTGAAAGCGCTACCAGGGAGTTCCGCATGTTCGCCGAGCAATACGAGAAGTCGGCCGAACGGATGGCGGGGGAGATCGGCCGGATCAGTCAGCGTGCGGGCTATACGGATTCGGATATCGCGAGCATGCTGCAGGAAGTGAAGGCTCAGGACCAGTCGCTGCTGGGAGCCTTCTATATTTCCGCAGCGACGGGACAGCTGCTCATGACTCACGAGACCGGCCATGCGGGCGACGCGAGGGAGATGCCTCTCTATAAGCTTGCAGAGCAGAAGAAGGATACCGCCTGGACGGATGTTCGGATGGACGACATCTCGGGCAAGATGACCGTTTCGATCGTTACGCCCGTCTTGATCGGCGACGAGTGGCGCGGCGTGGCGGGCTTCGATATCGACCTGAACGGAATCGGGCTGCTGCGGGAATCGAACGAACGGTTCGGTGATAAGAAGCTGATCATCTACGATAATCAGGGGCTGATCATTTCATCGTTCATGCAGGGGCTGGACGGAACCAACATCGACCCGAACGCAAGCGGCAAATTGCCGGGCGTGGCGGATGCGCTCGCCGAAGCAGCCGACATGAAGCAATCGTTCGGCTGGGTAGCGGACGTGGCAGCGGGAGAGAGAAGCGGCATCGACTTCAAGTGGGACGGCGTCGGCTACAAAGGCGAGGTTTCATTCGTGTATTCGATGAATTGGACCGTCGTTTCCTTCATGGACAAAAAAACGCTGACCGGAAGCCTATTCGAGTTCTTGGGCACGAGCCTGATCGCGCTCGCGATCGGCCTTGTTATCGGAGCACTGGCGGCCTACTATATCGCAACGGGATTGCTCAAGACGATCAACTCTCTTCGTTCGACGATCGCGAAGACTTCCGAAGGCGACCTGGTTACGGAGTTTCGTTACGACAAACAGGATGAAATCGGAGAGCTGGCTAGCAGCTATAACGCGATGCTCGGCAGTATGCGGGGGCTAATCCGGAGGGTTCATGCAAGCGTAGAGGCCGTAGAAGAAACGGCTTCCGGCGTCGAGTATGTGTCCGGCGAGAACGCGGTCTCCGGCAAAGAAGTGGCGCGTTCCGCGGAAGAAATCGCGCGCGGCGCGTCCCATACCTCGTCCGAAATCGAGAAGAGCTCCGAAGCCGTTCACGCGTTAAGCCGTGATATCGAGACGTTAATCGGCCAATCCGACGAGATGAAGCTGGTGCTTGCGGATTCGAGCCGCGATCTTGAAGGCGGCAACAGCCAAGTGGTGCGGCTCGAGCAGTCCTATGTCCGGCTGGAGCAGGCGTTCGGGCAGGTATCGGCCATGGTGGACGAGCTAAGCCGGCAGTCGCAATCGATCTCGTCGGTCACGAAAGCGATATTCGAAATTACGCAGCAGACCAATCTATTGTCGATCAATGCTTCTATAGAAGCCGCGCGGGCGGGCGAACACGGCAAGGGCTTCGCGGTTGTCGCGAACGAGGTGCGGAGTCTGGCGGATCAGGCCAAGCTATCGGCGAAGCGCATCCAGGAGACGATCAACGGCATGCTGGCGCAAACGGCAGAGCTCGTAGCCGTCGTTGGCGCAACGAACGCCATGAACGAAACGCAGCGGACGGCGGTAGCCGAGGTCAGCAAAGCGATGGGAAGAATGAACGATTCGCTCGGACGGATGCAGGCTCATATGCAAGGAGAGCTCGGTACGATCTCCGGCATCGAAGCGCAGAAGGAGAAAGTAGTCGCCTCGATTCAGACGATTCTGGCCGTCTCGGAGCAGACAACGGCTTCCACGCAGCAGATTGCATCCACTATGGATATGCAGACCGAATCGATCGCCGTGGTGTCTCAGCATGCGGGTCGTCTTGTGGAGCTCGTGGCCGAGCTGAAGGACGCGGTTGCCCAGTTCCGAATCGAAGCCGGACAAGACGCACCTTAAAAAAGTATAGGCAGTTATAAAAGAGTGCTATTGTATAACGCTTTCACGGTCCGGTTTCGGTGCTATATTTAGACACGTAAGCAACAGATACATTTTGAGAGGGGTATACAAAATGAAAAAGAGCTTCAAATCGATTTCTCTCCTGCTTGTCGTGATGATGTTCGCCACCATTATGGCGGCTTGCAGCAGCAACGGCGGAGGCGAAGTAAGCGTCGGTATCGTATTGCCGACCAAAGACGAGCCAAGATGGGTACAGGACGAGCAACGCTTTAAGGATGCCCTGTCCGGCACGAAATATACAACGGAAATCCTGTTCAGCCAAGGCACTTCCGCTAAGGAAAAAGAAAACGTAGAAACGCTGATCAACAAAGGCATCGACGTTCTTATCATCTGTCCTCAAGACGGCGCGGCTGCTGCAGCTGCAGTAGAAGCGGCGGCAAAAGAAGGCATCAAGGTTATCGCTTACGACCGTCTGATCACAGGCACGGACGCGGTTGACTATTACGTAACCTTCGACAGCGAAGCAGTAGGCGCGGCGCAAGCTCAATACCTGGTTGATAACGCAAAAGGCCCAGGCCAACCGCTGTACCTGTACGCGGGCGCAGCTTCCGACAACAACGCGTTCCTGTTCTTCTCCGGCGCTTGGAAAGTTCTTCAACCAAAAATCGCTGACGGCACTTTCGTGATCGCAAACTCCAGCGAAGCGGTTGCTCTGCAAGACAAAGCTGAACTGTCCCGCGAAGAGCTGGGCAAAATCATCGGCCAAGTAACTACAAACTGGGATCCGAACGAAGCTAAAAACAAAGCGCAAACGCATCTGACTTCCGCTGCTGCGGACGCAAAAGGCGATGTTCTGATTCTTGCTCCGAACGACGGAACGGCTCGCTCCATCGCGGACGTATTCGGTACGGACAGCGCGGTATCCAGCTTCATCGTAACCGGTCAAGACGCTGAGAAAGCTTCCATCCAGTACATCATCGACGGCAAACAATCGATGACGGTATTCAAAGACGTTCGTACGCTTGTAACAGACGCAATGGGTATGGCTGTAGCGATCCTGGACGGCAAAACTCCTGAAACAACTGGCTCGTACGACAACGGCAACAAAGAAGTACCGGCTAAGCAAACAGACGTTATCGTAGTTAACAAAGAAAACGTGAAAGCAGAGCTTGTAGACTCGGCTTACTACAAAGCGGAAGACTTCACAGGCCTGCAATAATGCGGGCAGCATAAGACGGTCGGAATCGTGATGGAGATCTCCATCACGATTCCGCAATTGTAACCGTTGTTTGGTTAAGGGGGCAAAACGATGAGCGAATATATACTGGAGATGAAGAATATCTCCAAGGAATTTACGGGAGTCAAAGCGCTCACTGATGTCAGCTTCAAGGTGGAGAAAGGCGAAATTCATTGCCTGATCGGCGAGAACGGCGCCGGCAAATCCACGCTGATGAAGGTGCTGAGCGGCGTCTATCCTCATGGCACGTATATAGGCGACATCGTATTCGAGGGCGGCGTGCAGCAATTCGGCCGGATCAGCGACAGCGTGAAGGCGGGCATCGCCATTATTTATCAAGAGCTGGCGTTGTTCCCGGATTTGACCGTATACGAGAATATTTACGCCGGCAACGAAGTGAAACGCGGCGGCGTGATCGATTGGAATCAAACGATCGTTCAGGCGAAGCAAATGCTGGAGAAGGTAGGACTCGACGTCAATCCGGAAGTGCTTATCAAGGACCTCGGCGTCGGCAAACAGCAATTGGTCGAAATCGCGAAGGCGCTCAGCAAGAACGTCAAGCTGCTCATTCTGGATGAGCCGACGGCGGCGCTGAACGAAAACGACAGCGAAAATCTGCTCGAGCTGCTGCGAGAGCTGAAGAAGCAAGGCATTACCTGCATCATGATTTCCCACAAGCTGAAAGAAGTCATCTCCATCGCGGACCGGGCGACGGTCATCCGGGATGGGCGCACCATCTGTACGCTCGACGGTTCGAAGGGCGAAATTACGGAAAACTCGATTATTAAGAACATGGTCGGTCGCGAAATCGACGACATCTATCCGAAGAGACCGAACAAGAAATTCGGCGACAAAATTTTAGAGCTGAACAACTGGTCCGCTTATGACGCGCAGCTAGGCCGCCATGTTGTCAAAAATGTAGATTTTCACGTTAAACAAGGCGAAATCGTCGGCATAGCCGGCTTAATGGGCTCGGGACGCACGGAGCTCGCGCTCAGCATCTTCGGCAATCCGAAGTCCTATAAACTGCAGGGCGACTTATTCGTGGACGGCATGCCCGCGAAATTCCATCATACGAGCGACGCCATTAAGGCGGGTATCGCTTACGTGACCGAGGATCGCAAGGGCGACGGACTGTTCCTGGCCCAAGATATTAAGAGCAACGTTGTTGCCGCTAACTTAAAAGGGATCTCGAAAAACGGCGTTATCAACGATAACGAAGAAGTAAAGATCGCGAACGAATATAAGACCTCGATGCACGTCAAAGCTCCTTCCGTGGAACAAATCGTCGGCAAGCTGAGCGGCGGCAACCAGCAGAAGGTATCCATCGGCAAATGGCTGTTCGTCGGGCCGAAGCTGCTCATTCTGGATGAGCCGACGCGCGGTATCGACGTAGGCGCCAAGTTCGAGATCTATACGATCATGAACCAGCTGATCAGCGAAGGCATGAGCATCATCATGATCTCTTCCGAGCTCGGGGAAGTGCTTGGCATGAGCGATCGCGTGTACGTTATGGCCGAAGGCGCGATGAAAGGCGAGTTGCCGATCGAAGAGGCCACCCAAGAAAACATTATGCAGCTTGCAACGCAATAGGAGGAAGACCGATGAACCTTTTTAACGAAGCGAAGTCGCTTGTCAAAGTGAATATCCGCGACTACGGCATGTATATTGCCCTGTTTGTCATTATGCTTACCTTCACCATTATGACGGACGGATTGTTCATGTCCTCGCGTAATATTAGTAACCTGCTCGACGCTACGGGCTATATCGCGGTATTGGCCGTCGGCATGACGCTGGTTATCGTCATTCGCGAGATCGACTTGTCCGTCGGCTTCGCCGCCGGCTTCATGGGCGCGATCGCCGCGATATTGATGACCCAGATGGGCGTACCGGTGTATATTACGATTCCGGTTATCCTGGTGCTTGGCGTTCTTGCCGGCCTGCTCAACGGCGCGCTTGTAGCGAAGATCGGCATTCCGTCCTTCGTCGCATCCTTGGCTTTGATGCTTATTTTCCGGGGGGCGCTGCTTCAAGTAACGGAGAAAACGGGAACGATCAACGTCAATGACGATTTCTTCAATGCGATCGGTAACGGCTTCATCCCTTCGCTTGGTGAAGTGGCCGGTCTGCACGTGTTATCCCTAATTCTTGGTTTGCTCTGCATCGTGTTCTACATTTACAGCGAGATCACCCAGCGCGCTAACAAGAAGAAATACCAATTCGACGTCATGTCGACAGGCTTGTTCATCGTTAAGCTGATCTTCATCTCTGCTATCATTGCTTATATTACTTGGATTCTTGCCGGCTACAACGGCTTCTCTTGGACGGTTATCATCATGCTCGGCGTGGTTGCGCTGTATCACTTCCTGACGACGAAGACGGTTCTCGGCCGCCACATCTATGCTGTGGGCAGCAACCCGGAAGCGGCGCATCTCACAGGTATTAACGTTAAGAAAATTACGTACATCGTCTTCGGATCGATGGGTATGCTGTCCGCTCTGTCCGGCATTCTGTTCACAGCGCGCATGCAATCGGCTTCGACAACGGCGGGAACGCTGTTCGAGCTTGACGCGATCGCGGCGGCTTATGTCGGCGGCGTATCCTCCGCGGGCGGCGTCGGCAAAGTAACGGGCGCGATTATCGGCGCGATCGTTATGGCGTCGCTCTCCAGCGGTATGAACCTGCTGGGCGTAGGCGTCTCCTATCAGTACATGATTCGCGGCGGCGTTCTGGCCGCAGCGGTTATCTTCGACGTGATGACGCGTAAGAAGAGAGGCTAGTTTTGGAAGGAAAGGACCTCGAACGGGTAATCGTTCGAGGTTCTTTTTTTGTACGCGGTTTGCGTCTGGAGGAGCGATAGCGACATGAGAGAGCGTTACTGGCGCGCTGATCGTGCCTTGAGGAGCGATAGCGACATGAAAGAGCGTTACAAGTGCGCGGGTCACGCCTCGAGGAGCGGTAGCGACACGAGAGAGCGCTACAATCCCCTGCTCCTATCAGCGATGTCGAAAGTTAGTCGTAACTGGATGATTTAGCAGGCAACCCTTCTCATGGAGGTAAAATTAGGGATCAAGGTTTGAAAGAACGAGAGATTGGACTGGATCTGGAGCAACAGGGTAAACTTGGGAAGATTGTGCGCGACCCGCAAGGCGACGGAGGAGCAGAATTTATTGATACTACAAGTGGCGTTAAATGGGACGTTAAAAGCTTCGTATCTTACCCAAATGGTCATACATCACCCAAAAAAGGGGCATTTACAGTAGAAAACGGGATGAGGGCCATTAATAAAGAATTGGATAAAAATTATAATGTAATTGTAGATAAAAGAGACATGATTCCTGAACATGTTGAGCAGTTAAAAGAGGCAATAGAAAAGGCGGGAATATCAAGTAGGGTTATTTGGTATCCATAGGGGGTTACGTTACGTATGACAACTGATATCAAAGAAATTATGGATCGATTAGAGTCGCACCGTCTTTGGATAGACACTATTGGAGAACAAGGCGATAAACTGGGGATAGACGAAATTGATCTGCGAAATGTGGATTTGTCACAGTACCCATTAGACCAAGCCTATATTACAGCTTGTGCCTTTGACGGCATGAACTTAAATCACAAAGATTTCTCCTCATCTTTACTAAGTTCATCAACTTTTATATCTACAAATTTAGAAGGGGCAGACTTTTGTAAATCTAATGTCTCGTATGCGGACTTCTCATATGCCAATATTAAAGCCGCTAGATTAGCTGATAGTGAGTGTATTGGGACGTTGTTTGTAAAAGCGGATTTATCGGATGCTAATTTAGTAGCTGCTCTTTTTGATGAGACGGATTTCCGCAATGCCATATTAATTAATGCTGATGTGCGATTAGCTACGTTTGAAAGAGTACTGCTAAAAGGAGCAAAATTAACTGGAGTTCAAGGGTTGGAAGAGGCTTTCATAAAAAGCATCAATATTGGGACGCCAGAACAACCAAATCTTCTAGTAGGTGAAGAAGCCAGAATATGGCTGCAAGATAACTGTTTGAGTCATGAGTAGTAATGAAATAGCGTCTTGTGACTTTGAGGAGTTGCTTCCAAGAAACGGAGGCTATAATTTTGCGGGATAGTTTATGAATTTGCTGGAGGATTTCCTTGCAAAAATTCAGACGTAAAAGGCCCTCGAACGAAATCGTTCCAGGGCCTTTTTTTGTGCGCAGGTCGCGCCCCAAGGAGCGATAGCGACACGAGAGAGCGTTACTGGTGCGCGAGGGTACGGCCTACGTCGCTTCCTGGGCGGATAACGGCTGGCGGGAGGCTGCCCGGCCGCGAAGAAGCATGACGCTGAGCAGGCCGACGGCGATCATGGCCGCGCCGGCATACAGCGCTGGCACGACGTGATCTCCGAAGTCGGCAGCGCTCTGGATGGCGCCGCCCGATTGGAACACGAGGCCGCCGATCGCGATGCCGAATACGCCGCCGAGCTCGCGCGTCGCGTTGCTGATGCCGCTTGCTTCTCCTTCGGCGGATGCTGGCACCGAGGAGAGAATGCCGTGCGAGATCGGCGTGAAGCTGAGGCCCATGCCGGTGCCCGCCATCATCATGAACGGCAGCATGTAGCCGAACGGGAAGCTGACGCCTTGTGTGACGATGAGCAGGCCGAAGCCGAGCAGCGCGATGCCTTGCAGCGCCAGTCCGGTCGTCAGGACGGCGCGGGTGCCGAACTTGCCGACGGCAAGCCCGGCCAGCGGCGCGGCAATCATCGTGCAGCCGGTCCAAGCCATTTCGCGGACGCCCGCCTCAAGAGCGGAGTAGCCCTGAGCTTGCTGCAGGAATAGCGTCAGCAGGAAGATCGCGCAGAAGATGCCCGCATTCATCCAGAAACCGGCCAGTACAAGACCGGAATACTTGGCGTTCTTGAACAGATCGAAGCGGATGAACGGCTGCTTGCGGCGCTGCTCCCATAGGTAGAAGAACACGAGGAGCAGCAGCCCCCCTCCGAGCAGGGACAGCACGGTGACGGAGCCCCAGCCGTCTTCGTTGCCGCGTTCGAGACCGAAGACGATGCCGAACAAGCCGGCGCCAAGCAGCAGGATGCCAAGCGGATCGATCGGCTTCTTCTCGCCGCGCGTCTCCTTCAGCCACTTCATGCCGAGCAGGAACGCTAGTACCCCAACCGGAATGTTGACCCAGAAGATGAGCTGCCAAGCCGCGCCTTCCACGATCAACCCGCCGACAAGCGGACCAATCGACAAGCCGAGTCCGGAGATGCCGGACCAAATACCGAGCGCCGCGGCCCGCTTATCCACGGGGAATGCACCGTTGACGAGCGTCAAGCTTAGCGGCACGATGGCCGCTCCGCCGACGCCTTGCAAGGCGCGGGCCAAGATCAGCTCGATCGAGCTGCCGCTCATGCCCGATAGAGCGGAACCAAGCGTGAACAGCACGACGCCAGCTAAAAACATGCGCTTGCGGCCGAATCTCTCGCCGAGCACGCTGAATGGAATAAGCAGCACGGAGAAGGCGAGCGTGTAGGCATTCATGAACCATTCGAGGTCGGACATGCTGGCATTGAACGATTCCTGGATGGACGGGAGCGCGACGCCGAGCACCAGGTTGTCGAGCATGGCCATGAACAAGGCGGCGCAGGTAACGACGAGCAGTTTAATGCGATCGGGGGTAAACATGGTTTTCCTCACTCCTAATCGATAAATTATTTATTAATAAATAAATTGAAGCCCAAAAAGAGGGCGACCTCATTCAAACAGACATTGCTTTTACAATCGAGAATGAGGTCGCGTGAGTGTTGAAGCTTATTCTTCCACGTGCTTCTCTCTCCAGCGACAGAGATGCGGAAGGTCGAGCGTCTCGGACATGGCGATGAGAAGACCCTCCGCGATAAAGCTGCTGGCTTCGACGTCAGCGTCGGGAATGCCCGCCGCTTGGAACCGGGCCGTTACCCGTTCATGGATTATCGCTATTTCCCTACGGGTGTAGGCTCTCACTTCCTTCTCCGGCGTGGCGTAAGCCATCATGACCAGCAGGATCTCGTCGCGATGGCTCCCTATCAGCTCCGTAAACGCGCGGCCCATCGTTTCCTTCAATTGTTCTGGTGGAGCATCAACGGTAGAGAAAGCGTACAAGATCCGCTGATACGCACGCTCCAACACGGCGAGATAAAGCGATTCCTTGGTCTTGAAGAAATGAAACACATAAGGCTGAGTTACGCCAACGGACGCGGCGACGCCGGCGGTCGTCGTCTTGTAATAGCCATTCTCGGCGAACAACGAGGCGGCGGCGTCCAATATTTGATCTTTGCGGTTAAGAGCGTCGTCTTTGGGTGTCATGATTGCGGATGCTCCTTATGATTTATTTATTGACTAATAAATAATTATCATAAAGAGATGGTCCATGTCAATCATTTTAAAAAATGTCGGTAATTCAATCCCCATTCAAACAAACCAAAAAAGGCTCCCCGCATACGCGGAAAGCCCCAAAGCAAATTATAGATTCAACGCTGGTTTCTTCAGCTTCTTATCCAGCATCGTCTTGATGTCTCTCACCAGCTGAACAGAAGCCTCGATTTCGACTTTCCTTGTGGAGACGCTCTCGACGCTGCATCCGACCGGAATGCCTTTGTCGAGCGCAAAGTCTAAGATTTCCTCGAAGATGGTCTTCGATAATTGAATGGACTTATCCAGCACATCATGGGAGTATTTCAGCTCGTTCTCTAACCACTTCGGTATGCTGATCCCAAGCCACTTCATGAATTCGAGCGTTTTTTCGGAGCCGCACGGAGCGAGATTGAACAAGATCGGCACCATGTCGAGCCCGTTATTCGCGCAGTGATAATAATAATCCGACAAGAAGTTTTTCGAAGCCTCTACGTTGTAAACGGCCTGCGATACGAAGAAGCGGCACCCGTTCTCGATCTTCTGCTGCACCCGCAGATGTTCGTCATTCCGCTTCATATGCCTTTCGGGTATGACGACGCCCCCGAGGTTTAGGTTGCGGTTAAGCTCGCAGCTCAGCCTGGATGCCTCCGCCACATTCAAGGTGACTTCCTGCTTGCTGGAGGAAGCGCCCACGTATACGGAATATAGGTCGCGTTCCTGATCGGCCGTTACCCAATTGACGAACTGCTCCTTGCTGTATCGGCCAACGCAGCGATAGATGATGCTCGGAACCTGAAGCTCATGCAAATATTGCTCGCTATAGGCTGCGGGATCTAGAGTCTGCAAATAGGGAAAGGGCCTCTCTTGATCCGTCCGGTCGGCCTCATCCTGCACGTCATAAAGAATCAAAGCGTCTATATCCAAATGTTTAATTCGTTCGACTTGCTTCTGCGCAATTTCGGCGATCTTCTCCGGAGTATTCGTCATCTTCGGCGGCGTAATGCCGTAGGTTAGAATGCCGGGCTCTCTACCTACTATCTTATCTCTCAGCATATTCTCATGCCCCTCCAGCTGTATATATAGTAATAATAGAGTGTTCCGGAGCTTAACGGGTAATTTGAATTTCTTATACCCTGCTATAGGCTGAGGCTATAGCTGGCGACCTACTCCAGATCGGGATTCCTCTTCGCCGAAACTCCTCACAAAAGCGATACCATACTTAGAATATCCAGTTAATCCTTCCTTGTAAAGGCGGGATATGTCCGGCCGAGAGTGTCGCTGATGTGGAATCCCATAAGTTTCTTTATCAGAAAAATTTGGTTGACCTCTTCGTTGTCGAGGGAGAAAATGGATGGAGCTGAGAAAAGGGGGATGCGCCATGAAAGGAAAGGCGAGTAAGGAGAAGCTCGCGGAGCAAGCCGACCTTGCGGAATCGAGAAAATCTTATCTGTGGGCGCTTCGATTCCTATGGCCATATAAGAAAAAAATAGCGGCACTGGCCATCTGCGGCTTAATGGCAGTGATCGGGGAAACGCTGACGCCGAAGATGATCCAGTATATCATCGATCACGTCGTGAAGACGAAGGATACGGAGCTGTTCTTCGCCATTATCGGGGGGCTGGTCGCCGTTAACTTGCTTATGCTCGTCGCGAAGAACTTCCGCAATCTGATTCAGCGGACGATCGGCGAGCTTGCCTCGCGCGATATGCAGCTCGCCATCTTCAAGCATTTGCGGAAGCTGGGGTTCTCCCACTACGAGCGCCATCCGGCCGGCGAGACGCTGTCGATGTTCAACTCGGAGGTCATGTCGGTCATGCGGATTTACCGCAACTTCCTGCCGGGGGTCATCGATAATCTGCTGTTCGTCACGGTCGCCATGGGGATGCTGATCTCCATTAGCGGCTGGCTCTCTCTGATCATCCTGCCGACGTTCGGCCTCTATTATTTGTTCGGTCCTTACTTCGAACGCAAGGCGGCGCTCTACGGCCGGCAGACCGGGAAAGCGCGAATTGCCTACAACCAATCCATATACGAAACCGTATCCGGCCTGCGCGAGTTCCGCGCCTTCGGCGCCCAGCCTTGGTACCGCGACCGCACGCTTGCGAAGCATAAGAGTTGGTCGGACGTTTATCTGCTAAGCGCCACGTTCAGCTTCGCCAGAGGCAGCTTTCGCCGGTTCACCTTTTACATGGGCGCTATTGCCGTATTCCTAACCGGTTATTACGCGGTCACGAACCATTGGCTGACGCTCGGCGCGTTCATCGCCTTCATCTTGCTCTACATGACGACGATGTTCCGCCTTACCCTGCTCGTGACCATGCTGACGGAGCAGAAGCTGGTCATTAATCAGACGATTCCTCTTTATCAATTCATGCATAAACCGATCGAGGTCGAGGATCCGGAGAAGCCGGTCCATCTGAAGGAGGTGCTCGGCGGGCTTGTCTTCGAGGACGTGCGCTTCCAGTATCCCGGCCAGCCGCCGGTGCTCAGGGGCTTCAGCCTTACAATTAAGCCGGGCGAGAAGGTGGCGTTCGTCGGTACGAGCGGCGGAGGCAAGACGACCCTGTTCAAGCTGATCGGGAGGTTCTACGATCCAACGAGCGGCGTCATCAAGCTGGACGGGGTGCCGATCCAGGAGTTGACCATGGCGCAGCTTCGCGAATCGATCGGGTACGTGTTCCAGGAGACCTACCTGTTCGGCTCGTCCGTGAAAGAGAATATCCGTTTCGGCCGGCCCGACGCCACGGATGAAGAGATCGTGGAAGCGGCGAAGGCCGCTTATGCGCATGATTTCATTATGCAGCTTCCGGAAGGCTACGATACGCTGGTCGGCGAGAGGGGCATGAAGCTGTCCGGCGGACAGAAGCAGCGGATATCGATTGCGCGCATGTTCGTCAAGAAGCCGGCCATCATCTTGCTCGACGAAGCCACATCCTCGCTCGATAATGTAAGCGAATACGAAGTTCAGCAGGCGCTGGACCAGGTGCTGGTGAACCGGACGACGATCGCGATCGCGCACCGCCTGTCGACGGTGAAGCACTTCGACACGATCGTGGTCATCCATGAAGGGCAGGTCGCGGAAGCAGGCAGCTATGAGGCGCTTATGGCGCGTCAAGGACTGCTCTATCAGCTGGAGGCCGGACAGTCGGAGGCGGGAACGGAAGCAGAAGGAGGGCGGATTGCCCATGAAGTACGTTAAGATCTTTTGGAGCAATTCGATGTTAATCAAGGGCACCTATTTGGCCGCTTTGCTGTACCTCGTGCTGGAGTCGGTGTCTAACTATACCCTTGTCTACGTGCAGAAAATATTAATCGACGACGTATTCGGCAAGGAGCAATATGAGCTGCTGCCCGTAGTCGTCGGAGTTTTCGCCGCGGCGGGGACGGTATACGCGCTTATGTTCACCCTCACGAGCCGCAGTCTCGTCCGCAACGAATTTGCGGTGAGCCGCTCCTTGCTCGCGCGGATGCTGAAGCGGATCGAGAAGGTGCCGGTCGAGCGATTCCAGAACGAGCGGACCGGGAAGTACGTCTATTCGTATACGCAGGATTTGTTCCAGACGGCAAGCGTCATGGGATGGCAGGTTCCGCGCGGTCTGCAGGACCTGCTGAATCTATGCATTCTCATGATCATCATCGGTTTGTCCAGCCCTACGCTGCTGCTGCTCATTGTCACGCTATGCGCCATATATGTCTCGGTTGGGTATTATTTTGCCCCGAAGCTGAAGGAAGCGGCCAAGCGGGTGTCGGAGAAGCGCGCCGCGCTGCTCGTCCAGATTGAAGAGGGTGTGGCGTCGACCCGGGAGGTCGTTGCTTATCATCGACTGCAGTGGGAGGAGAAGCTATACGACGCGATGTTCCGGGATTACTTCGACCGGGTCATGGAGGAAGGCAGGCTGGCCAACCGTCAGATGCGCTACAGCGACCCGATCAAATGGGGAATCGGCCTGCTTGTGCTCGGCTACAGCGGCTACCGTCTCATTCAAGGCGACCTATCGATCGGCACCTTCGTTATTTTGTTCCAGTTCTCCACGCAGCTTTCGGACTCTTTCTTCAACTTCTTTCAGTTCTTGATGGGCATATCGGCGCAGACGGCGAATATTGACCGCGTGTACCGCATTCTCGAGCTGGAGCAGCAAGAGGAAGGGAGCCGGCCGATTGCCGGCAGGGTCCAGCAGTTGTCCTTCGACAAGGCGAGCTTCCGCTATGCGCCCGAGCTTCCGGAGGTCATTCGCCAGCTCAGCGCCGAGCTCCCGATCGGGAGAAAGATTGCATTCGTCGGCTCAAGCGGCGGCGGCAAGTCGACGGTTGCCCAGCTGCTGGTTCGCTTCTACGATCCGGCCGAAGGAGGCATAAGTTTGAATGGCATACCGGCAGGCGGGTACAGCCGCGAGCAGTGGAGCGACAAGCTCTCCATCGTGTTCCAGGATCCCTACCTGTTCTCGGATACGATCCGAGAGAATCTGATGCTTGGACGCGACGTGACCGAAGCGGAGATGGAGGAGGCATGCAGAATCGCGCAAATTCACGACTTCATTCAAGGGCTGCCGGATGGCTACGAGACGGATATCGGAGAGCGCGGCATTAAGCTGTCCGGCGGACAGCGTCAACGTATTGCCATCGCCCGCGCCATTATGAAGAACCCGGAGATTCTCGTGCTGGACGAGGCGACGTCAGCGCTTGATTTGGAGACGGAGCGGGAGCTGCTCAGACGGCTGGATGAGCGGCGGAGAGGGCTCACGACCATCATGATCGCGCACCGGCTGTCCACGATCGAGAATGCCGATATCATCTACGTCATGGATCAGGGAACGCTGGCCGAAGCGGGCACCCATCAGGAGCTTTTGCGCCAAGGTGACGTCTATCAGCAGCTGCTGCGGGCGCAGCATTGAGGATGCGAAAGGAGAACGACCATGCGATTAAACGATGTCCAAAGCCATATCCCGCGGCTGCGGAATGCAACGGCTGTTTCTAAAATTCATAAAGGCTTCTCTTATGACGGGAAGTATCTCGTTTACGAGGGCGGCACCAAACCGGTCTACGTGCTCCGCACCGCGCCGTTCAACCAGAGCGAAAGCAAGCGCCGGGAGTTTACGGCGGTAGAGAATATTCATCAGCTGGGCGTCCGAACCTCTGAGCCTGTCGAATTCGGCACGCTCGAAGCGCTTGACTTATGCTACATGGTTTTGCGCTATGTCGAGGGGGAGGACGCCTCTGAGAAGCTACCTTTTATGACGACTGAGGAACAGTACCGCGTGGGGGCTGAAGCCGGTCGTGAGCTGCTGATAATGCATAGCGTAGGAGCTCCGGATGGCATGGAGGCGTGGTCCGATCGAAGGATCGCAAAGCATAACCGCCATTTGGCGGCCTACCTTCGTTGCGGAGTGAAGCTGCCCGAGGAGGAGGCGGTTATGGCATTTATCGAGAGCCATATGCCGCTGCTTGAGGGCCGTCCGAACCGGTTTCAGCACGATGACTTTCATCCCGGCAATCTACTCGTTCATAGCGGCGGTTATGCGGCGGCGATCGACTTCAATCGTTATGACTGGGGAGATCCTTATCATGATTTTCTGAAGGTGGCCTATTTCAGCCGCGAGGTCAGCATTCCGTTCTCCATTGGTCAAATCGACGGTTACTTTCAGGGGGAGATTCCCGCGGATTTCTGGAGCCTGTATGCTCTCTATACGGCTATGAGCATATTCGGCACGATTACTTGGACGCTTCAGGTCGTGCCGGAGCAGATGGATTCCATGATGGACCGCATTCGCATGGTGCTGGATGATCACCGCAACTTCGAGTGTGCCACCCCGATCTGGTACAAGCAGAGCTAATTGGGGCCAAGAGGCTATATTCTGGAATCCTCCAGGCATGTTTGAATGGACTTCTCCAATACTTGAATCACCTCGTCGAAATCGAGGAGCTCGAGCTGCTCCTCTTTTGCTTCATTCATGCGTTCGAAGTCGCGAGACAAATCATGAATAAGCTCGGGCAAATAGCTGTAATCGACTTCATCGATGTCAACAGGCTCAACAAGGAATTGCTTTAGCGCAATGGAATAATGATCGATTAATTTCCCGTTCAATCTCCAGAAGTCCCGGTAGTATTTTTGCTGGGCTTCCTTCTTCTCTTCGGTAGGAAGATATTTTATTTTTTTGAAATAAATATCTCGCAGCCACACCTCGTCGGAAATTAAGTGAAAGTAATAACCGATATGAAAGGGAGATTGCCGATTGATCAGATATTTGTCAAAGAAAGCATTATAATCGGTGTAGATTACACCGTTGGCATCATATTTAGCGAAGTGAGAGATGGACTTCTGTTGGTTCATATATTTGTTTAGGTCTGGCGCTAGTCCGCCAAGCAAAAAAGGAGCTTCATCCAGCTTTAAGCGAGCGTTGATCTTAGACGTAATGCAATAATGCATAATACGAGAGCCCAAGTCAGATGCCCCTTTCTATTCGAATTCTAGCTAGCACGTCCTGATAAACCCCTGCAATCCGCTTCAAAATAGCCAAGTTCTCCTCGACGTCCCCCGTTTCAAGTCCATGATCCGCCCTTGGGATTTCTATGACATTTTCGCTATACTCGATTTGCTTAGCAGCTTCCGAAGGGAAGGCGGGATCCATTCCGCCGTAAATGACGACGCGATCGGATGCATTTATATAAGGAATCGTTTCGACCAACGGAGTCAGAAAGATATGGTTTACTTTCTGTTGCATTCGACGATGTACCTCGCCGGCCACAATGGTTCCCATGCTCTTACTGATGAATAGGAGTTGATCGTAGTTTGGGGATACCTGGAGGACGGACTCTGTACATTCGTCTATAACCTTCGATAAATCCTGGAGGTCAAAGCTGGCACGGGCTGCTTGGTATCCATACTCCAGCTTCAACACGCTATGGTTATGTTGGAGCGCGGCATTCCCTGCATAGTAGAGGAGGGGGAGCTCGCATGAATAGCCTCTGCCAGGAAAGAGGACGACAAGCTTGTTCGTTTGACCTTGAACGGTTATGTGCTTTTGTTGCATCGGCGTTCCCCAGTACGAAGGAACGGTAACGATTTCCATGTTCATGCCGGCACCTCCATAAAGAATGGGCCCCGCCGCCTCCTAAAGAGGCGGCAGCTGCACCTTTTTCACTTTCAATGAATCAAATCGAATGTCTCGAATCCCTCTATCCGAGCACTCCTCGATTATCTTATTGAATATCCTTGCGATGAGGATGCTGTCGCCCAGCGCGTCATGCCTCTGAATATCCGCATCCGGGATTACATAGTGCTGGATTAAAAAATTGGTAGATACAATAGCCGAGACTTCCGGGTGCAGGTATGTAAATAGGGCTTTTGTATCAAGAACTGCAAGATCATCTAGAGGTGTATGGCTTCGTCTGCATTCCTCCGTCAATAAGGGGAGGTCATACTCGTATCCGGCTTGCGTCACGAGGACGCACCCCTTAATGAAGGCTAGGAAGCCAGCGATGATTTCGGAGAAAGAGGGGGCCTTTTCAACATCATGGTTGGAAATGCCCGTTAATTTTTCAATGGCTTCAGGTATTGGCTTTGGCGGTCGTACAAGTGTTTTGTATCGAGTGACTATAGAGCCATCCTGTCCGAGAATGACAGCCCCGATTTGCGTAATCGAGTCTTTCACGGGGTCGGGACCCGTCGCTTCAAAGTCGAATACGCAGTATTGTCTTTTATCTAGTTCCTCAAGGATAAAATCTGTAATTACATATTCGCTTTCGGAGTGATCAATGAGCTTCATAGTTGATACCTCTAATTCTAGTTATTAGCGGGCCAACCGCTCCACAGGTCGATTTTGTTGCCGGCAGGGTCGTAAGCAAAGAAGTTGTGCCCGCAGCTGCCATTATCTTCGAGGTCGGATACGTGTGCTCCGGCATTTTTCATTTTCTCATAAAGGGATGGTAGGTCTTGAACCTCCAAAGTGAGGGCGCACTGCTCCGAGCCGCCAATCTCCGTATAATTGAGGTTGTGGGGCTCTTGGCTTCTGATGAGGAAGATGGCTTGCCCGGAGCCGATTCCCAGCTGGGCTTGGTTCGCGTCCACGGGCCGCAGCAGCTCGAGCCCGAGATGCTCCATGTACCATTGCGCCGATTCCTCGGTATTCGTTGCGGGCAGGTAGATGCAATTGATATTTTTAATTACATGCAAGGCTTGACTTTGCACTCTTCCATCATCCTCTCTCCTTATCATTTGATTCTCAAATAATATACCATAACCGTTCTTTTCTGTAATCATTTGGATTAAACATTTGTGTTGTGAAAAAAGCGGAGAAGTGTTGACTCTCACGTCGCGTGATACCCTATAATCGGTTTTGTGAGGGGGCTGAGAACCGTGAAAGTAAAAGAAGTAGCCGATCTAGTCGGCATTAGCGTGCGCACGCTGCATCATTATGACGAGATGAGGTTATTGTCGCCCGATCGGATGACCGACGCCGGCTACCGTCTCTATTCCAATGCCAATCTCGAAATGCTCCAGCAAATACTGTTCTTTCGTGAACTCGGCTTCCCGCTCAAAAAGATCAAGGAAATTATCCACGATCCGGCATTCGATCGGCTGGAGGCATTGGAGCTGCATCGCAGCATGCTGCTGGAAAAGCGCAGCCGCCTTGATCAAGTGATCGCGACCGTCGATAAGACCATACGTCACGCGAAAGGAGAGCTTCAAATGACAAACAAAGAGAAGTTTGAAGGCTTCGATTTCAGTCATAACCCATACGAGCAGGAGGCCCGTGAACGGTGGGGTGACGAAGCGATGGAGAAGTCGAATGCCGTAATCGGAAATATGCCCAAAGATGAACAATCGGCGATGTCTGACGAAATGGTCATGATTTTCGAGAAAATAGCGACCGTTCGCAAGGGCAGTTCTGATTCGGAAGAGGCTCAAGCCGCAATTGGCGAGTGGTATGCTTTATTGAACAGCAAAGACTACCACTATTCGCTCGAGGCATTCAAGGGCTTGGGGCAGCTATATGCGGAGGATGAACGGTTCACTCGAAGCGTCGACCGGTTCGGCGACGGGCTGGCTGAATTCATGCGCGATGCGATGGCTGTATATGCGGATATGAATGCCTAATGGCAGGCGAGGAAGCTCGCTCTATGCGGGATGAGCTTCCTCGGTTCGGCTAATGCGCCGAGCTCTTCTAGCCGCCGAACGCGATGCGATAACCGTCGGGATCCTTGATAGTAAACTCGCTGAAGAAGTCGTTGAGATCGGGTCCCCGCTCTATCACAATCTCTTTCTCGTTAAACTCCTCTAGCAGCTTTCGAACATCGCAGTAGCAGAAGGCGTCGAAATATAATCCTCCGGCTGCCGAGGAGAACGGGCGGACATCGTCCGTATTCATCGCGGGGTGCAAGATAAATACGACAGAATCCCGAGTCATGTGAACGTGCCCAACCTCAGGGCCGCCAATAAGCTCATAGGTGAATCCGAGACGTTGATAAAACTCGATAGACCTCTCCAGATCGCTGACGAGCAGTACCATGGATGGTCCTTTCAACTCGATCTTTGACATAACATGACCTCGTTTCCTTTGTTTATTGAAGTTCGACTTGCATCTCATGGATGAGCTGCCGCATTTGATCATGCTCGCTGAAGATCAGGAAATAATCATCGTCATGGCCATAGAGCATACCGTCGGTAATATCGAAGTTTAAAGTAAGAGGGTTGGGTTCCAGGGAACCGGCATTGTATAGGACGTGAAAATAATACCCCGGCTCGTCCCCGATCTCGACGTAGAAGCCCTGTTCATTGGAAATTATCGCTGCTTTCAGCATATAGTCTCGATGAAGCTCCAGCTCTACGCCATTCCAGCGGTATCCCTCCGTTGTCTCCTCGGTTAGAATAAGGGGGCCCTTCACGACTCTAAGCTGGCCGTCATCGTTCGAATCGAGCGCGGCTTCGTACAATCGGAACCTTATGCCGTCCTCCTCGGAGACCCGAGCTGCTTTAGTAATTTCGTTACCCCTTTTGCCTTCTTTATATCTGAGTTTGTATGAGTATCCTGCCACTAAATAAGACTCTCTGTTGTCTACGAGCTGAATCTGATGGGTAATTCCCCGTTCACCCTCAATTAGCGTCTCATAATAATGCTCAAACCTCGCAAACATGTCGCCTTCGGGCACATTCGATTCTTTGATATAAGCCGTCGTGCTCACGCTCGCCTTTTCTTGAAATAGAGAAAAATCGAAAATGAAAATAAGTATGGCGCCTATCGGTATAGCGACTAGCAGAAAGAGAAACGCAAATATAGACCCTATGATGATTAATACGGTTTTTGTGCCGGATGAAATGCTGCGTTTAGCCTCTATGCCAGCCACTCTCCATTCAATGACACTGTCTGTTATGGTAAATTAATCCATACAGCTATCTTAAAGAATGCACGTTCGGTTGTAAACGGTTTTTTTGGGTTATCGGGATCATATATAAGCTCGGTTGACTCGAAAGAAGGGGGAATGCCAGCCCGCATACATAATGCGCAAACGTTGTCACAACTCGCCGAATCCAGTCAATTTATATTCGTTTTGTGATAACCGCTTTAATTTTTATTGACAGCGCTTTATTGCTGGTCGTAAAATGGCAGTAAGCAAACGCTTACAAGTGGTATTTTCCAGTAAATCATCAGTCGGGAAGGAATACTTGGGTACGGATGCTTTTATTTTTGCCATTTGTGCAAACGATTGCGCAACATGTCGAGAAAGCAGCCAAGCGGCGAAGCAGCAGACTTCGTCAGGTACGGAAGGCGTTCAAACGGGAAAGGGAAGGGAGACTTGTTTTATGGTACGGTTCAAAAGGTTCAGGCAGCAGATGGCCATCGCTCTTGCGGCGGCGCTGACCTGGACGACAATGGGGATTGCGCCGGTCCGGGCGGACGAGGAGGCGCCGAGCAGGGTGACGCTTGTGGGATCGCTGCAAACGGAGCTTGGCGCGGCCAGCGACTGGGAGCCGAAGGAATCGGCTACGGATATGACCAGCTTAGGGGGAGGGAACTACTCCTTCAAGGGTACGCTTCAGGCTGGCACGTACGAGTACAAAGTAGCGCTTAACGGCACTTGGGACGAAAACTATGGTCACGGCAGCTATACGAAGCCGGACGCGACAAGCAATAACGGCAATATCGTGCTGACGCTGGAGGAAGCAGCCGATGTAACATTCTACTACAACCACGCAACGAAGAAGATTGCGGACTCGACGTACTACGCTCCGCTGGGAACGGCGGAGCTGCCGAGAGTGGTGGGAAGCCTGCAATCGGAAATCAGCGAGTCGGACGATTGGAGTCCTTCCGCTTCGTCGTTGATCATGTCGGATGACGATTATGACAACGTGTACACCATGACGGCGAATGTGCCGGAAGGTAACTACGAATATAAAGTCGTGCTGGGTAACAGCTGGGACCACCAAGCCTATCCGGGCTCGAATGCGGTGCTTAGCCTACCGCAAGAGCTGCCTGTTACGTTCAGCTATAACAAGGCAACGAACGAAGTGAAGAGCGAGTTCATCGTGCCGGCGCCAACGGATCCGGTGCCGGACGGGCACTTACGCATTCATTACAATCGGCCGGCCGGCGATTATGATGCATTCGGGCTGTGGCTGTGGGAGCATGTGGCGGCACCGTCGACGGGGTGGCCCGGCGGGGCAACGGCGTTTCCGGCAGATAAGCGTGACAATTACGGCGCTTATATCGACGTGAAGCTTGCGGACAATGCTTCGAAGGTAGGGTTTCTGGTCTTGAACCTCTCGACGGAGGCCAAGGACGGCGGTGACAAGTCCGTCATCCTGACATCGCCGGACATGAACGAGATATGGATCAAGCAAGGAGACGATAAGGTATACTCGTCGCCGTCCGGAGAGGTAGCTAAGGCGCTGCTGTCGGCCGAGATCGTCTCGGACAACGGGCTTCTTCTTGGTTTTACGACGACAGAAGGACTGAACACGGACGTTGTGCTCAAAGACGTTACAGTCGTAGACAGTGAAGGCGAGCCTCTTGCTATTCAGACTGCGGCCGTGACATCCGGAACCAGCGTGTCGCTGACCCTGACGGCAAACATTGATATGGCTCGCGTTCCTCTCGCCGTGCAATATAACGGTATAGACATAGCGGCGAATGTCGGCTGGCGCCTGATTGACAGCAAGTATGCCTACAACGGCAACGACTTGGGAGCGACCTATGCCGACGGAGGCGTGACTCTGAAGCTGTGGGCGCCGAAGGCAAGCAAGGTGACGGCGAAGTTCTACGATAAAGACGATACTGCGATCCTGGTCGGGAGCGTGGAGCTCGCGCTTGGGGATGACGGCGTCTGGTCGGCGAAGGCCGGTCCAGCCAACATGTCGACGGAAGGCATCGAAGACCTTCGCGGCTACTATTACCAGTATGAAGTGACGAACGACGGCGTCACGAAGAAAGTGCTCGATCCTTACGCCAAGTCGATGGCCGAGTTCCGCGTTAATACGGCAGGAGAAGCCGGACCCGATGGGGACACGGTCGGCAAGGCGGCAATCGTCGACTTGAGCGGTACCGATCCGGCAGGCTTCGGTTATGCCCAAATCGATGGCTACGAGAAGCGCGAGGATGCGGTCATTTGGGAAGCCCATATTCGCGACTTCACGTCCGATCCGTCCATCGATGGCGATCTGACGGCGCGCTTCGGCACTTACAAAGCGTTCATCGACAAGCTGCCTTATATTCAGTCGCTCGGCGTGACGCATATTCAGCTCCTGCCGGTGATGGCATGGTATTACGGCGACGAGCTGGCGATGGATGAGCGCCAGATGGAATACTCAGCGGTCGGCAACGAATACAACTGGGGCTATGACCCGCACAGCTACTTTTCGCCGGATGGCGCGTATTCGGAAAATGCGATGGATCCCGAGCTGCGCGTTCGGGAGCTGAAGGAGCTCATCGACGCGATCCATGAAGCGGGTATGGGCGTCGTGCTCGACGTCGTCTACACGCATATGGCGAAAGCCGATTTCTTGAACGACATCGTACCGAACTACTACGCGTTCCAGGACGCGAGCGGCAAGTTCCTCGGCGACTTCGGCAACAACCTGGCAACGAACCGCGCCATGGCCGAGAAGCTGATGGTCGATTCGGTGAAATATTGGTTCGACGAATACAAGATCGACGGCATGCGCTGGGACATGATGGGCGACGCGTCGTATCCGGCCGTGCAGAAGGCGTATGACGAGGCTGTCTCGATAAACCCGGACGCGTTGTTCATCGGCGAAGGCTGGCGCACGTTCAAGGGCAATCTGTCGGATCCTTCGCTTGCCGGCATGGCCGCGGATCAAGACTGGATGAACAAGACGGACAGCGTCGGCGTATTCTCAGACGAGATCCGCAACGAGCTGAAGTCCGGCTACGGCTCCGAGGGCGAGCCCCGCTTCATCACGGGCGGCGCGCGGGACATTCAGACGATCCTGAACAATATTAAGGGTCAGCCAAGCAACGTGAACGAAGATGATCCGGGCGACATCGTGCCGTATATCGAAGCGCACGACAACCTCCCGCTGTATGACGTTATCGCGCAGTCCATTAAGAAGGACCCTGCGATCGCGGAGAATAACCTGGAGATTCATAAACGAATCCGCCTCGGCAATCTGATCATGATGACGTCGCAGGGCACTTCGTTCCTGCATGCAGGGCAGGAGTACGGCCGGACTAAGCAGTGGCTCGCCGAGGGCGTGCCGGAGCAGAAATATCATGCGCTGGAGGACGAGAACGGGGAAGTGTTCGGTTATTTCGTTCACGATTCCTACGACTCCTCCGATGCGATCAACAAGTTCGACTGGGCGAAAGCGACGGACGAGGCTGCTTATCCGGTCAACCATGTAACCAGCGAATATACGAAAGGTCTTATCGCGCTTCGCAAGTCGACGGACGCGTTCCGTCTTGGCGATCAGGACCTCGTCAACTCGAATGTCACGCTGCTGGACGCGCCGGAAATAAAGGCCTCCGATCTGTTGATCGGCTACAAAAACGTCGCCATGGACGGCAGCGGTCATTATTATGTGTTCATTAACGCAGATGACGAGAGCCGCATGCTGACCCTTAAGGAAGATCTGACGGAGGGCACGGTCGTCGTCGATAACGACGAAGCGGGCACGACGGCGGTATTGTCCGCATCCGGCTTCACTTTAACGGATTCCTCCATCACCATCGATCCGCTCAGCGCGGTCATCATCCGCATGGATGCGGACGCCCCGGAGATGGTGTCGATTGAGACCGACGACAGCGAGCGTGAGCTGAAGGTCAACGAGACGAGCACGATATCCGTCTACGCGAAGTATGAGGGCGGCAGCCGGGAGAAGGTCAGAAGCGGAGCAAGCTTCGAATCGAGCAATTCGAAGGTGGCATCCGTGTCTTCCAGCGGTAAGATTACGGCTCTCGGCGTAGGCCATGCGCAAATTACCGTTAAATATGCCGGTTTCAGCGCGATCGTGGAAGTCGAGGTGCAAGAAGCGGCCGCCGCGAGAGTGGTGCAGTTCAACTACATTCGTCCGGACGGGAATTATACGGACTGGAATATTTGGGTATGGGGAACCGGCGTGAAAGACGGCGAAATTTTATTCGACAAAATTGAGAACGGCGTGGCGACGGCCATGATCGACGTGCATGAGGACGCGGTCAGCGTCGGCTTCGTTCTCCGCAAAGGCACAGACTGGGCAACGGCGAAGAAGGATATCGGCTACGACCGCGTCATCCCGCTCGGAGACGGCGACCAATATACGAAGGTGAACGTTCACAGCATGGTCGGAGAACTCGATCTGTTCCCATCGATCGACGGTCCGTATCTGCTGGATGGAGACATTACCTTCCGGTACCGGGATGAAAGCCTATTCAGACAGGGACTCATGGATACGATCACCGGCGTCCAAGTAAAAATTGACGGCCAATCCTATCTTATGGTCTATGACGAGGAGAAGGAATGGTACGAATACACGCTTGAGAATGTAGAGCCTGACAGCTACGAATACAGCTTCCTCGTGACGAGGGACGGCGAGACGATCGAACGCAATGATCCGACGAATACGCAGGACGGCAAATCGGTCATCTCGTACCAGGAGCCGGAGGTGACGCTCAGCGGCAGCGTCGAGCCGGGAGCTATTCACTATGAAGAAAGCGCGGTGCTTCGCGTAAGCGCGCAGACGTCCGAGCCGCTTTCGTTCCGCGAGGGCTACATGGACCTTACCGCGCTGGGCGGCGCGGCGAACTCGCCGTTCAATACAGAGCTCATGGCTCATACCATCTCGGTCAAGGAGAACGTAACGGCCGGCGTGAAGAGCATACCGGTCACGCTGGTGGATGAGTACGGCAACTCGCACAGCCACACGGTGAACGTGACGGTCAAGCCGAGAACGTTCGCGGGCGAGCTGGACTTCGATTACGATGAGTCGCGCATCTACTTCCTGCTGACCGACCGATTCGAGGACGGCGACAAGACGAACAACGAGAATGTCGACAAGACCCATCCGGAGGCGTATCACGGCGGCGATTTCAAAGGGCTGATCAGCAAGCTGCCGTACTTGGATGAACTCGGTATTAACACGATCTGGATTACGCCGATCGTCGACAATATCGACTTCAACAAAGGCGTGGATTTTAAAGTCAAATCTAAGCAATACGGTTACACGGGCTACTGGGCGAAGGACTTCACGCAGCTCGACGAGCATCTGGGCGACATGGATATGTTCAAGAAGCTAATCGAGGATGCGCATGATCTCGGCATTAAAGTTATGGTAGACGTCGTGGTGAATCATACGGGCTACGGCCTGAAGCCGAACGATAACTACGAGGGCGTTACCGAGGCGGATAAAGAACGGTTCGAGGGCATGCTGCGGACGAACGGCTTGTCGGCGGATGTTAATCCGACGAAGGGCGAGCTGCAGTCTCTGCCGGATCTCATGACGGAAAACGCCGAGGTTCGCGAGCAGATCATTGAATGGCAAACGGGCTGGCTGGAATGGGCCAAGACGGAGCGCGGGGACACGATCGACTACTTCCGCGTCGATACGGTGAAGCACGTCGAGACGACGACTTGGGTCGCCTTCAAAAACGCGCTGACCAAGCTTGATCCAAGCTTCAAGCTGATGGGCGAATATTTTGGCGGCACGGTGGAAAGCGACGGAGGCATGTTAGACAGCGGTCAGATGGACGCGCTGCTGGACTTCGGCTTCAAGGAGCGTGCGCGTGACTTCGCGAACGGCAGCATCGACGAGGTGGACGCTTATCTTCAGGACCGCGAATCGAAGCTGTCGAACACGAAGACGATGGGCCAATTCCTGAGCAGCCATGACGAGAACGGCTTCTTGTCCCACTATGTGGGAGGCGACAAGAGCAAGCTGATGATCGCGGCGGCTCTGCAGATTACGGCCAAGGGCATGCCGGTCATCTACTACGGCGAGGAGCTCGGTCAGTCGGGCGCGAACGCCGGGGATATGAACGAAGGTCAATTCAGCCAGAACAGAGACGACATGCCTTGGGATCAGCTGGACGAAGAAGCGCAGCTTCACGGGCATTACAAGAAGCTGCTGAACATTCGGGCGAACTACTCGAAGGTGTACGCGAAGGGCGAGCGGACGAAGCTGGCCGGCTCGGATGAGCATGGCTACCTGGCCTTCAACAAGTCCTACAACAACGAGAATATCGTTACGATTATCAACACCAAAAACGAAGCCGTATCGGTGACGCTGGACGCGCCATTCGCCCCGGGCACGAAGGTCGAGGACGAATATAGCGGCAGAACGTACACCGTGTCCGCAGACGGCAAGCTTGCCGTTCAAGTGCCGAGCCGGTCGGGCGGCGGAACGGTCATTCTGAGCGACGATGTCACGCCGCCAGTGATTACGGTTCCGGGCGGCACTACGCCGACTCCGCAATGGCCGGGAGCCGAGACGGTAACGTCCGGCGAGCTCGCAAGCGGCAAGGACGGCAAAGCGGCGGTCGAGCTGAAAGCGGGCGCGACAGGAGCAGTGCTGCCGATTCAAGCCGCATCGCTGCTGGGCGGAAACAATCTCGAGATCGTGACGGACGGAATTACAATTACGCTGCCGAAGGAAGCGTTGGTCGCGGCAGCCGACTTGGTGCCGGCGAACGAACGTACTTCGGATACGTTCATCCTGTTCCAAGCGAAGCCGTTGTCGGAGGAAGAGCTGAAGGCCGCGTTTGATGGCTATGAAAGCGAGGGTATCCTCATTAAACAAGGCGGAACGGTCTACGACTTCCGAATCGCCGTGATGAAGGGCGGCAAGGAGGTTGGCGCCGTCAGCGAATTCGAAGAGCCGGTTTCTATCGCGTTCGAGGTGCCGGACGGAATGAATGAGGATACGACGGGCATCTACTACATCGGCGAGGAAGGCGAGCTGATCTATGTAGGCGGATGGCTGCAAGACGGCGTTATGACAGCCGAGCTCAGCCACTTCAGCGCCTATGGCGTGCTGGAGATCGACCGAAGCTTCTCCGATCTGCCGACTGGCCATTGGGCGGCGGCTGCGGTGAAGTCGCTCGCGGCGAAAGGCATCGTGGACGGCATGGATGGACAGAGGTTTGCTCCGGATGCGGATGTGACCCGCGCCCAATTTGCGAAAATGCTGGTGTCCGCGCTGCTGCCGGGAATGGAGCCGGCCGGAGCCGAAGGCGCCTTCACGGATGTGCCTGCGGATGCTTGGTTTGCTCCTTACGCGGAAGCCGCTTACGAGCTTGGCATCGTGAACGGACGCGGAGACGGACGATTCGCGCCGGAGGAAGCGATCACCCGCGAGGAGATGGCGGCCATGCTGATTCGGGCTTACCGATTGGTCGGCGAAGCGCAAGAGGAGTCCGCGCCAGCGCCGGCATTCACGGATTTTGACGCCGTCAGCTCGTGGGCGCTGCAGGATGTATCCGCGGCCGCCGAGCTGGAGTTGGTTAAAGGTCGCGCGGACGGAAGCTTCGCTCCGGGCGAGCGCCTGTCCCGCGCCGAAAGCGCGCAAGCCGTATACAACTTGCTGAAAGCTATTCAATAACCTCAGAGAAGAGGCCCAGGCCGCCGGAAGCGGCGAGCTGGGCCTCGTTTTATTTTATGGAGAGTCTGCCGACGTAGAAGCCAGCCAGGAATATGGTGACGATCAGAATGAAATGGATGATGAACCATCCGGGCCTACCGAACCGGAAATGAAGGTCCGCGTCAATCGGCCTGCGCTTGGACTCCGGAACGATCAGCCCTCCGACGTAGTCGAAGGCGAGCAGGAAAATCCACCACCACGTATACGAATCCCAAGTGTCCCAGTAATTCTTGTACCGGATAATGTCCGTGAAGTTGACGGCGAGCAGCTCCCCCGTCATGCCCACGTGGACCAGAACCCAGTAGAACGGAATTTTCCAGCCCCACCTCTTCGGGCTGAACCGGACCCCGAACAAGACGTAGAACGGGAAGATCGTAAGCACCTCGAAGAACGGGATTTTGAACAAATGGCCAAGAAGCACGCGCGGAAATTCGTAGAAACCAAGCTGGATGAAAATATAGCATAGGATATTGCCGACTACTGCGCTTATGAGATACAGCGCGCCGTAGCGCTTCCAATCGTACTGTATAATCCAAATCGAGCCTATGGCAGATACGCCGACGGACAGAAGCAAGATGATCAATTCTGTACTCATGGCTGTCTGTGGCTCCTTCGTTGCTCGACTTCTTGTAAGGCTGTCATCATTATTGCTGTTATCACAGGCAGCACCTCGTCGATAGGATGCTGCTTTCCAAAACATTCTATACTTGTAAAAGGCCTAGATCAGACGCTTCGGAACAACGGCTCGTTCGGGATAAAATGAACCGGAAGCTGCGGGAATTGCCGCTGCAGCCGTTCGGCGAGCAGCCTCATGCCGGCCGACTCGCTCTCCGCATGGCCAAGCGCGATTAGCGCCTTGGCGTGGCCTTGCCGCACGGCATCCCGGACATATTCGGGCGTCTCCCACTCCGGTCCTTCGCCATAGAGCACGAGATCCAGCTTCTCGCTCTCGAACAGCGGGATGACAAGCGGACCGCCTCCCCGATACCCGGCCAATAAGCCGATCCGGCGGCACGGCATATCCGGTTGACCGGCCAGTCGGACGAAAGCGAGGCCAAGCCTCTCCTTGACATGAGAGGCTACCTCCATTGCGGTCATGGGAGGAAGCTCGACGATGGAGGCGGCCGGCTGGTGCTGCAGAACATGCCGCTCCCACCCAAGCGCCTGAACCAAACCTTCGGTTATGCCGTCGGGCTGGGTGCGGTGGATATAATCATGAAGCCGGAAGAGGGCGAGACCGGATTCGGCGAGAAACGTTTTTTTGGCCTGGTAGACGGGATCGTCCTCTAGAGTAGCGGCGAAGGAGTCTTGATGGCTGTAGAAAGGCCCCTCATGGGCAATGACTACATTAGCGCCTAATGCGACGGCTTCCTCGAGCGCTTGCCGGGTCGGCATGAAGACGGTCGCGATGCCGGCAACGGCGTCGTCCGGCCGGCCGATCAAGAGCTTGTCGACGGTTTGTTCCAGCTTCGGAACGGGCTCGGTCAGCGAGTTGATGATGTCTTGAACGGTAATTGTCATAGGTATGTCATCCCCTTCTATAATAGGAAGCTTAGAATTACGAGTGCTCATTATGCGGCTCATGGCTAAGTCCTCCTACCTTTCTCCGCAGAGCCGGCGAATCCCTTCTGGCGGGCGTGCTTGCATGAGGAAGCATCGGAGAAGGTAAGGCTGTTTCAAATGTGCGTCCCGGCAGGAGTTGTTTGTCCATCTAGCAGCCCCCAAATAAAAAGACGAGCGGCGTAGTGGGCCGTTCGTCTTCTGTGTGAGTCAGGATATAATGGGTTTAGATCGTAAACCGGTTCATCAAGTCCTGCAGGCTGCCGCCAAGCTCCTTCAAGCGCGACGTTGCTTCGGTCACCTCGTCCATGGCGCTCTGCACGCTTCCGGTCAGCTGCACGATTTCTTGCACGCTTTCGTTCGATATTTCGGCGGTTTTGGCCATTTCGTCCACCGTGGCGGCAATCTGCTCGCTGCCTGCGGCAAGCTGCTCGCCCACGTAGGAGATATTGTTGATCTGCTGGTTGATCGTCTCGACGGTGTTCAGAATATCGAACATCGACGATTCCGTCGCGCGTACGACCTGCAGTCCGGACTCCACCTCGCGCTCGGATTGCGTCATCGCGTCCATCGCGTCTTTGGAATTGTCCGCCATCTTGGAGACAAGCTCTTGGATCGAGGTTGCGGATTCGCTTGCTTGGGCGGCCAGCTTGCGAACCTCGCTGGCGACGACAGCGAAGCCTCGGCCGTGCTCGCCCGCGCGCGCCGCTTCGATGCTGGCATTCAATGCAAGCAGGTTGGTTTGTCCGGATATTTCCGTAATGAGCTGAATCGATCCGCCGATATGCCCGCTGATATGGACGAATTCCTGAATCGTCGCCGACAGCTGGGAGAATGCCTCCTGCACGCGGTTCATCTGGTTGTTCATGAACGCGATATCTTCGCGGGTTCGGGCCGCAACCGCGGCCGCGTTATTGCTTGAAGCGCCGACGGCTATCGAGCTCTCCGCGATCTCGCCGACGCCGACGGCCATCTCATCCACGCCTTTGGAGCTTTCGGCCGCGGACTGCGACTGAATGCGGATGGCCGAGGACACTTCGCGGACCGAAAACATGATTTGGTTATAATCATCCCGCGTCCGGTCGAGCTGCTTCGTTACTACGCCAATGGAACGGTTGACTTGCTCCGACGTTTCTTTGGCCGTCGACACCAGCTCGTGGAGCGACTGGCGCATGCTGTTCATCGAAGGTCCGAAGCGGGCGAGCGGCCCGAGGTTTTTCATATTAATATCCTTGGTCAGGTCGCCCTGCGCGATGGTGGTAATAAAGCCTTCGATCTCCGCGAACGGAGTGGCGTAAGCCTTGAAGTTGAAGAAGCCGAATACGGTCGTCCCGAGACCTACCAACACGATGCACAGAAGCGACGGCAAGGAAAATAGCGGCGTTCCGGTGGCCGCATTCGTAATAAGGACGGCAAAAATGCCGATAACGGCGCCTTGAAGGAAACTGCGAAGCAGGTAGAGAAACAGTTTTTTAAGAATTTCGCGTTTAACGTTCACGGGAACTCCTCCGGTCGCTTAAATTAAGATTTTGTAAAGGAATTCAACGCGTTATCCTCTTTTCCTGCAATCATTCGACAGGATTCGTCATAAAATTTTAATTCCGAGATTGTTTGCGCGATTTGTAAATGATTTTCATAATAGGGATAACCAAGTTGTGAAAGAAATTCATAAAGTGGGACATTATGCATTTTAATTGGAGGAAGAAGCATGCAGCCATTCACGAAAAAAGTGATCGAAGTTATACAGAGCATACCGGAAGGGAAGGTCATGACCTACGGCCAAATCGCGGATGCGGCGGGGAGTCCGAGGGGCGCCCGGCAGGTGGTGAGAATTTTGCACACGATGAGCAGGGCGCATAATCTGCCGTGGCACCGGGTCGTCAATATTCGCGGAGAGATCGCTTTGCAGGACGAAGAAGGCAGGTGGAGCCAAGCGGCGTCGCTGGAGAGCGAAGGAGTCGAAGTGGGCCTCAAGGGAACCGTCGATCTTGAGCGATACCGGCATGTTCCGGAGCCCGAACAATTCTAGGGAGGCGCTGGCGGCCGGGTTCGTCAAGCTGATCCTAGTGTTCATGAAGCGCAAGGAGGCTTCGGCCTAAGAAGGGTACTGGGAAAAATTACAACGCTGACGTATCTTCCGTCAAAAGTCCTAGAATGCTAGAATAGAGGCATACGGACAATATACAGCTTTCACGATAATGGCAAAACAGGCGAAAGCCTGCGACGCAAAGCTACAGGGGCTAATCTAGAGCGATCTAGAATGCCAGCCAGCTGCCGAAAAGAGGGTACGACGAGCGGCTCCTTTTCTTGAAAAGGGGTCTTTTTGCGTCCTACCAAAGACCTGAATTCCAACTAACTTAACTTACTAACTAGAAGGGCAGAGTGACAACGAGATGGCAACGCAAGCATACAGCATGAAGGTGAACCGGGCGGCGAAAACAGTGGAGATGATGGTAGCGGGGACGTTCACGCCGCAGGACTATGAAAGCTTCGTCAAGGACTACGCCTCCACGGTCGGTTCGATACAAGCGACGGAGTATAAGCTCGAGGTTGATTGCACGGAGATGTCTCTATTGAACCAGACCGAGGTTGAAAAGCTGAAGACGTCGTTCGCCAGCTACAAGCAGAGCGGCTTCCATAAGGTTGTGCTGATTCTGACGCAAGCCCAGCTCGTCAACAAAATGCAGCTGAACCGCGTTGCGAAAGACGCCGGCTTAACGAACATCGAATTCACGACGAAATAAAAGGCGATCGGGGAGATAAGCAGCATGAGTAACATTCGCATCCGAAGCATTGAAATCTACCACCCGGCGAATCGAGTAGACAACGAGTTTTATATTCGCCATTTCGACGAGCGGGGACAGGATATCCGCAGCTTCTTGGCGTATATGGGAAGAAGCAGCCGGTACGTCATCGACAACGAACGCGAGAACACGCTGACGATGGGCATCGAGGCTGCGCGGAAGGCTCTTGCGGCAAGCGGTCTTCAAGGGGACGACATCGACCTGATCGTCTTCTCGACGCAGGTGCCGGAGACGACCTTCCCGTCGAACGCGATGAAGGTGCATGCCGCGATCGGAGCGGGCAGCCATACGAGCGTGATGGACTCGAACGCGAACTGCGCGGGCATGACCGTCGCGGCGGATCATGCAGCCCGATATATGATGTCGAGCCCCTCCGTTCGCAGAACGTTAATCGTCGGGTCCGATTACAACACGCTGATCTCGAATCCGGAGCAGCCGATTACGTATGCCAACTATGGCGACGCCGCTTGCGCGGTCGTGCTTGAACGTACGGACGAGGAGGGCGGCTTCATCGACTCGGTCTACTACACCGATTCCGGGAACAAGGATTTCATCATGTACCCGGCCCGCGGCCATGCCGCGGCTATGCAGGGCAGCGGCGACGCGAGGTACATCGAGTGGCTGCCGTTCGACGGCAGCGTTGCGCTTCCTCCGACTTACGAGATGATTGAGCGGCTGCTCGCGCGCAACGGATTTGAGCCCGGCGACGTGAAGGCGTATTGCTGCTCGCAATTCTCGCTCGGCAACATCCTGAAGATCCAAGAACGATTCGAGCTGAAGGACGAACAGATAGTCTACGTCGGAGACCGGTTCGGCTATACCGGCACCAGCAGTCCGTTCATCGCGCTGTACGAAGGCATCGCCACGGGACGAATCCGCAGAGGGGACCTTGTGCTCCTCTGGACGATCGGAGCGGGCTATCAGCTCGCGGCGTCTTTATTCCGTTATTAAACGCAAAAACCGCTTCTGCCGGGCCGGCAGGAGCGGTTTCTTTATATTGGAGGCTTAGCGGCTATTTGACCTCGGAAGCCGTCGCCCGCCGCCGGAACCAGCGCCTTGTCCAATAGACGATGAGGGTACATAGCAAGGAGCCCGGGAAATAGATTAAGTAATAGAGCCATTCGTCGACGGACAGCGTCATGAAACCTATGCGCAAGAGCCAGACATTGATTAGAAAAACGAGGGCCAGCGTGAGCAAGAGCGGATACAACCGCTTTGTCCAGTAGACCGCGGAAGTGAACAAGAGGGCCTTGAACAAGGAATAAGGAAGAGTCACGGCCATATTATTCCATGAGGCATTCCCGAGCAGAGGGAAATCGAAGCTGCGCAAGCCCGTGAACAGAAGCGCAATGGCGAGCGTGTCGATTATGCTAAGCGCTAACATAAGGATCGTGAGATATCGGATGAAGCCGCCCCCCTTCTCAAGCCGCTTGCTCCAGTACACGGCTAGCGATAGGAAAAATGCGATATTGATTGTGGTGAAAGGGAGCTTCCACCAATAATGCTCGAAGATGTCCAGACGCAGGAACAGCCACTCGACCCCGGTCAAGAAGAGAGCGAAGAAGAGAATCCACCGTTTCCGAAGCTTCAAAATGATCAAAGCCGCGGCTATGGAAGGAATGGTCAGCAGGTTGGATACCAGCGCTCCCGCCATGCTGTCGTACGCCGGATTCTCGAGAACGCCAGGCATATACCGATAAGCCCGGAATAAGACCAGAATGAAATATTCGAAGAGATAGATCATTCCGCTGAAGGCGAAGAACAAAACAACGGGATAATAGCTCCGGGTTCGAACAACAAGATAGCCCATCGTACAGACAGCCATAAGGGACAGTAGCAGGTAAGGGACGAAGTTTGGCATTGCTGCACCTTCTTTTGGCAGGAATGATCATGGTCATTATGTTCACACTGCCATACCATGCCCCAAAACGCAAAATTCATTCCTTACGAAGGAAACGAATATCTCAGACGGCAGAGCAACCTCGAGTGTCGGAGCCGTACATACTTCTTCCGCGTTTGGAAATCATAGAGAATGCTTTGAACAATTGCGAAGGAACTAGTGCGAGATGAATGATCAACCCAAACCGCGACGCCTTAGAGCGAATCTCAGTCAATTTTCTATGGGGCAGCTTCATTTCCGCAATCCCTGGGTGGTGGCGTTCTTCTCCTTCGCCTATCCGGGATTCGGCCACCTCATGCAGCATCGGTACGCGCCGGCATTTATCCTCATCGGCTGGGAGCTCTTCATTAATAACATGTCGCAAGTCAATCTAGGCATCATGTACTCGCTTATCGGCGATTTCGAGATGGCCAAGCAGGTCATCGCGGAGAGATGGCTGATTCTATACGTGGGCATCTATATGTTCGGGATCTGGGACAGCTATCGGACAACGGTTGACCTGAACAAGCAGTATATTTTGGCGGACCGGGAGGATGCCGCGGTCGGGGGATTCGTCATCGGAACTTGGGACATTAATTACATGGACAAACGAAAGCCCTGGCTGGCGATGGTGTGGTCCTTATTGGTCCCGGGACTTGGACATCTGTACGTTCATAAGGTCATCACCGGATTTTTTATATTCGGGTATACGATCCTGATCTTGTATTGCGCCCATATTCCGCTAGGCATCAAGTTCTCCATGGTAGGCGACTTTGCCCAGGCCAAACAAGCCGTCAACATGCAATGGCTGATGTATTTGCCGTCCATCTACTTCTTTGTCTGGTACGATGCGTACAGTTCTTCCGTCGAGTACAACATTCTGTGCGAAAAGGAACTCAGCAAGCATCTGCGCACCCATTATCAGGATCCTCGGTTCGAGTTTCCCGTTTAAGCGTTAGGAGGTGTAGGAATGGCGCTCATTATCGCGACGTTCGAAAACTCGGTGTTTCTGGAGCTGGCGATATCGGCACTGGAGCAGCGGGATATCCCGAGAATGAATATTTTCGCGGCGCCCCTGGACAAAAGGACGGAGCCGAGGGCGCTGTTCGACACGGTCCATAGCGCGGACGGCTTCAGCATGCTCGACAGCTCCGCGGTTCTGGGTACGGTTTTTATGCTGCTCGGAGCCATCTACGGCTATATTTTGCCATGGGGGCCGATCATATGGGGCATTATTGGGGCCTTATTCGGAATGACATCGGGATTCCTGCTGAAGCTGTGGCTCGTGAAACGCAATAAGTACGGCGCCAAGAAAATTACGGCGGAAATCGTGCTGATGATCCGGTGCGAGGATACACAGTGGGAAAGCATTCAGCAGATGCTGTGGGAGCATCAAGCGCTGGGGATGGCGCGGATTCATACTCCCTAGCGCTTGATTTCCCTACAGAAGCGAGGTTGGCGCGAGCCAGGCGAAGGCCGGGAAGTTGCGAAGAACGCCGAACAATATCGTGATGATCACCATTCCCGTCATTAGTGCTTGGCTGGAACGCCGCCATTGCTTCTTCTGCATGACGACATAAAGAGCGTACAAAGGAAGCAGCAGAAATAAGAGAGCATTGTATCGAAAAGCCTGAACAAGGTCGAATTGCAAGAGCGATGCGGCAGCTCGCGTAACGCCGCAGCCCGGACAATACAAGCCGGTTACTTCATGGAATACGCAAGGAATGCCGAGCCGTGTCGTCGGCAGCCAAACCTTGATGTATAAGAGGCCTGCCGCGCCAAGAAAGAAACCCCAAACGAGTTTGGGGTTTTTCTTGATGTGCAGGCGAAGCTTAGACCGCCATTTTGTTAACATCGGATTGTACCAGCGCATAAGTGACGATGCCTAGTCCGAAGAACGAAAGGATAAGGTAGAGAACCGAATTGTCGTTCGCGATCATGCCGCGCTGCCGCTGCGCTTCCGCAACAAGCTTGCCGACCTGATAGGACCAAACCAAGGTCCAGATGCCGCAAGTTACGATGCTCAGCAAGAAATGCTTGCCGCCTGTGAACGAATCGTCCTTCGCCAGTGTTCCGACTTCATTGGTCATGACGATGAACCAATAGATGCCGTAGATTCCGCATGTAACAAGGGTCAAAACGATTGCTAATGCAATGTTTCTTTGATTAATCATCTTGCACTCTCCCGTTTCAAATATCGGCAATAGACGCCAGCCCTTAGTATAAGGAAAACGCTTTCTACTGACAAGACAAATTTCGGAAATAAATAGATTTTTTTGATAGATATTGTCGAATGGTCGTTGTGGCAGGAATAGAATCGCTAAGCGCCGAACCTAATAGGCTCAAGCAAGGAAGGAGAGCGATAAAGGATGACGACGATCAAGCTTAGGGGACATCACTTGCTATGTTTATTGGGCTACCGGGGCAAAGGGTACTCGGAGGGGTTCTGCATGAATATGACGTCTATCTACGAGACACTTCGTCTGCATCCGGAGACGAGGATCGAAGTGATCGAGGGGCCTGACGACATCTGCAGGGCGTTTCCGAAGGATCAGCATCCGCATTGCGAGAATGACTCCGTCTATGAGAAGGACGCTGAGGTCATATCTCGGCTTGGCCTAAGCGTAGGAGAAACGGACAGCTGGTCGAACGTCTGCGAGCGGGTGTCGAATAACGTTCAGCCGGCGGATATACGGACAATCTGCACGAACTGCAGATGGGAGCCGCTGGGCTTGTGCAAGGAGGGCGTCGAGCATATTCACGGCGATCGCGTGCTCCGTCCGCTGCTTTGAAATATCCCATTAATTGATGGATTCACACAGAAGCTTTCATCCTTATAATGAGTAGCAGAGACCAATAGTTTCGGCTTATTAAAGGGGGAGACGATGGAGCCTGCATCCCGTGTGACGATTGCGATGTTCTGTGAAGGCAAGGCCGGGAATTTGTTGAAATATTCGTTTGCCGCCGTGGCTTCTTTGCGGAATGCGGTATTTTATTATTTCACGCCGGATGACATTCGAGCCGAAAGCCGGACCATTCACGGCTATACGATCGAGAACGATGAATGGGTTCAGCGCGTCTTCCCATACCCTGACGCTATCTATGACCGGATTGCGAGACGCGGCAGGCTGTACCCGGAAGCATACGGCGCGCTCGAAGGCATTCCGATGTCGACGGATAAGACGTTTGCGGCCGATGACAAGTTAACCATTAATCAACTCATTCTGGACAGCGGGAAATTCGAAGACGTGATCATTCCGTCCGAGAAGATTAATAGTACGGAGCAGATATTCGCCTGGCTTGAACGGTTTGGTGAAGTCATTGTGAAGCCTGCCCGGGGGATGCAGGGCAAGCAATTGTTTTATATTCGCCGGAATGAGGACGGTTATATCGTCATTAAAGATCAGGAGACGTCCTTCCACTTCCCCAGAGGATTGACCGAGTGGCTGAAGGCTGTCGGGCTGAAGGGCCGGGGTCATTATCTCGTGCAGCCGTTTATTCGCAGCGCGACGAAAAACGGCAATCCCTTCGATTTCCGCGCTCATATGTGCCGGGGGGAGAACGGCGAATTGGAAATGGTCAAGATTTATCCGCGGATCGGCAATCCATCCGGCGTTGTATCGAATTTTGCGTCCGGAGGATACGTCGGCGACCTGAAAAACTTTTACGTAAAGGATCTAGGGCTTCCCGAAGACCGGTTTTTCGGCTTCCGGCGGCGCCTGACGGAATTTTCGCTGCAATTCGCGGAGCATCTTCAGGGCTTGCTCGATTATCGCGTGCACGAAATCGGGTTGGATCTTGGCATGGATCCAAGCGGGAAGATCTGGTTATTCGAGGCCAATATGAATCGGCTGGGAAAAACGTTCATCCACCTGGAAGTCGCAAAAAAATCCGTGCCATATATCATCCACCTTGCTCGTACCGAGCAGGAACGCAAGAAACAAGACCCTGAGCTACAGCTGGCCATGATGACATCATAGAGGTGACACAATGAAGAAGAAAACAACCGCCAAGAAATCCCGCCCGACTCGCAGTATGAAAAAAACCGTAAGCTCCTCGCTTCTGGCCGTAACCTTGTCGACGAGCCTGATCGGCGGCACGGCTTCCGCGCTCGGCGCGCAGCCGGCGGAGCATTCGGGCCCGCAGCCTCCCGTCTATCAAGGGGACTCGCTGCAATATTTTACAGCCCTGATCCAAACCGAAGATGTAGATCTTCAGCTCACCAGCGGAGAAGATGTTGTACCTGCGCCTGTGCCGAGCGTGGGAAGCGGGACGAACGCGGGCGCCGTCATCGGCGCGTTGATTCCAGCCGTGAACAGCAGCCAAGAAACGCCGAACTCGGCGTCGCTTGATGTGGTGAAGTCGGCTGATGGGAAGCAGCTAGCTAAGTTCAAGGTGCTGAAGGATGGCATCGAAGCTGCCGTGAAAGCGGCGAAGAAGCGCGATACGATTGAAATCGTAGTGCCAAGCGTGAAGGGATCGAGCCGCGTGGAAGCGGACATTCCGTCCGCTGCGATTCAATTATTGGCCAGCAAATCCGTCATGCTTTCGATTCAAACGGGCGATATCGGCGTACGCATTCCTTCATCTGCGCTCCCGCTGGATGCGGCTGCGAAGCAGCTTGGCGTCGATGCCGCGAAGCTTGAGCTGAAGCTGAAAATCGAGAAAGTGGCGTCTGCCTCGGCCGAGTCCTACGAATTAACGTTCACTGCCGGCGCGAACGGTCAAGAAGTATCATTCACGCAGATGCAGGGCCAATTCGCGGCGATGATCGTGCCGATCGCGAAGCCGGTGGCCGCTCCAAAGAAAGGCGCGGCATATATTATCGAGAACGGCGTACGTTATCCGGTCCCGGTAACGTTCGATGAAGAAGGGCGCGCCCATATTCACAGTACCCGTACGGGCACCTTCGTTATCGAAGAACGGAACGAGACGTTCGCGGATACAACCGGCCATTGGGCTGCCGAAGCCCTGGACGTCATGGGCAGCAAGGGAGTCCTTGAGTCGGACGAGACAGGCAAGTTCAATCCGGATGCGCAAATTTCCCGCGTGGAATTCGCGCGGCTGATCGTGCGGGCGCTGGGTCTCGAGGGCAGCGATACAGGCCATTCAGAGAACCCGTTCCATGATATCGATTCGAACGCCTCTTACGCGGCCGCCGTCCAAATTGCGGTGAACGCGGGGCTGTTCAAGGGTATCGCCGAGGGTACCTTCGCTCCGGACCGCATGATGACTAGAGAGCAAATGGCGGCTGTGCTCGTCCGCGCGGCGGCGGCATTCCAGTTGGAGCTCCCATCGGTGCAAGGGGGCGCGACGGTGGATTCCTTCCGGGACATGGACAGCGTATCGGACTGGGCGAAGGACGACATGCGCAAGGCGATCGAGAGCGGCCTGCTGCAGGGCACGGGCGGCGGTCAAATTGCTTCTCAGAAGGCGGGAACCAAGTCGCAAAGCGCGGTTGTCATCATGAAGCTATTGCAGCAAGCCGGACTTATGAATTCTTAATTTGCTAGTTGTTTGGAAGCACAGGCCCTTGGCGCAGCGTTACGGCTGCGCCAAGGGTTGTTTTGCTTTCAAGTTCCGGTTAACGAGGGATAGCGCATAGGGAATAGCCAGCCGCGCCGCTTCGAAGCCATGAAACGTGTTGCCGATCTTATTGAAGTTCGCTTCGAACAGCCACAGCTTCCGGCTCTGGTCGACGCCGATATCGAGCGCGATCTCGTGGCAGGCCCCGCTAAGCTTCGTGGACAGATAGGAGGCGGCCATCAGCGCCGTCGTTCGAACCTTGCGGTCCATCTCCATGCCCAGCTCCTCCTGATATTGGCTCGACAAGAACCAAATCCATTTCGACGCAAGGCGCAGCGTGTTCTCGTGATTCGTCACCTGATGGATATAGGATAACGAGAGGAACGGCTGGATGAAGACGACCACCCATTCGCCGGCGCCGTTCTTCATCAGATGAACTCGGAGATGGAAGGGGTAATCTTCTTTGGTTGTGCTGTAGACGTACCGCTGGGCGACGTATCCCCTTCCCGCGAACATCCGGAGGAAGGCCTGGAATTCATCCGGCTTCAAATAATGCAAGAACTTCTGATCGAAAAGCTCGTAGTCGTCCTCCCGTTTGCGAATCATAATAATGCTCTGGCCGAAGGAGCCCTGCGCCGGCTTGATAATGACTCTGAGGTGAGTGTCGACGAAAGCGGCCATCTCGGAAGGCTTCTCCACGGGAAGGTACGGAATGACGATTTGGCGCAGAAGACTGTGCGATTCCAGCCAGCCGTACACGAACTCCTTGCGCATGGAGCCGCCCTGCAGCCCGTGCGTGAACGGGATGGAGGATAACGCTTCATATACATATTCGTACTCGGGAAAGCCACGTCGTTTGAACTTGTCGAACACGACGTCGGGATAAGGACAGGTTCGTTTTTTCCAAGCGCCGTTCTCGAATACCCGTGCACGTATGTAGTGGTTCTCAGCATTCACGTTTTTCGGATGAAAATAAAAAAATTCCGCTCCATACAGCTTCGCCACGCTGGCGCAGGCTTCGACGAAGCTCATGTCGATATCGGTGCCCGCGAGCATGCCGATAACGGGGGCGTCGCTTTTGGTTTGCAGCGGCTCGTCAGCCAGACTGCGTTCCTCCAGCGCCAAATATTTAGCATAGGCAATGGCTTTCGCGGCCCTTGCCGATTCGTGCCTGCTCGAAGCGGGGCTCGTATTGGCTTCGTAGAACCAGGTTCGCCGGCTCGCATCAATCGAGAGATCGATGCCGAGCTCGTCGAGAGGATTCTCGTAGCAATCGCTTAAATATTCCGCGATACGCAATCCCAGACGTTCCAGATATAGGCCTAGGAACGGGGCGTTATCCGGGAACTCGGTGCGCAAGAAGAACTCCAGCTCCTCTTGGCGTCCGCCGGCGCTTACATTGGAGACGACGCCCCCTTCTACGCCGATTCGGGGATAAACCCGCGTGACGCTCCATTGCCCCGTGCCATCCCGCTGCACATGGACGCGGAAGTCGAACGGCTCGCCCAGCCTCGTGAGGCAGCGCTGATAAGGCTGGACGATATAGGGCTCCGCCTCGACGAGGCTGCGTACCCTTCGTTCCAGCTGCTCCGCGGTGAAAACGATGGCGTCTTCGGCATCCTGCCATTGGTATAGGCCCTTCGATTTGGCTAACCGCACGATGCCGGCACCCTGTCTGCCGAAGTCCGGCTTCAGCACGATCTCATCATGCTCGTCCAGCATCGCGAGCAGCTGGCCGATGGCCAGGGAATTTGCCAGCCTCTTAACGGGCATAACCAAATGCGCAAAGTCCGGCGCGGCAAGAAGCTTCTGATAAACCGCATGCTTGCCGTGGATGAGATGGGTCGTGAAAACGGTCCGATACATGAGCTCCCGATAAGTTCGGGATTGCTGCCCGGGAGGGAGCGGCGACAGGTTCATGACCACTTCGGGCAGCGGGGATGAGGCTTCCGTCCATTCGCCGTTCGCAAAGCGCAGCCCGCTGACCCCATGCTCGCTGACCCCTCCGTCATGGAAAAACAGGAGCTGCACCCCTTGCTTAGCCGACTCTTCGATCATGGCTTGCAGGCGCCCGGCCGCTATAACATCGGTTGGTGAACCCTGCCTATGGTATACTCCGATCTGCATTGCGATCCCCCCATGCCGGTTGCATAAACTTATTGCCAGTATGCCGCTATGCGTGGCTAATTATTTACGGGTCGCAAGGAGGAGATAGACGGTGCGGCCATGCGAGGGACGGGAAGGGAAAGAGGCCGCCTGAACCAGGCAGCCTCTTCCCATGGGTAACTTCTATTAAAGAGCCTTATCGTCCACGCCTTCCAGCCAATTCTCGATGGTGCCGATGACGGACGAGACGCAGCCGTCTTCGAACGGGGAGATCAGTCCGGCGGCGCTCACGAGCTCCGTGAAGGAGCGGCTTCCGCCCAGCCGGCACAGATCTACATATGCGTTCCATGCCGCTTCGCGGTCCTCGTGCATCTTCTTCCAGAATTGGAACGCGCAGATTTGCGCGAGCGTGTAATCGATGTAGTAGAATGGCGAGTTGAAAATATGTCCCTGCTTATGCCAGAAGCCGCCCGCCTCGAGATACGAGTTGTCCGCATAATTGCGGTGAGGCAAGTACTTCTTCTCGATCTCGCGCCAGGCTTGCTTTCGCTCGGCCGGCGTGGCGTCAGGATTCGCATAGACGAAATGCTGGAATTCGTCGACGGTAACGCCGTAAGGGATGAAGATGAGCGCGCCCGCGAGATGATCGAAACGGTATTTGTCCGCCTCTTCCTTGAAGAACAGATCCATCCAAGGCCATGTGAAGAACTCCATGCTCATGGAGTGGATCTCGCAAGCCTCGTATGTCGGGAAGGCATACTCCGGCACCGCGTAGTCTCTGCTCTCGTACACCTGGAACGCGTGGCCCGCCTCGTGCGTCAGCACGTCGATGTCGCCCGATGTCCCGTTGAAGTTGGAGAAAATATAAGGCGCCTGATGCTCGCTGAGGTACGTGCAGTAGCCGCCGCCTTGTTTGCCTTTCTTGGCGACAAGATCCATCAGCTCGTTGTCCTGCATGAACTGGAAGAAGGCGTCCGTCTCCGGCGACAGCTCGGCGTACATCTTCTTTCCGTTCGCTACGATCCAGTCCGGGTCGCCCTTCGGCGTGGCGTTGCCGGAGAGGAACGCCAGATTCTCGTCGTAGTACAGCAGATCGTCCACGCCGATGCGGCTGCGTTGGCGTTCCTTGAGCTTCGATGCTGCCGGTACGATATACTCCAGCACTTGCTCGCGGAACTTCGCGACCATCTCCGCGCTGTAATCGGTGCGCTGCATGCGGGCATAGCCCAGCTCTACGAAGCTTTCGAAGCCCAGCTTCTTCGCGATGCGCGCGCGTGTCTTCACGAGCTCGTCGTACAGGCGGTCGAATTCGGCTTCGTTCTCCGCCATGAAGCCGGAGGAAGCCTCAGCGGCGCGCTTGCGCATGCCGCGATCCGTCGACTGCTGGAACGGGGCAAGCTGCGCGAGCGTCCGCTCTTCGCCTTCGAACGGAATTTTCGCGGAGGCGATCAGCTTCGTATAAGCCGTGGTCAGCTTGTTCTCTTGCTGCAGATCCTCGATCACCTCGGGGCTGAACGTCTTCAGCGACAGTTCGGCGAGCTGGAACAGCTGGCGTCCCCACTTGGCCTCAAGCTGCTCGCGGAACTTCGAGCCGACGAGCGAGCGGTAGTAATCGGTTATGTATTCCTGCACGACGGGGCCGTTCTCGTCGAAGAAATCCTGCTCGGCCTTGTAGAACTCGTCGGTGGTGTCAATGGAGTGACGGATGCTCGCGATCGTCTGCATCGTATCGAACTCGCTGCGCAGCTTGTTCAGTCCGGTCATTGCCTCGTCCTGCTTCTCGTAGCTGTCCGCTGCTTCGAATGCGGCCAGAAGCTCCTTGAACTTGGCCTCGAACGCCTTCACCTCTGGACGTTCATACGTATATTCGCTAAATTTCATTCCGGTGCCACCCGCTTTCATGGGATTAGAATTCACAATGGCTTACAGAAGAGTATTCTGTATAATGCCATTGTAAGCCATTCGCGATCGTAAATAAATGTAGACAATCGCTATAACAAGACGTTACCGAATCCGACGCGATAGCTGTATCTTCCCTCTTCGATCCGATATAATGGGAACATATAACAACGCGGACAGGCATGAACCTAATACGGGTGGAAGGAGTCTGAGCGAATGCTTGATGATTTCTGGGATGACAGCGATTATGCGCTCAAGGAATACGTGTCGGAGCCGCCGACGGACGAGTTGATCGCGTCGATCGAGGAGGAGCTAGGTTACAAGCTGCCTGCATTCTACGTGGCGATGATGAAGGAGCATAACGGGGGGATTCCCAGAAACGTATGCTTCCCCACGACGGAGCGCACCTCCTGGGCGGAGGATCATATGATGATTTCCGGCATACTCGGCATCGGGCGCGACAAGGCGAATTCGCTTGGCGGGGAATTCGGCAGCCAATTCATGATCGAAGAGTGGGGATATCCGGATATCGGCGTGGTGATCTGCGACTGCCCGTCGGCCGGCCATGATGTCGTCATGCTGGATTACCGCAAGTGCGGTCCGGACGGCGAGCCTGAAGTTATCCATGTCGATCAGGAATGGGACTACCGCGTGACGTTTCTAGCCCCGAGCTTCGAGGCTTTTGTCCGAGGCTTGGTGCATGAAGACATGTTCGAGTAACGAAAGCATTGGACATGTTGCGGAAAGAGCATGTATTTTGCCAACATATGGGGTACAATGGTAATGCGATCGAGAGGGAAAGGGGAATACAGAACGTGGCAAACGAAGAATTGGTCATGACGCCGGAAGGCTTAAGAAAGATTGAAGAGGAGCTTGAAGAGCTCAAAACGGTGAAGCGCAAGGAGTTGTCCGAGCGGCTGAAAGTAGCGATCAGCTACGGCGACTTGAAGGAGAATAGCGAATACCATTCGGCCAAGGACGATCAGGCCCATATGGAGACCCGGATCCTGCAGCTGGAGAGAATGCTCAAGATCGCGCGCGTCGTGGATACGGGCAGCATCAGCACGGGACATGTCGTTGTAGGCTCGTTGGTTACGTTGAACGACGTCGAATTTAACGAGAAGATCGAATACCGCGTGGTCGGTCCGGCCGAAGCGGATGTCGCGGACAACAAGATCTCTTATGAAAGCCCGCTCGGCAAAGAGCTGATGGGCAAGAAGGTCGGCGACAAGATTCAAGTGAACGCTCCAGTGGGCATTATTGAGTACGAGCTTCTAGAGATTAAGGTCTAAAGATGTAAACTCCCAAATAGGCTGTTCAACAATCGTCGATTGACGGTGTTGGCAGCCTTTTTTTGTGCAGTGAATCTTCATGAAGCTGCTGGGGTATGGTAATAAAAAGCGAGCAGCACTGGACAAAAAGGGGAATGGAACAGTGGACAAGGATATACTCCAAGAGAACAACACCTTAGTCTCCAAGGATCGATTTTTCGTCACCATAGAGTCCATAGGGTATTTCGAGGTGAAGAACGAGCAGCTGCCATTGTTAGTGGAGAAGGGGAAGCAGGCGACGGTCGGGGATTACATCCGGTTGATAAAGGAGCATTACCAAGAGGATGCCGAATTGACGAACATCACGCCTTATATGGAGTTCCGGGTGAAGCACCCGAAGCCGAAGGGGACGCGCGGTTTTAAAGTGTTGAGGATGACGAGGGATTTCACTTACAGACCGGTGACGAAAATATAAAAAGAGGGCAGCCGACCAATTGGGTTCGGCTGCTTTTTTGCTATTAGACTGACGAGTTACTCAGATGCCGTTACCGCATCTAAAGCCACTTCGATCATGTCATTGAAGGTGGTCTGTCTCTCCAGCGACGTTGTTTCTTCTCCGGTTAGGATATGGTCGCTGACGGTGAGCACGCATAGGCCTTTGACCCGGAATTTATTGGTCAAATAATACAACACAGCTGCTTCCATCTCAATCGCAAGCACGCCATGGCGGCCCAGCTCGGCAGTCATCTCCTTGTCCTCGGAGTAGAACATGTCCGAAGACAGCACGTTGCCGACGCGCAGCTGAAGGCCTTTCTTCTTGCCTGCCTCGTAAGCCTTCATAATGAGCTCGAAATCGCCGATTTGCGGGAAGTCGTAGCCCGGGAACCGGTTGCGGATGATCGCCGAGTTCGTTGCGGCAGCTTGCGCGATAATGACGTCGCGTACTTTGACGTCCGGCTGGATGGCGCCGCATGTGCCGACTCGCACCAGGTTTTTGACGCCGTAGTCGTTGATCAGCTCGTGTATGTAGATGGCGGCCGACGGCATGCCCATGCCTGTCCCCTGAACGGAGACGCGTTTTCCCTTATACGTGCCGGTATAGCCGAGCATGCCTCGTACCTGGTTGTAGCAGACGGCATTCTCAAGGAACGTCTCGGCGATATATTTGGCCCGGAGCGGGTCGCCCGGCAGCAGGATCGTTTCGGCGATTTCGCCCGGTTTGGCTTCAATATGCACACTCATGTTCATGTCCTCCGTAAACTCGAAATTGTGAATGGATCGGATCCTGTTTTAGCATAGCATATTTGCAGCCAAAACCCATAAAAGATGAGGCGCTAACCAATTGTAGCCGGCAAAACGAATGGCTTCTTGCGCGGACAGGCTTTGGTTTTATTACAAAATTCAAGACGACGAAGAGGCCGAGCCGGTCATGCAGGAGCTGGTTCGTATTCTGCGGGAAGGCCAAGCGGACGGGACGTTCGGCGAGTTTCGGGCGGAAGTGATGGCGAACGCGATTCAGGGCGCGATCGGGGAATACATGCTGAATCCGGCCGTCATTCGGCATATCGGGCTTGCGGCCTACACGGAGGAGCTGATCCGCACCTTTGAGAAGGCGGTCTGCCGCCAGTAGAGAGAAGGCTGGGACGGAGAACAAGCCGGGACGAATGGCGTCTCGGCTTGTTTATTCGTTAGGCATTCGCCGCGGTCCGCTCCAGCTCCTTGCGGACGATCGGAGCGACCTTGGTGCCGAGCAGCTCAATGGAGCGCAGTACTTCGCGATGCGGCATGGAGCCGATATCGACGTGGTGGAAGAAACGGGTGAGTCCCAGATTTTTGTGGAGCAGCACGATTTTCTCCGCCACATATTCAGGATCGCCGACGTACAGGGCGCCGCGCAGGCTGCGCGCATTGTCGTATGCCGCCCGGTCGTAGTGCGGCCAGCCGCGTTCCCTGCCGATCGTGTTCATCTGAGCTTGGTTGTACGGGAAGAAGAGATCGGCCGCTTCCTCCGTCGAGTCGGCAAGGAAGCCGTGCGAATGAGTCGCGATCTGAAGCTTGCTTGGATCATGCCCGGCTTTTGCCGCGGCTTGCTTGTAAAGGTTAACAAGCGGCGCGAACCGCTCCGGCATGCCTCCGATAATGGCGAATACGATCGGCAGGCCGAGCATGCCCGCCCGCACGGCCGATTCCGGATTGCCTCCGCTTGCGATCCATACCGGAAGGGGCTCTTGAACGGCACGCGGGTAGACGCCGCGGTTGCTGATGGCCGGGCGATGGCCGCCGCGCCAGTTCACTTTCTCGTTCTCGCGAATGTGGAGCAGCAGCTCCAGATTTTGCTCGAACAGCTCGTCGTAGTCGTCGAGGTTCTGCCCGAACAGCGGGAACGATTCGATGAACGAGCCTCTGCCGGCCATTATTTCCGCTCTGCCGTTCGACAACCCGTCCACGGTGGCGAAGTCCTGATAGACGCGGACCGGGTCATCCGATGATAATACGGTTACGGCACTGCTTAGCCGGATCCGCTTGGTTTGCGTTGCCGCCGCGGCGAGTACGAGCGCCGGCGCGCTGGCCGCGTAGTCGGCGCGATGATGCTCGCCTACTCCGTAGACGTCGAGGCCGACCTGGTCCGCGAGCACGATCTCCTCCACCGCGTTGCGCAGCCGCTCCGCGTGGCTGATTGGGGCTCCGGTCTTCGGATGCGGTGTCGTTTCTAGAAAGGTACTGATTCCTATATCAAACATGGCGTGACGCCTCCTTTTTTGTTGCTTCTATTTTACTATAAAAATTAATGTAAATCAATAAAAGTAAGTTATTTTAGTGTTGGGGTCTACTTCAGTTGGATTGTTCGGGTAGTTTTCCCGATTTCGGAGGAAATAGAGGTGCCAGGCACGTCTAAAGGTAAAAGGAGGGGTTGGATGTGGATGAGCGACAGCTGCTAGCATACGGTTTGTCCTTGATTGCGCAATGCAAGCGCGCGACGGGGGATATATGGCAGGCTCATATCGGGGCGGCGGCCATTGGGGGTTATTTTCTCGCGCACGAGTACGGCCTGGATGATGAAACGGCGGAAGCGATTAGATCGCAAGCCGATCGGATGCGGGCGAAGCATCCGACGGTTAAAGCGGCGAGCTCATCTCCCGACTGCGTCCCAGAGCGAGCGGAAGCCATGATTGCCGATGCGCTGGAGCAGACGCTAGATAGGCTGCATTGGGTGGGGCATAACGTCATCTACTCGGCAGTCAGCCTCAAAGCGTTGCGCGAGCTGGGGCAATGGGGCAACGAGGATGACATAGCAGGCATCGTGGAGCTGATTCGCGCCTTCAAAGGCACGATCCCCGGCCGCTCATGGATCGGCGTGACCGCTTCCGAAGTGAAGAGGATGTCGATCGAGGAAAGCGACGGCATGCCGCGGATTGAAGGAGCGGATCAGCTGTCCGAATTCGTGCTCGTCGAGCTGGCCGCGTTCCAGACGATCTATAGGGCGGAATCGCATCATGATTTGATCGGGCATCTGCTAACCTTCTCCCATGGGCTGAATATGCTGCACGATCTAGGGTTCCGTGAGCTGTTCGAGAAAGGAGTCCCTTCCCTGCTCGTCCTGGCGAAGGCTCTCAGAGGCAGCCGGATCGTAGAGCGAGCAGAGGCGGTAAAGCTTGTCTCTCCCGTCGATAGGCTGCCGCTCGTTCGCTCGCCCCGGTCCGCTCATCTCCCGCATGAACGAGAGTACTGGCAACAGGATTTCGCGGGGCATGACTGGGATTTCGGGCATGTGTTCAAATTCCCGTTCAGCTTCTACGACCATCTTCGGCGCGTAACCGATGAATCGCTGCGTGCGCGAGCGATGGAGCAATTCCGCTACATCGTGCAGTCGAATCTAGTGAAGGCGTAGGCGCGAAGGGCCATAACCAAACCCAAGGCAGCACCGAAAAAACAGGCAAGCGGCTTACGGCCGCATGCCTGTTTTTTGTGTTATATGGAGGAGGACTCGGGATAGCGATCCGGCATCGTCCGCCGGGCAGGCGATACTGGGGTATGGACCATCAGCGTCACAAGAGCGGCCGTCACCGAGAAGGCCGCCGGGGGGAAGACGAGATACGTATCCTCCCAGTTCGGCTCGAATTTATTTTTGAATTCGTATAAGCCCTTGAAGTTATAAAGACGATTCCCGTATTTGTACAGCAATCTGGCGGCAAGCATGTCGTTGATATTCGCGAGCGGCGCCATGCCGAGGCTGCAGTGCCCGAAGCCTTGCTCCTTGGCCCATAGGCAGAGAGACAGGATGAGATAATCCATCGTCCCTTGCGGGCAATCATCCGAATAGCGCATGAGGTCGACCGTAAGCTGAGCATCCCCAGAAGCCACTTGGCATGCGCCCGCGACGGTCAGGAACGCTTCGATCCCGCCGTCAGGCCCTGTCATTAGCGCGACCGGGAACCGGCTGACGTATTCGCGGCTGAAAGCGCCGACGGAGAAGCTTTTCTCCTTGCGCTTCTGCAGCCACTGGGAGGATACCGCCTCCAGGCGGTCCAGCAGCTGGCCTGTATAGGGTGGCATAACCACCCGGAATTCATACCCGCTCTTGCGGAACTTGCTTAACCGGTTGCGCTGCTTCAGCCAGGCTTTGCCGTTCAGATGGAAGCCGGCCAAATCGATAATGGCTTCCTCGCCGATCTTGGCCGCCCGCATGCCCAGCTCCCGGTACACCGGCAGCATGTCCGATTTGGTCTGATAGAAAGCGGGGATGCACCGCTCTCTCTTGCAGCTCTCGACAAACTGCTGAACGACGCGCTTCATGGCGCGGGGATGGCCGGAAGGATCGCCGAGCGCGATTCTGCGGTTCCCGATGGATCGGTACGCGATGACCGCCTCGCGTTTGGAATCCCAGAACCATTCTTTATCGCCCAAGTAGTACAAGTGAGTATGCGAACGGTGTCCGCAGCGTTCGATCAGGCGATGAAGCCGAGTCTCCGTCATGCGATCCATGTGTATAATCAACCCTCCGTGCGGATTCTAGATGTCGTCCGATGCGTCTACTTCTTAATCATCGGCATTTCACTTGAATCATTATAGAGGGGCGCCCATGACGGAGCAATGGTATATGATTCAAGCGCGCGAAGCATCCGCGGCGATGGCCATCATCCGTTCGACAGCTTGACGAACGCCCTCCGGGCTGCTGATCATCGGCAGGTGGCCGCTGGCCAGCTCGAAGACATGGGTCCGCCCGAAGCGCTGAATCATCCGGTCCTGCAGCTGGGGCGTTACTTCCAGATCCTTCGTAAGCTTCACGTACAGCTTCGGAATATCCGGTACCGGCGCGCCAATTCGTTCGGTGTATAGGAGCCTGGATTCAGCCGCAAAATGACGCACGATCTCATCCGTCTGCGCCGGCTCCAAGTCGCTGCACAGATTGGCGCGAAGCAGCTTCTCGGGCGGTCTCGTTCCGGACAGCCGCAACAGAAGAGGGAGTATCCATCTTGCGGGAAGCGGCAGCGCCGATAGGAAGGAGCCGCCGCCCTCCGGAATAATCGCCCCGACGGCCGCTAATCCGACCACGCGGTCGCGGAACCGGCGCGCCAGCTCAAACGCAAGAACGCCGCTAATCGAATGGGCGACGAGAATGAATTTCCGAACCTCCCAATTCTCGATCTGCCGGGCCAGGTCTTCCACATAATCTTGAAGCGACAGTCCCCTTCTCTGTTCTTCCGGCGCGTCGCGCAGGGGAAAGTCCGCCAGCAGGCACGGATACGGCAATCCTTCCGCCGCCTCGCGCCATACGCTGCCTCTCAGCCCAACACCGTGTATGAAGACGACGCCGATTTGTTCTTGTGTTTTATCGTTCATATTCCATATGCCTCCCTGTACCTAGTTTGTTCTCATCTCTTGAAATCATCATATCTTCTAAACAAGACAGATAATGTCTTATTTAAAAAGTAATATCGTAGTAAAATGACAGGAAAGGAAGGGGGAGCCTGTATGCAGAAAGCGCAGCGTCTCATCCAATTAATTATGATCATTAACGCCCGCCGTTCGTTCACCGTAGGCGAGCTTGCCGAGGAATTCGGGTTATCGAAGCGCACGATTGCCAGAGATCTGGAGGAGCTGAGCGAGCTCGGCATCCCGATCTACTCGATTCAAGGCAGAGGCGGGGGCTTCATGCTGCTGCGGGAGAGGCTGCTGCCTCCGATCAGCTTCACGGAAGGCGAGGCCGTCGCGTTATTTTTCGCTTGCCATTCGCTATCGTTCTATGGCTCGCTTCCGTTCGGGGAGGGCGCGGACAGCGCGCTTCACAAGTTTTATCATTATTTGCCCGCCGACCTGAAAGCGAAGATCGACGCGATGAAGGAGCGGGTCATGCTGTGGAGTCCATACCGGGAAATGTCGGAGGAAGTGCTTCGGACGCTGCTGCAGGCGATCATGGAACAGTCGGCGGTAACGATAACCTATCGATCGGGCGGAGGGGAGACGGTGCGGGACATTCAGCCGATCGGCTTGTATGCCAGCTCCGGCTATTGGTATTGCCCCGCCTACTGCATGCTTCGCGGTGAGATCCGGCAGTTCCGGGCCGACCGGATCGTATCCGCCGTCTTGAACCCGGACATCCCGTGCCGGGAGGACATCGCGGCGCTGTCGCTGCGTGATAAGCCGGACAGCAGTCTGAGAGAGCAGACGGAGCTGCGCGTCACTTTAACGGCCGGCGGCGTTAGGCAGCTGGAGTCGAACCCCAGGTTCTCCCGGTTTATCCGGCGGCAGGAGGACGGAAGCGGGACGGTCGTCATGTCGATCGCCAGAGACGAGACGGCGTTCTACGCCGACCTTATTTGGACCTTGGGCGAAGCTGCGCGAATTGAAGGGCCGGAGGAGGCCGTGGAACATATCCTGCGCAAGCTGGATGCTCTATCCTCCAGGTACCATCGCTGCTAAAAGAAGGAAAACACAGCCCGGATCCAGAATACAGGGAGAACGACTGAGACGGGGATGTCAGGAACAAGAAGAGGGGGAGGCTTTTTTGCAAGGGAAATACGCTCTGCCATATGTATGGACCCTAACGGCGCTGCTGATGATGGCGGCAGTCCTTAGCGGTTGCTCCGGCATCGTTCAGAGCTTCGGCGAAGGGTTCAGGGAGGGTCTTCATGGCACCGAGGAGGAGCGCCGGATCCAGGCATTGAACGAGGCGGGGTACACGCTCATTGAAGAAGGAAGCTTCGAGGAGGCGGTCGTGAAGCTGGAGGAGGCCGTCCGGCTCGTCTACGAGCTGCATCCCGAATACGAGACGCTGGAAGAGGAACGGGACGTCTCGGGGGATTTGGATACGCCGTTTAATAATTTGAGCTGGGCTTATAACGAGCTCGGCGAATTCGAGGAGAGCCTACGCTTCATCGAGCGCTCGCTGCTGCTCCTGCCGAACACGGAAGCGGAATACGTGAACAAAGGCAACGCGCTGTACGGCTTGAACCGCAGCGAAGAGGCGCTGGAGCAGTACAATTTGGCGATTGAGGATAACAGGAGAAGCGAAAGCGCCTATTACGGCAGAGGCATGATCTATTATGACGAGGGCAAATTCAAGGAGGCGGCCGACGATTTCAACCGGTATCTCTCGTTCGATTCTAGCGATTACGATGCAGCCGAGATGCTGCTCTATTCGTTGATCGGCCAGGAGGAAGCGGGGGAAGCGCTGAAGTTCGCGGACAAATGGTTCGGCGATTATCCCGAGCGTTTCGAAGCGTACCGCTTGAAGGCGATAGCACTCGAATATGCGGGGAAAGAGGAAGAGCTTGAGGCTTTCGGCCGGCTCGCGGCCGAGAAGTTCCCGGATCTCCCCGAAGCGCAAGAGCTGCCGGGCGAGCTGTACTATGACGGGGGAAATTACGAAGCCTCCATCGCTTATTTTCGCGATAGGCTGGAGGTGAACCCTGAAGATAGAGCTTCGTATGTCTGGCTGATCCGGAATTTCACGGCGACGGAGGATCTGGCAAGCGCCGAAGCGCTCTATGCGGAGGCGGAGCCGCTGTTTCTGGCGGACCCGGAGCTGCTGGAGGCGATGGGCGATCTGTATGGGAACGCATGGCGGTATGTAGAGGGGGCGCGGTACTATGGGCTGGCGGCCGAGCTGGATCCGTCCGACGAGTGGTATGCGGCGGCCAAGCTGGAGGCGTTGTACAGCGGCAATCGCATGGTAGAGTGCGCGGCCTACGGCGCCGAGAAGCTGGACCCGGAAAGCTCGTTCACTTCCATTGCGTACTATACCGGGCTTTGCGAGCTCGAGAGGGGCGAATATGAAGCAGCGGTCCGTATGTTCGAGCATGCCGTGGGCGTCGATCCCACCGATTACATGGCCTATGCGCAGTTGGCATACGCCAGCCTGCAGCTTGGACTCGACGCGGAAGCGCGCGAATATGCGGACATCACGCTGGGAATGGTCGAGAACGATTCGACCGCTGAGTATGTGGCGCAAGAGCTGGAGGACAGGAAACGTCCGCTTGGCGAGAGGGTGGAGCAGTTCTTCCGGGAAAATTATCTTTACCAAGAGAGCTCCTCGAACTGGGACGAGGCATTCGCGGGCATAAGCTCGCGAAGCGCGACTGCCGAACAAATCGCCCTCGTGGTAGACCAAGCGAAGAGACCGGATGACCCGTTCACGTTCGTGATCTATGGCGAGGATTACGAGCAGTTGACGGAAGGCGGCGGAGAGCAGGTTACCTACCACGAAGAAGACGATCTGCTCTACGTGTCGATTCCATCCTTCGACGCGGAGACGGACGATCGGTTCATCTCGATCTTGGATGCCGTGAAGCAGCCCGAGAACAAGACGCTGGCGCTGGACCTGCGGGGCAATGCGGGAGGAAGATCCGACAGCGCCAACCGGATGCTGGACGCGCTGCTTCCGGATTACGCGGCGAGCACGATGATCTACAGCGACGGGTATACGGAGAGCTACTATTCCGATGCTTCCTCCATCGCGTTCGATTCCATCTATATTCTGGTAGACGAGAATTCCGCCAGCGCCGCGGAGCTTCTCGCGCTCGGACTGAAATCTTATCTGCCGAACGTGACGATCGTCGGCAGGCAGACTTACGGCAAGGGCGTCGGCCAGGTCGTGTTCGAGGACCGCAGCGCGAAAATCATGGTATTCGTCGTCAACTTCTATTGGAACGTGAAGCAGAAGAACATATCGGAGGAGAAGATCCGTCCCGATATCGAGGTGGAGGGCAACGCCTTGGAGAGCTTCATGAGGCCCGTGCGGGAACGCTCTCGCGCAGGGTGAGTTCCATAAGTTCATAAGGACCCGGAGGAGCTTAGCTCTGTCCGGGTTTTTTCCATTTGCATAAAAAGGTAATGGAATAGGCATACAATAAAGGTTATCGTATGCAAGCGGGAGGGGGCGGCTATGTCGGTATTCAAGCAGCCTAGAAGACGAAGAGCCCATTTGAGCGGTTCCGGCATCACGCATATCCAGTGGCATAATCCTTATATGGTCGCCTGGTGGTCCGCGGCGTTCCCCGGCTTCGGCCATCTTATATTGAATCAATACGTACGCGGCGTGCTGCTTACCTTATCCGAGGTTTTGGTCAATACGCTTGCGCATATTAACGATGCAATGGTGTATTCGTTCACTGGCAGATTCGAGCTCGCGATCGAGGTGCTCGAGCCGAGATGGGCGTACGCGTATTTGCTCATCTACATGCTGGCCATGTGGGACAGCTATCGGTCCGCCCTGCAGAACAACGCGCACGTTCAATTGGCGGAGCTCGAGAATGCCCGCCTCCAGCCTTTCTATCTGGGTAAGATGGAGCTTCACTATTTGGAGAGGAAGAGCCCGTGGAAAGCCGCGATCTTCTCGTTCGCCTTCCCGGGCTATGGACAGCTGTACAACCACCGCGTCGGTCTGGGCTTCTACGGCATGGGATGGTGGCTCATCTATCTTACTTTTTCGCACTTCTATACAGCCCTATTGCGTCTCACGCAGGGGCAGGTGGCGGAATCCACGTTGACCCTGAATGCGCATTGGCTGATGTTTATGCCGTCGGTCATCGGAGGCTCCATCTACCATGCATTCGATACGGCCATCGAGCATAACCGCTTGTTCAAGGTGGAACAGCTGCAATATTTTCGAGAGAAGTACGGGAGCTCCCGGGTAACCATTTTTTCGGAGAATAGGGTGAAGTAATGATCGTGATCGGATCGTTCATGCAGACGATGGAATTGGAGACGGCGCTCACTCTCTTGGAGCATCACGGCATCCAGTCTAGTCGAATTGTCGTCGTGCCTATGAGCGGAAGCGAGAATATCAAAGCTTCGATTCCTTCGCAGACGGGAACGATTCAGGAGAAAGCGTTCGAGATCGGCATCGCCGTGGCGACCGCCCTCGGCGTCATCGGGACCAGCATCGGCTTCTCGAACCGGCTGGGGCCTCTGTTATGGGGTTTGATCTTCGCCTTCGGCGGGGGACTCATTACATTTTTTATTGCCGCCCTTTGCATGAAGAAGAAACAGAAGCACTTGCGAAAACGCAATGGCAAGGCGCGCGCGGGACGACGTCCGGAGCTTACGGTCATGATCGAATGCGAGCCGGAACGAGCGGATTGGGTGAGCCAGCTCTTATGGGAGCATGAAGCGATGGCGGTAGGACGTATGGGGGAAAACGAAGTACGGGAAAGCTAAACATGCCTCGGAGTTCCCGACAACGGCCGAATACGCTTCTCGCGCGTTTCATCCGCCTTTGCGTCCTATCGATAGGAATGAAAGAGAGCCGCCGTTCATGGGAATAGATTCCCTTGGACGGCGGCTCTTCGCGTTGTGCTGCAGCTTGAACTTATCCACGATAAACCGCGATTCGACATAATACGACAATTTGAATTTATTTCATAAATGCGAAGCCCCTTCGTACAAAAGAACTATTCAAAAATGCAGGCGGTCAGCCGAAAATATAGGGAAGAGTATTTGTCAGTTTGTGTCGAAATCAGTCGTGAGCGACGTTTTCTTCTGACCTCATCCATCAATAGACATCTATAGAAAAGAGGAAATCATTCATGGAGCATGTGCACGGTACATACGACGGGGCGTTAGTCGTTTTCTCATACGTGGTGGCGGTTGTCGCGTCCTACACGGTTCTCGACCTTGTCGGGAGAATCGGCTCGTCCTCGGGAAAATTCCGATGGTTGTGGCTGCTGTTCGGGGCCGCGGCGATGGGGATGGGCATTTGGTCGATGCATTTCGTCGGGATGCTTGCGTTCTCCTTGCATGTGCCGGTTGCTTATGATCTCGTGACGATCATCGTATCCGTTATCGCCGCGATTGCCGGTTCCTTCGTCTCGCTGGCGATCGTGGGGCGGAACGAGCTAAATGTCAGGCAGCTGATCGGCGGGGGCCTTCTGCTCGCGGCGGGCATCGTCGCGATGCATTATATCGGAATGGACGCCATGCTGATCGATATTGACTATAATCCGTATTACGTGGGACTGTCGGTAGTGATCGCCATCGTCGCGGCTATTGTGGCGTTCTGGCTGTCGTTCTACTTCCGCAAGGAGAACGATAAGTGGCAGGTGTGGAAGAAAGCGATTAGCGCCCTCATCATGGGCGCGGCCGTTGTCGGCATGCATTATACGGGAATGTTCGCGGCTAATTTTTATTTTGGCGCCAAATACCATACCACGGCGGGCATCGTTCTGGATCAGAAGTGGCTGGCTTATTTCATCACAAGCGGCACGCTTCTGACGCTGGGGCTGTCGCTGCTCGGCATCTTTATCTCCAACCGCTTCTCGCGCAAGGATTCGGAGATCCAAGCCGGCTTTATGTGGTACAAGTCGCTCTTCGACAACAATCAGGACGGCATTATGACCGTCGATCTGAATTATCGAATCATGGCCTTTAACCCCGCGATGACAAAGCTTACGGGGCTGACCGGCGAGACGCTCGTGAATCAGGGCGTGGATCAGATCCTGCCTTATATCGTCGAGGAGGAGCGGGAGCGGACGAGAGAGATGTTCATGCGCTCCTTCGGCGGCAGTATCCAAAATTACGAGACGGCCGTTACGCACCAGAACGGGAATCGCGTCGACCTGCAGGTCATTAACGTGCCGGTAGTTATCGAAGACAAGGTTGTCGGCAATTACATTATGGCCCGGGATATTACGGATGAGAAACGCGCCAAGGAGAGAATCCAGCATCAGGCGCTCCATGACGAATTGACGGGCCTTCCCAACAGAAGGATGTTTAACAGCCTGCTTGCGGAGAAAATCGAAGGAAACCCGCAGCGGTTCGCCGTCATGGTCATGGACATCGACCGGTTCAAGCTGATCAACGATTCGCTGGGCCACATGTACGGGGATCTTTTCCTAAGGGAAGTCAGCAAGCGGATCGGCAGCTGCATCGAAGGAATGGACGTGACGCTGGCTCGAATGGGCGGGGACGAATTCACGCTGCTCTGCGACGGCAAATACAGAAACGATGAGCTGGCGGAGCTCGCGGAGAGGATTATCCGTTCGATCAGCCATCCCTATCGTCTTAAGGACAATGATTTCTACGTGACGGCGAGCATCGGGATCGCGCTGTACCCGGGCGACGGCGGGGATGCGGTGCAGCTGCTGAAGAACGCGGACACGGCGATGTACGAAGTGAAGAAGAACGGGAAAAACGGCTTCAAATTTTATTCCAGCGATCTTCACACGAAGCTTCAGGAGAAAATCGAACTGGAGGGCTATTTGCGCAAAGCCTTATCGTTGAACGAATTTTTTCTGCACTACCAGCCTCAATTCCGCGCGACCGATAACCAGATCGTCGGGGTAGAAGCGCTGGTGCGATGGCGGCATCCGAGCCGGGGCGTCGTATCTCCGGGCATCTTCATCCCCATCGCGGAGGAGACGGGCATTATTTACGAGCTCGGGAGCTGGGTGCTTAGAGAAGCATGCCGGCAGATGAAGGAGTGGCACGAGGCGGGAGGTCCGCTTATTCCGGTTTCCGTTAATCTGTCCTCGCAGCAGTTTCATCAGCCGAATTTGAGCTCATATATTCAATCGATTCTGGAAGAGACGGGGCTGGCTCCGCAATATTTGGAGCTCGAGATTACCGAAAGCATGATGATGGACCCCGGCACCTCGACCAGCATTCTGAACGAGCTGAGCGAGTGCGGCATACGGATCAGCCTCGACGATTTCGGCACGGGCTACAGTTCGCTCAGCTATCTGAAGCTGCTGCCTATTCATAAGCTGAAGATCGACCGTTCCTTCATCCGCGACATAACGGAAAATCCGAACGACAAGGCGATCGTCGCCACGATCATCTCGATGGCGCAGCATCTCAAGATGGACGTCATCGCGGAAGGCATCGAGACGAAGGAGCAGCTCGACGTGCTGATGGCGAACGACTGCAAGGAGATTCAGGGCTATTACTTCAGCAAGCCGCTGCCGGCGGACGAGCTGGTGGAGGCGTTTCTCAAGATGAAGCGTGAAGTGTAACCTATTCTTCTGTTCGAAAGAAATTATAAGATTGGATTATACCAAACGAAAAGACAGTGGCAGTCATGGACCTGGAAATTAAAGTCCTAGACTGCCACTGTTTTATTCTTGCTCCAAGCCATTCTTCATTGCATTCCCAGTCATCCCCTTTATTTCACCCTCTAAAGCAACCCCTGCAGCATTTGAGGCGGGATACGACGCTTGGTGGATGCTTCACCTTATAAATCCGGTAAATTCCCTGATCTGGTCCCGACTCGGTACAGTGTTGAGATACCTTCATAATTGAACATCATGCTCATCCCCATGGAGGAATGTCTTAGATTATGGCAATGCATCATCCACAAGCCCGGGTTATCCGCCTTCACATATACCTCATAGAATTCGCCTTCTTGCGTTGCCAGGGTATCTAGAATAATAGGGCTACCGGTCAGCGGGCGGCCATTTCGGCTTAAAACCTGAAAGACGTGCCCATGCAGATGAAAAGGATGATCGCCTCCCCCATTGTTGATAATCGTAAGCTTCACCCGCTCACCTTCTTTCACGACGATCGGGGGGATTTCATGAAAGCTCTTGCCGTTAATCGATTTGACGAACAGCGTTTGACCAAGCTCGAGTGTAAAGCTCTTATCGATGATCAGGTTCCCGACAGGGGCAAGCGGATCCGGTGCTCCGTAATTCGTCCAGTCGAACAGCGAGTAATCGGAACGAGACTTAGGATCGCTCCCTGCTCCCAGTACCGCCCTCAAACCGGAATCGTTAGCGACGATCACCTTGCCTTCTTGTGGCATCTGCAACAGCAGATCGTAGCGTTGCCCCGCCGCTATTTGGAATTGAACATTTTCCAGTACCCCCGGCTCGCGAAGGTCATGGCCATCCATGGCGATAATACGGTAAGCTGCCCCGTTCACGCTTATTGTTTCCGTTTCGTTCGCTGCATTGACCATTCGTAGCCGAACCGTGCTTCCGGGGCTTGCCTGGATAGTTACGCCTTTGGTTGAACCGTTCATGAGCCATGTTCCGTTCAATTGCTGGATAAGAAGAGTCTCCTCTTGTTCGTACTCAGAGCGTTTCTTCAGAGGCTCGACTATGAGCTTTCCGAGCAAGCCCTTCTCGACCTGTACCGAGCTGGCTTGATGGGAATGATACCAGTAGGTACCCGGATGGTCGGCAATGAATTCATACGTAAACTGCTCCCCGGGCTTAACCGCTTCTTGCGTTACTCCGGCTACGCCATCCTGCGAACAGGGGAGGATGATCCCATGCCAGTGGATAGTGACGCCCTCCTTTATGTCTGTATTCTTCAGCACGATACGAAGTCTTTCTCCCTCTGTCACTCGTATTTCCGGACCGGGCGTAAGGCCATTGAAGGTCCATACCAGCTCGGTTTGCCCATTATCTAATTTATTCTCGTGTTGTGCGGCTGTAAGATAATATTCACGTACAGGCTCATTTCCAGCTTTCTCGGTAATCGCTTCGCACCCTGTGGCAGCTGCATCATGCATGGTTCCATGATCATGCCCGTTCATGCCGCCCATATGATGCATAGCAGCCATATTGACTTCAAACGGTTTTTGCAATCGCATTTGCCAAAAATACGTGAGAATGACGCTCCCCAACAGAATGACCACTGCTAGGCCGGCGATTCCGGTTTTACCTTTCCATGTCCATTGTCGCATAATCCGACTCCTTGTGTTTATTGATCAATCCATTACTTAAAACTATGGGTAATTAGGCGATAAAGCATTATGGTTCAAATTACTGCTTCTTTAGGGCCGGAATGACGGTAAGAACAACGCTTGCACCCAGGATCGCCAATGCGGCAGCACCCAGGAACACCCAAGCGAAGCCGCTCGTCAACGCTTGCGGTTGCGAAACGCCCTGCTCAAGCAGGCTTTCCGTCCTGGCTGAGGATAAAGCTGTTAAAACCGCGATGCCAATTGCTCCGCCGATTTGTTGGCTCGTATTCACTAAGCCGCTTGCAAGCCCTGCTTCGTCATCGTCCACTCCGTGTACCGCAGCCTCCGTCCCGGAAACGAATGCGCCGCCCAATCCGACTCCAATCAGCAAGGAAGGACCAAGCAAGTGAATAGTGAATGCAGCATTGATTGGCGCAAAAGAAAGCCATATGAGGCCTGCCGCCAGCAAAATTAGAGAGGCAGCCAGCGGGCGGCGTGTCCCGAATGCTTTGACTATGGCAGGGACAACGCCCGCGATCGCAACCAAAGCACCTGCCATGGGAAGCTGAGTAAGGCCTGCTTTCATCGCGTCATAGCGCAGCACCTGTTGCATATAAACGGAGAGTGCAAAGAATAATGCCGTAGTCGCGCCCCCTATGAGGAACATCGCCAGATTGCCGCCAGTCACCCATCGATTGCGGAAGATGGACAGCGGCATGAGGGGATTTGCCACCCGTTTCTCCAAGAAGATGAACAAAGAGAGCAGAATAACAGCCGCGCCCGCTAATATCAGCGTCTGAGGCGATGACCAACCGACGCGTTCCGTTCCGGCGAGTGCGGCGACCAGTGCCGTTATGGCAGCGGTCACAGCTGCCGCACCCGTCATATCCAAGCCAGTGCGCTCGCTAGGAGCATCTTTAGAGATTAAGAAAGGCACTGCCGCCATGATCAGAACACCGACGGGAACGTTCACGAAAAATACCGATGACCAGCCTAAGGAGGAGGTTAGAACTCCGCCCAATAAAACACCCGCCGCGCTTCCGATACCCGCGACTGCCCCCCAGATGCCCAATGCTTTCGCCCGGTCCTTCGGATCTGCAAACAGTTTGGTTAGGAGAGCGAGTGCGGCCGGTGCCAGGAGGGCGGCCGAGGTGCCTTGAACCGCTCTGGCGACTAACAACCACTCCCCAGATATAGACACTCCCGCGGCCGCCGAAGCGACGGTGAAGCCGCCAACGCCGGCAATAAACAATCTCCGATGCCCAAACCGGTCAGACAGCCTGCCGCCTAGTAGAAGCAGTCCGCCAAACGGCAACACATAAGCCGTAATAACCCAGCCGAGCATATTGGTTCCCAAGTGGAGTTCGGAGCCTATCGCGGGAAGCGCAATATTCACGATGGAAGCGTCTAGCACGACCAAGAATTGGGCCAATGCGAGTGCGATCAATGCCCACCATCGATAGGACATTGCCCCTGGTAATTCCTTTAACGATTGAGCCATTACTGTCATGATAATGTTACTCCTCATCTACTATTTTTTGAGTGATCAATCAATTACTAGACATTAAAATATCACTTCTTTTTCTGCAATTCTCGAATGGTCGCCGCAATGCCAACCTCAGGTCTGGTAGCCGGAATAGCCCCGATATGGCGCCGGTACTTCTCCCCGCTTAAGCGCAGCGGTTCTTCCGTTAAGTACAGCATTTCCACAACCTCTTTCATGACGGGAACGAATAATCCCAGTAGCGATAGTCCAACCTTCCCGAGGGCAATGACGGGCTTATTCATGCCGCTTGCCTGTTGGGCAATACGGACAATCTCGCGGCCGGAGATAATGTCCGAACCAGGAATATTCCAGTTCTGCCCATAAGCCTGCTCGCGTCCCGCAAGCTCCGCAATCATGATTGCCGCGTCAGGCAGATACACGTATTCACGCGGCGTTTTCATATTCCCTACGAAAAACGCCATTTTCCCAGCTGCGATTGCTTCGAGCGTTCCGCCTAAATACGAAGCTTGATTGGCGGTTGGCCCATAATAATCCGGAAGGCGTACAATCATTGGGCGTGCCTTGCTCCATCTGCTGCTAAAGATCATCTGCTCAAAGGCAAGCCGCACTTTTCCCTTCTTCGTATGAGGCTGCTTAGGATGATCCTCGGTCACGCGTTCCATTTGTCTTCGTCCATAGGGGTAGATTCCATCAATGACGACTACCTTCAAGCTCAGTCGGTCGGCTGCTTCCATTATGGATTCCCCGAGAGGAATCAACTTGGTCGCCATCTCGTTGTAAGGGACGTTCGCGCAATGGAATAGTACATCCGCATCTTCTGCCGCGGCCGTAATATCATCCGTCCGGAATGCATCCCCGATTGCAAGCAACAGGTAAGAAGGGTTTCCTAACTGGCTGGCAAGTTCCTCTAGCTTTTGGCGAGACCGTCCGAAGGCAATCGTCGGCACTCCCCGTTTTACAAGTTCAGATACGATAACCGCGCCTGTGCCGCCTGTAGCTCCAATAACAATTGCTTTGTTCATCATTCTTCATCTCCCGATTAGTTTTTTGGTTAGTGATTGATTAATTACTCACTGTTAAACACAATATAGCACGGTGTTAGTGATTGGTCAATAACTGTTTTTCAAATTATGGCTTTCGCCATATTAAGGTTCCCGTTCGATGAGCTCCGGCATATCAAGCGCCCATGAAATATTGCACAACATCCCCCTGGCAAGGAACATGAAAGTCCGATCCTCTGGATTTTGCAGGCCCTTCTCGCGAAAAGCACTCAACACGATTTGACGCACTTCCCGAAAGCCATTACGCATCGCTTCCCGAATCGGCTCCTCACGCATCGTCTGCGCTTGCATTTGCAAATATGTCTCATTCATATGGGAGACTAAGATTTCCTTATATGCCTCAATCAAATCGCTTTCTAGTTGCTCAGGGGTTGCTGCGCTTTCCACGACCATTCGAAAGGATTGTTGGATCCTTTCCCATGAAATCTCTAATGCGCTGAGCAGCAGCGCCTCCTTCGTTGCAAAAAAACGAAACACATAGGGTTGAGAAATTTTCGCCCTTTCCGCAACCTGTGCCGTCGTCGCGCGGTAATAACCCGTTTCCGCAAATACCTCAATCGCTGCCGAGATGATTTCGGCTTTTCGATTCACGCTGCTTTTTTCATCCTTTGCCATATACCCCAACACTCCCTCTAGTTAGTGACTAATCAATTACAACTACCAAGCAGTATAGCTTATTTCCGTCTTTCATGCAAATTATAAGGCCGCCGTCAACTCGTGGCGATAACCTCTCCCGATAGCGGATGACTCTGCCGATGTTTTACACGGCTTACGGAACTCACGGCCCTTGATATGAACGAAACCTGTCAAGCGTCTGTGTCGCTCCTACGTTTTTGACGCACTTGAATAAGGGTCTGTCAAAAAGTTTTTTGACAGACTTTTCTCGCTTGTAATCTAACTACCAGTAAAG
>NZ_JANIPJ010000020.1 GCF_024623455.1 Paenibacillus soyae | reverse complement strand
AACATAAAGAAAATAGCCATGCACCTCGCTAGGCAAGCGGGGTGAGTGGAACCACCGGTTTTTCCTCCAGTGATTTGTTCATTACGGAACCACGCTTCATAAAAATCGGGGGTTTCCCAACAGCCTGATTTTTGCCTTATATAAAGGCAATTTGCATCATTATTTACACCCGCGCATCTCGCCTCAGTCCACCAAAAAGGCTTTGCGGATTCGCCCTAGACTACTGCACGTTCCTCCGGTATTCATTAGGTGAAATCCCGTATTCCTTCTTGAACGAGCGGTAAAACGAACGAAGGCTGTTAAAGCCCGACTCGAAGGCGATCTCCGTCACCGGATTTGTCGTAGACAACAGCAGCATTTGCGCAAGAGCGATCCTGCGGTTATTCACGTAATCGGGAAACGAGGTGTGGAGCTGGTCCGAGAAGATTCGGGATATATGAAACTTGCTGAGCCCAAGCTCCTTGGCAAGCAGATCCAGCGTAATAGGCTCCAGGAAATGCAGGTCGACGTAGGCGAGAATCCTCTGTATGCTGTCCAAATCCCGGGTATATTCGAGCTTCTTCAAGGACAACAAGGGCAGCACATGCCCCAATACGACTGATATGTATGCTTTCAGCAATCGCTGGTCGCAATCCGCCGTGTATAAGCGATATAGATCGTTAAGCATGCCGGGGACGGGCTCCATCAGCTGCTGCCTGCGTACCATCGGTCGATCGGGTACGTAATGGGTCAAATCCCCCGTGAAGTCTCCGGGAAAAGCCGCGTCAAAGAAGTAAAGCAGAATGCGGCTGCTTGTTATCGTTTTGTAGCTGTGAGGCTGATTCGGGTAAATAACGACCATATCTCCTTCGGAGAGGACATGCTCCTCCTCGTTCACCGTAATATGGATGGTTCCTTCCAAAACGAAAGTGATCTCTACATGCTTATGGATATGAAGCGGATACGTATTGTTTGTAGAGATAAAGGTATGAAAGGGCTGAAGTCGGTGCTGGTATTGGATTTTCATGACGAGGCCTCCATATCGGCAATCGAATCTTCTTTCATTTTATCGTAAATCTATTGTAGGGAACTACAAGAATTGGCATAAAAAATAAATGATATGGCAGGTGCCGATGATGCTCAAGGTTTAAAATGATGGCAAGGCGAGCAGGAGAGCTCTCCGCATCTATTATTAATGAAGGGAGACAACGAATGAACAGAAACAATAACGGGTTCAGATTCAGAAAGGTTTTGGCCGTTTTTTTAAGTTTTTCGATAGCGCTTTCATTAGCGTGGGTCATTCCAGGCGGTACGACGGCCATTCAGGCTGAGGAAGAGCGCTTCTCCGGCGCCGACATCCTGGCGTTCCCAGGGGCGGAGGGCGGCGGCGCTTATACAAGCGGCGGTCGGGGCGGCGACGTATACATCGTAGATTCATTGGAAGATTACAGCGAAAGCGAAGCCCCAATCGAGGGTACCCTTCGAGACGGCATTGAATCCACTCCCGCGGAAGGACGCACGATCGTGTTCCACGTATCGGGAACGATCGAGCTGGAGCGCTCCTTGCGCTTCGCGAACATCAAGAACCTCACTATTGCCGGACAGACGGCGCCGGGCAACGGGATCACCATAGCAGGCTGGGATACCAATATTAGCAACTCCGAAAATATCATCATCCGGTATATCGCTTTCCGTCCAGGCGCGACGAACGTGTTCGGCGGCAGCGATTCCATGGATGCCCTATGGGGAAGAGACAACAACTACTTCATTCTGGATCACTGCTCCTTCAGCTGGAACACGGACGAGACTCTCTCCGCATACCGCGGCGAGAACGGAACGATCCAATGGTCGATCATCTCGGAAAGCTTAACCCTGTCGGGTCACTCCAAAGGAAGGCACGGCTACGGCGGTATTGCGGGCGGGGACAAAACGACCTTCCACCACAACCTGTACGTCAGCCATACTTCCCGTAACCCAAGACTGGGAGGCGGCTATGCGGGCGCTGCCGATGCGGAGCATGTGGCCGTGCTGCAATTTTCCAACAACGTTGTTTACAACTATGGATTTAACGGGGTGTATGGCGGCGGCTTTACCTTTACGAACTTTATGAACAACATCGTGCTGCCGGGACCAGGCACCAGAGACGCCGTAGCGAATCAGATCATCGATGCGGGGGAATCCGGCAAGCTGGGCGGCTTCTATATTAACGGCAACCGCATCGTAAATGAGACCATGGATGAGACGACAGGCTTGCTGACCGGATCCTCCGAGCATGTGAAGAACTCCGGCGACAGCAGCGGCGACAGCATCACGACTTACGCAACCGAGCCTTTTCTGTCCGCGGACAGCACGGGCGTCAACTCCGGGGTAACGAATGAAGCCTTCGACGATTATGTGACGAATGGCGTTGTCGCAGCGAATGACCAATTGCTGAGCGACATTTTGGCGCAAGCGGGCGCGACATATCCGCGCCGTGACGCGATTGATGCAAGAATCGTAGCGGAGGTAGAGCAAGGCCTCGGCCGATATATCAATACCGAGAACGAGGTAGGCGGCTATATCAGCGAGTTTGGCGTCATTGAGGAGCAGCGGCCTGCCGACTTCGATACGAACGCGAACGGAATGGCCGACGCATGGGAAGCGGATCAAGGAATCCTGAATGACGAGGATGCTTATCAAACGATTACCGACAGCGGCTACACTTGGCTGGAGCTTTATATCAATGGTCTCGTCGATATGGATCATGCGGCCGAAAACCCGGATGCGCAGTTGGCGGCACCGGTGAACAACGCTCAAATCGCGTTAGGCGATGCGGCCCAAGTCGAGGTGAACGCCTCCTCCGCATTCGGTCACGATATCGCGAAGGTTGCCGTGTACAATGGATCCCAGTATCTTGGCGACGCCGTACTAGACGGCGACAAATACGTGTACGCGATCGAAGGACTGGCGGATGGTTCCTACTACATTTCCGCCAGGGTTACCGACTCCGAAGGAAACGCGACCCAGACAACGGCTGCTCACGTCCATGTGAACACGGATAGCGGCACATTAGGCGAAGACTGGATATCCGCGGATATCGGCACGCCGGACGTTCCCGGTACGGGAAGCATGACGGATGGCGTCATAACGGTAAAGGGAAGCGGCAAGCTTGGCGTGAGCGAAGGCGTAACCGCGCAATCCGAGGAAGCGGATTCTGCCGTGGATGATTTCCATTATGTATACCAGGAAATGACGGGGGATATGGAGTTTACGGTGAAGCTGGAAGAGATCGGAGCCGTCGACAACCATGCCTTCACAGGACTCATGGTTCGCGACGGCTTGACCGAAGACAGCGCGGCCGCGGCGCTAGGCTTATCCTGGGTGAAGATTTCCAATGCCTACTGCTGGTCGGTTTATTTGGCGGGCAGAGATGCGGAAGGCGAAGCCTTCGACGAATTAACGGAAACGCTGGACAGCGCTTCTAGAGCCGAGGAAGCGGGCTTCCAGCTTCTGCCGGACATTCCGTTCAAGATTAACGGCGTGGAGCAAGGGTATTGGCTTAAGCTAGGCCGCAAAGGCGATACGTTCTATGCCTACGGTTCCTTGGACGGCGAAGAATGGACCCCGATCGGCGAGAGAACGATAGCGATGGACGGTTCCGTATTCGTTGGTTTCGCGGTAGACAGCAATGACGTGGCGAATGCGCTCAAGCAGCTAAACTACGCGAAATATTCTAATATAAGCTTGAAGGACAGCTTCAAGCCGATTGGCGAAGACGATGAAATGGGACCATTGGTGCCAGTGGATGGCTTGACCGAAATCGATCAGGCCGAATTCCTTACCGTAACGACGGACGGCGCCAAGATGGTTCTGGAGCAAGCGGCAGCCGAAGGCAAAATGACGAAGTCCACGGCAGACCTGGCTTCGAATGTGAGCTATCTGGTGTTTCCTGAAAGCAATGCGAATGTCACGATGGAGATGGACGTGACGATCACTTCCACGACATCGGCCAGCAATGACATGGGGCTTTATGTCGGGGCGTTCAACATCGGAGATAACGAGGAGCTGTTTGCTTCCCTTGGATTCAGGAATGGCAGCAGCCAGTCCTTGACCGGAATATGGAGCAAGCTGGGCAAGGAAAACCTCGCGGCGGGCAACGGCAGCAGCCAGACGAATAACGGCAGCGCCAACACGAAGCCTTCCTACAAGCTGGGTGAGACGTATCATGTCACCTTTGTGAAATCCGCAGACGGCTATGCGGTTCATTATACAGGGGTTGACGAGAATGGGGATCCGCTCGACGCGACCAAGGTGTTCAAAGCGACGGAAGCCGTGCTCTCTTCCCTTGATTACCTGGACGAGGAAGTACAGCTTGGATTCGCTCTTACGGGAGTAACCGCGGAGATTCGGAACCTTGAGCTGAAGGATGAATACGGCCGACTGATGTACGCGCAAAATCCGATCCTGGTAACGGATATTGCCGTCAGCGGCGCCGAAGGGGCATCCGCCATTACGACCAAAAGCGGCACGCTGCAGATGAATGCCGAGGTAGGTCCGGTGAATGCGGTCAACAAGGCCGTAGCTTGGGCGGTATACGAGGCAGACGGAGCTTCAACCGATAAAGCCGTCATCTCTGAAGGCGGAGTGTTAACCGCTGCCAAGAATGGTACGGTCAAAGTGGTCGCGACGGCTAAGGACGGCTCGGGAGCGACAGGAAGCGCGACGATCGCCATTAGCGGGCAAAGCGGCGCAAGCTCCGACGGCGGCGGAAGCAGCTATATACCGGCTCCCGCAGATCCGGGAACGGCATGGGAGCTTCAAGAGGCTTCTGCCGTTGCGAGTCTGGAAGAAGGGGATACGGAAGCCGTCTTCCCGATCGGCAAGGTGAAGGGGCTCGGCGACCGCGCTTTGGAGGTCCATTCCTCCGACGTCTCGATGAAGATCCCGTCCTCCGTGCTTGGGCAGCTGATCGAACTGCTGAAGAATGGCACGGATGCCGATTTGATCGTACGCATGGAGAAGGAAGACGCGGAGGAAGAGGGAACGATTCAACCTAATCTGAAAGCAGGCTCCGCCTTCTATCAGCTTGAGCTGCTCGTGAAGGATCAAGACGGCAAAGAATGGTCGCTCTCCGAATTTTCGGAGCCTGTCCAGATCGTATTGCCTGCCCTAAACCAAGGGCTGGACCAAGCGCTTCTCGGTATTTACGTGTATGAGGAGGACGCTGAGGAATGGCAGTACGTTGGCGGTAAAGTTGATGCCGACAATGGCACCATTACTGCCTGGGCCCCTCACTTCAGCCAATATGCGGTGATGGAATTCGATAAGCGCTTTGCGGATGTTCCCTCCACCCATTGGGCCTATGAAACTCTGAAGGTTCTCGCCGCGAAGCATATCGTGACCGGAATGACAGATACCGAATTCGAGCCCGAAGGCCTGACGACCCGCGCTGAGTTCGTAAAAATGCTGGTTCATGCGTTAGGACTCGAGGCAAGCGGCTTCGAGCTTCCATTCGCGGATATTGAAGCTGGCGCTTGGTATGAGGCGGCTGTCGGGGCAGCCTATGAGGCCGGAATCGTAAACGGCGTAACCGAGCAGGAGTTTGCGCCTGAGGAGCGGATTACCCGCGAGCAAATGGCCGCGCTGCTTGTTCGGGCATACGATTATGTCCATCCGTCCGAAGCGGCAGCTGAAGCTGGCAATTTGGCAAGCTACCAGGATGGAGCTCAAGTGTCGGACTGGGCTCGCGCGGATGTGAGCAAGGCTATCGAGCTGGGCTTGATGCAAGGGCAAACTGCGGACACCTTCGCTCCGCAATCCGATGCGGAGCGCGCGGAGACGGCGCAAGCCATCCTTAATCTTATGGCGGCATTGGATTTGATGTAAACGGACAAAAAAGGCATCTTGGACCTGGGGGTCCAAGATGCCTTCCGTTTGTGATGGAGGCGACAAGCATTAAGCTTTAGTCAAAGCATAAAACGCCGACGCGTGAGGCGGCAATACCGCCGACACCTGATCGGAGGCGCTTCCGATGTCGCGTTTCGCCCACAGGTCGCGGATCGCATAAGCGCCTGTCAAATCTAGCTGGCTCAAAGTGACCGACACTTCGGTCTCTTCCTCGCGCAGATTGAACAGCGCGACGTAGATCTGGCCGTTCTCGTCCTCCGAGGTCCAAGCCGTACGGTCCTCCTCGCGATACACCATGCGGGCGTTGCGGCCGTCCCGATGCGCTTTCAGAATCTCTTCATTGGTCAGAAGAGACAGCGTCCACTCGTCGTTGTCGCGCATCTCCCCGCCGAACATAAGCGGCGAGCGGAAGATGCTCCACAGCGTCATCATCGTGACCTGCTCGTCCTTCGTGAAGCGGGTCCAGCGATCCGCTCCGCCGCCGTCTACCGAGCGGATGCCGAGATGGCCCAGCGGTAGCATATCGCAATCCGGCCATTGTCCGGGACCGACATGCGGAGCCCACTTCTCCGCGCGCTCGAACATCTCGTAGAGAAGTCTCCATATATCCCAGAAGTCGTCCGTCATCCGCCACATATTCGCGTTATCCTTCAGCAGCTCGGCATGGTCGAGCGGAGCGGGGCCTGGAGACAAGCTGAGCACCATGTCGCGGCCGCATTTGTCGATCGCGCGACGGATCATCCGAATCTCCTCCGCATGGATGCCGTACAGGCGCGAAGCCGCGATATCATCTACCTTGACGAAGTCGACGCCCCATTCGGCGTACAGCTCGAACAAGGAGTCGTAATAGGCCTGGGCGCCTTCCTTGCGCGGATCGATGCCGTACATGTCGGTGTTCCAAGGGCAGATGGAATTCGTATGCGCGATATCCCTCGCCGTGGCCGTCGTTCCTTTGATCGCCGTGCCCGCATGAACCGCCTGACGCGGTATGCCGCGCATAATGTGGATGCCGAATTTCAGCCCCAGACTATGGACGTATTCGGATAGAGGACGGAAGCCCTGACCGCCGGCCGAAGACGGAAAGCGGTTCGCGTCGGGAATTAACCGGGAATACTCATCCATCTCCAGCGGGACGAACGGTCTATAATGCGAGGATACCGCCCCCGGCTCGGACCATTGAATATCGACCACGACATAATCCCAGCCGAACTTCAGCAGATGCTCGGCCATGTATTCGGCGTTTCCTCTGATCTCTTCTTCGCGAACGGCGGCTCCGTAGCAATCCCAGCTGTTCCAGCCCATTGGAGGCGTTAGCGCCCATTGATGATGGTTCATGGCATGACACTCCCTACTATTATTTTGCTCTTCTTATCCCAAGTATAGAGCAAATAAATAGGGGGATCTACGCGAAGTTTTTGCTTTCTCTTGTACAATATTGCTCTCCTATCTCAGCGTCATTCGGTTGACGGGGACCACGGCGTTGCCATGCCGGTAATCGCTGGGACTGCACCCGATATGCTGCTTGAACACCTTCGTGAAGTAACTGCCGCTCGCATAGCCGACTTGTCCGGCGATCTCCTCGAGCGACAACGACGTGCTCCGGATCAGCTCCACGGCCTTCTCGAGTCGAATCTGGGTCAGATGCTGGATGGGCGTCTGGCCCGTTGTCCGGGTGAAGAGGCGGTTGAAATGATATTTGGAAAGCGCGGCTTGCTCCGCGATCTGCTCCAGCCCTATAGGTTGATGAAAGTGACTGTTCATATATAGAATCGAATCGCGGATAGCCGACGGCCATTCTTCTTGCGAAGAGGAGGGGAGCCGGCTGAACCGGTGCAGCTCCATCATGAAGGAATACACGAGCGCGGAAGCTCGATACAAGTCGTCGATGCGATTCGTGCTGGCCTCGCGGTATAGATTATAAATGGCATGAATCGGCGGGCTGTCCAGCGGGATGGCGGACACGGGACCGATCCGCCGAACCGTTTCCTCCCACAAGGCCTTTAGATGATAGGGACGGACCAGGATGAATATGAACTCCCAATGCTCGCTCTGCGGAGGCAAGTAATAATGATGATCGCCGGGAATCTCTACCATAAACGCGTGGTTCGGAGGAACGTTATGCGTCACCCCGTCAATAACGACGGCGCCGAAGCCCGAGATCGTATATTGGAACAAGTACAGGGGACCGTCCTGGCGCTGCCTTCCATGCCAGCTGTAATCCCGGTCGGTCTCATTATAATAACCTGCGCAATACAGCTGGAACACCGAGTCCATGTCCCCCTCTGAGAAGCGATAGCCGTATATGCCGTGGCTTAAGGATTTGAACATGTTAAGCCTTCTTCCTTTGAATCAAAATGTAGGCGTTATTCCATTCTGCTCTGATGATTTTTGCGATACTGGCCGGGCGTAATCCCTTCCAGCTTGCGGAAGTACCGGATGAAGTTCTGCGGGTTGTTGTAGGTCAGCCGCTCGGCAATGTCTTTGACCGGAAGATCCGTCTCGATCAGCATTTTCTTCGCCTTGTTCAATCGGAACATTGCCAAATATTCGCTGAACGATACGCCGGTCTCCTTCTTGAAAATATTGCTCACATAGAACAGATTATAATGCAGTCTAGACGCGCATTCGTCCAGGGTAAGGTCTCTGTCGTACTCGTTCTCGATCATATGGATAATTTGCTCGCTCATATTATGGTAGGTCGACTTCTGCCGGTCGCGGTATACCTCAAGGATCGGAGCGATCACCTTCTTCCGGAACCAGGCTTCGATCTCCGAGCTGATATACATTTGCAAGAGCTGCTCGTAAAGCGACTGTTCTTCGGCAGCCAGTTGCTTACGGGGGATGCCCGTTTCCTGCATGAGGATCATGAGCTCGTTGAGAAGACAAATTAACGAGATTTGATATTCATGAGGCTCCCGTTCCTTCTGGAAGACTTCCGCCAGCCATTGACGCAGCGCTTCAAGAGCCCGCTGTTCATCCGCGATGCGAATGGAGTCGATAAGCTCGTTCTCGAATTGTTTGGGATAGAAATACACGTTGCTGTGATTGCCCGAGTTGATGCTGAAATATGGGATGATGACGCCTTTCCCCAGCTTCATGCGATGCTTCAGCGCTTCCACGCCTTCCCGGTAAGCGCGGGAGGCATTAAGAAGTTTGTTGAAGGGCAGGCTGATGCCGATGCTTACGTCCAGATCCAGGTAGCTCCGGATATTGCTTTGCATCCTCTCCGTCAAATTATAGATGTAATCGTTAAAGGCGACCAAATCCGTTTGATCGCTGCCTATCAGGATGACATGGGTTTGTTCAATGATTATCGTAGGCATCCGTTCCTCTTGCGGGACCATTTCTTCAATAATGTTATTGATGGCGAACAGCAGCAGATCTAGGTCTGTCTGCTCGTAACGGGTATCCTCCAGCAGATCAATCTGAAGGGTAAGAATAATCATATGATTCCAGGGCAGCAGCCGATCCTGCAGGCCGAATAGCCGAAGCTTGTCTTCGGTCTCGGAGACGCGGTTCGTGCCTAAATATAGCTTGTTGAGAAAAAGGCTCATGGCCTGCTCGCGATGTCTTCCTAGCTCCGTGGTCAACGTAGAGATAGATGTAAACATGTCCCGGAACTGATCGCTCATGAGCTGGATTTCGTTCCGGTTTCCTTGTTTGCCTTCCGGCACGCGTTGCACCACATCTTGAAACAGACGCCGAATCGGCGAATAGACGTTGCGGCTGCCAATCCATACCATGCCAACCGACACTAAGACGATGGCCAAGCATACATAGAGGGTGAACCATCCGATATCGCGGGATTCCTGGGTAAGCTCCGACAGCTCGGTAAAAGAAATAAACGTCCACTGGTTAAACGGCGACTTGACATAGGAAACCGTCTGATTATGATTCTGCGACAAGAATTGGCCGGAATCGCCTTCCAGCCGAGAAAGCTCGGAGGCTTCTAGATAGCCTAGTTCGTCCAGCTGGGCTCCGATTCTGTCATGCTGCGGATGAATAAGTACGCGATTTGAAGAATCGAGCACCATAATTTCACTGGCGGAAGGCTCATTAATCATGTCGGCCAAGTTGCACGTTGGAATCGTTGCAGCGGCGATCCCGCGCTTCTCCGCGGATAAGTATGGCGTTTTTTTGGCGAGCACGATGGAATATTGACAGTTAAAGCTGGAATCATAGGTCGAGCTGATTTTATCCGTCTCGACGATGGTCCAGGAAGTAACGGCTTCCTTATTCATGAATTCCACCAACAGATCTTTTTTCTCGAACGACTCGAAGGTAGATAAGCCTTGATTATTAATCATCCAATCGGATACATAACTAGCCAATATCACGTCGTCTACTTTGGTGATCGGCGACTTAAGCAAAGCCAATTCTCGGGTCAGGTTATTAAAACGGTCGAATTTTCTGTAGTTCAGGTCCTGATAGATGGATTCTTGCACAAGAGACGTATTAATGAGGTAACTCATGGTATAGTCAAGAGAACGCAGCAGCTGCTCCATATTGGCCCTCAGCTGATTCAAAGAATCAAGGCGGCTTTCATTCACATGGCTTTGAATGGATTCCGATGATTTCTGATAGGAGAAGTAGCCAAGCATCATTAAGGGAATGATGCTCACGGCACATCCGAATATGATCATCTTCGTATATATGCTGTGTCTATTCATTAGAACCGCCTTTCTATTTCGGAAAGTGCTTACATTATAATTGTAGCGTTCTATGAAGACTTGCGACAATAATCAATTTCGAGTCAATAATCATCTTATTTGCCGAACGCGGGACAAGCCCTATTATAAGGCTCATTGCCGGTATGATCTATCTCAAGGCCGATAATCAATTTATAGACGCGGGCGGCAAAAGCCGTTTGCGGCGGTGGTTTCGTTATGCAAATGAACGGAGCATTTACGTAATCATGCTCCAATCCTAGAATGGGAACTGTCACAACCCAATCCATTTAAAAAACGGAGGTCATGAAATGAAAGGGAGAAAGCTAGCGACAATAGTGCCCGTCGGATTAGCGATGGCGCTAATGGCCGGCTGCGCGGGAAGCAATGATCCGGCGCCGTCCGCAAGTTCGGGCAACACAAATCAAGGAGCAACCGAGGAAACGTCCGCGCCGAAGGACCCAACCAAAATATCCATGATAGCAAAGCTCCATGTCGCGGAAGTGCCATCGGACAAATTAGAAAAGCTGCTCGAAGAAAAAACGAACACGGAGCTCGACATCCAATGGGTGCCGAACACGATCTACGAGGATAAGATCAATGCCGCTTTCGCTACGGGCGCCTTGCCGATGGCCTTCTCAGGCGACATTAACAAATTCCGCGAGGCTATCGTCGACGGTCAGTTCTGGGAGATCGGTCCTTATATGGACGAGTTCGAAAATTTCAAAAACCTGAATCCTTCCGTCCTTCGGAACATGGAAGTGGACGGTAAGCTATACTCCCTCTATTCGGAGCGGCCGTTGTCGCGCCAAGGGTTAATATTCCGGAAGGATTGGGCGGATCAGCTGGGATTAGCCGCGCCGACGAATCTGGACGAGCTTTATAACATGTTGAATCAATTCAAGAATAACGATCCGGATCAGAACGGCAAAAACGATACGATCGGACTGACCGATCGCAGCGATATGGTATACGGCGCGTTCAAAACCGTGGCATCCTGGCACGGCACGCCGAACTACTGGGGCGAGAAGGACGGCAAGCTTCTCCCGGAATTCATGTTCACGGAATATATGGATACGATGAAATTTTTCCACAAGCTTCATCAAGAAGGGTTGATCAACCAGGATTTCCCTGTAACAAGCAAAGAGGATCAACGCGCCCTGTTATTTAACGGCACGGCAGGAGCTTATATCGGCTCGATGCCGGATGCATGGGGACTTCAGACGGAGCTGACCAAAATCAATCCAAATGGCGTGTTGGACGTTCACAACCGTATCGAAGGGCCTCACGGGCTCGGCGTGTGGATGGCGGTGCAAGGCGGAGGCGAAGTTCTTCTCTTCCCGAAATCGTCCATTAAATCCGAGGAGCAGCTAAAAGAAGTGCTGTCGTTCTATAACCAGCTGATGTCTCCGGAGGTCGCCAATTTGGCGCTGTGGGGAATCGAAGGCGAACATTATTCGGTGGAGGACGGACTTGCGAAGCCGGCCGAAGATACGGCCATGCTGGATCGCGAGGTGAAGCCGTATTCGGTCATCGCGATCGGCGGCGAAATGTCGATTCCGGACCGTCTCCGCGCGAAATGGGAAGATCCGATCAAACAGAAGGCGGAAGATCTGGTGCTGGACAACAATGAGTTCCTCATCGATAATCCGGCCGCTCCGCTGGAATCCAAAACCTTCGACGAGATGGGCGAGCGTCTGCAGCAAGCCATCAACGATGCGACTTACAAGTTCATTCTTGGAGACATCGACGAAGCCGGGTTCCAGAAGGTCGTGGACAAATGGCTTGCCGATGGAGGGCAAAAAATCATCGATGAGTATACTGCAGCCTATGAGGCCTCCAAGTAGGATGGCTTAAGATGAGTCCGGCGGGGCTGCGGCCATGCAGCTCCGTCGTTCCTCATGGAGCAGGAGAAGGAAGGGAGTAGGTCCGAGCAATGAACCATACGAGCGCGCAAGTCAAAGCTCTGCCCCGTTTATCGCGCAAAGAAGGCCTGGCTAAGAGCCTCATGAAAAATGGCGCCTTATATTTTATGATTTTGCCCGGTCTTTTATATTTTTTGATCTTTAAGTACTTACCCATGTTCGGTTTGGTCATCGCCTTTCAAGATTACAAGCCCTATCAAGGAATTTTCGGCAGCGATTGGGTAGGGTTCGCTCATTTCGAACGATTATTTTCCGAACCGATGTTTTTGAATATTTTGACGAATACGCTGGTTTTGTTTGTATTGAACCTTGTGATCTTTTTCCCGGTGCCCATTGTGCTTGCGCTTATGCTGAATGAGGTCAGGCAGCAAGTATTCAAGCGCATTATCCAAACGATGGTTTACATCCCCCATTTCATGTCGTGGGTCATTATCGTTTCGATATCCTTCGTGATGCTGTCCATGGACCGCGGATTGATTAACGAATTGCTGGTTGCCGCGGGCTTCGAGAAGGTAAACTTCCTAATGAATCCGGACTGGTTCCGCCCGATGTACATCCTACAAATTATATGGCGCGAAGCGGGCTGGGGAACGATCATCTATCTGGCGGCGATGGCTTCCATCGATCCACAGCTGTATGAAGCGTCTCGAATCGACGGCGCGGGACGGTTTCGGCAAATTTGGCATATTACCCTCCCTTCCATTAGAAGCGTTATCATCGTCCTTCTGTTACTCAAAATCGGGGACGTTCTGGAAGTCGGGTTCGAACATATTTTCCTGCTGCTGAACGCCATGAATCGCGAGGTCGGCGAAGTGTTCGATACTTACGTATATTTAGCCGGCTTGCAGCAAGGTCAATTCAGTTATAGCGCCGCGGTAGGATTTTTTAAATCGTTTGTCGGGCTCGCTTTGGTGATCGGGGCGAACTGGCTGTCGAAGAAATTCGGCGAAGAAGGCATTTATTAATTATCAGCAAAGGAGGGGGCGATGGTATGGTTCAAGACAAATCATGGGGAAGCCGGCTTTTCGATGGAGTCAATATCTTTTTGCTGGCTATCGTAGGGATCGTCACCGTGCTTCCGTTTATTCACGTGCTGGCCGGCTCTTTCACCACCGTCGGAGAGCTGGCTAGAAAGCAGTTGGTCCTATTTCCGACCGAGTTTACGCTTGACGCGTACCGCTACATTTTCACGACGAATACGGTCATGAAGTCCATGGGCGTTTCGATTTTCGTTACCGTTGCCGGCACTGTGTTCAGCATGCTGTTAACCGTACTGATGGCGTATGGGTTGTCCAAAAGAGATTTGCGCGGACGCAGCGCGATCATGTTTCTAATCGTTTTTACGATGCTGTTCAACGGCGGGTTGATCCCTTCATTCCTGGTCGTCAAAAGCTTGGGACTCATCGACAGCTACGGCGCTTTGATTATTCCTTCCGCCATGAGCGCCTTTAACTTAATCATCATGCGCAACTTCTTTCAGAACTTGCCGGAAGGGCTCGAGGAATCGGCCAAAATCGACGGAGCGGGCAGCTGGGGCATTCTGTTCCGCATCGTTATTCCGCTGTCGATGCCGGCAACCGCGACGATTTCCTTGTTTTACGCCGTCAGCTATTGGAATACGTATTTCCAGGCGGTTATGTACATTAACGATGCCGGCAAATGGCCGGTTCAGGTCATACTGCGGCAAATTGTCATTCTGGCAAGCGCCCTGACAGCCGATACTTCAGGCTGGGGCGAGGATGTTCTGCCTCCGGCGCAAAGCGTGAAGATGGCGGTTATCGTGGTCGCTACCCTTCCTATTCTTATCGTGTATCCGTTCCTGCAGAAGCACTTTGCCAAAGGCGCGCTGCTGGGAAGCATTAAAGGTTAAGAAGGGAGTCATGAGTCGGTGGATATGCAAAAAACATTCCGGAATCCGATATTAAGCGGCTGTTATCCCGATCCGTCGATCTGCCGGGTAGAGGATGATTACTACATGGTCACTTCCAGCTTCGAGTATTTTCCCGGCGTCCCGATCTTCCATAGCAAGGATCTGGTGAACTGGCGGCAGCTTGGCCATGTGCTGGACCGTCCGTCCCAGCTGGACCTGGACGGCACGCCGAGCTCGAAGGGGATCTATGCGGCTACGATTCGTTACCGCGAAGGCGTTTTCTATATGATCACGACGTTCGTGGAGAGCGTCACGGGGGCGCGCCGCAACTTCTACGTGACCGCAGCGGATCCGGCAGGTCCTTGGTCGGAGCCGATCTGGCTGGAAGGAGCGCCCGGCATTGATTCTTCGTTCTTCTTCGATGACGACGGCAAAGCGTATGTCATGGCGAACCGGGTGCCTCCCGGCGGCCAGCAATACCCGAAGCATATGGAAATCTGGCTTCAGGAGATCGACCTCGGCAAGGGAGCGCTTATCGGCGAGCGCTTCAGCCTCTGGGACGGCGCGATGAAGTTTATCCATGCCCAGGAAGGTCCGCATATCTACAAGGTGGACGGCTATTATTATTTGCTCATTGCCGAGGGCGGGACCGGCCATACCCATTCCGTAACCGTGGCTCGAAGCCTGAGCTTGACGGGTCCCTACGAAGGCTGCAAGTCGAATCCGATCCTGACTCACCGTCACTTGGGGAGGAGCGCGGACATTGTCAACGTCGGCCATGCCGATCTGGTGGAGACTCAGGCGGGAGAATGGTGGATGGTATGCCTAGGGTCCAGACCGTACGGGGGCTACTACCGGAATTTAGGCCGGGAAACCTTCCTCGTTCGCGTCGAATGGGAGGATGGCTGGCCGGTCGTGAATCCGGGCAAAGGCGTTGTCGAGCTGGAGTCGGCCAGGCCGAATCTGCCCGAGCATCGGTTCCCTATTCAGCAGAGCGTGGATGCCTTCGACGGTGAGAAGCTAGATGACCGCTGGAATTTTCTGCGCACGCCGCGCGGCGATTTCTGGAGCTTGAAGGAGAAACCGGGCTGGCTGCGGCTGCGGCTGAAGCCCGAGCGGCTGACGGAGTTCGCGAACCCCAGCTTCCTTGGCCGCCGGCAGCAGCATATGAGCTTCGCGGCGAACGCCGTGATGGAATTTGCCCCACGGTCGCACGGGGAAGCGGCGGGCATCGCTCTCTATATGAGCCACGAGTTTCATATTCGCTTCGAATATGTCATGGAGCGCGGCGTAACGCAGCTTCGTCTGGTGTCCTGCAAGGGAGGCGAGGAGCAGAAGATACGGACTGACTCCGTTCATGCGAGCCGTCTCTACCTGCGTGTAGAAGCGGCCGGCCAGCGCCTTCGCTTCGACTATGCGGAGCAAGCGGGGGAATGGAAGACGCTGGAGGACGAGGTGGACGGTACGATGCTGAGCCCCGATGTGGCGGGAGGCTTCCTTGGCGCCTATATCGGCTTGTATGCGACAAGCAACGGGGAGATTAGCGACAATGCGGCCGATTTTGATTGGTTCGAATATGTGGGCGAGGAGATGCGGAGATGATTCAAAATCCGGTATTGCCGGGCTTTAATCCCGACCCGTGCATGATCCGTGTCGACGATGTCTATTACATCGCGGTGTCGACATTCGAATGGCTGCCGGGCGTACGGGTATACGAGTCGAGGAACTTGGCGGAATGGAGCTATTGCACGGACATTCTGACTCGCGAGGTGAATCTGCAGGGCAATCCGAAGAACTGCAGCATCTGGGCGCCCCAGCTAAGCTTTCATGACGGTTTGTTCTATCTGATGTATACGGACGTGAAGAGCACGAAGCGTCCATTCAAGGATTCCCATAACTATTTGATCACGGCGCCGTCGATCCGCGGCCCGTGGTCCGAGCCCGTCTACCTGAACAGCAGCGGCTTCGACCCCTCCCTGTTCCATGACGATGACGGCCGCAAGTGGCTGCTTAACGCGTTATGGGATTATCGGATTACGGAAGGGAACAAGTCGAGCGGCATCGTCATTCAGGAATACGATGCCGAGCGCAAGGCGCTTATCGGCGAACCTTTCAAGCTGTTCGACTGCACGCCGCTGAAGAAGACGGAGGCGCCGCATATTTACAAGCAGGCCGGCTACTATTATTTGATTACCGCCGAAGGAGGGACGGGACGCGGCCATGCCGTTACCGTAGCCCGCTCGCGGGAGCTGCTCGGCCCCTATGAGGTCGATCCGCGGAATCCGATGCTGACATCCAGCGACAACCTGGAGCTGGAGCTGCAGTGCGCCGGGCATGGCAGCTTGGTAGAGACGCCGCAGGGCGAATGGTATATGGCGCATCTGTGCACCCGCCCGATTGACGGCGAATATGCGATATTAGGCAGGGAGACGGCTGTGCAGCAAGTGTACTGGGACGAGGACGGCTGGCTGCGATTGACGTCCGGCGGCTATTGGCCGCTCATGGAGGTTCCGCTGCCGCAAGGAGCTAGCTTGTCCGGCGAGAACATTTCCGATTTTGTCGATGAATTCGACGGTCACGTACTGGATCCTCTATGGAATACGCTGCGGGTGAACGCGTCGGAGGAGTGGTGCTCCTTGTCCGAGAAGCCCGGCGCCTTGCGCATCCGTGCGGGAGAATCGCCTCAGAGCTTGTTCCGGCATCATCTCGTGGCCTTTCGGCAGAAGGATAGGAGCTTCCGGGTTGAGACGGAGCTGGCGTACGAGCCGTCGTACTATTTGCAAATGGCGGGCCTCATGCTGTACCTCAATGAAGATAATTATTGGTACGCTTACGCTAGCCATGAAGAGGGCCTCGGCAGGGTGCTGAGGGTTATGCGCTGCGAGAAGGACAGCTTCGTGCTCGAGCCGACCGTCATCGAAGCGCAGACCGGAAGTCTCGTTCAGCTGGCGGTAGACGTCGAGGGCGCTTGGGGGCAATTCTATTATCGCCTACAGAGCGCGGACGAATGGCTGCCCCTGGGCGAGAAGCGACATATCGGCTTTCTCTCCGGCGGCTTTACGGGCAACTTCATCGGCATCGGGGCGCATGACATGAATCAGTACCAAGGCAGCTATGCGGACTTTCATTATTTCCGTTATCAGGGACGCGATTAACCTCTCCGATAACGGCCTACAAATTCCATACCTTACACCAACGCTCGTTCAGCCTGATGCATCGGATTATCCGTAAGGCGGAACGAGCTTTTCTCCATTACGGATTGAGAGCGGTTACATGGCGTGGGGAAGCTTGAAAGGGGTGATGCGTTAACCAATAAACATCAGAGGGCCTGGGCGAATTCGTCTAGGTTAGCCAGCATGGGCAACTATTTCTTAAGAACGTAATAAAAGGAGGATTACCATTGAAAAAGTTTTTATCGGGCTTATTGGTTGCGGCAATGCTGGTCAGCCTGCTGCCGGGCATGGCGGCGGCCGATACAGCCGTGGATGAAGCGGCGGGGAACAATGCCCTGCCGGTCGAAACCGCAAATGAAATATCGCAAATTCCGCTTCCTGCCTTCCCGGGAGCGGAAGGCGGCGGCATGTATACGACGGGCGGACGCGGCGGGGACGTCTACGAGGTCACGACGCTGGCCGATTCCGGACCAGGCTCGCTGCGTGAAGGCGTCAGCCGCAGCAACACGACGATCGTCTTCCGCGTCGGCGGCACGATCCATCTGGAATCGCCGCTCCAGATTACCGGCTCGAACGTGACGATAGCCGGTCAGACGGCTCCCGGCGAAGGGATCACGGTGTCCGATTACTGGACGTCCTTCCGCGCGGACAACGTTATCGTACGTTATATGCGCTTCCGGCTCGGCGATCGGCATATGAGCGAGGACGACGCCTTCGGAGGCCGCTATTATAAGAACATCATTCTCGATCACTGCTCGTTCAGCTGGTCCGTGGACGAGGTGCTGAGCATGTACGCCAACGAGAATACGACCGTTCAGTGGTCCATTATCTCGGAGAGCATGCTGATGACGACGCATCAGAAGGGCAGACACGGCTATGCGGGCATCTGGGGCGGCAACAACGCGACGTTCCATCACAATCTGATCGCCCACAACGTCAGCCGCAATCCAAGGCTAGCCGGATCTCCGGGCTTTCCGTTCGAGATGTTCAACAACGTCATCTACAACTGGGGCTTCTTCTCCGCTTACGGAGGCGAGCAGGGCAATTACAATCTGATCAACAACTATTACAAATCCGGTCCGAACACGTACCGCAACATGCGAAACAGCGTGTTCCTCGATGTGGCGCCCGAGACGAGGATCCATATCGACGGCAATTACATGGCAGGATATCCGGATGTGACGGCGGACAACTGGAAAGGCGTAGGCGCGGTTCCGAATCCGGCTTCCAAGCTGGCGGAACCGGTCGTGATGCCGAATCCGTCGTATCCCGAGACGGCGGAAGCCGCATATGAGAAAGTGCTGGCGGGGGCCGGAGCGACATTGCCAAGACGTGACGCTATCGATGCCAGAATCGTTCACGAGACAGTGACGGGCACCGGCAAGCATATCAACTCGCAGAAGGAGGTCGGCGGGTATCAGGAATTCGAGCAAACGGTCTCCACGCTCGTCGATTCCGATCACGACGGCATGCCGGATGATTGGGAGACGGCGAACGGATTGAACCCGAGCGATGCCGCCGACCGCAACAGCCTTCATGCATCCGGTTATACGTTCCTCGAAGTGTATCTGAACGGCATCGTAGGAGAAGGCTTCGTCAACCCGGAGGTCGGAATGACAGCTCCCGCGAATAACCTGATTGCCGCAGAGGGAGCGACGATCGAGATCGCCGCCCATTCGTCGGACAGCGACGGTACAGTAGCCAAAGTCGAGTTCTATGCGAACGACGTCAAGCTTGGCGAAGACGACGCGGCGCCTTATACGTACAGTTGGAGCAGCGCGCCGGAAGGAACGCATTTCTTGACCGCGCGCGCCATTGACGACTCGGGCACTTCCACCCAGTCGAGCAACGTGGCGGTTCATGTTAACCGCGAAGGAAGTATCGCGCCTTGGCAATCGGCCGATATCGGCGCGCCGGGCATAGACGGACACGCGCAGCTAGGCGCATCCGGCACGGACGTTGTCGTCAAGTCGGCCGGAGACATTGCAGGCCGCTCCGACAGCTTCCACTTCGCGTATCAGCCGCTCGCGGGGAATGGCGAGATCGTAGCAAAGATCGAGCATGTGACCGCAACGGATGACGGCGCGGAGGCGGGAGTCATGATTCGCGAAAGCTTGGACGCGGATTCCCGGTTCGTCGGCCTCTTCATTCCGTACGTGAAGGGCGGCCAGAAGTATATCGGCTTGACCCGGAGCTCTGTCGGGGCCAACCTATCGGTGAAAGAGCCGGAGACGCTCACCCAGACGCCGAACTGGGTGAAGATCGTCCGTCTAGGCGATCAGTTCACCTCGCTTATGTCGAACGACGGCCAGAGCTGGACCGTGTTCGACAGCGTCACGATGCCGATGGGCGAGACCGCGTACTTCGGCCTCGCGGCTGACGCGTCGAAGCCGGATGACGATGTGGACAAATACAATGCGTCCACCTTCAGTAATGCGGCAGCCTCCGCCTTGGACGCGGATTATCCGATTGCACCGTCCGGGTTGACGGCGACGCCGGGCGACCAAGCGATCGCATTGTCCTGGAGCGAGGTTGAGACCGCGGATACGTACAACGTCCTTCGAAGCGAGCTGCCGGGAGGACCGTACGACCAGATTGCCGGCGGCATTACAGAGGCGGGTTATACGGACACGGGTCTGACGGTCGGCAAGACCTATTATTATATCGTGACGGCTCAGAACGGCAAAGGAATTAGCTTTGCTTCCGCAGAGGCAAACGCGGTACCGGAAGGGGAAGCCGGAACGATTTATTTGGTCGACGATGACTTCGAGAGCGAGGAGCTGGACACGACGCCAAGCGGTTACGCTGTGACGCCCGATCCGCAGGATGCCGATCATAAGCTGGTCGTGACGGGCATGCCGGAAGGGATGACGGGCAATGCATCGGACAAAGCGTTAATGCTGTACGACAACGCGCCGGGCAACTCGCAGTTCGTCAAGCGCTTCGTGCCGCAGCTCGGAACGGTCATCATAGAGGCGGACGTCGCGTCCTCGGGCTGGCCGGGCACCTCTGCCGTGTTATCCCTGCAGAATGATTCGGGCAGCCGATCCCCGCTGACGATTGAGCTTCGCAAGCCGGCGCTTCCGGCTCCGGATCCGAATTACACGATGACCTATAAGCTGAACGGAGCGGATCACAAGCTGATCGAACCGCCGGCGAACAATCAGTGGTATAACCTGAAGATCGTAGCGAACGTGGCTGCGCACACGGCGGATATCTACGTCGATCACGTATTAATGGCCGACGACGTGCCTTTCCAGGCTGACGTCAAGGCAGACGGCATAGGCCGCATTTCGGCCAAGACGCCGGGTACCGGCAAAGGCACCATGTACTATGACAATATCCGGGTGTATGTCGAGCCTGTCGAGAGTCCGAAGGGCTTGCTGTCCGTGCCTGGCAACGGAAAGGTCAGATTGGAATGGTTAGCGGCGGAGAGCGCAGCTTCCTACAATGTGAAGCGCAGCGTATCCGATGGCGGACCGTACGAGACGATCGCCACGGGCGTAACCGAGCTGACGTACATTGACGAGACGGTCGCGAACGGAACGACTTATTATTACGTGGTGACCGCGACAGGGGCGACCGGCGAAAGCGGAGCCTCCAATCAGACTTCGGCAACGCCTTCGGAGGAAGCCGTGAAGCCTCAGGCGCCGGCTGGCCTGACCGTCATCGCGCGCAGCTCGCAGGCGGAGCTGGTCTGGGAAGCCGTCGAGTATGCGACTTATTATACAGTGAAGCGCGCTGACAGCTCCGAAGGACCTTTCGTCGCGGTTGCTCCCCGTCTAACCGATCTGAGCTATCGGGACGGAGGACTAGAGAACGGCAAGACTTACTATTACGTCATATCGGCGACGAGCGTTGCGGGCGAAGGAGACGATTCGACGGCCATCAGCGTATCGGCTTATTCTCATCTTTCTACTCCCGAGTTGTCGGCGCGGCCGGTGACTGGCGGAGCGGTTCTCGAGTGGGAATCCGTACCGGGAGCAGAATCCTATGCGGTCAAGCGGGCCGAGCAGCCGGTTGGTCCGTATACGGTCATTGCCGGGGAAATAACGGGCGTCAGCTATACCGATTCGGGATTAAACAACGGCAAGCCTTATTATTACAGAATAACCGCGGTAAACGGAAATACGCATAGCTTGGATTCGAAGCCGGTAGGCGTGCAACCAACCCGCGAGGATGGGACGCCTGCGGCTCCTGCGGCGCTGTCCGCCGAGCCTGGCGACGGAAGCATCGAGCTTGCATGGGAGGCTTCGGCAGAGGCCGATCATTATACGGTAAGAAGGAGCGCCTCCGCGGAAGGTCCGTTCGAAACGGTCGCGGCTGGCTTGACGAGTACGGGGTGGACGGATACCGGTCTGGAGAACGGCGTCCGCTACTACTATCTGGTCACGGCATCGAATGAAGAAGGAGAGGGAGCATCCTCTGTGTTGGTAAACGAAATGCCGGCTCCGGTACTGACCGTAGCGACGGATAACAGCGCGGCTTACAGCAAGGTGCAGGATGCGATAAACGCCGTTCCGGAAGATCGCGAGTTCCCGACCATCATTCGAATCCAAGACGGCGTGTACCGCGAGAAGCTGGACATTCCTTCGAGCAAATCCCCGATTCGTATGATCGGCGAGAGCAGAGACGGAACGATTCTCGTATACGGCGATGCCGCCAGCACGATTGGTCCGAACGGCTCGGCTCTAGGCACATCCGGCAGCTACAGCTTCCGGGTGCAGGCGAATGATTTCACGGCCGAGCATCTGACCATTCAGAACGATGCCGGCGATGATGCCGGTCAGGCCGTCGCGTTGTACGCTTCGGCAGACCGCTTGACGTTCCGCGATGTCAGCCTCAAGGGCTGGCAGGATACGCTGTACGCACACGGAGGAAGACAATATTACGTAGACAGCTATATTGAGGGCGACGTCGACTACATCTTCGGCGGCGCTACGGCCGTATTCGAGAACAGCATCATCCACAGCTTGAACGGAGGTTATGTGACGGCGGCATCCACGGCGGACGGCAGCGCGGGATATATCTTCGTGAACAGCCGATTGACGGCTGAGCCGGGGCTGACCGGAGCGGTATCGCTTGGGCGACCTTGGCGGCCATTCTCGAATGTCGTGTATATCAACAGCTATATGGAGGACCATATCAAGCCCGAGGGCTGGGATAACTGGAGCAATCCGGACAATGAGAAGACAGCGCGATACGGCGAATTCGCGAGCTACGGTCCAGGAGCGCTGCAGCAGCAGAGACATAAGTGGACGAAGCAGCTGACGGCGGAGGAAGCGGCGGAGCTTCTGCCGGAAGTCGTCCTAGCGGGCAACGACGGATGGAATCCGACCGCAGCCGCATCGCTGGCCGACGGCAGCAACGAGCTAAGCGGCCTTACCTTGGATGGCGAGGCGCTGGCAGGCTTCGATCCGGGCAAGCTGGATTACGAAGTCGCGCGGAGCGAGGAGAGCGGCCTGCCAATCGTGGGCGGCATTGCCGCTTCTGACACGAGTGAAGTGTCGATCGAGCAAGCCGAAGCGGTTCCCGGCACGGCGGAGATTCGCGTGACTGCGCAAGACGGCACGGTTAGGACGTACACCTTGCAATTTAAGGCAGCATCGGAAAACGGCGAGCATTGGGCGGCGGCGACGATTGCCGGACCAGCTCAAGCGTATGCAGGGCAATCCGTCGAACTTAAGATCGGTGTAGAGCATGTGGCGAAGCCGTTTACGGCGTTCGATGTCGTACTGCAGTACGACCCCGCCAAGCTGGAATTCAGCACCGTTGCAGGCGACAATGGAGCGCCGGTTCTTTCGGAAGAAGCCATTCTGTCCTCCCGTGACAACGTTCATGTTATTGGAACGGCTATACGGCCTGCAGAGGGACAAATTCGCGTCATTCTGGTAAGTGCAGGGGAGGGACACTCCGTTTCGGAGGCTGGAGATTTGTTCCAATTACGCGGCAAAGTGAAAGCCGATGTGTCATCCGGATATGTGAATGCGGCATTGACGAAGTTCGAGGTTTCACGCGGCGGCGAAGCCGGGCTTGCGGATATCTCGGGAGCCAGCCATTCGATCGGCATCGGTCAAGCGCCGCCTGTCGAATCGGATAAGACGGCACTCGCTCAAGCTATCGCCATTGCGCAGAATAAGCTGGCGGCGGCTGTCGAGGGCAATAAGCTCGGCATGTTCCGAGTCGGCTCGAAGTCGGAGCTGCAAGCGGTCATCAACGCATCCGAAGCGATCCGTGCCAATGCGTGGGCAACGCAAGCGCAGGTTGATTCGGCAACGGCCGCATTGAACAATGCGATACAACATTTCCAGACGCAGTTCATTAGCTTAATAGAAGGACAGACGCAAATTACGATCCGGGATCTATCTACTATTGCGAAGTACTTCGGCATCACATCGGATGATCCGAATTGGAGCGAGGTTGAACAAGCGGATCTGTTCGAGGAAGGCGTCATCAATATTCGCGTGCTTGCCGCGGTAGCTCAGATGATTTTGTCGGAATGGAGCGCCGAATCCTAATAAGAGAGGAACACTCATGATTCAACATCTGCGTATTCTATTCGCTCTCGCGTCACTATTACTGATTGTTCAACTATTTCCAAGCATGGCGGCGGCCGACTCTCGGCCGACATTCTCGCTGGAAGCGATTGTGAAAGGGGCGAGGGTGCAAGTCGAAGTGACCGGGCATCAGTTGTCTGATGTCTACGCTTACCAGTTCCAACTCGCATACGACGAGAAGCGGTTGCGATTTGTCGCCGCCGAAAGTCCGATTAAGGGCTTCACGGTAGAGCCAATTGTGAAAGAGGGCAGCATTCTGTTCGCACACTCCAAGATCGGCAAGGCAGAAGGAACGGACGGGAAAGCGACGCTAGCCTCCATCACGTTCGAAATGAAAGCAGGGGGAAGCTCTGAATTCACGCTTCATGATATCGGGCTGGTGGATTCCGAGCTCTCCATGGTCGAACTGGAAACCAATACGGTGCTTCGCACCGTACTCCCGGCCTTGTTTCCTGATATTGCCGGACACTGGGCGGAAGCGTCCATTCAGAAGGCTGTCGAGCTTGGTTTTGTAACGGGCTATCAGGATGGCACATTCCGTCCTGAGCGGCAGGTAACCCGGGCGGAGTTCAGCGCCATGATTGTACGGGCGCTTGAATGGCCGGCTCCGATTGACTCGGAGCTTCCATTCACAGACCGAATGTCTATTCCGAACTGGGCTAGGAGCGATATCGCGGCAGCCGTTGAAGCCAAGCTCCTCAAAGGGTATGAAGACGGTACGTTCCGGTCCGAGAAGCTCATTACGCGCTCCGAAATGGCGGCGATTATCGTAAGAGCTAAGGGGATCACGCCAGAGCTTGGACTTAAACCCGTCTTTGACGATACGGGCGACATACCACTGTGGGCTCAGCCTTACACGGCCGTTGCCGTCCAAGAAGGATTAGTGAGAGGAATCGGGAACAACCTTTTTGCGCCGCTGCGGAACGCAACTCGAGCGGAGGCGGTCCACCTCATTGTTTCCTTGAAATCCATGCTGAACGAAGCATGATTGGAATAAAGACCGGAGTCTGCCAGCCAGGCTCCGGCTTTTCCTTGAGAATAGCAAAAAAGAACAACTTTAACCTAGAAACGAGCAAAAGATGCGAAAAAATGAGTGATTAATTTTTTTATAATGAATGAAGAAAAGGAGGGGGTACAACATGTCGGGCAACGTCTTATGGTCCCGCAAGACGGCGGATACGATTATAAACCAAAGCAATGAGGATGGCTGCCATCCGGAGCTCGACAAGAGATGGGCGTATGTCCCCGGCATGATGCAATTGGCGATTGCCCGGACAGGCGAGCATTACCGCGACGAGGCTTATTTCGATTTTATGAAAAGGCATATGGACCTTTTTGTTCAGGAAGACGGTTCGATCCGCACGTACCGTCTCGAGGAGTACAACCTGGATCAAATCAATCAAGGGAAAAACTTGTTTCTGCTGATGGAGAAGACGGGGGAACGCCAATACGAGCAAGCCGCGCATAGGCTGGCCCGGCAGCTTGCCGGTCACCCGCGCACCAGCGAAGGCGGGTTTTGGCATAAGAAGGTGTACCCGTTCCAAATGTGGCTCGACGGCTTGTATATGGCTTCGCCGTTCCTGGCTCAATACGCCAAAGCCTTCGACAGACCGGAGCTGTTCGATGAAACGGCGCTTCAGCTGCTGCTCGTCGAGCGGAAAACAAGGGATCCGCGAACGGGCCTCCAGTATCATGGCTGGGACGAAGCGATCGAGCAAGTGTGGGCGGATTCGAAGAGCGGCTGCTCCGCTAACTTCTGGGGACGCGCCTTAGGCTGGTATGCGATGGCATTGGCCGACGCGCTCGAGCACTTCCCGGTCGACCATCCGAAGCGGGGAACGATTATCGGGATTTATGAACGGATGTGTCACGCGTTATGCCGCGTGCAGGACGAAGAGACGGGGCTGTGGTATCAGGTGCTGGATCAGGGACGGCGCAAAGGCAATTATTTGGAGGCGTCCGGGTCTTCCATGTTCGTCTATTCGATGGCCAAGGGAGTCCGGCTTGGCTATCTGGAGCCTCATTTCCAAGCGAAAGCGATGAAAGGCTACAAGGGAATTATCGAGAGGTTCGTAACGGAGGACGCCGATGGCGTGCATGTCCACTCCATCAATCACGGCGCCGGACTCAGTCTGGACCGGGACGGCTCCTACGGCTACTATATCAGCGAGCCGGTCGTGTCGGATGCTCATATTGGCGTCGCTCCGTTTATCCTTGCCAGTCTCGAGGTCGAGAAGCTTTCCGAATAAGTCTACTACAAAAGAAGCAGGTGTTGATATGAAGCAAGAAGTTCCCGATCAGTCTAATAGAGCCGCAGCGTTCGAGCTGCCTGAAGCAGAGCTTCCCTCCATCCCGGATCGCGCGGTGAGCATTCGAGATTTTGGCGCCGTTGGCGACGGCATGCACGATAATACCGAGGCGATTCGCCAATCGATCCTCCATATTTCCGCGCTCGGCGGCGGAAAGGTGATCATTCCGGCCGGCGTGTGGCTTACGGGTCCCATCGAATTCCGGAGCGCCATCGAGCTCTATACGGAGCCGGGAGCGCTCGTGTTGTTCAGCAAAAATTTCAATCAGTATCCGTTAATCATGTCTTATTATGAAGGACGTCAGACGGTGAGATGCAAATCGCCTCTCGACGCGGAAGGGCTGGAGGATATCGCCATTACCGGACATGGCATATTCGACGGAGGGGGCGACGCGTGGCGTCCCGTCAAAAAAATGAAAATGACCGAGCGGCAATGGGAGGAGCTCGTCCGCTCAGGCGGCGTAATCGATGAGACCGGGACCTGCTGGTATCCTTCGGAAGCGGCGCTGCGCGGTCACGAGACGATTGCCAGACTGCAGGAGCAGGGAATCGACGATCCGAAAGCGTACGAGCCGGCGCGGGATTTCCTGCGGCCTTGTCTGTTAAGCTTCCGCCATTGCAAAAGAATAGTGTTAGACGGTCCGACCTTTCAGAATTCCCCGTCTTGGTGTCTGCATCCTTGGGCTTCGGAGCATCTCACGATTCGCCATATCACGGTTCGGAATCCATGGTACGCGCAGAACGGGGACGGGCTCGATCTGGATTCCTGCCGGTACGCGACCGTTGAGAATTGCACGTTCGACGTGGGCGACGACGCGATCTGTCTGAAATCCGGCAAGGACAAAGCCGGACGCGATTTCGGCAAGCCCAGCGAATACATTTCCGTTCGCAATTGCGTCGTCTACCACGGTCACGGAGGCATTGTGGTCGGCAGCGAAATGTCCGGCGGCGTTCGGAACGTTCGCGTATCCGACTGCACGTTCCTCGGGACGGACATCGGCATCCGGTTCAAAAGCTGCCGCGGCAGAGGCGGAATCGTGGAAAATATCGTGATCGAGCGGATCCGGATGAACGAGATTGCCGGGGACGCGATCTCGTTTAATCTGTATTACGAAGGCCATGCGGGTTCGGGGGAATACGGCGGCGACCGCCAGGAGCCGGTAACGGAAGAGACCCCTGTGTTCCGGGATATATATATAGAAGACATTGTATGCAGCGGAGCCCGGAAAGCGCTGCTCGTCAACGGTCTTCCGGAGATGCCGATCCGGAATCTGGTATTGAAGAATGCGGTCATGACAAGCGAAGAAAGCATCGTCTGCCGGAACGCTTGCGAATTAACGTTAGAGCAAGTGCGCGTTCATTCGAATACAGGTTCAATCACTTCCTTCCACCAATGCGAGTCTACGCGTCTCATCGACACGGACTTGTAAGTGCAACGCCAAAAGTCCTTGATTCTCAAGGGCTTTTTTAGGTTGGGATGCATGCGCGGGAGATTCAGGCATTGTTGCGTTTGAAGCGGTAAGGACTTACTCCGACATGCTTCTTGAACAATTGGCAAAAGTAAGAGGTATTCGTTAGTCCGATGGATTGACCGACTTCTTGTATCGACAGCTCGCTTGTCTTTAAGAGAAAACAAGCCTGACGAATCCGGCGGGCGGTCAAATATTCGGTAATGCTGGTTCCTACGGTTTGGCGAAAAACGGCCGATATATGATTCGGCGTCAGATGAACCTCGCCGGCGAGTTGCTTGAGACTAAACTCTTTCATGTAATGCGACTCCACCCATTCCATAACCCGCTCGGCCACGGAAAATTTAGGGACAAGATTTGGATCGTTTTTTGATCCAGGGCTCCCGTAAGTCTTCATTTGCTGCAGGAAAGCGATTAAAAACAGGATCTGCTCTTCTAATAAATGCTCGGAAGGAGCTTGCCGGATTCGCGCCTCCGTGTCTTCAATCAAGCGGAGAATCGCTTGCTGGGGTAAGTCGGTGCGACAAGGAGGCTGCACCGCTTGATCATCCCTCAAGCGAAGGAGCAAGGCCCGCAATGAGGCGAAGGGGGCGAGATATCGGTCCAGCTCGGAGGGCTCGAACAGAAAGAGGGAACGGACGTAAGGGGCTCCCGGCTTCGGATGTATGCGGTGAAGCTGGAACGGACGGAAATAAAAAAAGGATCCGGGAGAGAGGTTGTACACCTGTTGATTGACAATAATCTGACCGTCCCCTTCATGCACATATAGAAACTCCATTCCTTGATGGGCATGATAGATCTCGGCAAATTGATCCGTACGATCCTCCATAAACGAAAGATAGACCGGATGGCGATTGAGATTCATATAATTCATGATTTTCATTTAGAGCACCGCCGGAATCGTAATATAGCAACATTTTATCATAAGAGCCACAAACAAGAATTTATTTATTTGCGATAACATGAAGGGAAGAGCTGGCGGCACAACGATTGGGATAAAGGAGGTTCATGTATGAATAAAACGTTAGATCATACGAATATCTGGGAGTTGCTTGAACGTAAGGTGGATCGAATGATGATCCAGATCGGAGACAAATCTCCGCACGTTGCTCCGCCTGACAGCGGAGCTTATGATGATATGCGCCACGATTGGTGGACTTCCGGGTTTTGGCCGGGCATTCAGTGGATTATGTATGACATGACAGGCAAGGAGCATTACAAGGAAGGCGCGTGGGGATGGGATGAGCGGCTTGAACGAATGTCGGTGGAAGAAAACAATTTTCACCATGATGTAGGCTTTCAATATTTGCCGACGGCGGTAATGAAATATAAGCTGACGGGAGATCCGGACGGCAGACGCCGCGGGTTGGCGGCAGCCAATTTCTTGGCCGGACGATTTAATTTGGCCGGCAGATTTATACGCGCATGGAATCAGAACAAGATAGGCTGGTCTATTATCGATTCGGCCATGAATTTGTCTCTTTTGTTCTGGGCCGCCGAGGAGACCGGCGACCCGCGATTTGCCCAAATCGGCATTGCGCATGCCGACAGCTTGGCGAAGCACTTCATTCGCCAAGACGGATCCGTTCGTCATATCGTTAGCTTTAACCCTATAACTGGCGATGTCTTGGAAGCGCTTGGCGGGCAAGGGGCTGGCCCGGACTCGGCTTGGAGCCGGGGATGCGCTTGGGCGCTATACGGAATGACGAACACGTACAACCGTACGGGGGATCTAACCTATCTGTATGCCGCTCAGCGGGTCGCGAACTTTTTTATCGCCAATTTGCCCGAAGATAACGTGGCGCATTGGGATTTCCGCGCCGCTGATAACTTGGGTGCGGAGCCCCGCGATACTTCAGCCGCGGCATGCGCGGCGTCAGGACTGCTAGAGTTGTCCGCGGCGCTTCCGGGTATTCATGGCCGCTCATACCATGAGGCCGCCCAGCGTATCCTGCATTCATTGACGGTTCATTATGCGACGTGGGAGCTTTCGGAGCACGAGGCTATTCTGCTGTCGGGCACGGGCAACAAGCCTGGCGGCATGAACGTCAATGTGTCCCTAATCTATGGGGACTACTTCTACGTCGAGGCCCTGGCCAAGCTGCAAGGATGGAAGAATCGGGTTTTCTAGGTTTCTCGTCAGGTTGTGGGTCGGTCCGCTCCTCAATCGGGGGGCGAACGAGCCCGTCCTGTTCGAGCTTCACGGCTGCGACTCGCGCAGCTGCAGGACAGCCCGATTCTGGATATCGGCAATGGCAGGAGCAGAATATAGCTTCCACAACGAAAGCCCATTCGCTTATAATAGACATTAACGAAGCGGGAGTCCGCATTCCACCGGAATGTCGGACCCTTCCTATTTTCGAACAAGAAGTCATGAACGGGTAACGAAAGTCAAAATATGCACCTTGCAGGGCGGAATCAAGTATTCGGATAATGAATCATATACAGCTCGTCGGCATTGCACCGAATCTTGTAGAAATGGGGTTGTATTGTGCGGAACGCGAACCATTGGAGAAAAACAAAGCTAGTGCTGCTCCCGCTCTGTCTGCTGGTATCCTGTATCCCTCTGATGTCCGGATGCAGCGATAACGGCAACGAAGAACCTCCCATTCCGGATTCGGGGCAGGAGATGGTGTTTTATGATGAGCCGGGTCTTGGCCGATACGATCCTCCGATCGACGTCACTTTCGTCAGAGAGAACGGGACGGGACTTGAAAACTTAATTCGCGAGCTGCCGGGCCAGTCCGTGGAGGACAATACATGGAGCCGGCTCTACGAAGAGGTATTGGGCATTCGAATTCAGTACGATTGGCTTGCGAAAGGCGATTTGTATCAGCAGAAGCTAGGGGTTGCCATCGCCTCCGGCGATATACCCGACATTATGAAGGTGAATGCCCAGCAGCTGAGGCTGCTGACCAACGCGGGGCTGATCCAGGAGATGACGGATACTTACGAGAAGTACGCGACGCCGCTCACCAAACGAATTCTTAGCCAGGAGGGGATGGGCCCGTTCGATTCGGCTACGATCGACGGCAAACTTATGGCCATTCCGGAAACCGGCGCATCAATCGAAGGAGCGCAATTCATTTGGATCCGAACGGACTGGCTGGAGCAGCTGGGCATGCAGCCGCCTCGCACGATGGATGATTTGCATGCCATATCGAAAGCGTTTACAGAACAGGATCCCGACCAGAACGGCAAAAACGATACGTATGGTCTTGCCGTCACCCAATATTTGTGGGATCCCGTCATGGGTGTTATGGACTTTATGGCCGGGTACGGCGCCTATCCGAAAATATGGCTGAAGGACGACAAAGGCAAGCTCGTCTACGGAGGCGTTCAACCGGAAGTGAAGACGGCGCTCTTGGCGCTCCAGGACATGTACAAAAACGGACAGCTCGACCCCGAGTTCGGATTGAAGAACGGCGACAAGGTGAAGGAGATGCTCGCATCGGGCAAGCTGGGCATGTTCTACGGGGAGCAGTGGGGCGCGTTCGTCGCGCAAGCCAGCCGGGGCTTGTACCCGAATTCCGAATGGAAGGCATTCCCCATCGTGTCGGAAGGCGTCGAGAAGCCGAAGGTGCCGCTCCGGTTCAGCACCTATCAATTCTTTGCGGTACGGAAGGACTTCCCTCATCCGGAAGCCGTTGTGAAGATGTTCAATCTTCATCTGGAGAAAAACTGGGGCGAGACGGCCGAATACGAAACGTATTACAGCAATCCGTTCCCGGTATGGCAATTGTCGCCGATAACGCCTTACCCCGGAAGGAAAAACTTAGATGCCTTCTTGGAGCTGAAGGAAGCACGCCGCACAGGCGACTTCTCCATGCTGAGGGATGAAGCGAAAGCGATCCAGAAAAACATTGAGGCGTATTTGTCCGGAAGCTCGAATAAAGATACCGGCTGGGGATGGGAGAAGGCGTACGGCCCGGACGGCGCTTTTGCGATTTTGGACCAATACGAGAGGAACGGTCAGCTGCTGTTCGAAGGCTTCGTTGGCGCGCCTACGGATACGATGATCGATAAGCAGGCCGTATTGGACGAGCTTCAGCTAGAGACGTATATCAATATCATACTTGGACGCCCTGTCGAGGATTTTGACCGGTTCATCAAAGAATGGTCCGATCTGGGCGGAGACGAAATGACAGCGGAGGTCAACCAATGGTTTGCCGAGAAGAACAATCCTTAACCTTGACATCCATGCGGCAACGGAGGCGTTTGATTGATTAAATTTCCCGCATTCTCCATGCGCCAATCGATTTTTGCACGTCTAGTGCTTACCTATATTATCGTCGTTATTCCGATTATTCTGCTAGGGGTTTACTTGTATCAATGGAGCTATCAGAACGCAAGCAACGACATTACAAGAGCTACCGTCAAGCAGCTGGAGTATTACTTGGACGGGTTGAATCGCGAAGTGGAGTGGATGGAGCTGCAGCTGTTCAATACCGTGGAAGACGGAGAGCTGAGTAAGCTTTCGGCCACCTGGTCCCTGATGGACAGCGCGGAACAGAGGAAGAGCTTGAACGAACTGCTTCATCGGCTGACTTCCTTCCAGAACAGCAGCCCTTATATCAAGGATATTTTCGTACACATTCGGACCATCAACAAGACGGTATCGGCGGTAAACGGCGTTCAACCGTTTGACGAAGTCCGTTTTCATACCTTCTATTCAAGAGCTGGCACGAATGAGAGCCGTCTTCTGTTATGGAACAACGCTCTTCACTTAAGCGCGTCCAAGCAGAGCGGCAATATGGAGGAGCTGCCGATTCTTAACGTTCAAATCGAATTGGATTCGGATAAGCTGGGCAAATCGTTGAACCAGATTAACTTATACCCGGATAGCGGGTCCCTGCTTATTCTGGAGGAGAATGGATTTACCATCCGCAGCCATCCGGAGGCCGATGGTTCCATTCTGCAATTCGTGCAAGCCGCAAGCGCGACGGACGACAATGAATTTCAGATGGAGATGAGCGGCCGGAGCTATCATTTGAACAAGGTGCATTCCGACTCGCTTGGGCTTTCCATCGCGGCCTTCCTGCCGGAGGAGACCGTGAAGCGGCCCTTGAAAACATTCTATAACTGGGGATTATTGTTCGCGCTGACCTCGCTTCTTGCGGTCATTGCATTCTCCTACTCGTCGTACCGCTTCATCCATCGACCGCTGCTTTATCTCGTGCAAGGCTTCAAGCGAATGGAGAACGGATCGCTCGACGCTCCGATCGAGCACGAGCGAAGGGACGAATTCGGATACCTGTACGCAAGGTACAATCAAATGCTGGTCAGACTGCAGAGCATGATCGATCAGGACTACAAGCAGAAGATGATGATGCAGCGCGCCGAGCTCAAGCAGCTGCAGTCCCAGATCAATCCTCATTTTCTATATAACAGCTTCTTTATTCTGAACTCTCTCGCGAAGACGGGAGACGTGGATCGGATCGAGCTATTCACCAACATGCTGGGCGAATACTTCCGGTTCATTACCCGCAACGGGGAAGATCACGTCCCGTTGTCGGAAGAGGTCAAGCATTCCCGCATGTATACCGAAATCCAGAAGCTGCGATTCTCGAGGCGAATCCGAGTGCAGTTCGACGAGCTGCCGAGAGAGATGGAGGGAATTCGAGTCCCGCGTCTCATCATCCAGCCGATTATAGAGAACGCATACGAGCATAGCTTGGAGAAGAAGGCGGAAGAAGGGCTGCTCCGCGTCACGTTCGAACGCAGAGAAAACGAGGCATGCATCATTATTGAAGATAACGGAGAATACATGGACGATTCCGATATCGTAGCTTTGCAGGAACGACTGGCAGGCACGGCTCCTTCCCACGAGAGCACGGGCATCATTAATATTCACCGGAGGCTCGTCCTGACCTTCGGGGATGAGAGCGGCTTGTTCCTGTCCAGGAGCGAGCTGAACGGACTGAAGGTCGTTATACGGATCAGGCTGGAGGAGGAGAATGACCATGTATAGACTATTGATCGTCGACGACGAGGAAATCATAACGGACGGTCTATACGAGGTGCTTCAGCGCCTCTTATCGGAGTCTCTGGACGTATGCAAAGCCTATTCCGCGAAGGAAGCGCTTCATTGGCTCTCACGCACGCGCGTGGATATCGTGCTTACGGATATCCGAATGCCGGGAATGAACGGCTTGGAATTGTCGAAGCAAATTCAAATTTACTGGCCCCGCTGCAAGATCGTGTTTCTGACAGGCTTCAGCGAGTTCGACTACGCCTATCAAGCGATTCAGCTTCCGAACGCGCGTTATTTGCTTAAGACGGAAGGGTACGATAAAGTGACGCAGACGGTGCTGGAAGTCATCCGGGAAATCGATCAAGAGCTCCGGTTGGAGCGGCTCGTAGAGAAGTCGTTAGAGCAGACGGATGCGCTGGAGCTTGTGGCGCAAGGCGATTACTTCCGGCATTTGCTCCAAGGAAGCAGCTCCATGCATGAAAGGCGGGAAGAGCTGGCCCGGGATTTCGAGGATCTCCATATTCCGCTTTCTCCGGATGCTCCCGTCCTGCTGGCTCTTGGCCGGGTCTCCAATAACGGAGAGGCGGGGTTTGCGGGAAGGAGCAAATGGCTCTCCGAAGTGCGGAGGCTTTGGAATTCGTTTATGTCGGAGCAAACGCGCAGCATCGGGATTATTGACAAGCATGGAGATATGCTCTGGCTTATTCAGCCGTCGCCGCATGCCGGGGAGACGTTCAGCCAGCATTTTATACGCTATATGGAAGGGACGTTGGAGCTTGTTCAAGAAGCCTGCCTGGCCTCCTTGCAATCGGCGATCAGCTTCACGGTCAATGGCGCCTTGTGCGAATGGAAGGAAGTGACGAATCGGTACGAAAGGCTTCGCCGGCTGCAGCAGCTGAGAATCGGGGATGATCTGTCCATGCTGCTGATCGATCGAGCGGAACAAGCGGAGGGGGATGCGTGGAAAGAAGGCGCATCTATCGATCATAAATCCTCTATATTGGAAGCGCATTTGGACGGCGGGAAGGCGAAGGAATTTCTCGAAGAGCTGGATATTCTCGCGAACAAGCTGCTTCAAAGCTGCGGCTGCGGCAATGTAGAGAAGACGATCGAGGGTTACTATGCCGTCTCGCTCCTGCTGCTCTCCTACATGAATCGGATGGGCATGAGAGACAAGCTCGCCGAGTTCGGGAAGCTCATGAGGCTGGATGATCATGATTCCATGAAGGAAGCGTTCATGTATCTGCGCGGAGCGGCCGAATCTATTTTCGACTACAAAAATAAAGACGATAGAGACCGGGCCGCCAAAATAACCGCGCGCATCTGCCAGTTTATCGAAGAACACCTGGACGAGGATCTGTCCTTGGTCAGGCTGGCGGAAATTCATTACTTCAACCCGTGTTATCTGTCCCGGTTCTTCAAGCAGGAATCCGGCATGAACGTGTCCGAATATATCGACAAATGCAGGCTGCGCAAGGCGAAGGATTTGCTCCTTAATCATGAATTGAAGGTGCGGGACGTCGCCGCGTCCGTCGGCTACGAGGCCGCTCATTCCTTCACTCGTTTCTTCAAGAAGATGACGGGACTGACGCCTCAGGAATATCGGGATGGTTTGGTTTAAACCCTAGAGAATCCGTTGACGACGTTCAACGGATTTTTTTCGTTGGCGAAGCTAGAAATCGACGGGTGCCGGACATACGATTCGGCGGGTTGTTGCCTTTATATGTAAGCGTTACACTTTTTAAAGATTGGGAAGGAGGGAAATGAGAGGTCGGGCTGCAAGAGAGGGGATGAACGCTATGGCCTTGCGGAAGAAATCGATCATCTTAATCGCTTCGCTATTCATCGCCGTCAGCATGATTCAAGCAAACGGCCAAACTGCTGGCACCATCACACTAAAATCGAACAGGGAGTTGAAGGCAGTCATGAAGGAAGAAATGAAATGGAGCGCGCTGGAGTCCGATAACTCCGGCAATGACAATATGACGGCGGACGATAGCGCCGCATCGGCGGAGGTAACCTTTACGCCGCCTGCGGAGGCTGTCGGGAAGCTCCCGGGCTACGGCAATCCCGTCGTCGCCCACAAGTTCGGAGCAGACCCATATGCGCTTGTGTATGGAGACCGCGTCTACTTGTACAATACGAACGACGTGCTGGAATACGACGGTCAAGGCGAGGTCAAGGACAACACCTACGGGAACATTAACAAGCTGTCGGTCATTTCCTCTGACGATCTAATCAACTGGACGGATCATGGCGTCATTCAGGTTGCCGGCCCGCAAGGCGCGGCCAAGTGGGCGACGCAGTCGTGGGCGCCGGCAGCTGCTCATAAGAAGATCAACGGCAAGGATCAATTCTTCCTGTACTTCGCCAACAACGCGAGCGGGATCGGCGTGCTGACCAGCGACAGTCCGACCGGGCCTTGGTCGGATCCGATCGGCAAGCCGCTTATCTCGCGGGACATGCCCGCCGCGGCTGGCGTGGCTTGGCTGTTCGATCCCGCCGTTCTGGTCGATGAGGACGGAACGGGATATCTCTATTACGGCGGCGGCGTACCGGAAGGCAAGCACGAGATGCCGAATACGGCGCGCGTGATCCAGCTCGGGGACGATATGGTGAGCATCGTCGGCGAAGCCTCAACGATACCGGCTCCGTTCATGTTCGAGGATGCCGGCATCAATAAGGTTGGCGGCGTCTACTACTATACGTACTGCTCTAATTTCTATGACGGAGCACGGCCGGAAGGAAGCCCTCCCGCGGGCGAGATTGCTTATATGACCAGCGATCATCCGATGGGTCCTTGGACGTATCAGGGCTCCATTCTGAAAAACCCGGGCCATTTCTTCGGAGTCGGGGGCAATAACCATCATGTCATCTTCCCGTTCCATGAAGAATGGTACATCGCTTATCATGCTCAGACGTTATCCAAGGCGATGGGCGTTCCCAAGGGCTATCGGTCGACGCATCTCAACAAGGTGCAATTCGCCGAGGACGGTTCCATTACCGAAATCATCGCCGATATGCAAGGCGTTGAGCCGGTCAAGGCGCTGGATCCGTTCGTTCTTATTGATGCAGCTACAATGGCGTGGAGCGCCGGCGTGCTAACGCAGCCGATGGATTCGGAGCCTGCGGAAGGAAAGGCGGCTAAGCTGATCGTGAGCGACATTCATGACGGAGACTGGACGGCCGTGGCGCAGGCTGACTTCGGCACTGGCGCATCCTCCTTGTCGGCATGGGTTGCCAGCGACGAGGCGGGCAGCGCGATCGAGGTTCGGCTAGACGGTCCGAACGGCAAGCTTATCGGGTTGCTGGAGGTGCCGAATACGAACGGGCAGTGGCAGGAGATAAAATCGGGTGCTGCCGGCGCCGATGGCAAACATGATCTTTATTTCATCTTCAGGGGCGAGCGGGAGAAGGAGTTATTCCGCCTCAGCGCTTGGCAGTTCAGCCGCTAGATGGAACCCATACACCTAGAACGCGCAAACGTTGGTTATGCCAGACGAACGTCCGAAGCAGGACGCGGTAGCTAGGCAAAAACGATCATGCGAGGTGTTAACAATGAATATGAACAGATGGAAAGGCATACTGTCGTGTGTGATGGCAATCATGCTGGTTATGACGTCCGCTGCGATCGCTCCTCATGAAGCGAAGGCTGAGGGCGAGTCGTTAGCTTCGGATTTCGAGGACAATACGTTGCAGGGCTGGTCCGGACGGGCAAGCACCGTGAAGCTCTCGGTCGCGGAGGGAATAGCGAATTCGGGAACGCGCAGCTTATTGGTTGCAGGAAGAACCTCGGGCTGGCACGGTCCCCAGCTCAGCTTGTCTTCCTACATGCAGACCGGCCAGAACTATGCCCTCTCCGCTTGGGTGCGGCTGCCTGCGGAGACGACAGACGCTCCCGTATCGATGCTCATACAGAGGACGACGGATGGCACCAATCATTACGAGCCGGTCGCGACCAAGACGGTGAACGCGAACGGCTGGGTGAAGCTAGAGGGCGAGTATAAGCTGACTCAAGCCTCGGAGAATGTCATGGTGTATCTGGAGTCGTTCGACAATCCTGAGCTATCGTTCTACGTGGACGATTTCCTGATCGAGCCGGCGGCGGAGCCGGAGCCGATCGTGATCGAGGAAGATATCCCGAATCTGAAGGATGTCTATAAGGACCAATTCCTATTAGGCTCGTCGTTGCTCGTGAATGAAATCGCCGACCCGGACGGTCCGGACGCCGACCTGCTGAAGAAGCATTTCAACAGCCTGACGCCGGGCAATGAATTGAAATGGGATGCGACGGAGCCGGTCGAAGGCCAGTTCAATTTCACGAGGGCTGACCGAATCGTCGATTTCGCCGTGGAGAACGGCATCCCCGTCCGCGGACACACGCTGATCTGGCATTCGCAGACGCCGAACTGGGTGTTCTACGACGAGAACGGGGAGCTTGTCTCCAAGGAAGTGCTTTTTGAACGCATGAAGAACCACATTGACGAGGTCATGGGCCGGTACAAAGGCAAAATCTACGCATGGGACGTCGTCAACGAGGTCATCGAGGTTGGAGACAAGCAGCCGAACGGGCTGCGCAACAGCCCCTGGTATCAAATCGCTGGCGAGGAGTATATCGAGAAGGCGTTCGAGTATGCGCATGCCGCCGATCCGGCCGCGGTATTGTATATCAACGACTATAACACGCATATCGCGGATAAGAGGCAGGCCTTGTACGATCTGATCAAGCGTCTGCAGGCAAAGGGCATTCCGGTGGAGGGCGTGGGACACCAAACCCATATCGGCATCGAATATCCAGCCGTGCAGGAGCTTGACGACATGATCGGAGCGTTCCGCGATCTTGGCATCGAGCAGCAGGTGACCGAGATGGACATGAGCGTGTATACGAACGACTCCCAATCGTACGAGACCTTCTCCGAGGAGCTGCAGCTCCAGCAGGCTTATCGCTATCAGGCGATCTTCGACGTATTCAAGAAGCATGCCGATCAGCTGACCGCCGTTATCTTCTGGGGCAAGGACGACGCCAACACCTGGCTGCGGACCTTCCCGGTCGCGCGCAATAACTGGCCGCTTCTATTCGATGAGAGGCTGCAGGCGAAGCTAGCGTATTGGGCGATCGTCGATCCGACCAAGCTGCCTGTACAAATGAAAGACGCCATGGGTCGTCAGGGCAGCGTGGTCATCGACGGCGTGCAGGAGCAAGCGTGGAATCGCACGCCGTCCGTGCAAGTGTCGAAGGCTGGAATCGAGAAGTTCTCATTCCGTACGTTATGGGAAGAGAATCGGTTGAACGTCCTGGTTCATGTCAGCGATTCGACGATCCAGGCCGGAGACAAGGTAGAGATCTTCGTGGACGGCAACAACGGCAAGACGGAGGTTTACGAGGCGGACGACTTCAAGTATTCGTTCTCCCGCAGCGGAACGAGTGCTCCTGCCGGTACCGTATTGAAGACCGCCGAGAAGGTAACCGGTTATCTGATGGAGGCTTCCATCCCGCTTGAAGGAGCAGCCATTGGAAGAGAAATCGGCTTCGACGTGCGGATCGTGGACGGAGCGGACGATTCGCCTGCTCTTCAATCCTGGAACGATACGACGAACGAGCAGGATTCGGACACGTCCAAATTCGGCGTGCTGACGCTGGCGGAAGGCGCTCTTGCGACCGAGGCTATGCGCGGAACGCCTGTCATCGACGGCGAGAAGGATGCGGCATGGCAGCCGGCGGGCGAAATCGCAACCGATCGATTCGTAATTGGGGAGAGCGGCGCGTCCGCGAAGGTTCGCACGTTATGGGATGACGAGCGCTTGTACGTATGGGCCGAGGTGACGGATCCGCTGTTATTCAAGGAAAGCGCAAACGCGCATGAGCAGGATTCCATCGAGATCTTCGTCGACCAGAACAACGCTGCTACTACGATTTATCAGGCGGATGACGGGCAGTATCGCATCAATTTCGATAATGAACCATCAACGAACCCTGGCTCGAAGAGCTCGAAGCTCACATCCGCGACCAAGCTGACGGCGACGGGCTACATCGTGGAGGCTTCGATTCTGCTCGATGCCGTTCAGCCGGCTGCCGGAGGCGCTATCGGGTTCGACGTGCAGGTGAACGACGATCGGGACGGGGACGGCACAAGGGACAGCGTCTCGATCTGGAACGACCGGTCGGGGCTGTCGTGGCAGAATACGTCGGGTTACGGCGTGTTAACCTTCGCCGAAGAAGAGGATGAACCGGGAACGGGCAATCCGTATGTACCGCCAGTCGTGCCGACCGTGCCTAGCGCGGTGCTCACGGATGCCGAATTTGCCGATGCGCTGGAAGAAGCCGTCGGAGGCAAGCTGACGATCGAAGCGGAAGCTTCGAATGCAGGAAGCGTCACGCTCGAGCTGACAGGGAAACAGCTTCAGCAAGCCGAAGAAGCGGGCATCAAGGTCATCGTGATCCGGACGGAGCTGGCCGTTCTGCAGCTTCCGATCTCGTTGATGCAGACATCCGCAAGCGGCAATACGGCGAAGCTCTCGGTTCGTAAGGTTGACTCCGCGAAGCTTCCGCAATCCGTGCGCGATGAGATCGGCGACAACGCCGTTCTTGATTTCACGCTGACGGTCGACGGGAAGAACGTCACCTCCTTCGGCAATGGTCAAAGCGTCCGGGTATCAATGCCGTACGATTTGAAGCCGGGCGAGAAGCCAGGTCAAGTGGTTGTCTATTATATTGCAGAGGATGGCAAGCTGGAGACGATTAAGAACGCTCATTACAACCCAAGCACGGGTCGAGTGGCGTTCAAGACGACGCACTTCAGTCAATTCGCGGCGGCGGAGAATGACATAACTTTCTCCGACTTGAACAAAGCAGCATGGGCGCGGGATGCGATTGAAGCGCTGGCGGCTCGCGGCATTGTCCAAGGCGTATCCGAAGCGTCCTTCGCGCCGAATGCGGAAGTGACGAGAGAGCAGTTCATTCATCTGCTGGTGCAGACGCTCGAGCTGGAAGCGGAAGGGGAAGGCGGAAGCTTCACGGACGTGGCGAGCGGCTCCTATTATGAAGCCTCCGTTGCCGCTGCCGCGGAGCTAGGCATCGTCAAAGGCATGCCGGATGGGCGCTTCGGCGTCGGCGAAGCGATCAGCCGCGAGGACATGGCCATCATGGTCTATAACGCGATTGGCGAGACGGGAGTATCCTTGCCGGGCAACGTCGACGATAGAACGTTCGGCGACGAAGCGGCAATCGCGGAATACGCCCGCAAAGCCGTAGCAGGACTTGCAAGCGCCGGAATCGTGAACGGCAAGCCGGGCAACGTGTTCGATCCCGCTGGCGTGACTACGCGCGCGGAAGCGGCCGTGCTGCTGTATCGGCTGCTGGAGCTGGGACTTACACAGGATTAATCGAGGAATCGCTGCGCCAACAAGGCGCAGCGATTTTTTCTTGCATCATGCCGAACAAACGGGATCTCAAGGGAAGCCGAGTTTTAATCGCCCATCCATGAAAGTATGGCTACGATTAATAGACCAGCCCATCCGGGATGCTTGCCTTTTGTACCGATAAAGATCAAAGCAGAACCTGCGAGCATGGATACAGCTACTATATGGACAAGCAACAAGTAAGTACCATCGTGGTTGGAGTGACGTGCAAGCCATAACAGGAGAAGGGCCAGCCCCCACCCGAAGACCGTAAGCGCATGCCAAGAAGCCCAAAGAATACGCACGTTCGATTCTCTTAAGACGCTGCCACCATTAGTCGGTATGAAGCTATTGCGCCTCATCTTGCGGAAAATCAGCATCTCGCCTAGAACGGTGTGGATCAGGCCAACCGCAAAAGCAATGATCGAAGCGCTAAAGAAGAACCCGTTCATATGGAATCCTCCAGTTTGGTTATTGTGATTTATAAATATCTTACCTTGTGGGGCAGGGTAGTTCCAATATGTGGTACTATTGCTTATGAGGTGATGAAATGAATTGGTTGCAGGGAGGGCCTTTTTTAGAACTTAGCTTCATCATAATGGAACCCATCCAGATTGGGGAGGTTATTTCAAAACTTCAAAATATTAGATTTAAAATAGAAGTGCACAACCCTCCGGAATACCTCCACCAATACTATGAAGGCTATCCATATGATGAGGATGATCCTCACAGCGAAAGGATTCATCAAATAACGCTCAACTTAACTGTCCATACAACCCGAAAACGGAGAGCTTTACTTTTTGTTGAGAAAATAAGCTCAGCGTTAGTGGCATTTTCGATTTGTTTTTATGGGGATGCAGACGATGCCCCAGAATGGAATCAGCCTGGGATAAGAAATGATGAATTAGATGAGTTCATATGTCTTCTGAACTCTATCCATAGTGAATTAGAGTTTAACGTGGGCTGTTTGGCCCTGGAAGAGGATATCAAAGGTTTGTTTGATGTCAATGAAGTATGGCCAAATGAAAAATACCAATTATCCAATCTTAATTTCAAAGACAACTTAAATAAGTTTCAGGCTGTTTTAATATCGCAGTCACTTCAGGATAAATTGCCTGATGCTCCTTACACACGAGTTAATCATTCAGGTCTACTTTACAAAAGCGCTTTACGCAGACTACTCAGAGACGAACTCTGATCGTTCATTTATGGGGGGGAAGTGAAGATGAATTCTAAAGAGAAACGGTTAACCTACAATGAATCCGAACTATATTGGAAAAAATATCAAAAGTTTTTTCCTGAAGAATTGCGATTAACTGAGAATCATTTACCCAGTGAAGAATGGTGGGATTGGAACGATTATCGTGTTCACCTCGATCGGATGTCTGTTCCTGATTCAAAAATTAAAGTTATATTAATTCACGGTGCAGGTGGAAACGGTAGGCTGCTGGCACCCTATGCACGAATGCTGCAAGTAAATGGGTATGATGTTTTATCCCCTGACCTTCCTCCTTATGGTTTAACTTACACGGATTCATTGCAATCATTGGATTACCTGCTTTGGGTTGAATTACTTACAAAGTTGATTGAGCAGGAAATAAAGAGAGACGGTAAACCAATAGTTTTGTTAGGAGCAAGTATCGGTGGCATGCTTGCTTATCACGCTGCGGCCATGAGCACGCATGTTAGAGGATTGGTAGTCACAACATTTGTAGATACAAGTCATTCAAAAGTTCGGGATCAAATTGCCCCCAATAAGTTAATTAGTCGTTTAGGTAAATTCTCAATGGATGTTTTCCCCTTTATCTTGGATTCATTTCGAATTTCTGTTTCGAAAGTATCTAGGATGGAATTAATTACGAATAACTCCGAATTGACCGAACTGATCATAAAGGACCCGCTTGCGGCAAGTACCAAAGTCACATTACGACTCCTTAGAACTTTTATGAATATGAAACCATTGATTCAACCTGAAAGCTTCGACAGGTGCCCTGTATTACTTGTTCATCCTGAAGTGGATCCAATGACGCCGTTTGCTTTAAGTGAACCTTTTTTTAACAGATTAAAAGCTAAGAAAAAATGCGTGATCTTAGAAGGATCTGGCCATTTCCCGATTGAGCAACCAGGATTGGACCAGATGAAAACGGCCGTTCTTTCTTTTTTAAGCGAGATCGAAAACGAAACTTGCAGATAATAATGCGATGCTAAATACGTTTGCGCTAGATGGGAGCGTCGTGCTATCGGGAGACGATAGCACAACGTCATGACGGCAACGGCCATGATCGTCTCCGTTTCTCATTGAAGCAAAAAAGTGGGGCATACTCGATTAATAGCAAGTATTGGCAAAATTCGACAACCCATCTATAATGATGAAAAACCTATCATGAGGTGAAAATTATGAAAAAGATTTTGATCGGATTTATTGCTGGGGCTCTTTTTGCGACGACTGGTACGGTAATGGCAGATTCAGAATTTTTCAATAAAGTTACTGCAACAGTAAGGTCAGACTATACCTTTGAAGTTGAAGGGGAAAAGGTTTCGGTTGGTAGGGCACCTTTGGTCTATAACGGTGCTTCTTATGTTCCTCTACGTGAATTAGCCAGAATAATGGATAAAAAAGTGGATTTTTATGACGGTGTGATCAGAATTTATACTGCATTAGATGATGCTGACGCAGAGTTGGAGAGGCTGAGAAATAATGTGCAGCTCGCAAATACCAATCTTGAGAAGATGCAGAAGATCATCTCCGAAGCAGATGCTGGACTCAGAGATTTAACTTATGAAGAAAGAGCGGTAATTGAGAATGCTATAGTTGATTATCAAGATGCAATTGATTTCAACGAGAGAATGATTGAAAAATTACTCAAGCAAATCCCTGATTTAGCAGAATAATAATATTCGAGAAGAGTTTCCCTTCTGCTTTTATGTTCTTAAGTAAAAAGCTCTTTTAACTCAGCTGGGAACGTTAGCTAAACAAACGATTAGGATGAAGCTGGCAGCGCCGATGGCCGCTTCATTACGTTAACGGGCAGGATAACGTAACCATTACTTGAATACTATATAAGGATTGGAGGTAGAAATGATGGACAAATCTGTTTCAAGTAGAAAAGATATCGTTTCATTATTTTTAGGAATTGTTGCAATACACATGTTAGTAATTAGTTTTACAACAGAATCAGTTGTTCTTATTGTAATATCCATTATTGATTCAGTGATTGCGTTTTTTCTCGGAGTAGGTACCGATAGTGATTACGGACACGCAGGACTAATTATTGGATTATTAGTCTTTATAGCTTCGTTGATATTACTATTTGTTGTAAGTTAACTGGCTTAGTAAATGATGAACTTCAGCAAAGAACGAACACTTCATTACGCTTACTGGGAACGCTAGTTCAACACGCCCCTGCCGATTATTAAAACCTCTCCTTAGAAGCAAACTAGATTTAATAGCTTCTAAAGGGAGGTTTTGTTATGAAATTAAGTGAGCTGTGGAGGTTGTATGAAGCTGACAAGCGCATTCAAGGATTCAGTTCGAGAACTTTAAAAGCATACGCCCTTCAGCACAAAATGTTGTTGCAAGAGCTTGGTAATCTCGATATCACAGAGGTAACGTTAACCATGCTGAAGGAGTACTTGGCCAAACAAGCTGATCGTCTGAAGCCAAGCAGCCTGGGTCATCGAATTCGTTTTGTCCGTTCTCTTTTCCGCTACGCTTATGAAGAGACGTATCTGACTTCAAATCCTTCTCTAAAATTAAGAGAACCGAAGTTAGATAAGCGCATTCCAAAGTTTTTGATTGAGGAAGACGTCATACACTTAAAGATCTCTTGTCAGTCACTCAGGGAAAGAGCGCTGCAGGAGTTCCTCTACAGCACCGGCTGCCGGGTCGGAGAGGTGGAAAAGATCAACATCGAGGATCTGAACTGGGAACACTGCTCAGCAATCGTTAATGGCAAGGGATCAAAGCAAAGAGAAGTTTACTTTACGACAGAGTGCAAAGTATGGTTAAAGAAGTACCTGGCCAGCCGTGAGGACTCCTGCAAAGCCTTATTTGTTACCGATACACATCCAACAAAACGAATGGCCATACCTACGATTAGATGGGCCTTAAAACGGCTTGCAGACCGGGGAGAAGTTGAAGCGAACGTATACCCCCATCGCTTTCGACATACTTATGCATGCCAGCTCCTTGATAACGGTGCCCCCTTAGATTTCATCCAAGGTATGCTCGGTCATGAGAAAGCATCGACCACTCAAATTTACGCACAGCTCCGCGGCGAACGTCGGAGAGAGCTTTATCGACGATTCTTTTAAGTTTCAAGGGCGGCGGACCCCATCTAGAATTCCGCCGCCGTTGAACTAAAGGGCAGGATTGCTCAATGGTAAAATGGATGTGGAGATAAACATTAAATTGGCCCACAACGCTTAACTAAAGGTAGGGAGATTGTTTTCCTAAAGGAGCTGAGAATATTGAAAGCTTTCCAATTACGTTATGAAATTTCTCCAACGCATACGGTTGATCCAGGGCTGCTAAAGAAGAATAGCGGCAAACTCCTACTTGATATTGAAGGAAAGCTTGAAATCTGGGTTGATGAACAATGCTTCTTTGTAGAAAAATCATTTCCTCTCTTAGAGTTTGCAGTGGATTTATCAAGATGGAGAGGACGTATCGAAAAAACACTAGAAAATTTTCATTACTACTCGATGGAACATGATTACAGTGAGGGCCCAATTATCAGCTTTTTATATACTGGCAGTGGAAGTTGGGAATTAGCTTCTATCTGGCAAGAATTTGAGTATAGCGGACCACTTGCTCTGCCTGTGGTGTTGGATGAAGTTGATTTATTCATAGCTAAATTTGATCAAGACTTGTTAAGAAGATACGGCATTAGAGTTTCAAACTTTTATACGTTATTCAACTAACGGAGAACGATAGCTCTATAAGTTAAGTCTCCTTGTGTTCCATTCAGCGCTTTTGTGATAGAGGGACATTTTTCTGGAAACTTACGGGTTGAAGTTGTTCATTAATCCGATAAAATGAAGATGACAGCAGACGTGATCCATTACAATCTTAACGAAGAATGGGGAGCAGATATGTTGGCTCAATTGCGACGTACACAAGAGAAACTCAGTATGTGGCAAGTCATAACCGGGTTGTTTATCGTGCTGCTAATCATTGAATTTGTTGTGTTGCCATATGGTTCATCAAAGTTGAATGATTATTCCGGCAGCGCGGGCATCTTGGATTTGCGACTCTCGTATACGGTTGAAAAGGCTTATTCTATTATTGGCGCTTATAGCGATGCGGGAAGAGACTTCTATGTCAGGTTCACATTGATCGCGGACTTTATTTATCCAATTGTCTATAGCTCGTTCTTCGGTTTGTTAACCACCGCGATCTATCGACGCGTGTTCGCACCGCAGTCTTGGGTACAGGGCTTGCCGCTGCTCATTTATTTGACCCTCATTTTCGATTACCTAGAGAATGCCTGCATCGTTACAATGCTGACGAAATACCCCGATCAGATCGCATTTATCGCAAAAGCCGGCAGTCTCTTCACGACACTGAAGTGGACCATGGCGGCAGTCAGTGTGCTGCTGATGCTTTTCGGTCTTATTATGCTGGTGATTAAGAGGCTGCGCAAATAGAAGCATCTGTAACAAAATAACATTCGAATTACCTTCAAAGGCGGCCGGCACAATGGTCGCCTTAACTGCGTTAACGGAGGATAATGGTAACTATCGAATAATTAGTTAATGGAGAAAAGAGTAATGAGGTGATGATATATTGCTTAAAACAGATTGGTCATTTGAATCAAATGAAGCGTTGGACATGACACTTTTATTAAACGCACTTTCTAACGATCCATTTTATAACCAACACTATTTGGACGTAAGGGATAAGTGGGTAGCAAAACTCGGTTGTGGAGTTGCACTGTCTTTACGGGATAGGTGACCAAGATGAAGTTAATCCTGTTCCATTCTTTTGTAAGTACGGAGTTAGCAAACCAGGGTACCATTGGTTATCCGAAAAATGTGGGTTCTCAGGGCATGCACCAGCGCCACTTGAAATAGCCTATTCAGGTGAAAATGGTGAAGTATCCCCTGATGCTTGGATAGGATTTGGAGGCGATATGGACCCTAATCCTTATAACGATAAGATGGTGTCAGAGCTAAAAGAAACATGGAGAAATCTCTGTAAAAAGAAAGTAAATGAAGCATATCAAGAATATATGAAGCAGCACAAACTACTTGAAGATAAAAAGTGAAATTCACTTTAAAAAATAAGGATTTGATGCAGGCATTTGCTAATAACAAGCCTGCAATCTTTGGAAATATCATCAGAAGAGGTTAAGCTAACTGGGAACGATAGTACAGGAGCTGCTTCAAAGTGGCCCCTTTTTGCATCATTGAAGTAACGAGCAGTAGTGTTTAGTATAATCAATCTTGGTCACCATAAAAGAAACCTTTCTGGTAAAATTATGTAATAAAAAACACACAACTGGAGTGGGTATTATGCTTACTGAAGAAGATTATGCGAAGGTGGCGAAAGAAGCGTTAATTCAATACCCGATCATGTGTGAGAAACTTGTTTACATCGGGAAAAGTGATAATGTTACATTCCGAGTGCATACAAATGATGATAATCAGAAGTTTCTAATCAAAATTCATATCTCGACGAGTTCCAATAAATCAAAGGATAATATCGAATCAGAACTCATTTGGCTTGAAGCTTTGGCTGGAGATACGGATTTAACAGTACCTGCTCCTGTAAGAAATCTTAAAGGTGATTTGGTAACAGATATATCCACTGATCATAGTAATAATAAATTCATTGTGACTATTCATCATTGGGTTAATGGTGAAGTGCTTTACAGAGAGCCAACAAGTAGCGAAACTGCAAATTTGGCTCTTTTAATGGCGGCTCTTCATAAACATTCTATGCAGTGGAATGCACCTGACGGCTTTAATAGGCCAGTCTATAATTCCGATCATTTATTTTCATCGCTTAATCAATTAAAACAGTTGGTCAATCTAAAAATTATACCAAGCGAAGCATTTGTCCATGTGGAAGAGTCAGCACATAAAATAGCAAATTTGATACAAAGTTTTGAACGATCACAGAGTAACTGGGGAATTATTCATTCTGACCTTCATGAGAGTAATTACGTGTTTTATGAAGATATTCCTCGACCAATAGATTTTTCAAATTGTGGTTATGGCTTTTATTTATTTGATATGGCTGAAACATTTCTGCATCTTTCATTTGAAAACAGGAAAATATTTATTGCATCATATAGCAAAGTAAATCAACTACAAGAAAATTATTACGAGCTATTAGAAGCTTTTTTTATATGGTCAATAATAAGGAATTTTGCATTCCATTCATTAAATCCAAACGAACAACAATCTTTGGCAGAAAGTTTTCCATCAGTTATTCAAGATTATTTTATAAAATATCTCAATGGGGAAAATTTCCTGTTAAACTAGGGAGACGTTAATTCAGAGCCAGCCAGGAGCAGTTTGCCATTGCGGCAGCTGCTCCATTTTCATTGAGCTAAAGGGCAGCATTGAACTACTACGCTGCAGGTTCCGCCTAACGGAACTGACAGACGTTATTCGCTAGATTTCAGGTGGTTTGTAGCTCCTTACGGAACTGAGCGATGTTATTTGCACCTTTTTAATGGTGGAAAAGGGCAGATCGAAAGAATAAGAGCTTACAGTTCCGTAAGAATCCCAAAATGCGATTTTTAGCTCAAATAGCGTCCGTCAGTTCCGTTAGCAACGTGAGTCTTCGGCGAGATGGCCACTCCGCTAACGGAGAACGTTAATTGAATCAAACAGCGGCAGTCTAGACGGTAAATATCACGTCTTAGGCTGCCGCTGTCTTTGTTGTGGCGGGACACTATTGATTTTCAGTATGCACGGTCTTTCTTAATAAACCCGATACTGCCCGCTAAGCGCAAGCAGGCTGAACATGTACAGGCAATTATCGTAATAGCGGCGGACGCCGTCTCGAAGCGGCGTATTCCAGAACAGGCGGGCGAAATGCTCGGCATCCGGACCGTCCGCGGCCAATGAGGCCATGGCGTTCGTCGCCAGCAGTCCGATCGGATGCAGCGCCGGCTCATCGAAGGGCTGTCCTTCAATCGTGTAGCGGCGGTAGTCCGCTACGTCGATATCGCGGAAGAAGGCCTGCAGACGATTCGACTGCTCGACCTGCCAAGGATCGGCCCGGAACCATTCCCAATCGAGGCCGATGTTGGCCGCTACCCGATAAGCGTCGCTGAAGAAATGACGATAATCGCCGTGACGCTGTACCGGGGCTGGCGTTCCGTCGTAGTTGGCATACTCGGGAGAGAGCCCGGTCTCCGGGTGACAGGCAGTGTGAAGATATGCCCGGCTGGCCGCTGCGGCTTCCTTCCAGAATGATCGATCCTTCTCGTCCGCGCGTTCCGCGAACAGCTCGTAGAAGTGGGGCAGATGATAGGACGGATCACTGAACGGCGATTCCGGAACAAACTTGATGAGCTTCGTCGCCGGATCCCACATCGGATCGCCCTCGTCCTCTTCTCCCTTATGGACGCAGGCGCGTAAAATTTGTCTCGCCTGAACGGAATAATCGTAGGGCTCGGGTCCGTCTCCCCAGCGGCTCGAGGCGAAGAACAGCGCCAAAGCGTAGAACTCCTCGCCGTCAGGCGCTGGGCCTTGGGAGATGCGGGTGCCGTCCGTTTTGCAATGCCAAGCGAAATAATCCTTGTACCTGCCTTCCGTATGCTGCATAAACCTCTTCGAGAACGTCCACAGCCGGTCGAAAATGTTCTTATCATTCATTTGAACGGCCATCATCATGCCGTAGGACATGCCTTCGGTCCGGACATCCGTATTCCCGGTATCCAGGAAGTAGCCCATATCGTCGCCCATCGGGTAGTAGATCCTCACATCCGGATCCCCATTCAATAATTCCGCCCACGTTCGCTCGAGCTTCTCTTGAATCACGTTATCCTCGTAGCCGAGCTCGCTGAACACATTGCGGTACACGCCAGTATGATAGGCGCCCTTCGATGCCGTTGTCATTCGTTTCCCTCCTGATCGCATGCTCCATCCCCCGTAATCATACCATGTAAGCCCATTCAAAAATTTTAGGATGTATATAAGAAAATATAGGAGTATGCGAGAAGCAGCAATAGAAAAGCCCAAAGTCCTATGATTTGAAAGGTAAAATCCCGAGAAATGGACGGGTACGGTACACGCGATGGAAGCGCTACAATGACTTAGAACCATAGCGGATGCAGGGGAAGGGGGATGGCCATGCCGCAAATAGAGAATGATCAGGAATTGCGGGGCGAGACAATTCTGGAAGCAGCGGGAGTGAAGCGCGTATTCGGGCGAGGACACAACGCGGTTACGGCTCTGGATCAAATCCAGCTTGCCGTTCCGGCGGGATCGATGGTGGCGCTGAAGGGCAGATCGGGTTCCGGCAAAACAACGCTTCTAAATATTCTCGGCGCGCTGGACGAACCGACGGAGGGCAGGGTCATGCTGCGCGGGCGGGAGATCACCGGACTGTCGGAATCCGAGAAAAGCCGCATTCGGCGCACGGAAATAGGACTTGTATTTCAGTCGTTCGGTCTTATCCCGCTCATGTCCGCTTACGAGAACGTCGAGTTCGGGCTGCGCGTCGCGGGAGCTCCGGCGAAGGATAATCGGGAGGCGGCGGAACGGGCGCTGGAGAGAGTCGGCATGAAGGAGCGGATGAAGCATCGTCCTATGGAGCTGTCCGGAGGCGAGCAGCAGAGGGTGGCAATCGCTCGGGCAATCGCGCATCAGCCTTCTCTTCTTATCGCGGATGAGCCGACCGCCGAGCTGGACAGCAAGATGGGGCTGCAAGTGATGCGCGTATTCCGGGATCTGGTGAGCCGATCGGGCATGACGGTCGTCATGACGACGCATGATCCCGGCATGATGGAGCTTGCGGACCACGTTATAGCATTGGAGGATGGGAAAATTGTATCGTCGCAAACCATATAGCTTACCGCGTTTACCTCGATTAATGAAGAGAAGTTTATTCAGGTATTCTGCCGTCATTGTCGCCTTGATGTCGATAACGGGCTGCTCGCTTCTGCCCATGGAGGACGAGACGCTGCAGCCGCCGCTTATTCAGCCGGCATCGGAGCCGCTGGATATCGTGGAGGCGGCCAAGGGCAATATCGAAACCTACTTGAAAGGTACGGCGAACTTCGTCTCCGCAAGCTCGGCCGCCCTCTCGTTCAAGGAGTCCGGAGGCAGACTGAAGTCGATCAACGCCAAAGTGGGCGAAGAGGTGAAGGAGGGAGATCTTCTTGCGGAGCTCGAAACCGGCGACCTGGAGCTGCAGCTCAAGCTGCAAAAGCTAAGCGTGGAGCGCGCGCGTCTGCTTTATTTGGAAGCGAAAACCTCTGACGTCGGGGGTACCGACCTAAGGCTGCGGGAGATCGACATGGAGCGCGAGACGCTGCAGCTGGACAATATGGAGAAGAAGCTTGCTTCTTCCCGCCTCTATGCGCCGATTTCGGGAGTCGTCATATTTGCGGAATCGCTGAATGAAGGGGAATATGTGAATGCCTTCCAGACGATTATTACCGTTGCGGACCCTTCCAATATGCAGCTGACGTATGTCGCGGCGGAGTCGAAGGATCTGCTGCCCATCGAAGCGGGCATGCCGGCCAACCTGAAATACAAAGGAAAAGAGTATACGGGCAAGGTGCTGCAATCGCCTTCGAATGCCCCTATTGCGGGAGATGCGGCCAAGGCGGAGCGCAATGCGGTAACGATCGTGATCGGGATGGATAACCCGCCTTCGGATGTTCAGATCGGACACAGCGCCGAGCTTACGATTCGCTTGCAGAGCCGGGAGAACGTCCTCGTGCTTCCGCGGTCGGCGATCCGCTCCTACATGGGACGAAGCTATGTCCAGGTAGCGGACGGCGAACGCCGCAAGGAAGTTGACATCGAGATTGGGCTGTCGACGCCGACCCAGGTGGAGATCGTCAAAGGTCTTGAAGAAGGCGATCGGATAATCCTGAACAATTGACGAATACAGGAATGGCCGGGATGACCGGAGGGAAACGGGGTGTAAGCAAGCATGGCTTTATGGACGATGATTCTTCGCAAGATGGCGAACAATAAGTGGCTCCAGCTGAACCTGTGGCTGGGTCTTACCGTGTGCGTGGCCCTGTTCAGCTCCATGCCGCTGTACTCGGAGGCGATTCTCCAGCGGACACTGATTAAGGAGCTGCAGCAGGTACAGCAGCAAAGCGGCGTCTATCCGGGTTATGTCCGGATCGCCACGAGCGTGTCCTCGTCCAAGATGGACGAGAAGACCATTCAAGCGATTGCCAAGGCGGACCGGTTCGCGGCGACGATTCCGAATCGCGCGGGACTAGCCGCAATGTCTTATTATCAGCAGCGATTTACGCAAAAAATGAAGGTATACGGGGCGGACGCCGACGAACAGGAGAGGCAATATCAGAAGACGGCAGGAAGCTTCAAGTCGCTGTCCGATATGGAGAAGCGAGTGAAGCTGGTCGAAGGACGCATGCCTGTCGACCGACAAGACGGCCTGTTCGAAGCGCTCGTCACGCAGAAGTTTCTATTCGCGGCGAAACGCGGACTCGGGGAGGAGCTGGTGCTCGAATCGCCGGAAGCGGACCGCCGCACCTTCCGCGTCATTCCCGTCGGCATTATCGAGACGGATCCTGCGGCCGACCCGTATCTTCCCTACTTGACGGGGGAGACCGAGGACAGCTTCCTTATACCGTTCGAGCAATTCGAGCGCGAATTCGTAATGGGCGGCAAAGCGCGTCTCACCTTGCTGGAGTGGCGCTTCGCGCTCAATTACGAGCAGCTCGCTCTGGACAAGATCGAACCGTTCACGCAAGCGGGCACGGATATTAAGCGTTACTTCCGCGGCCGATTAGGCGTGGAGGAAGTGAATATGCCGGCAATCGAGACAGTCGCTTCCTATCAAGGGAAGCAAGAGAAGCTGGATCTCATGATGTTATCTCTATATGCTCCGGTTATGCTGATGCTGGCCTTCTACCTATATATGACGGCCAATCTGATCATCGAAAGGCAGAAGACGGAAATTTCCGTGCTTCGAAGCAGGGGCGCCAGCCGCTTGCAAATTATGACGGCCTACGTCATCGAAAGCGTGACGCTTGGCATCGCCGCATTAGCGGCCGGCCCCTTCCTGGGCGTGTGGTTCACCGGAGCGCTGGGCGCTTCGAACGGTTTCTTGGAATTCGTGCAGCGCTCGGCTCTGGATGTCAGTCTAACAAGCACGGCCTATAAGATTGCGGCGATCACCGTCGGCGGCGCGATTCTGCTCATTCTGATTCCGGCGTTCCTCGCGACGAAGGTCACGATTGTCGGTCATAAGCAGCAGATGGCCCGTCTTTCGCAAACGTCGTTCTGGCATAAAGCCGGAGTCGACCTTGTCCTTGTCGGCTTGTCCCTGTACCTTCTGTATAATTTCAACAGGAGACAGGAGGACTTGAAGCGGCTGGCGCTCGATTCTGATGCGCTGCAGCTGGATCCGCTATTGTTCCTTATGCCGGCGATATTCGCGCTAGGCGGAGGACTGCTTGTCCTGCGGGTGTACCCGTGGCTTATCCGTCTTGTCTACTTAGCGGGCAGAAGATGGTGGTCGCCGGCGCTGTACAGCTCGCTCGTTCAGATCAGCCGCTCATCCGGGCAATATTTGACGATCAAGGTATTCCTGATTATGACCGTCGCGACCGGGCTGTTCAGCGCTAATGCGGCGCGCACGATCAACGACAATATGGAAAGCAAGATTCGTTACGCCATCGGCGCGGACATCGCGCTCGTCACGAAGTGGGAGAGCGACGCCCCGCCTCCGTTGTCTACGGAAGCAATGCCGCAAGCAGGAGGCGGGTCTGAGAGCCAGACGGAGGCGAGACGCGTGCAGTATACCGAGCCTCCGTTCCATACCTTCGAGCAGCTCGATGGCGTGGAGTCCGTCGCCAAGGTATTCCGCAAGACGGATGCCAGATTCAGCGCGGGCGCCAGCGGTACCTCGGGCAAAACCGAGCTCATGGGCATCGATACGATGGCGTTCGGCAGCACGGCATGGATGAAGGGTGGCCTGCTGAGTTATCCGATCAACAGCTATTTGAATCTCATTGCGCCGGACCCGAAGGCCGTGCTCATCTCGCGTTCGCTCGCCGACAAGGCCAAGCTGAAGCCGGGCGATCCAATCCGCGTTAACTGGGACGGACTCGATCAAACACAGCTTACCGTATACGGAATCATCGATTACTGGCCGAGCTGGAATCCGCTGCCGGCCGCTGCAGGCGACGGCGATAACGGGAATGCCGCTCTGCCGCATCTTGTTGTGGGCCATCTCGGCACTATCCAGAACCGGCTGGCGGTCGAGCCATACGAGGTATGGCTTAAGCTTGCGCCAGGCGCGTCGAGTCAACTCGTATACGACCAACTGGAGGAGCGCAAGGTGCCGGTCACGAGCCTGCGCGACGCGACGCAGGAGCTGATCCGCTCGGTCAACGATCCGTTCCGCATGGCCATTAACGGCGTTATGACGCTTGGGTTCGTTATTTCGATGCTGATCTGCTTCTTCGGCTTCCTCTTGTTCTGGCTGCTGACCTTGTCCGGAAGATCGCTGCAATACGGCGTGCTGAGGGCGATGGGGCTGCCCTTCCGTCAGATGATCGGCATGCTCGTGAGCGAGCAATTGCTCACCTCCGGAGCGGCCGTCGTCATCGGGGTATTCATCGGCAACGCGACCAGCGAGCTGTTCGTGCCCTTGTTCGAGATGTCGTTCGCGACCGCCGATCAGGTGCCGCCGTTCGAAATCACTTATCAGCTCAGCGATTATTTGCAGTTGTACGGTATCGTAGGCTCCATGCTTGCGATAGGCCTGCTCGTGCTCGGTTACAAGCTGTCGCGTACGAGAATCGCTCAAGCGCTGCGTTTGGGAGAGGAGTAAGCTATGATTCGATGCGAGGGACTTGTCAAAATTTATAAAACCGCCGATCTGGAGGTCGTCGCACTTCAGGGGCTCGACATGGTGGTCGAGGACGGAGAGCTGATGGCGATTATAGGCAATTCCGGCAGCGGTAAATCCACTCTACTGAACATGCTGGGCGGTCTTGACAAGCCGTCGGCGGGCAAGCTTCTGGTCGACGGCCAGGACTTGCTCGCCTTCGGCGAGAAAGAGCTGGTGGCGTACAAACGGGATACGGTCGGGTTCGTTTGGCAGAATAATGCGCGGAACTTGATTCCTTACTTGACCGCCATGGAGAATGTCGAGCTTCCCATGCTGCTGAGGGGCAGGCGCCGCAGAGAGCGCGCAAAGGAGCTGCTTGAAGCGGTAGGTCTTGGCGATCGAATGAGGAACCGTCTAAGCGAGCTGTCCGGCGGCGAGCAGCAACGGGTGGCGATTGCCATCGCGCTCGCGAATAACCCAAGGCTGCTGCTCGCCGATGAGCCGACCGGTTCGCTGGATACGAAGACGTCTAATCAGGTGCTGGATCTGTTCCGCTCGCTGAATCGCTCCATCGGCATTACGATCGTCATCGTCACCCACGATCCGCAGCTGGCCCGCAAGGTGGACCGCGTCGTGCAGATTCGCGACGGCAAGACGTCGGCGGAGATGATTCGCCGCGTGTCCTATGCGGAAGAGCTGGCTCTGATGGACGCCGAGGACGCCCAGCGCGAAGCGGAGAGCCATATCGAATACGCCGTCGTGGACAAGGCGGGCCGGCTTCAAATTCCGGCCGGCTATATGGACGCGGCCGGCTTCAAGGATAGCAACAAAGTGCGAGTGGAGATGGAGGACGGGCGCATCGTGCTCTACCCGGGGGAGGATGCGAGGAAGACGGGGTGACTCAGGAAACGGTCGATACGGGGGGAGTCCCGGTCGACCGTTTTTTCTACGTTTCTTGCTCGATTTTTAGTGGCTGTGGAGCGCAATAGGCCGAGAAAATCGAGTTACTGGCGCGGAAAAGGGGATGCGGGGCGCAATAGGCCGAGAAAATCGGGTTACTGGCGCGGAAAAGGGGATGCGGGGCGCAATAGGCCGAGAAAATCGGGTTACTGGTGCGGAGAAGTGGATGTAGGGCGCAATAGGCCGAGAAAATCGGGTTACTAGCGCGGAGAAGGGGGGGCGGAGCTCGCCCCCGGCTTATTCGCGCTTAAGCCGTAATCGACATCATCTTCCGGTATTCGTTAGCGCTTACACCGGTGTACGACTTGAACTTCTTGTAGAACCAGTCCATCTCGGAGTAGCCGACCTCGTTCGCGATTTCATACACCTTCAGATCGGTGCTCTCGAGGAGGGCCTTCGCTTTCTCCATGCGCTGCTTCAACAAGTATTCGTTGAAGGTCATATTCTCGTGATATTTGAATTTCTGCCCCAGATACGAGCAATTGAAATGAAGGATATTGGAAATTTCTTTGAGCGTAATATTTTGGCTGAGGGCCTCCGTTACATATTCCTTCACCTTGTCGATGACGGAGATGTCCGTAGCGGCCGATTCTACAGCCTGCTTCTCCCGTTCAACCGGTCTCGCGGCATCCAGCTTCCGCCTAATAAGCTGCAGGCTTGCGGACAATTCGTCCGGGCAGAGCGGCGCGGGCAAGTAGTCGCTGACCTGGTAATACATCGCTTTCCGGGCAAGCTGGAAGTTTGTCCCGTCGCCGATAAGCAGAATGGGAACCCGGCTCTCGGCGCGGATCCGGCTGCACAGTGCGAGCCCCTCCTCCGGCATGCCGACCATATTAATGAGAACCAGCTGATAGGACTTGGACGAGAGCAGAGCCAGAGCGTTATCCGTAGTATGAGCTTCATTTTCTATAGTAAAGCCCAGACTGCCCCAATTCAGCGAAGTAACCGTATCCATTCCTGAACGACGAGTGAATTCCACAACCAGCACTTTGTACATTAGGATACCCCCCATACCATTTGCGGCGCGCAGCAGGTGCATGCCTCAAAAAGATTACGCTTTCATTATGGAAAATGTAAAAACCTTTCACAATGTGCTTATCTTTATATCGCTAGCAGATGTTTACCTCTTGCATTTTTTGGTGCAAGACCGGGACCCTCCGTTGTCCCGAATCTATCATTTGACGGGTAATAGACCTTGATTCCCACAGGTTGTTGGTCCAGAGATGTAAGCGCTACACTTTGGGTGTGTTCACAATTCACGAGGGGGATGGATTCATGCGGATTCGAAAAATGATGACGCTGTTGTGCGCGATGGGGTTAGTGCTCGCGGCATGCAGCAGCGGTACGGGCACCTCCAATAACGGATCGGGCAACGGGGGGAACAATGGCGGGAATACGGGCGCGAATAACGGCGCGACGGAGACGCCGGCGGCCAGCAATGCAAGCAATACCGGCGAAGATGACGTATACAGCACGCCTGAGATGGATTTCGATCTAGGCGGCAAGACGATCAAGATCGTCTCGTGGTGGGACATGACGATTCCGGAGGACAACCCGGACAACATTCAGCGCAAGAAGAACCTGGACGCGCTGATGGAGAAGCATAATTTCAAAGTCGAATATATCGCGATCGACTACGGCGAGTATCAAGAGAAGGTGACCGCTTCGCTGCTGGCTGGCGAGCCGATCGGGGATATCGTCCGTCTGGGCAAGACGTATACGGTCCCAACCCTGGTGAAGCAGGACCTGCTATGGCCGATCGATGAGTACACGAAGAACGTACGGGCTTTCAATCAGAAGATGACGAACGAGCTTTACACGTACGAAGGCAGAGGCTACGGCTTCACCGAGGATCAAGCCAACCTGGCTCAAGGCATTTTCTACAACCGCACGCTCATGAACCAGCTCGGCCTGAAGCCGCTGCAGGAATACGTCAACGAAGATAACTGGAATTGGGAAACGTTCCTCCAAGTCGTCAAGGATGCGAATAAGGATACGAACAACGACGGCAAGCTCGATACTTGGGGCCTCGCGGGCGGCGGGCTGCTGGAACAGGCGCTGTACTCCAACAACGCGTCGCTGACGAAAGACGATAAGCAGAACCTGGACGATCCGGCAACGCTCGAAGCGCTTAACTTCGTCTCTCGCATGGCGACCGAGCAAGTGGCCAGACCGACCGAAGGCGGCGACTGGACCGAACCGGGACAGTTCTTCCGTCAAGGCAACACGTTGATGAAAGCAGGCGCGCTCTGGGAGATCGGCGGGCTGAAGACGGATATGCCTGATATCGACATCGGGTTCGTGCCGTTCCCGAAAGGGCCGAGCGTCACCGAGTATTACTCCTATGAAGCCCTCCTGCAGGCGCTCACGATTCCGAAGTCGGTCGAGAATCCCGAGCAGCTCATGTATATCTGGGAGAAGATCAACGACATCGAGTCCATGTACGATTATCCGGGTCAGGCGTCGTATGAGACGAACTTTGCCAACGAAGACGATATCAACAACGCGAAGATGGTCGCGTCCAACCTTCTCGTGCTCGACCATAACACGTTCCCGAATCTGAAGTACTACGATTTCCTAGGCGAACTGAACAGCGGCGTGTCGGTATCGACCGTTGTCGAGAAGTACAAGTCGACATTCCAAGCGGCTATTGACGAAGTGTACGGTCCGTAAGCATCCTGGAGTACTTCGTGATCGAAAGTGGACTTTTTGAACAACCTCTTTGATTACGAGCATCGGCAGCCCCCTTGTAGAGCCTCTTCTATAAAGGGGCTGCCGATAAATTTGTATACGTCTTGCAGCTGGAGGGGAGAAACGTTGAGCAACAGAAAGAAGAGAGTGTCCATCGCGTTGCTGGCTCTTGCGGTATGCGCGGCGTCCTTATGGGCGTTCTATCCGTCAAGCTCGACCACGGGCGGCGGCGAGGTTCAAGCGATGGCTGATTTCGAAGCCGTTACCGATTCGTCCGAGGATACAGGCTACGACGCGTATTTAAACCGGTATGCGAGCGAGGCTAGGCCGGATAAGGTTATCCGGATTGAAGGCGAGAATTACGCCGAGGCCGAGGGCGGAAGCTTTGAAGTCGAGAATCAGCCGCACGGCCTGGACGGTGCAGCCGTAATGACTCCCGAGACGGGGACAATCGCTTGGGACGTACCGGTTGATCAGGCAGGCTTATACAACGTGCGCATACACTATTATCCGATTGAAGGCAAAAGCTCGGCTATCGAAAGACAATTCGCGATCAACGGCGAAATTCCGTTCGATGGAGCCGACATCCTCCTGTTCGACCGCGTCTGGGGCAATAAGCTCGAGGAGATTCAGCGCGACGACAGGGGCAATGATCTTCGCCCAAGACAAGTAGAGAAGCCCGACTGGCAGCTGGCTTCCTTCATTGACCGATACGGTTATTATGACGATGCCTATTCTTTTCATTTCGAGAGCGGGACGCAGAGGATCACGCTAACGTCGCTCCGGGAACCGATGGCGATTGATTATATCGAGCTGTATCAGCAGAAGCAGCCGAAAAGCTATGAACAACTGAAGAGCGAGTATTCGAATGGCGGAGTCCAGCCTGCAGGAGATCAGTTTCTGCTGATTCAGGCGGAAGATGCGGTGTACAAGTCATCTCCGACCTTATCTCCGATATCCGACAGGTCCAGTCCGACCGTTATTCCATATGACGTATCCAAAATCCGCATTAATTCCATCGGTGGGCTGAATTGGAAGCTGCCCGGCCAATGGATCGAATGGGAATTCGAAGCTCCGGAGGACGGCTTATACCAAATCGCGTTCAAGGAGAAGCAGAATCAACTGCGCGGCGTCTATGCGACGCGAAACCTTACGATCGACGGCGAATATCCGTTCGAAGAGATGAAACGGATCCGCTTCAACTTCCATCGCGATTGGCAGATGAACGTGCTGGGCGGGGAAGAACCGTATTTGTTCCACCTGACCGAAGGGAAGCACCGCATTCGGATGACGGTGTCGCTCGGCGAGATCGCTCCGCTGCTGCGGACGATTGAATCCAGCGTGCTTCAGCTTAACGAGATGTACAGGAAGATTCTCATGATTACATCGAATACGCCCGATCCGTATCGCGATTATCAGCTGGAGAAGCGGATTCCGGACATGGTTGAGGTATTCAAGGAGCAAGCGGAGACGATCCAAAGCGTGGCGGATTATCTCGAGCAGGCCACCGGGGAGAAGAGCGACAAGGTTGCCGTCCTGCATTCGATGGTGCATCAGCTGAAGGAGATGGCGCAATATCCGGAGACCGTGGCGAAGCGGCTCAACTCCTACAAAATCAACGTCGGCGGGCTAGGCACGTGGATCCTGACGGTGCGCGAGCAGCCGCTGTCTCTCGATTATCTCGCGATATCCTCGCCGGGCTACGATCTGCCGAGAGCGGAAGCCACCTTCTTCGAGGAAGCGAAGCACGAGCTCGGCGCCTATGTCGCCTCCTACACGGAGGATTACGACAGTATCGGCAATACGTCGGAGAGCAACCGCTCCATCGACGTGTGGATTACGACGGGCAGGGATCAGGCTCAAGTGTTGAAAGCGCTGATCGACGATTCCTTCACGCCTGAGACGGGCATATCCGTGAGGCTGCGCCTCGTCCCGGCGAATATCCTGCTTCCCGCCACGCTTGCGGGCGAAGGACCGGATATCGCCATGCAGATCGGCGAAGACGTGCCCGTCAATTACGCCATGAGGGGGGCGGCCGCGGATCTGACGCAGTTCGAGGATTATGAGGAAGTGGCGGGACGATTCCGTGACAGCGGACTTGAACCGTACAAGTACGATGAAGGCGTCTACGCGCTTCCCGAGCAGCAGATCTTCCCGATGCTGTTCTACCGCAAGGATATTCTGGAGGAGCTTGGCCTGACGCCTCCGAAATCGTGGACGGATGTTTACAACATGATTTCGGTTCTTCAGAAGCATAATATGGAGTTTTATTTGCCGCTCGAGGCGACCAACGCCGTTCCGAACGCGACTCTAGTTCCGAACGCGACGTTCTCCATGCTGCTGTATCAGAACGGCGGCGATTTCTACCGGGAGGACGGCATGGAAAGCGCGCTTAACTCCGACATCTCGATGGAAGCGTTCAAGAGATGGACACAGTTCTATACCAGCTACAAATTTCCGCTGCAAGCGGATTTCCCGAACCGGTTCCGGACGGGAGAGATGCCGATCGGCATCGCGGATTATACGACCTATAACATGCTGACGGTCATGGCTCCGGAGATCAAGGGGCTGTGGGATTTCACGATCGTGCCGGGCACGGTGCTGGCGGACGGGTCGATCAATCATGAAGTCGCCAGCCACACGACCGCGGTCATGATGCTCGACAACGCCGAAGACAAGGCATCCGCGTGGACGTTCATGAAATGGTGGACGGACAAGGAAACGCAGATCGCTTACGGCCGCGAGATGGAAGGGCTGATGGGCGAAGCGGCGCGTTATCCGACGGCGAACATCGAAGCGCTCGAAGAGCTGCCTTGGCCGGTCAAGGACTATAACAATCTGGATAACCAATGGGGCTGGGTCCAAGGCATTCCGCAGGTGCCCGGTGGTTATTTCACGGGCAGGCATCTGGACAACGCCTTCCGGAAGGTCGTCAACGCCAACGAGAATCCGCGCGAAGCGCTCTCGGACTATATTCTCTATATTAACGACGAGATCGATATCAAGCGGAAGGAATTCAATTTACCGTACGAGTAAGGGGGTGGGGAGAAGGTGCAAGCGGAAACAAACGTACAGCCTGCGAAGGACGCCATTCGTCCGGCGCGGGAATCCAGGCTCGCCCGCATCGGCAAAGAATTAAACCGCAGCAAGCACTATTACTTGCTGATGAGTCCTTATATGATCATCTTTTTCCTGTTCACCGTCATTCCGGTCGCGCTGTCGCTCGGCCTTAGCTTCTTCTACTTCAACATGCTCGAATTCCCGCGGTTCGTGGGCTGGCAGAACTATTCGAGACTGTTCCTGAACGACGACATCTTCATGATTGCTTTGAAGAATACGCTGATGTTCGCGGTCATTACCGGGCCGATCAGCTATCTGGCCTGCTTCGTGTTCGCGTGGATTATTAACGAGCTGCAGCCTAAAGTTAGGGCTTTCATGACTCTTATCTTCTACGCGCCGTCCATCTCGGGCAACGTGTTCTTCATCTGGCTCATCGTCTTCTCGGGGGACAGCTACGGCTACCTGAACGGCTTCCTCATGAAGGCCGGGTTTATTCTTGAGCCCATTCAGTGGCTGGTGAATGAGAAGTACATTCTTCCGATCGTCATGCTCGTGCAGCTCTGGCTCAGCCTGGGCACCAGCTTCCTGGCGTTCATCGCGGGCTTGCAAACGATCGACAGAACGTTAATCGAAGCGGGCGCCGTGGACGGCATCAAAAACCGCTGGCAGGAGCTATGGTTCATCACGCTGCCTTCCATGAGGCCGCAGCTGATGTTCGGCGCCGTCATGCAGATTACGGCCTCGTTCGCGGTAGCGGACATCTCTATCGCGCTTGCGGGCTTCCCGAGCGTAAACTACGCGGCGCACACGGTTGTAACGCATCTCATGGATTTCGGTACCATCCGCTTCGAGATGGGTTACGCGTCCGCGATCGCGACCGTGCTGTTCTTCCTCATGATCGGCTCGAACAAGCTGACGCAGAAGCTGCTCAGAAAGGTAGGGGAATAACCGTGGTGATCAAAATGATGGCGGCTTTCCGAACGCCAAAAAAGCTCAACCGTTCCTTCACCGTCAGCTTCATGCTGTTCGCGCTCCTTGCCTTGTTCGGCGCTTTCATGGCGCTGCCGCTCATTTACGCGGTGAACAACGCGTTTAAGCCGCTTGACGAACTGTTTATATTTCCGCCGCGTTTTTTCGTCGTCAATCCGACGCTCGAGAACTTCTACGACTTGTTCGCTCTGATGGGAAATTCTTGGGTGCCGCTGACGCGTTATATCGCCAACACGCTGCTCATCACGCTCCTCGGTACGGCGGGGCATATCCTGCTCGCGTCGGCCGCGGCTTATCCGCTCGCGAAGTACCGGTTCTACGGATCGACGGCGCTGTTCTCCATCGTCGTGCTGTCGCTTATGTTCTCGCCGCATGTGACGGCGATTCCGAACTACATGGTCATGTCGTGGCTGGGCTGGATCAATACGCATGCCTCCATCATCATCCCGTCGCTGGCGTTCCCTCTCGGCCTGTTCCTCATGAAGCAATTCATGGAGCAGATCCCGGACGCGCTTCTCGAGGCCGCCAAGATTGACGGGGCAAGCGAATATCGGATCTACTGGAGCATTGTCATGCCGAACGTGAAGCCGGCCTGGCTGACGCTGATGATTCTGCAGTTCCCGATGCTTTGGGGCTCGGACGGAGGCAACTTTATTTATAGCGAGAACCTGAAGACGCTCCATTACGCGCTGGGGCAAATTACGCTCGGAGGCATAGCCAGAGCCGGCGTCGGCGCGGCAGTCGCGCTGATTCTGATGATCGTTCCGATCACGCTCTTCGTGATCTCCCAGAGCAGCGTCATGCAGACCATGGCGACTTCAGGGATGAAGGATTAGAAGGGAGACGGCACGATGTTGAAGAGCATTCTGAAAGGAAAAGCGCTGCTCCTGCTCGGGATCTGCTGTCTGCTCGGCACGACGCTTGGCGGCGCGGCGGCTTATGCCGAAGGCGAGGGAGCCTCGTATAACTATTCGTTCTGGGGGAGGACCGTTACATCGCCCGCGGCCTACCAAGCGACGAGCCTATACAGCGGCGTCGATCTGGGAGTGGGCGCCTTCAAAGAACCCAGCGATCTGCATGTGGCGGCGGACAACCGGATTTACGTGCTGGATTCAGGCAATAACCGGGTCGTCATTCTGGATGAGCAGTTTAAGGCTGTTCAAGTCATCGATTCTTTCGTTCGGGACGGGCAAGCAGATACGTTCGCGAATCCTCAAGGCCTGTTCGTCACGGACAAGAACGAGATCCTTATCGCCGATACGGGACATAACCGGGTTGTCCATCTGAACGCGGAGCACGAATGGGTGAAGACGATCGAGGCGCCGGAATCCGATCTGCTGCAGGCGAACTTCCAGTTCCAGCCCGTCCGCGTCGTCATGGATAAAGCCCAGCGCACGTACGTCATGTCGACCGGCGTGTTCGATGGCTTCATGGAATTTAACGCGCAGGGCGATTTCACCTCCTTCATCGGGGCGAACCGCGTATACGTCGATCCCGTCGAATATTTCTGGAAGCGGATCTCGACGCAGGCCCAGCGCAGCCAGATGATCATGTTCACGCCGACGGAATTCACGAACCTCGATATCGACGGAGAAGGGTTCCTCTACGCGACGAACGGGGATCAGTTCGGCGATAACATTAAGAAGCTGAACGCGCAGGGCAACGATATTCTGCGGCGCACAGGCTATTTCAGTCCGCAGGGCGACATCCGTTACACGGTCGACACCGGCCCGTCCAGACTCATCGATATCGATATCGGGGACAGCGACATGTATTCCGTGCTCGACTCCAAGCGCGGACGCGTCTTCACGTACAACGGAGACGGCCATTTCATGTACGTGTTCGGCGGACTTGGCAACCTGCTGGGCGAGTTCAAGACGCCAACGGCCATTGAACGCGTCGGAGACGATTTCATCGTGCTGGACAAAGCGCTTGGCGAAATTACGGTATTCCGGACGACGGCATACGGCCGCACGCTTAATGAAGCCGTACGAAGCTATTATCGGGGCGATGAACAGAAAGCCTACGAATTGTTCAACGAAACGATTAACATGAACGCGAATTTGGAATTCGCTTATGCCGGGATCGGCAAGGCGCTGCTTCGCCAAGGCGATTACGAGGAAGCGATGAAGCATTTCAAGAGAAGCATGGATCAGAGTCATTATTCCAAGGCGTTTCTGCTTTATCGCAAGGAAGTGCTGAGGCAATATTTCCCCGTCATCATGACGACGGTCGTCGGGGTTGCGGCAATCTGGCTGGCAATTGTCGCCTATCGGAAATCGGTGAGGAGAAGAAGGGGTGTGTCCTTTGAATAAAGAGCTTGTAAGGTTCCCGTTCCACCTCATTGTCCATCCGTTCAACGGCTATTGGGATTTAAAATACGACCGAAGCCAGAAATTCAATTTGATCGTCTCCTTCGCGATCCTGTTCCTGCTCGCGGTCTCGAACATTTTGGGCGCGCAGTACAGCGGTTTTCTGGTGAATCTGTATAACCCGAACGAGATGAACAGTCTGCTGGAAGTCGTGTACGTTGTCGTGCCGGTTCTGTTCTGGTGCGTCGCCAACTGGTCTTTGACCACGCTCTTGGACGGGGAAGGAAAGTTCGTGGAAATTTTCACGTCGACTTGTTACGCCTTGATTCCGCTGGTCGTGATTAACGTCCCGTGGATATGGCTCAGCAACGTGATTTCGCTTCAGGAAACCTCTTTTTATTATTTTTCGAATACGGCAGCCATCATTTGGTTCCTGTTCCTGCTCTTCGTGGGCAATATGACGGTGCACCAGTTCTCGGCCGGGAAGACGCTTGGCATTATGGCGCTGACCGTCGTGGCGATGGGCTTCATGGCGTTTATCGGATTATTGTTCTTCAGTCTGGTGCAGCAAATCGTCGCATTCATATCCGTCATCTATCAAGAACTGGTGATGAGGAGCTAGGAAGGGGGAGGAGAGATGACCATCAACGCAAGAAACATAATGCTTGGAGCTTGCCTGCTGCTAAGTCTGCTCGCGGCCGGCTGCTCGGACCGTTCGGATTCCGGGAATGCGGCAGCCGCAGACGAGCCGGCGGTTACGGCGTTCGAACAGGGCAAGCCGCTCGCCGCCGCCTTCACGGATTCCAGGGTCGCCGGTATGAAGGGCGTAGCCGAGAATGACGCGCTCAGGCTGCTGGCAGACGATCAGACGGGAGCGGTGGCCGTCGTTCATAAAGCCAGCGGGCAAATCTGGACCAGCAATCCGGTCGATCGCGATACCGACTCGCTAGCTGCCGGCGTCAATAAGAGCGAGCTGTCCGCTCAGCTCAAGCTTCAATTCTATAACTCGTTCGGACAGATTAATGCGGTCAATTCCTACACGGATGCCGTCATGCACAAACAGATCGGCTTCGAGTCCATTCCGAGCGGAATAAGGGTGAATTACCAATTCGGAACAAGCGCGAAGTCGGCGGAGGATATGCCGCAGAAGATGAGCGCCGAGCGCTTCGAAGCCCTGCTCGGCAAGCTGGACAAAGCGGGTCAGCGCGCCTTGATGTTCGTCTATACGCAAGACAAAGAAAGTCCCGTTTACGTCCGCAATGACGGAGCGCTGAAGGGACTCCAGCTCGAACGGGCGCTGAAGGCGTTCGAGGACGCGGGCTACAACGCAGACGAGCTGGCGATCGACATCGAAGAGAATAACTTAAACCAAACGAAGCCGGAGCCGCGATTGTTCTTCGCTTCCATTGAATATACGCTCGACGGAGACAGCCTTCTCGCGAAGGTTCCGGTGGACAGCATCCGGTATCCGGAGCAATATCCGGTGAATACGGTATCGCTGCTAAGCTACTTCGGAGCGGGAGGAACGGAAGAAGACGGCTCGATCCTCGTGCCGGACGGCTCGGGCGCGCTTATTCACTTCAACAACGGCAAAGTCCAATATCCGGCTTATCAGCAGCCGGTATACGGCTCCGACAAAACGATGGACCGCACCGAAGATGCGGTGACGACGCAAGAGATCCGGCTGCCCGTATTCGGCATCTTGAAGGAAGGCGGCGCGATGCTCGGCATTATTGAACAAGGAGCGTCCGCCGCGACCGTGAATGCCGATATCAGCGGCAAGGTCAACAGCTACAATTACGCATATCCAAGCTTCACCGTGTTGAACAAAGCGGACATGAGCCTGAACGCGAACGATCAGCAGCGCTCGATCCCGGCATTCCAGAAGAAGCCAATGTCGACCGATTTCGCGGTTCGTTACGCTTTCCTAAGCGAAGAGGATGCCAACTATAATGGCATGGCCCGTTACTATCAGCAGTATCTGCTCCGGAACGGCGGACTTCCCGAGCCGGCTCCGGCCGAACGGAAAACGGAAAACATGCCTTTCTATCTGCAGCTGATCGGCAGCATTTCCAAGCAGAAGCATTTTGCAGGCATTCCTTATCAAGCGCTGGAGCCGCTCACGACGTTCGAGCAAGCGGAGGATATCGTGAAGAAGCTGCAGCAGCTGGAGATTCGCGATATGAAGCTGAGATATTCGGGCTGGTTCAATGAAGGACTGGATCATGAGGTGCCCGATAACATCTCGGTCGACAAGGCGATCGGAGGCAGCAAGGGCATGAAGAACTTCGCGGCGTTCGCCAAGGAGCAGAACGTCACTCTGTATCCGGATGTTGCCGTCCTGATGGCCAATTCCGGCTCCGGATTTAACGAAGCGAAGGAAGCGGCCAGGACGCTGCGCGGCGATCCCGCAACGCTCTACCCTCTGGATCTGGCGCTGAACCGCCGCGACAGGAGCAAGAGTCCTTCCTATATCGTATCGCCCAAGACGGCAAGCGGTTATGTGGACAGCATGCTGGAGGATATGGCGAAGTATGGGACGGGAGGCATCTCGCTGCGCGATTTGGCCGATCAGCTGAACAGCGATTTCCGCAAGAGCAATCCGATCGACCGAGCGGAATCCGAGCGTCTGTCCGTGCAATCCCTTACCGAAATCAAGGAATCGGGCATGAGCTTGATGGCCGAAGGCGGGAACGCTTACGCCCTTCCATTCCTGACCGACATTACGAACGCCCCGATGTCGAGCAGCAAATTCAAGATCGAGGACGAAGAAATTCCGTTCTACCAAATGGTCGTGCGCGGATATGTCGATTACGCCGGCGCGCCGTACAACCTGTCCACGTATACCGACGTGATGCCGTACATTCTGAAATGTCTGGAATACGGAGCGGGCGTCTACTTCGAATGGATCTACGAGCCGAACTACAAGGTCAAGGATACGGATTACAACGATCTGTATGCCGTGAACTACGAGCTCTGGATCGACGATGCGGCGGAAATTTACCGCGAGGTCAACGCGATTCTGAAGAACGTCCGGCATGAGACGATCACGAATCACGAGAAGCTGGACGACGGCGTATTCCGCACGGAATACGGGAACGGCATGTTCATTATCGTGAATTACAACCGTTCCGCCGTTACCGTTGACGGACGGACGATCGAGGCCGAGAGCTATGTGACGGGTGGTGTGCAGTCATGAAATCCTTACTAAAGCTTGGGTTCAAGGAACGAACATACGCGCAGCAGAAAGCATTCTGGGGATTCCTCTATGTATTGCCGTGGCTGCTCGGATTCATCTTCTTCTTCCTCATTCCGCTGCTGACGTCCTTAAGGTACAGCTTCAGCAAGATAGAAGCGAAATCGAGCGGGATCCTGATTACGTCCACTGGCTGGAAAAATTATGTCGAAGCGCTGACCGTCAACACGAGCTTTAACCGCACGCTGACGGAAGCCATCGTCAACATGGTCGTCAATGTGCCGCTCATCGTGATCTTCAGCTTGTTCCTGGCGGTCCTGCTCAATCAGAAATTCGTGGGACGTTCGGTTGCCCGGTCGATCTTCTTCCTGCCGGTCATCCTCGCTTCCGGCGTTATTATGAGTCTAGAGAGCTCAAGCCTGGTTCAGGCGATTAACGACCAGAACGAGAGCTCGGGCATCCTAAGCGGGTTCGGCAGCTTCGAGCTTGCAAGGATGATGCTGCAAGCCGGCGTCAGCGAGACGATCGTCAATTATTTGACGGGGGCCGTCGATCGGATCTATCAGATCGTCAGCCAATCCGGGGTACAGATTCTGATCTTCCTGGCGGGCATACAGACGATATCGCCCCAGTTGTACGAAGCATCGAAGATCGAAGGGGCAACGGGCTATGAGGCCTTCTGGAAAATCACGTTTCCGATGGTCAGTCCGCTCATTCTGGTCAATATGATATACACCATTATCGATTCCTTCTCGAACAACACGCTGACGCAGCTGATCCGAGATACGGGCTTCGTTAACTTTAATTTCGGGCTGAGCTCGGCGATGGCTTGGATTTATTTCGTCGCGATCGCCGTTATCCTGCTCATCAGCACGTATCTTGTATCCCGGAAAGTCTTTTATCACGAATAGGAAGAAGGTGCAAGCGATGTTCCTTGCGCGATTGTTTTCGATTGAAAGCTGGAAGAGGTGGCTATGGACGATCGTGCGGCTGACGCTGATTGCCGGTCTGTCGTTCGTCATCCTGTACCCGATCCTGCAGAAAATATCGACGGCTATCAAGCATCAGACCGATCTGTATTCGCCGATCGTCATCTGGATCCCCGAGACGTTCACGCTGGATAACTTCCGGAACGCGATCGAGATTATGGATTATTGGGAGACGCTGCTTAATACATTCGGCTTATCGGCGATGACGACGATTCTGACCGCGCTGTCCTGCGCGTTTGCCGGCTACGGCTTCGCCAGGCTGAAGTTCAAGGGCAGCAACCTGCTGTTCGCGGGAGTTATCCTGACCATACTGGTGCCGCCGACAACGATATTGATTCCGATCTATTTGAATCTGAAGGATTTTACGTTGATGGGCATTGTTCCTTTGCTTACCGGCAAACCCGTCAACCTGCTGAATTCGTATTGGCCGTTCATCCTTACGTCCCTGACGGCGAATTCGCTCAAGGCCGGACTGTACATCTTCATATTCCGCCAGTTTTTCAGAGGCATTCCGAAGGAAGTGGAGGAAGCGGCATACATCGACGGCGCCGGCGTGGGTACGACGTTCACCCGGATCATGCTGCCGAACGCGATTCCGGCCATCATCACGACAACGCTGTTCTCGTTCGTCTGGCAGTGGAATGACAGCTTCTTCACGACGACCTACCTGACTTCGAGCAAGGTCATGTCGACTCAATTATCGTCGCTGCCGTACAATCTGGCGATCGAGCTGTCGGGCGGGGACGCTTCCAAAGCCGATCCGTTCTATCTAAGCATGGTGCAGGACACGGGCATTCTGCTTGCGATCTTGCCGCTCATCATTATTTATTTGTTCGTTCAGCGTTACTTCGTCGAAAGTATCGAGCGGACGGGTATCGTCGGTTAGAAAAAAGAATAAAGACGGAAGGAAAGCGCCTTGCGATAGCCGAATTTATCGGCAAGGCGCTTCTTCTGTTGCACGAAGGGAGGAAATAAAATCCGGAAGCAGGGGATAAGCATGACTAGACAGAGAAAGAAATCCGTAAGAGCCGAATTTGCCATTATGACTTTCGCATTCATTTTTCTTGTGATCTTGTTAACGGGTTGTTCCAATTCGGGCAGAACTGCTGAATCGGAGGTGATTGCATCGCCGTCAGCAGAGCCTTCGTCCGAGACTTCCGAGAAACCTTCAGCCGAAGCATCGGCCACGCCTTCGCCGGTCCCGACTCCCGCGGAGCCGTCGGTACAGGCGGATATTCCATCGCTGGCGGAGACGTTCGCGGACAGCTTCCCGATCGGGGCGGCTATCGAGCCATTCCAGACGGAAGGCCTGAAGGCAGAGCTGCTGAAGAAGCATGTCAACCTGCTCGTTGCAGAGAACGTGATGAAGCCGGATGCGATCCAGCCTATGGAGGGGACGTTCAACTGGACGAACGCGGACCGGATCGTCGCCTTCGCGAAGGAGAACGGCATGGAGGTTCGCTTCCATACGCTGGTGTGGCATACGCAGGTAGGCGCTTGGTTCTTCAAGGATGCGGAAGGGAAACCGATGGCGGACGAGACCGATGCGGCGAAGCGCGAAGCGAACAAGAGGCTGCTGCTGGAGAGGCTCGATAACCATGTTCGGACGATCGTAGACAAATATAAGGACGACATTACATCCTGGGATGTCGTGAACGAGGTGATCGAGCCGGCCGATCCGGACGGGATGCGGGCCAGCGATTGGTACAAGATCACGGGAACCGATTACATCGCGACGGCCTTCCGGGCCGCGCGCGAGGCGGGCGGACCGGACATGAAGCTCTATATCAACGACTATGGCACGGACGATCCGCGCAAGCGCGACCTGCTGTATGAGCTTGTGAAGAAGCTGCTGGACGAGGGCGTACCTATCGACGGCGTCGGGCATCAGACGCACATCGACATACACGGCCCCTCTGTCGCCAATATCGTCGCGTCTATGCGCAAGTTCGCGGAGCTGGGCCTCGATAACCTCGTGACCGAGCTCGATATGAGCATTTATGCCTGGAATGACCGGAGGGACTACGGCGCGGATATTCCGGAGGACATTCTGGCGAAGCAGGCGGACCGGTACGGCGAGCTGTTCCAGGCTTTCCGGGACAATAAGGATATCCTGAGCGGCGTTGTCTTCTGGGGCATCGCGGACGATCATTCCTGGCTGGACGGCTTTCCGGTGAAGCGCACCAACGCGCCGCTCCTGTTCGACAGGCAATATCAGGCGAAGCCGGCGTTCTGGTCCGTGATCGGATCGCCGGAGAAATCAGAATGACGAGGAGGAACCCATGAGCATAATGGATCAGCTCCCGGAGAAATTCCGGAAGCAACTAACGTCCAAGCTGCTGCTCAGCTGCCGGACGGATCTGCTGCTGGACGGCAGCTTCGGGGAGCAATGGATCGTCGTAACGGAAGATACGATCTACATCTGGGAGCGGGACGATAAGCCGAAGAAGACATGGGCCGTACGCGAGCTGCGCGGAGCGAGAATCTCGGGAGGAATCGGCGGAGGCAAGCTGATCATCGATACCTCCAAGGGACCGATTGTGGCGGCCCGCTATACGGCCGCGCTTGCGTCCATGTTCGGGTTCGCGGCAAAGTTCATCGAAGCCCTTGCGAAAGAGGAAGCGCTGCCGGTCATCTCGGAACGGGACCTCCCAAGGTACTGTCCGACCTGCGAGCATCCGCTTGGCGAAGGGACGCAGGTATGCCAGTTCTGTATGAACAAGGGCAAGGCGGCCGCGAGGGTGCTGCGTTATGCCAGACCATACAAACGCCAGATGGCAACCGCGGCATTCCTGCTCATTCTGACAACGCTTATCGAACTGGTGCCTCCATACTTGACGAAGCTTATCATCGACGACGTCCTGCAGCCGAAGGCGGCAGGCTCCGCTTTGCTCGTCTTCGTGCTGGCGCTCGGCGTAACGACCGTTCTGATGGCGGTCATGCAGACCGTGCGGGGATACATCGGCATCTGGGTCGGCTCCAAGCTGATGGGTGACATTCGGAGCGATATATATGGCTCGCTCATGAGGCTGTCGCTCGCTTACTTCGACAGGCGGCAGACGTCCCAATTCATTGGACGCGTCAACAGCGACGCCGAATCGATGCGCCAGTTCCTGACGGACGGCGTCATCTATGTGACCGGAGAGCTGCTGCGCATCATCGCGATCTGCGCGATCATCTTCAGTCTGGACTGGCAGCTGTCCCTGCTCGCGCTGCTGCCCGTACCGTTCATGGTTATCGCTTCCGTGACGATCTGGCCGAAGGTCGGACGACGCTTGTATCAGCAGTGGCGGTCGATCTTCCGGCTGAACACGATGGTCGGCGAATCGATGCAGGGCATTCGCGTGGTGAAGGCTTTCGGACGAGAGAACGAAGAGATGTCCCGTTACGACGGAGCCAACCTGGAAGTCGTGCGGAATAACATTAAGACGGAAGGTCTCTGGCAGTTCATCTTCCCGGCGTTCCAGCTTATTGCCGGTATCGGAACGCTGCTCATCTGGTATTACGGCGGCGGCAAAGTGCTAGGCAATGAAATCCAGCTCGGGGTGCTTATGGCGCTGGTTGCCTATCTAGGCATGCTGTTCGGACCGCTGCAGTGGGTCAGCCAGATGATTAACTGGGCGAGCAACGCAATCGCGGCGGCCCATCGGATATTCGAAATCATGGATACGCCCTCCGAGGTGCCCGACGCCGAACGTCCGGCGGCGGTTGGCATGATCAAGGGCCGTGTCGATTTCGAGAACGTGACGTACGGCTACGAGAAGCATCATCCTGTGCTCAAGGACGTGAATCTTCGTGTGCAAGCCGGAGAGATGATCGGACTTGTCGGTCATTCCGGCGCGGGCAAGTCGACGTTCATTAATCTGCTCTGCCGATTCTACGATACGGACGAAGGCAGCATCCTAATAGATGGAGTGCCGATCCGGCAGATCAGCCAGCTCGAGCTTAGGCGGCAGATCGGCGTCGTGCTTCAGGAGACGTTCCTATTCGATGGCTCGATCGCTGATAATATCGCGTATTCCAAGCCCGACGCGAATCCGGAGGAAATTATGCGCGCAGCGAAGATCGCGAACGCGCATGATTTCATCGTCAGGCTCCCGGATGGCTACGATACGAGAGTCGGGGAGCGGGGACATAAGCTGTCGGGCGGCGAGAAGCAGCGCGTGGCGATTGCGCGGGCCATCATCCACGATCCTCGTATTCTCATCCTGGACGAAGCGACCGCGTCCGTCGATACGGAGACCGAGCGACAGATTCAGGAAGCGATCTCGAGACTGGTGCAGGGCAGAACGACCTTCGCCATTGCCCATCGCCTGTCGACGCTTCGGAATGCCAATCGTCTGGTCGTGCTTGACCGCGGCAAGATCGTCGAGGTCGGCACGCATGAGCAGCTGCTCGAGAAGCAGGATGGCGTCTACCGCAAGCTCGTGGACGCACAGCAGGAAATGTCGCAAATAAGGGGAGTGGGCGTGTAATGGAGGAGCGGTTCGATATCCGCCTGCTAGAGAAATCCGAAATCTCGCTCACGCGAAGCGAAGGCGGCGTGCTTCAAGGCGTCGTGAGCGGCAAGCATTATGAAGAGCTTATTGTGTACCGCTGCTTCCCGTTTCAATACGAAACGGCTTATATCTCGATCCGCGATGCCAAGGATGTCGAGCTTGGCATCGTCCGGGACATCGGCGAGCTCGACCCGGAGAGCGCGGCCGAGCTTGCGGGGGAATTGCAGCTTCGTTACTTCCTGCCGAAGGTGACGCGCGTCGACAGCGTTAAAAGCAAATCGGGGTTATGGCTGTGGGAGCTGCAGACTCATCTCGGCCCGACTCGAATGGCGATGAGGAATCTTCACGAGCATATTCAATATCCCGGCGGCAGCCGGATTATATTGACCGATATGAACGGCAAGCGCTGCGAGATTGCCGATTGGCAGGCGCTCGATCCGCATAGCCGGAAGCAGCTCGAAGAAATTGTATAGAATGAACAGCGAAAAGGAGCAGGAATGAACATGAATTATCGCAATCCCGTTATAAGCGGCTTTCATCCCGACCCGAGCGTCTGCCGGTATGGGGAGGACTATTATCTCGTGACAAGCTCGTTCGAATATTATCCCGGCGTGCCGCTCTTCCACAGCAAGGATCTTGTGAATTGGACGCAGCTCGGGCATGTGCTGACCCGTCCGGAGCAGCTCGATTTGAGCCGCGCGCCGAGCTCGGGCGGCATCTTCGCGCCGACGATCCGCGAGCGTAACGGAACGTTCTACATGGTGACGACGAACATCTCGGCCGGCGGCAACTTCTTCGTACATACGGATGATCCGCGGGGATCGTGGTCCGATCCGATCTTCGTCGATCATCCCGGCATCGACCCCGATCTATTCTTCGACGAGGACGGAACGGTGTATTTTACTTCGTCCGCGCACGGCGACCAAGGCCAGGGTATTTATCAGAGCAGGATCGATATCAATACGGGCAAGAGACTGTCCGAGCCCGCGTTCCTGTGGACGGGCACCGGCGGACAATATCCGGAGGCTCCTCATATCTATCGGATCGGAAGCTGGTATTACTTGATGATCGCGGAGGGCGGCACCGAATACGGCCATATGGAGACGATCGCCAGGAGCGAACGTCCGGAAGGTCCGTTCGAGCCTTGTCCGCTTAATCCAATTTTGACGCATCGCAGCCTGCTAAAGGAGATTCATGCGACGGGACACGCGGATCTCGTGCAGACGCCGGACGGCGACTGGTGGGCCGTATTCCTGGCGATCAGACCGCATGGCTATCCGAAGCGACATCATCTCGGCCGGGAGACGTTCCTCGCTCCGGTTACCTGGACGGAGGACGGCTGGCCGATCATCGGCGATAACGGCACGGTAAGCGAGACGATGTCCGCGGGCAAGCTTCCTCTTCAGGAGGGGGGCGTTATCCCGGTGCGCGACGATTTCGACGGTTCGACGCTTGCTCCCTGCTGGAGCTTCATGCGTTCATCGGACGCGGAGAAGTGGTCCTTGTCGGAGAGGGCAGGCAGCTTGACGCTTCGCGGATCGGCCGGCACCTTGAACGAGGTCGGCGCGCCTGCATTCGTCGGACGGAGGCAGCAGCACTTCGATTGCTCGGCATCCGCGCATCTCACGTTTGCCCCGCAGAGGGACGGCGAGGAAGCGGGACTGACCGTCTACATGAATGAACGGTTCCATTACGATATCGCGGTCACGAGAATCGCGGGCGAGAGGAAGATCATCTTCCGCAGAAGAATCGGTTCGCTGTGGAAGGTGGAGAACGAAGCGCCATGGTCCGGCGATTCCGTCATTCTGACGGTTCTGGCGGACAAGGGGCGTTACGCGTTCGGCATCTCAAGCGCGGCGCTCGAGGTTCCGTTTTGGTTCGGATATGGCGAAACTTCGCTGCTCTCTACCGAAGTGGCGGGCGGCTTCACGGGCGTCATGATCGCCATGTATGCGACGGGGAATGGCTCGAGGTCGGAGACGCCGGCGCATTTCGACTGGTTCGATTATGAAGCCGCGGAGTAAGCTTGCGGAGGAGGCTTAGGACATGTTCCCTATTCGACAAGCGAATGTTGAAGATCTGCCCTTTATCATACGGATCGATCTGGAAGATGAAGGGACTACTGCGTCAATGGCCGGCAACAAATCGGCCGAGGAATTAGATGAGCATCGGAAATCCATGGCATCTTTTCTCGCGTCCGCGGAGAAAGGTGCCTTTCTCTGCGATGCCCCCTTCTCTCATCATCCGATCGGGCTAATGATGTTTCGCATAAGGAACCGTGATCTCGTTCCCGAATATAGCATTTTGCGCCAGATCGACCGGAGCTTGTTTCCCGACCAAGGACAGCTGGTCGAAGTATTCCGATTGTGGGTAGATCGCAATTACCGGAAGCGCGGCATAGCGACTTTGTTGAAGCGCAGGCTAGAGCAGGAAGCGAAGAGAAGGGGAGTTCCTGTTATCTACTCCTATACGGAGGCTGCGAATATCGCCGTGATCCAAATGAATCAAAAGCTGGAATACAATGAGGTGTGGCGAGGTCCGATTTGGGATGGAGTCGTTCGCGTCGCGTTCGTCAAACATCTATAAGAACCAGAAAGAAGCAAAGTCTAATTCCGGAAGAGAGACGAAATTCAACCGTATAATGAATCTTTCAACCAGCAGTTGAAGGCTCTCCTTCGCCTCGATACTCGTCAAGAAGAAAACCCGGTATTGTAGAGCTATAACAAGTAGAGGAGGTTTTCTTCCAATGGCAGCATTAAGCGACATCGGAGTGAAAATAGCACAGCTGCGGAAATCCCGCGGCATGACGCAGGAGGAGCTAGGGAAACGCGTATCCGTTTCTGCCCAGGCCGTGTCGAAATGGGAAAACGGGGACTCCATGCCCGATCTGCCGCTCATCGTAGAGCTGGCGGGAGTTTTTGATTGTACGACGGACTATCTAGTAGGGCGGGGAGGGGGACTCGAGTCGCTGCTGCCCCAAATCCGCGAAACAATTGCTACGATGACGGCAGAACAAAAAATCGCGTTTCTTGGCGAGATTATAACTGCTACAGAAACGCCAGCGTCTCCAATAAGATCTGAAGGTCATCCCTCTCTCGTCCACATCCAACTGGGGCCGACCGGAATCGGTCTCTGGGCGAAGGATCGCTTGGTCTGCATCGTCACGACGACATTTCTACAGGAGGCGATTGACACGTTAGGGGAGGAAGCGGAATTCCCGCTAACCCTTCTGCCCGATGAAATTCGTTCGGTCTTGTTAGCCCTATTGCGCGATATGGATGATTTGAAGCCGGACTATGCGGTAGATGAAGAAAAGTTGCGATCTCTCCTGCCAATTATCGAAAACTTGGAAGAAGTCCTTACGGAATGCATAGAGCTCGGTTTTGTAGATCGGGTACGCGGTGGATACAGGCTAAACTTCAAAGCGGATCTAGCGGTACGGCTGTTAGCCATTATTCATCAATCGATTAACAAGATGGGTACGATGAATGTGACGGTAGGCAGACCCTAATCGGATAATTAATATATTGTGCTATCATTCCCGGGATGAATGGAAAAAGGAAGGGAGTGGGCAGGTGTGCTGAAAAGAAAGTTCGGAAACAGGGCGGACTGGAAGCGTGTGTTAAATCGAGAATACGCTCAAGCTTTCGTTGAATCAAGTAACTTCACAGGCTATATTACCTTACTTAAGATTCACAAGGTTGAGAATCCGCTTTACGTTGAATATCACGGAGAGAAAATCTGCATTGCCGACGATGGCTATCAGTGGCTTCAACAATTTCCTTACAATTGCAACCATTCGGTAACTACCATGTTCGACTCGCAAGGACGTATCATTCAATGGTATATCGATATTTCCGCCCAAAATGGAGTTGACGACAATCAGATACCATGGATGGACGATCTTTATTTGGATCTCATTGTTCTGCCAACTGGCGAGCTGGTTGAAAAGGACTCAGGCGAACTGGAAGATGCGTTCAGAAGCGGTGTCATTAATAAAGAGCTGTTTGATATGGCATGGGAAGAGTTCAGAAGAGTAAGGGGGCAGATTGAACGCGTGCAGTTCCCCTTATTGAAGCTTTCAGTTGATCATAGACAAATTTTGCTGCAACGATTGTGACAAAAGGTTTCGGACTTCATGAAAGGCCATCCATTACGGATGGCCTTAAATCGTGCCTATATGCTGATCTTTAACTAGAATTTGCAGGGTTGTTTTCCAATTTTACCTATAGTACATTTTGAAATACTTAATATGAATGCTCTTTAGAGAGGAAGGAATAACATTGGGGAAGGTGCGCGACATTTATCGCAATGCCACAGCCAACATCGCCAACAACTTTTTTGTGTTCCGATTGGCGTGGAGCATGCATCCGCAGAGGGTGATTGCCGATTTTGTCATTCAAGCCGGCCGGCAGTTTTCGAATGTATTTTTTGCCGTTTATTTCATGAAATATTTGATCGAGTCCATCTCGAACCAGAGGGACTTTCAGCAAATTCTTTATTTTATCATCATGACCCTGGCGATGCTGCTCGCATTAAGTCTATTGGACAATTGGTATATGCATCGTTTCAGGCCATTAAGCGACATCAGGCTATATGAGAAGTTGTATCTGCTTTTGTTCCGAAAGGCTGCGTCCGTTGAATTGAAATGCTTTGAGGATCATGAGTTTTATAACAAATATACAAAGGCTATTCAAGAAGCCGACCAAAGAATAAGTGCCGTTCTTGACAACCTCTCCAGAATTATTTTCTCCTCGCTCGCGGCCATCAGTATATTTACCGTGATGTATTCCATTGATCCATGGGTTTTATTGTTTGCATTTCTTCCGATTATTGGGAATTTTTATTTCGGGAAGAAGCTTAACGGGCTGCAGTTTCACCAGAATGAAGAATCGATACCCTACCGCAGGAAAATGGATTACGTGAACCGGGTCATCTACCTCTCCAACTATGCCAAGGAAATTCGGTTGTCGCGAATTTTTTCTGTGTTGAGGGACACTTACAAGGAAGGCTATGAAGGCGTCGTTTCCGTTATTCATAAGTATCGGGTGAGAGCCGGCGTCATTAGTTTTTTTAAGTTGTTTTTGACTTTTACGCTAATATTCCAGGGTGTCCTCCTGTATGGTGCTTATCTTGCCATGGTTAAACAGTCCATTCCGATCAGTTCTTTTATCGTGCTCGGGACGGCTATGGTAAGCGGCGCATGGGCGCTCATTCGATTGTCGGACAGCATTGTCGAGGTCAACAAGAATGGCATCTACATTGAAAACCTCAAAGGGTTTTTAAGCTACGATTCGGAGATCGAAGAGAATGCCGCATCCGATAGGCCGTGCACGCCGCCGCTGCAGCACATCGCATTTCGGCAGCTTCACTTTACTTATGACGGGGCGAAGACGGCTTCTCTTCAAGACATAACGTTAGAAGTCCATAAAAATGAAAAAATTGCATTGGTCGGTCACAATGGAGCGGGTAAATCAACATTAATCAAGCTCATGATGCGGTTATACGATCCTACTAAGGGAGAAATCGTGCTGAATGGCCGCAATATCAAAGCATTTGATCTTGCGTCCTATCGTTCCTTATTCGGAACCGTATTCCAGGACTTCAAAATCTTCTCCATGACGATTGCGGAAAATGTGCTGATGCGCGAGGTGGAGAATGACGCAGACCGCCAGCTCGTCATTGAATCGCTGAAGAAAAGCAAAGTTTATGATAAGGTGGCGGCCTTGCCTAATGGAATCGATACGATCCTAACGAAAGAGTTCGACGATGAGGGGGTCGTGCTCTCAGGCGGCGAATATCAGAAGATCGCGATTGCGCGGATGTTTGCCCGGCCGGCGGAAATTCTTATTCTCGATGAACCTACCAGCGCATTAGATCCGATCGCCGAATACGAAATATTCGAAAGCATGCTCGAGGCATGCAAGGATAAGGCGGTCGTCATTATCTCACATCGGATGTCATCGGCAATGCTGGCCGATCGGATTTATTATATGGAGGATGGCATGATTCGCGAAGCGGGCTCCCATCAGGAATTGATGCAATCGAAAGGGAAATATGCGGAGCTGTTTCTTAAGCAGGCTGAAAAGTATGTGGATCAAGAGGAATTGTCGGAGGCGGTGAAGCCATATGAAGTCCAGCAAACATAGCTTTACGAGGGTCCTTCAAAACAACTGGTTTATTTTGAAATACGGCCTGCGATATTCCCGCAAATACATCATCTTTGCATGCCTATATGCGTGTTTGCAGGAAATCGAGATTTTTTTGGAGCACTTCATTCTTATTAAGTTTGTATTCGACAGCGTGCAATACGGAGCTTCCTTCACGACGGTGGCTTTCTATATTGGACTTATGGTCTTGTTTATCGCCATGTGTTTTATTCTGGACAGCATCTATTTTCAGAGCGTCGAGCCGAAGGGAAAGGAGTTGCTTTATCGTCAGATCAGAATGGAGCTATACGAGAAAGCGATAAAGACGGATTTGGCCAATTATGACGATCCCGCCTATTACAACGATTACGTATGGAGCGCGAATGATGCGCATCAACGAATCGACGCAACGATAAACAATATCCAAAAAATATGCAGGGCCTTCACCGTAATCGTAACTTCCGTCAGCTTTTTCTTATTCGTGGATCAAATCGGTCTGTTATTTGTTCTTGTCTCCTTCCTTTCGACTTTGCTCGTAAGCATGATGGCCAATAAGATCAGATACAAGATGAAAGTAGAGCTTAATGAAAAGGATCGTAAGCGAATCTATTTGAAACGACTGTTCTACTTAGCCGATTACGCCAAGGAGATGCGTCTGTATTCCATTAAGGAGCGGTTCTTCAAAGATTTCTCAATTATCAATCAAGACATGCAGGGGATCGTTCGAAAGCATTCAAAAAAACAGTTTTGGCTAAACTTTTCATCGGACTATTTCTTTAATGAGTTGATATTAGGCGGGTTGTATGTCATCTATATCGTCTTTATGACATTAGTGAAAGGAACGCTAAGTTATGGCAGCGCAATAACGCTGCTCAATTCATCATGGCGCCTCAAAGGTAATATGCAATATTTGACGGCGCTTATCAGCGAGATGCAAGAGAACAGCTTGTATATCGAGAAGCTAAGAAGCTTTCTGGAACAAGAGAATGCGCTGAAAGAAGCCGCCGATGCGGCAGAGATGCCCGATCGCTTCGACGAGCTGAAGCTGAGCCGTGTATCCTTCCAATACGGGACAACCGGTCCGCGAATTCTTCATGATGTTGACTTGAGTATTCGTCCGGGAGAAAAAATTGCGATCGTTGGCTATAACGGTGCGGGAAAAACCACATTGACGAAGCTGATTATGCGTCTATATGACGCGAGCGAGGGTGAAATTCGACTTAACGGAACTCCCATTAACCAGTTCAAGATAGATGATTATCGTATGAAGTTCAGCTCCGTGTTCCAAGATCATCAATTGTTCGCGGCTACATTATCCGAGAATGTCGTCATGGATAAACGGGCCTCAGGAGACGCCGGCAATGTAAGGGAAGCGCTTAAGAAAAGCGGTTTTGGCGATAAGCTGATGAGCTTGCGCCTGGGGGAGGATACCGCAGTTACCCGGGAGTTCGACGAGTCGGGCATTGAGCTATCGGGCGGTGAAGCGCAGAAGGTGGCAATCTCTCGGGTATTCGCCAAGCCTACCCTTCTCATTCTATTAGATGAGCCTTCCAGCGCCCTGGATCCGATGAGCGAATATCATTTGAATCGGGTTATGCTCGAGGAGGCGGAAGACCGGCCGATTATCTTCATCTCCCATCGGCTCTCCACCACCAAGATGGTGGACCGAATCTATATGATGGAGAATGGCGCCATTATTGAACAAGGATCCCACGATGAACTGATGAAGCTTAATGGCAAATACGCTCATATGTTCAATCTGCAAGCCTCCAGGTACCGAGTGGTTGTTGGGGAACGATTGGCTTGACTCCAAGGCGGAAATACAGTCGCGCATAAAAGAAGAAACGCAAAATATAAAACGCTTACAAAAAGGTGGTTTTCAGTTAAAAAAGTAAAGAGATGAACATTGTTGAGCACAGCGCCTGATTTCTATAATGAAAGCATAGACATTCGCATGCGGCATTGTCTCAAATAGGATCGATGGGGGCGAAACAATGAGAGGTTCCGGCAAAAAACGATTGGCGAAGTCGATGGTGCTGCTCGTGGCGAGTTTAATGGCGTTGACTGCCTGCACCGGCGGTAATGAGGGCGGGAACGTGAACTCGCCGGCAGGTCAAGAAGAGAACAGCGGCAATGCGGGAACGAATGAAGGCAAAGGCTCTGCGTCGGACGGCCCTCTTGGGAAGTACGATCCTCCAATCGAGGTGACGACCGCCCGCAACTTAAGCGACGTCGTGGAGAACAACGTACTTGGCGTCCTTGAAGGCGAGACGTTCGAGGACAACCGCTGGACCCGCATCTACGAGGAGCAGCTTGGAATCAAAATCAAGAATGAGTGGGTCGTGAAGGGCAATCCGGATTCCGATCAATATGTGCAGAAGATGAACGTCACTCTCGCATCGGGCGAGCTGCCCGATTTCCTCGCGGTGAATGCCGTCCAATTGAAGCAGCTTGCCGAGTCGGACTTAATAGAAGACATGACGGATCTGTACGAGAAATACGCCTCTCCGCTCACGAAGGACATTCTGTCGCAGGAAGGCAGCGGCCCGTTCGACGCGGCTACGTTCGACGGCAGACTGATGGCGATTCCGCAAGTCGAGCCTTCGATCGAACGCTCTATGTTTATCTGGATCCGCACGGACTGGCTCGACAAGCTCGGCCTGCAGCCGCCGAAGACGATGGCGGACGTGCTCGCCGTATCGAAAGCGTTTACCGATGGAGACCCGGACGGCAACGGCAAGCCGGATACGTTCGGGCTTGGCGTGACGAAGGATTTGTGGGGCGGAGCCAACGGGCTGGAAGGTTTTATGGCGGGCTTCAAGGCCTATCCGAATTTATGGCTGGAAGACGAATCGGGCAAGCTCGTGTTCGGCAGCATACAGCCGGAGGTCAAGAAAGCGCTTCAGGCTCTGCAGGACATGTTCAAAAGCGGTCAAATCGATAAGGAGTTCGGCATCAAAGACGGCGGGAAAGTAGCGGAAGATATTACCGCAGGCAAGGTCGGCATGGAGTACGGCGAGCAATGGAATTCCATATGGCCTCTTCAGTTAAACAAGAATAACGATCCGAACGCGCAATGGCGGGCATTCCCGATCGTATCGGAGAACGGCGATCCCGCGATGGTTCCGCAGAAGTTCAGCACGACGAAGTTTTTTGTCGTACGCAAGGGCGTCGAGCATCCCGAGGCTGTGATCAAGCTGTTCAATTTGCACCTTGAGAAAAACTGGGGGGAAACGGCCGAATTCGACGTGTACTACGCGCCGCCGGAAGCGGAGAGCGTATGGCAGTTGTCGCCGGTGCAGCCGGCGCCTCCGAAGAAGAACGTGACGGCTTATCGCGAAATCGACGCCGCGCGCAAAGCGGGCGACTTCTCCACGCTGAAGGGCGAAGCCAAGACCATTCAGGAGAAGATCGACCTCTTCAACAGCGGTTCCGAAGAAGGGTTCGCGGTCTGGGGGTGGGAGCGCATCTACGGGCCGGAAGGCTCGATGGGCATTACCGATCAATACGATAAGAACAATCAGTTCCTGATCGACAAGTTCGTTGCTGCTCCGACGCCGACGATGGTCGAGCGGAAGTCGACGCTCGAGAAGCTGCAGGACGAGACATTCGTCAAGATCATACTCGGCGAGCCGATCGATGCCTTCGACAAATTCGTTGACGACTGGAAGAAGCTGGGCGGCGATCAAATGACGCAAGAAGCCAATGATTGGTACGCGACGACAAAGTAGCGGCTGGCAGGGGTGAGGGCGCTTACGGCGTTTTCATCCCTTGTTTTTTGGCAGAAGGATTTCGGAGAGGAGATTGACGTAATGAACGGAAAGTGGCGAAGGGAGCTCCCGCTGCACTTCATGATCTTGCCCGGATTGTTGTTCGTGGCGATTTTCTCGTATGTTCCCATGGCTGGCATCGTGATCGCCTTTCAGAAGTTCATACCCGCGAAGGGACTGTTCGGCGATCAGAAGTGGATCGGCTGGGACAACTTTAATTACGTGATGGACTTACCCAGCTTCGCTCAAGTATTCTGGAACACGCTTTCGATTGCCAGCATGAAGCTGGTGCTCGGATTGATCGTGCCGATCGTGTTCGCGATCCTATTGAACGAATTGAAGAACGAGCTGGTCAAGCGCTCCATTCAGACGGCTATCTATCTGCCCTATTTCCTGTCATGGGTCGTACTCGGCGGCATTCTCATCGACCTGCTGTCTCCGTCGGGGGGGATCGTCAACGGACTTTTAACCTCGCTCGGCATGAAGCCGGTCTTCTTCCTGGGCGACAATGATTGGTTTCCGGTCACGTTGGTCTCATCGGATATTTGGAAAAATTTCGGGTACGGAACCATCGTTTATTTGGCTGCCATTACGGGAATCGATCCGGGTTTATACGAAGCGGCCACGATCGACGGCGCGAACCGGTGGAAGAAGGCATGGCATATCACGCTGCCCGGCATGCGGATGGTCATCGTGCTGCTCTCCGTGCTTAGCTTGGGGCAATTGCTGAACGCCGGGTTCGATCAAGTATTTAACCTGTATAGCCCGCAAGTATACGAGAGCGGCGATATATTGGATACGTTCGTATACCGGATCGGTCTGCTCGATGCTCAGTACGGCGTGGCCACGGCGGTCGGTTTCTTCAAGTCCATCGTATCCTTCGTGCTGATCGCGGGTTCTTATTTCTTCGCTTATCGAATCGCCAGATACAGAATTTTCTAGGAGGGACCTCCATGACGACTAAACCGGCTGCGGCAGCCCGGTCATCCCGTAAGCCATTCGACTGGTTCGCTGCTTTGAATACCGCCTTCCTCATCATTATCGCGTTGCTCTGCATATTGCCGCTTGTCCATATCGTGGCCGTATCGTTCAGCTCGAGCACCGCCGCGGCCGCCGGCTACGTGAAGCTGTGGCCGGTGGACTTCACGCTCGCGTCCTACGAATTCACTGCGGGCCGCGAGGGCTTCTGGACGTCGATGCTAACGTCGCTGAAAAGAATCGCGCTTGGAACCCCATTAAACCTGCTGCTGACGATATTGGTCGCGTACCCGCTCTCCAAGGAATCGAAGCAATTCCGCTTCCGCGTCTTCTATGCATGGATATTCTTCTTGACGATGCTGTTCAACGGGGGCCTTATTCCGTGGTACGTCACGATCAAGGAGCTGGGACTGCTGGATTCGATCTGGGCCCTTGTTCTTCCGGGCGCCGTTCCGGTATTCAGCATTGTCCTGCTGCTTAACTTCTTCCGGGAAGTGCCGAGGGAGCTGGAAGAAGCGGCCGTCATGGACGGCGCGACTCAATGGACGACGCTATGGCGAATCTACGTGCCGATCTCCATGCCGGCGATCGCGACGCTCGCGTTGTTCTCCATGGTCGAGAATTGGAACAGCTGGTTCGACGGGTTGATCCTGATGGGGGACCCCTCCAACTATCCGTTGCAGAGCTATATCCAGACGATTGTCATTCAACAGAACTTCACGGCAGTATCGCGCGAGGATATTATGAGCTTGGCTCAGATATCGGACCGAACGCTGAGATCGTCGCAGATTTTTCTCGCTTCGCTGCCGATTCTTTCCGCGTATCCGTTCCTTCAGAAATATTTCGTGAAGGGAATCGTGCTCGGGAGCGTAAAGGGCTAGCAGATTAATAACGTAGCGGCGCAGGAACACGGCGTATAGTAGAGAATAGTAGAGAGAAAAAGTCCGGAGGATACTGCGATGAACACGCGCCGCGATTATTCTTTGCGTAATACGATTTTCCTGCGTCTGGTCGTCACGTTCGCGCTCATCATGCTGCCGATCGCGACGGTCGGCGTTTCTATCTATCAGTGGAGCATTCGGACGGCGAGCAATGATATCTCGAAGACAGCCGTCTCGCAAATATCGTTCTATCTGAACGATCTGGAGAACGAAATCGAACGAATGAAGCTGCTTCAATATGGGCTTCTTGAAGATACCGACTTGAACAAGCTGGCCATCACTTGGGAGTCGATGGGCGACATCGAACGCATGGAGAGCATCACGGCGGTGCTGAACCGTGCCTTCACGCTGCAGAACAGCAGTAATTATATTCGGGATGTGAGCGTTCACGTAAAGCCGATTGGCAAAACGCTGTCGTCTCTAAGCGGAGCGGGCGACTTCGAGGCCGAACGGTTCGAAGCGCTTCGTACCGCCTCCGACGGCCGGGGGACGAAACCTATCGAGAGAGCTGGCAATTTATATTTAAGCGCGGCAAAACCCAACGGCTTGAAGGAGAAGACCCCGTTATTCATTATCGAAATCGAGCTCGACAGCCATAAGCTTAGGCAGGCGCTTCAGCAATTCAACACTTACCCGGGAAGCGGCTCGATCATGAAGGCGAGGCACTCCGGCTTCCTGATCGGCAGCGGTATAGTACGCACGCTGGACGAGGAGGCGCAAAATAAGCTCTCTCTCATAGCAAGCGGAAGCTCCGGTACGATTACGCTCGAGGAGCAGAGCTACTTCGTCTCCCATGCCTACTCCGATAGGCTTGACCAGTCCATCTATCGGTTTATCCCGGAGCGGGTCGTCCGGAAGCCGCTCGATAAGTTCTACGCTCGGGCATGGCTCTTCGCGGCGGGAGCGTTAATCATTATGGCCGTATATGCTCTGTCCACGTATAAGTTCATTCACAAGCCCTTGCTCAAGCTGGTCAAGGGGTTCCGCCGCTTGGAGAGCGGCGATCTCGAGCAAGCCATAGCCCACGACGCGAACGACGAATTCCGTTACATCTACGAGCGGTTCAATCAGATGGTCGTCAATTTGCGGACGCTGATCGATCAGGTCTGGAGACAGAAGGTGCTTGCGCAGCGCGCCGAGCTGAAGCAGCTTCAGTCGCAGATCAATCCCCATTTCTTATATAACAGTTTTTTTATTATGAACACGATGGCCAAGACGGGAGATACGGAGCGAATTGAGATGTTCACGACGCTTCTCGGAGACTACTTTCAATTCGTGACCCGCAACGCGTCCGACGAAGTCACGCTGAAGCAAGAGGTGCACCACGCCAGAACGTATACCGAGATTCAAGAGCTGCGCTTCTATAAGCGAATCGAAGTATACTTCGAGGAACTGCCTGAACCATTCGAGCGGCTGAGCGTCCCGCGCCTAATCGTGCAGCCGATTATCGAGAATGCATTCGAGCACAGCTTGGAGAAGAAGGCGAGGAACGGGAGGATCGAGGTCCGCTTCGAACGAAGCGGCTCTTGGCTGTGCATCATTGTCGAAGATAACGGCGACAGCCTGTCCGACGATGTGCTCGCGGGCATCAAGCGCAAGCTCGACTCCGAGGGGGAGCTCGCGGAATCGACGGGTATTGTCAATATACACCGCCGGCTGCTCATTACTTGCGGCGAGGACAGTGGAATCCGCGTCTCGCGTGGAGAGCACGGCGGACTGAGGGCTACGATCCGGATACCGATTAAGGAGGGAACGGCAGATGCGGCGATTGCTGATCGTTGACGACGAGGCTATTATTACGGACGGTCTCGCGGAAATATTCGGAGGACTCGGCCTGCCGGGGCTCGAAATTTGCAAGGCCTATTCCGGCGGGGAGGCTCTCGACTGGTTGAACAGCACGCGCATCGACATCGTGCTGTCCGATATCCGCATGCCAGAGCTAGACGGGCTGGAGCTGCTGGAAGTCATTCGCCGCGGTTGGCCTCGTTGCCGAGTCATCTTCCTAACGGGGTATAACGACTTTGACTCCGTCTATAAGGCCATTCAGGCGTGGGGCGTACGATATTTGCTTAAGACGGAAGGCTACGCCAAAGTCATTGCAGAAGTGAAGGAGGTGCTCCGCGAGCTGGATGAAGGACATCGTACCGAGGTGCTTCTGCAGCAGGCCAGGGAACAGCGAAATACGCTCGAGACGCTGGCGCAGGGCAATTATTTCCGTCATTTGCTGTTAGGTACGGAAAACCGATCGCCGGAACGTTTGCTGGAGGACTTCCGCAAGCTGAATATTCCGCTGGAGCCGGCGAATCGGATTCTGCTCATCCTCGGAAGCTTGGTGCATGCCGCGCCATGCAGCTCCTATGCAGACCGGCAGGAAGCGGCGCTTGCGGCAAAGCTGTTAGGAGATGCTTATTTCCAGGAGAAAACGAATTGCGTCGGGCTCGTCGACCGTTATGGCGATTTGCTCTGGATGCTCCAGCCTGCTAGCGGAGCGGCGGGTGACGGGGATCCGTTCGAGGGCATTGTCCGATTTCTGGAAGGCACATTGGAGCTTGTCCAAGAGGCTTGTCTCGAATCGCTGGGCATGGAGACGGCGTTTACGATCTGCAGTACGCCGTTCACATGGGAAGCGTTGCCGAGCGCTTATGACAGGCTAAGACAGATGCAGCATCATAGAGCCGGCGATGGCTCCAGCATGGTGATGACTATACAGGCCAATCCGCTCGACATGACGGGGCAGTCGCAGGAAGGGCTGCGCGCGGAGAAGCTTGAGCCGCTCGCCGGACTGCTCGAAGCCGGCCGAAGAGATGAATTCCTGGAGTCGCTCAGCGATTTGTCAGAGTCAGTATTGAGCGACCCGGCATGCGAAGCGATACAAGTGATGGAGCTATACTATTCCGTCTCGCTGATGCTGTTATCCTATGTCAATCGAAGACAGCTGGGCGATCGGATTTCCGCAATCGAGCTTATGCGTTTCGAAGGGCATGTCTCTTGGCAGGAAGCATTCTTGTACTTGGCTCGTACGGCGGATCATCTATTCTCGCTCCGACGCACAGGCGAGAGTAGTCGAGCGAAGTCCGTGATCGAGGGGATATGCTCCTATGTGGAGGAGCATATCGCCGAGGACCTGTCGATCGTTCGTCTAGCTGCCAGATTTCACTTCAATCCGGCGTATTTGTCCCGATTATTCAAGCAGGGAAGCGGTCAGAACTTATCGGATTATATCGAGGAGGCTAGAATTCGCCAAGCCAAGAGGCTGCTTGTTTCAGGCGAGCGCCGGGTTCATGAGGTCGGCGCGCGGGTCGGCTACGAATCGCCGCATTCCTTTACCCGATTTTTCAAGAAAGCAACCGGCATGACACCGCAGGAGTTCCGCGAGTCCCATAGAGAAGCAGCGACATAAAAGGCGAATGAAACCATTGGAATGTGAGGAAAAGTTGGATCCGTTCTAGTATGAAAATAAGGAGGCCATACATGATGCTTAGGGTAACAAAGGTGGAGAACGGAATCGTTCAGGGGCTGCCGGCAGCCGATCCCCGAATTACCAGCTACAAGGGAATACCATTCGCCGCGCCGCCGGTTGGGGAAAACAGATGGCGTGCCCCGCAGCCGGCGAAAGACTGGGAGGGCGTGCTGAAAGCGCATGAATTCGCGCCGATCTCCATGCAGGTGAGACAAGAGCTGGACGACAACAACATCTATACCAGGGAATGGGCCGTCGAGCCCGATATTGCCATGGACGAGGATTGCTTATACTTGAATATCTGGACGCCAGCCAAGCATGTTGGCGAGAACCTGCCGGTCTACGTATGGTACTTCGGCGGAGGACTGCAAGTCGGTCATACGGCCGAGATGGAGTTTGACGGCGAACGGATCGCGCGGCGAGGTATCGTTGTCGTTACGATTAACTATCGCCTGAACGTATTCGGGTTCCTATGCCATCCGGAGATTACGGCGGAAGCGCCGGAAGCCCCCGCTAACTTCGGTCATCTTGACCAACAGGCGGCAACCAGATGGGTGAAGCGCAATATAGCCGCGTTCGGCGGCGATCCGAACAATATGACGATCGGCGGGCAGTCGGCCGGAGGCGGGAGCGTCATGAGTCAGCTCGCGTCCCCTCAGAATGAAGGCTTATTTCAAAAGGCGATCGTGCAAAGCGGTATCTTCACGAAGCTATACCCGGATCCCGGGATGCCGAAGTTTTGGAGCCGATTAGGAGATGCCGAACAGGAGGGCGTTACCTTTTTCGAATATCTCGGCGTCTCCTCTCTTGAGGAAGCTAGGCAGCTCGATGCGGTCTATCTCCGGGATAAGGCGGTGGAGTATAGAGGATTCTGGGGTACCGTCGAGGATGGGAAGTTTAACGTGGGCGTTCCGTTTGAGTTATTTCTGCAGCGTAAGTGCTGGAACGTGCCTGTTATGTTCGGCCATACGTCCTCCGAGTTCTTCAGCACTCCGAATGTCGATTCGCTCGACGAGCTCAAGAGGATGGCCGTGAATCTGTTCGGCGAGGACGCCGGTGCCTATCTGGAGCTGTGCAGCGCGGAGTCCGGCAGCATAGAGGAAGCTAAGAAGAAAGCGTCGGTAAGCGGCATCGAATACGCGATTCGCATTGCCGTGCAAGCAGGCGCGGATTCCGAAGCCGATGTGCCCCTATATTACTATCAGTTCGATGCCGAGATACCAGGCTGGGATCATCCCGGCACCTTCCACTCGGTGGATCTATGGTTTTTCTTCGAAACGCTTGCCAAGTGTTGGAGACCATTCGTGGGCAAGCATTACGATTTGGCGCGTCAGATGTGCAATTACTGGGCCAACTTCATCCGTACGGGTGACCCGAACGGACTGGATTCCACAGGGGAGGAGCTGCCGCGATGGGACCCGTGCACGCCCGAGGCGCCGTATGGAATGCTGTTTGCTGACCGGGCCGAATTTTCCAGAGAACAGCCGGGAGAGATGATGCGGTTTCTCTTGGAGCAGTATTTTAAGAAGCAGGAGCAAAGCCTTCTACGATAGCAATGATGGAGCAGTTCGCCGCCGCGGCAGCTGCTCCTTTTGTATGGGTTAGCCACTTCGCATGAATAAAATCGGGGGAGGCTGCATCGGGATTTCCCGAGAGGCCGTTTTTTGCTATTGTTTCACGGGTATTCTCATCGCTTCCGACAGGTAGCCTCGGTTTCCGGTCTAAGCTACCCTTAGGGGAAGCAACGAAGTCATGATTGGCGGGAAGGTGGGCGGGAATGACCATGAAATCCGAATTCGGCAAGGAACCCGGCTATGTGCTGTGTTATACGAGGGAACCGCAGGAGGATATGATCTATTCGGCGAGACTGGCGTACAGCATGCATCTTGCGCATAGCGAGGATGGGACAGCTTATAAGGCGCTTAATCACAATTCAGGCGTATTATTCGCGAAAGCGACGGATAACGAGAACGGCACCATGCATGCAAAAAGTCTGAAAAAGCCGTTTCTGTTCGCTATGGCGGATGGCTCATTCGGCGTGGTCGCGGTCAGGACGGAAGCTGACGGCGAGCCTGATAAGCAGAGTCAAGGGGCCATTCTATTCTTCGTGACCTCCGATCTGCTGCAGTATCGGGAAGTTGGACTTATCGACTTGAAGACCGACGCGTTCGTGCATGACGCAGCTTGCGAATATGATGCCGCGAGTGGTCATTACGTGATTCAATGGTGCGACGATAACGGCGATGGCTATCGGAATACGATTGCCGATCCGTTAGTTCTGGGGAGCGCTTCGGAGCCGGTACGCTCGCATTTCCCCGGCGTGCCGACTCTTGTAGCTGCGGATATCGAGGGCATCCAGCCGCGCAACGTCATTCAGGTTCCGAGGACACTTGCCGATAGACTCGTAAACAAGCTGACGGTGCCGACGAATGTCGCGATCGAAGTGCCGGAACGCGTCGTTGCGTCATCCCCGGAGGAGCTGAACAATTTGAAAGCGACAGCCATCTACAGCGACGGTACGTCTGCCGCCAAGAGCGTAGAATGGGACTTGGGTGCTGTGGATTGGAACAGGAAGGGAAACTACCGTGTCGCGGGAACGGTCGTTCAACCTGCCTATGAGTTCCCGATTGCGGCCAACCGCGCGGATCCCAACATCGCGAAGTGGAACGGCAACTATTATTTCATCGCAACGAATGATGCGGACGGCAATCATTCGTTTTATTTGCGCGAATCGGACACGATTCCAGGCTTGGTGGAGGCGGAGGAGCATCTCATTCTGGACACCAAGACATACGAACACATCAAGGGGCTCTTGTGGGCGCCTGAAATTCACGTCATCAACGATGAGCTCTATATTTTCCACGCGGCGACGACGGGCGAGTTCTTCTTCGAGGAGTGCCATGTCATGCAGCTGCGCAAAGGCGGCGATCCGACATGCGCGGCCGATTGGTCGGCGCCGCGGCGCGTCGTCAGAAGAGACGGTTCCGAGCTTTGCGAAGCCGGAAAGGTTATTTCTCTCGACATGACCGTTTTCCGAATAGACGGGGAGTATTATGCCGCATGGTCGGAAAGGCAGTTTGTACCGGTCGATCTCGGAGCATGGATCTACTTGGCCAAGCTGGATCCGAAGGAGCCATGGAGGCTGGCCGGCGATCCGATCCTCTTGACCAAGCCCGATTACGGCTGGGCGAACAACCATACCTTCGTAGATGAAGGTCCGTTCGCGCTGATTCAAAACAATAAGGTGTTTCTGACCTTCGCCAGCGCGGCGGTCGATGCCACATACGTCGTAGGCATGCTGACAGCCGACGCGGACGCGGATCTATTAAATCCGGAGAGCTGGATCAAAAGCAATTATCCGCTTCTGACTTCACGAAGCGTTCCGGGCGAATTCGGTCCCGGCCATAATTCGTACGTGACGGACGACGACGGACTCATCTGGAATGTGTATCATGCTAGACCTGGCGTCAAGGCGCCTCGCGGCACCGGCTTGCGGCGCGTGCATTTCGACATGGACGGATATCCGGTGCTGGGCTTGACTAGGGATAGAGATTTGAAGGCCGAACTGTCCAAGGTCGCAATCGACGTCGTGGTGAACGCGGGAGAATGAAGAGAAATGACCAAGGAGATGGTGTCCATGACGGATGCGTTGAAGCTATGGTATGACAAGCCGGCAGGCAACTGGAACGAGGCGCTGCCGATCGGCAACGGCCGAATGGGAGCCATGCTGTTCGGGAGGACCGCCTCGGAACGCATTCAATTAAACGAGGATTCGGTGTGGTCCGGAGGACCGATGGACCGGAACAATCCGAACGCGATGGAACAATTGCCCGAGATCCGGCGTTTGCTTGAGGAGGGACGTCTGGCCGAGGCGCAGCGGCTGGCCGCCATGGCCTTGTCCGGCTCGCCGGAGAGCCAGCGCCATTATGAGCCGCTGGGGGATCTGCAGCTGGAGTTCGGCCATGGGGAAGCGGAAATATCCGATTATCGACGCGAGCTTGACCTGGAGAATGCTACGTGTTCCGTCGGCTATACATGGAGAGGGATCCGCTATGAGCGGGAGCATGTCGCTAGCTATCCGAATAGCGTTATTGCCGTTAGGATCGCGGCGGATCGAAAGGGCGCGGTCTCATTCCGTCTGCGTTTCACACGAGGAGGACAGCGGTTTCTCGATCGGCTGCGGACGGAGTCGGACGGATTGCTGGTCATGAATACCGGAATTGGCGGCGCGGATGGTATTCAAGTTTGTTCAGTGGTCAGCGTTCAGACTAAAGAAGGATCGGTCACGAATATCGGAGAGTTTCTAATGGTCGATCAAGCGGATGAAGCGGTCATTCTCATCGCGGCAGGCACGACCTATCGGCACGCGGATCCGGAAGCGTCCTGCCGCGAGACGATTCGGACGGCACGGGAGAGTGGTTACTTGCAGCTGCGGGGGAACCATGTCGAGGACTACCGCCGTTTGTTCAGCCGCGTCTCCCTCTCCTTGGGAGATAAGGACGCGACTTGCTCCGATCGGCCAACGGACGCGCGGCTTGCCGCGCTCCGGGACGGAGCCGAAGATCCGGGCCTCGCGACGCTCTACTTCCAATTCGGCCGCTACTTGCTCATCGCGAGCAGCCGCCCCGGATCGCTGCCCGCCAACTTGCAGGGCATTTGGAACGAACATTTTACGCCGCCGTGGGACTCGAAATTTACAATCAACATTAATACGCAAATGAACTATTGGCCGGCGGAGAGCTGCGGCTTGTCCGAATGCCATGAGCCTCTGTTCGACCTGATCGAGCGGATGCGTCCGAACGGGCGGGAGACGGCGAAGCGAATGTACGGCTGCGGCGGATTCGTCGCCCATCACAATACCGACTTGTGGGGCGATACGGCGCCGCAGGATATTTGGATTCCGTCTACGGTGTGGCCGATGGGAGCGGCGTGGCTATGCCTTCATCTGTGGGAGCGCTATGCCTATACGCAAGATCGTGAGTTTCTGGCCAAGGCTTATGAAACGATGAAGGAGTCGGCCCTGTTCTTCTTGGACTTCCTGACGGAGACGGCAAGCGGAGAGCTCGTCACGACGCCTTCGGTATCGCCGGAGAATACGTACCGCCTGCCGGGCGGAGAGACAGGGGCGCTGTGCGCCGGTCCTTCGATGGACAGCCAAATTCTCGACCATCTGTTCGGCGCATGCATGGAAGCCTCGGAGCTGCTAGGGAGGGATGAAGCATTCCGTGAGCGGCTGGACGGAGCCAGATCGCGGCTTCCACAGCCGAAGATCGGGCGGCACGGCCAGCTGCAGGAGTGGATCGAGGACTACGAGGAAGCGGAGCCGGGCCACCGGCATATCTCGCACTTGTTCGCGCTGCATCCGGGATCGGGCATTACGCCGCGAAGCACGCCCGAGCTGGCCGCGGCGGCAAGGACTACGCTGACGAGACGACTCGCGCATGGCGGCGGTCATACCGGCTGGAGCCGGGCGTGGATCGTCAACATGTGGGCGCGGCTCCGCGACGGCGAAGAAGCCTATGGCAACTTCACGGCGTTGCTCAGCGATTCGACGCTGCCGAATTTGCTGGATAATCATCCTCCGTTCCAGATCGACGGCAACTTCGGCGGCACGGCCGGCATCGCGGAGATGCTGCTGCAGAGTCACGATAACGTGATCGATCTGCTTCCCGCGCTGCCCTCGGCTTGGCCGACCGGCTCCGTCAAGGGCTTGCGGGCGAGGGGCGGCTTCGAGGTGGATATCGAGTGGACGGACGGCGAGCTGCGGCAAGCGTTGGTTCGTTCGCATGTTGGAGTGCACTGCCGGATACGCGCGGAAGGACAGCTGCTGTCGGTAACAGCGGAAGCGGGAACGGAAGTGGAGATGGTTAGGGAAGGCGATGAGGTGGTCTTCGAGACGAATGCTGGGGATTCGTACAGGGTGACCGCTCGTCATTGATCGGACAATCTTACGTATTTGAAACAGCGACAGTAAAGGACGGGAACAATAAGTCCTTTACTGTCGCTGTTCGTGCTGGGGATACAGAAGGCCATAACTGAATGAGGAAGCTTATTTCTTGAAACTTCAATTACTCCACATAACCGAATCCCAGGATCGTAAAACGTTTCTCCTCGTGTCCGGCCTTCATCCGAATGTCCACCGTATGTTCTTCCGTTTGCTCCGACCGGTGCAGGAGAACGGCATGGCAGCGCGTCCACTTCACGGCGTGGGAATCCGCCGTACCCACAAGCTTCCCGTCGATCCGTATTTCGGCGCTTCCGTATTCGTCGCTGCCCGTGTTTTTGTAGACGAGGAGCAGACTCCTGCAGCGGATCGTCATCGCGAAGCCGGCGCTGCCGGAATCGCCCGTATGCATCCAATTGTTGGGGAATTGAGGGGTGCCGTGCGAATCGTCGTCCATCTCGGCATTTTGCAGCTCGAAGTCGGTCTGGCTGAAGCCTCCTTCCGCGATAGCGGCAATTTCCGTATCGCTTGCCCGATCCAATAATCGAACGTCGACGAAGTCATTCCCGATAACCGGCGGAAGATCGAGCGTGATATCCTCTTGATTCTCGTCGGATCGATCGGTCTCCTCGAACAGCCAACCGAGGCAATCGGCCATAATGGCATGTCCCGCATTCGTCGGATGATAGATATCGGCGAAAAATTGCTCCTTGGAAATGATGCCGCCTTCGTCGGGTGTCATCCGAAATTGCTCCGTTACCGCATCTTTAATGCTCACCATGGGAAGGCCGTAATGCGAGCCGACAGGGGCGAGCCGGTCCTGCAAATTCCAATCGCTTTCGAATACGCTGAACAGCAGGATGACGGCAGGCTTATTCGGCGCGGACAGCGCTTTCAGAACAAGGCTTTCGTAGCACGCGCCGTTCGTCTCGTCGTCCGCGTCGTTGACCGCGAATTCCACGATGACGATGTCCGGCTGCACCGCGCCGTCCCTTAGCACATCCCGCTCGTAGCGAATCATGCCGAGCTCGGAGGGAGTGCCGCCGACGCCCGCTTTAATGAAACGGATCGGACCGCCGCTTCTGCCGAATCGTGTCTTGAAGTCCGCATACGATCGGTAAGCGTAGCAGCCGGAAGGGAGGGGATTGGCTCCCGCGCCATGAGTGATGGAGCCGCCAATGTAAGCTAGCGTGACCTCTTCGCCTCTCTTGGCTTTCTCGATAGCGGCCTTCAATCTTTTGTTATTGCCTTTGCTCAGCAGCGACCTTGCGATCATCTCTTGGTAAGCCTTCGTTCGCGGCATGATTTGTTCGGATTGACTCTGCAGTTCGGTCATCGGAATGCTCCTCTCAACGAATATAATCCTTAATTTTAATAGAAACAGAAGGTGCGGAATACCCGTCAAAGCATGGACTTTACTTCGCAAATCTTCACATTCCACCGATCGACGGGTTGCCGGGCATGAAGGCAAGGACTACACTTTGGGGGAACGGCCGGAATCCGTCCGGCGATCCAGACAGAGTCGATAAAACGGAGGCGAACGAAGATGACAGAACATCGCACGAATGAAGTACCAAAGCTGCATGAGGTTTTCGCGAATCAATTTCGGATTGGAGCTGCCGTTAATCCCAGAACGCTTGTTACGCAGAAGGACCTGCTGACGCGTCATTTCAATAGCCTCACGGCGGAGAACGAGATGAAATTCGTGAGCGTTCATCCGGAGGAGGATCGTTACACCTTCGAAGACGCGGATCGGCTCATGGCTTTCGCGAAGGAGAACGGCATGGCGGTCAGGGGGCATACGCTCGTCTGGCATAATCAAACGCCGAATTGGGTTTTCGAGAACCGTTCCGGCGGCGCGGCCGACCGCGAGACGCTGCTTGCGAGAATGAAATCGCACATCGGTGAAGTGGCCGGGCGCTACAAGGGAAGCATTTACGCCTGGGATGTGGTGAACGAGGCGGTTTCCGACAGCGGGGAGGAGATCTTAAGGCCATCCAAGTGGCTGGATATCGCAGGGGAAGACTTTATCGCAAAAGCATTCGAATACGCGCACGAGGCCGATCCTGACGCCTTGTTGTTCTACAACGACTACAATGAATCCGTGCCGGCGAAGCGGGACAAAATTTATTCGCTCGTCAAATCGCTGAAGGAGCGCGATGTGCCGATCCACGGCATCGGATTGCAGGCGCATTGGGGGCTGGAGCATCCGACGCTTGATCATATTCGCGAAGCGATCGAGCGTTATGCGAGTCTCGGCGTTAAGCTGCACATGACGGAGCTGGACGTATCCGTCTTCGCCCATGAAGATCGGCGTACCGATCTGGCGGCTCCGACAACGGAAATGCTGGAGCGTCAGGCGGAGCGTTACGGAGCATTCTTCAAGCTGTTCAAGGAATACAGCGAGCATATCACCTCCGTCACCTTCTGGGGAGCCGCGGACGACTATACGTGGCTGAATGATTTTCCGGTGCGGGGGCGCAGGAATTGGCCGTTCCTCTTCGACGCGCAGCATCAGCCGAAGGCTTCGTTCCAATCTGTCCTAGAGGCTGCGCGATGAACAAAACGATCATAAAGAACCCGGTCATCTGGGCGGACGTGCCCGACGTGGATCCGATTCGTGTCGGCAGCTCTTATTATATGGTCAGCACCAGCATGCATTCGATGCCCGGCTGTCCGATTATGAAGTCAACCGATTTGAAGCATTGGGAAACCATCGGCTACGTATACGATTCGTTCGAGAATAATGACGACCATAACTTGACGGATGGCCGCAGCATATACGGGAAAGGCTCTTGGGCTGCAAGCCTGCGCCATCATAACGACACGTTCTATGTCTGCTTCTCCAGCAACGACACGCGGAAATTCTACGTGTACAGCACGAAGGATATCGAGAACGGACCGTGGGAGCGATCCGTGATCGACGGCTTGCGGCATGACCCCGGACTTCTGTTCGACGAGGGCCGAGTTTTCGTATTTTCGGGCAATGGCGGGATCTACTTGACGGAGCTTACGGCCGACGCGTCCGAGATTAAACCAGAAGGCATAAATCAGCTCCTGTTCGAGACGGAGCGGGAGGGTATCGGTCTGCGCTGCGAAGGCTGTCATGCTTATCGGCTGAACGGCTATTATTATTTGCTGTTCATCGAGTGGCCGCGCACGGGGAATCAGCGCCGCAGGCAAATCTGTTACCGTTCGAAGGAGCTGTTGGGTCCGTATGAACGGAAGATCGTACTCGATGACGACCTTGGCTACCACAATAAAGGGGTCGCTCAAGGCGGACTGTTCGATACGCCGAACGGCGATTGGTACGCGATGCTGTTCCAGGACCACGACGCCGTCGGCCGCATTCCGTGTTTGGTGCCGGTAACTTGGGAGGATGACTGGCCGGTATTCGGCGTGGACGGCAAAGTGCCCGAGCAATTCGAGGTTAACTTGCCGGAGGCGCCGACGCCGCCGCTCGTCATCAGCGACGAGTTCGATTATGGGGATAACAAGCTAGCGCTGAACTGGCAGTGGAACCACAATCCGGATAACCGGTTATGGTCGGTGACGGAGCGTCCCGGGTTTCTGCGGCTCAGAACCGGCAGCTTGGCAGGCAGCGTCCTTCAGGCCCGCAATACCCTGACGCAGCGAACGGAAGGACCCGCTTGTACGGGGGAGATTTTGCTGGACACGACCTCTATGAAGCCCGGCGATCATGCGGGTCTTATTGCCCTTCAAAGTCAGTTCGGTACGGTCGGGGTCCGAGTGACGGAGGGCGGCGAGAGGTATGTCGCGATGTGCGTCAATGGAGGAGCCGGCGAGGAGAAGGTGTTGGAAACGTGTCGACTCGACGGCAGCATCGTCCATTTGAAGATTCGCTTTAACTTCGAGGACAGCGCCGACCTTGCGTTTTTCTACTATTCGCTGGATGGCGCGGAGTGGACGGCGATCGGCGAACCGCTCAAGATGAGGTATACGCTCGATCATTTTATGGGCTACCGCATCGGCTTGTATCAATACGCCACTGCCGAAACCGGCGGTCATGCGGATTTCGATTATTTCCGGTACGAGAGAGGTTCGAGCGTGTCGGAAGCTTGATAGAATCTGCCTGCGAAGGAGAAGGACCAGCCGCTCGGCTGGTCCTCTATTGTTGCGGTGCTCCAGTGCCCGAATAGCACAGGCCGGTCCATTCCCCTAATGACTCCAAATTCCCGTCTGCACCGCAGCTAAGCGACGGGCGGGTCGAGTCGCAAACTTCTATTATTTGACGGGTTAAAAAGGAATAGTTTAACAGGTTGTTTGATTTGCTTATAAGGTGTACACTTTTTCGTGAGCAATTATCCGCGTATAATCCTCGAAATCCCACAAAAATACTCACTTTTCGAATAAAAAATCACATCGATTATTACTTATCATCTATATAAAATTGAATTGTATTACATAAATATAAAAAGGAGGAAATGTAATAATGCTAAAGAAAGTATCCGCAATTTTGTTAGCGTTTTCATTGCTGCTGTCGCTAACACACACAGCTCCGATTCAAGCCGAGCAAGCCACGGGCACATTCGAGAATCCGTTCATCTGGGCGGACGTGCCGGATCCCGACGTCATCCGCGTCGGCGATGCGTACTATATGTCCAGCACGACGATGCACATGAACCCGGGCGTCCCGATCATGAAATCGTACGACCTCGTACACTGGGATATCGTCAACTATGCTTACGATATTTTGGCGGATAACGACGAGCAAGCGCTGAGGAACGGGAAGGACAACTACAGCCAAGGATCTTGGGCAAGCAGCCTCAGGCATCATAACGGCAAGTTCTATCTCGCTTTTGCTTCCTACGACACGGGCAAAACCTATATTTACCAGACGACAGACATCGAAAAGGGGCCATGGACGCGCTCCGAGCTCTCCGGCGTCTACCATGACATGTCGCTCCTATTCGACGATGATGGCAGCGTCTTTATGGTGTACGGCGGAGGCGACATCCGGATTATCGAGCTGACCGCCGATGCAACCGCGATCAAGCCGGGCGGAATGGACAAAGTGATTATTCCGAACGCGAGCCTTGTTGCGGGGGAGAATGTCGGACTCAAGGCGGAAGGCACGCATATTCAGAAAATTAACGGTTATTATTACGTGTTCAACATCACTTGGCCGACTGGTGGCATGAGGACGCAGATCGTGCACCGGTCCGATACGATCGACGGAACGTATACCGGCAGAGTGGCGCTCAGGGATGCCGGCATCGCTCAGGGCGGGCTGGTGGATACGCAGGACGGCAAGTGGTATGCGATGCTGTTCGGAGACCGGGGCTCCGTAGGCCGCATTCCGTATTTGGTACCTGTTGCTTGGAAGGATGACTGGCCGGTCTTCGGCGTGGACGGGAAGGTGCCGCAATCGATGGCCATCCCGGTCGAAGGGGCCGCGGCGGAAAGCAATTGGGTGGCATCCGATGAGTTTTACAACTCGGCCGTCGGCGTCGGTTCGTCCAAGACGGATATCGACTATGCGGCGACGGTCTCGGCTGCGGCGGCAACCGAGGCATCGGTCATCCAACCGCTTGCCGAGGGGCCGGGCAAAGAAATCATTCAAAACGGCGGCTTTGAAAGCGGTATCGAGCCGTGGTCGGGCCATCAGAACGCGACGGTCGCCGTCACGACGGACCAGAAATTCAGCGGGGAAAGCAGCCTGTTCATAAGCACCCGCGAGGGAACGGGCTCCGGTCCGCAGCAGCTGCTGGCCGGCAAGGTGAAGGCGGGCGTCACGTATCGGTTCTCCGCGAAGGTGATGTACGACGGAGACGATGCGCTGCCTGCGACAAGGGTATTCAATATCGCTTATCAGGACGGCGATTGGCAGACGATCAAGGTGATGGGATCGGCAACGATCACGAAGGGCGAATGGGGAACGATTCAAGGGTCGTATACCATCCCTAGCGATGCGGCGCTGAATAATCCGCTCATCTTCCTGGAGACGTCATGGACTTCGGCGCAGGATCCGGTGAAGGATCGGATGGACTTCTACGTCGACGACATCTCCATTCTCGACATGACGCCGGATGCCAACCTGCTGGTGAACGGCGGCTTTGAAGAAGGCATCGAGCCTTGGTCCGGTCACGAGAGCGCAACGGTGGAGGTCACGACGGAGCAGGCATTCAGCGGAACAAGCAGCCTGTTCATCAGTAACCGCCCCGCCACAGGCGCCGGCCCGCAGCAGTTCATTACCGGCAAGGCGAAGGCCGGCGGCGTCTATGAATTCTCCGCGAAGGTAATGTACGACGGAGACGAGTCTTTGCCTGCAACAAGGGTATTCAATATTGCCTATCAAGACGGCGATTGGCAGACCATTAAAGTCATGGGGTCGACGACGGCAACCAAGGGACAATGGGCGACGATTCAAGGGAAATACACGATCCCAGCGGATGCGGCGCTTAATAATCCCCTTATCTTCATCGAGACGTCCTGGACATCGGCTCAGGATCCGGTTAAGGACAGGATGAACTTCTACGTGGACGATGTTTCCTTCGTCGATGTGACGCCTCCGGGAGGCCTCGATAAGCCGCAGCCGGGCGAATACGATCATAATGGCTCCAATTTGGCGCTGGCCTGGCAGTGGAATCATAACCCGGACAACCGGAACTGGTCGCTGACGGAAAGACCGGGCTTCCTGCGCCTGACGACGGGGAAGAAGAGCAAGAGTCTGCTGGACGCGAGGAATACGCTGACGCAACGAACGTTCGGGCCGGTAAGCTCGGGAAGCGTCGCGATCGAAGTCGGCCAAATGAAAAACGGAGATCATGCGGGTCTCGCCCTACTGCAGAAGGAATACGGCTATGTCGGCGTCAAGATGTCCGGCAACGCCAAATCCATCGTCATGGTGGACGGCAGTTCGGACACGGCCGTCGAGGCGGCATCGATTCCGCTCGCTCAAGACCGGGTTTACTTCAAAGCGGAGGCGGATTTCCGGAATCAGACCGACAAGGCGAATTTCTATTACAGTCTGGACGGCGCGAGCTGGACGCAAATCGGCCATACGCTGCAAATGCGCTATACGCTGCCTCACTTCATGGGCTATCGATTCGCGCTGTTTAACTTCGCAACGGCAGCGACAGGCGGTTATGTCGATTTCGATTATTATCGGATCGGAGACGAGCTGACGGGAGAGGGTGCACCGGCAGAGGCGCTGCATGCCGAGCTAGGCCACGTGTCCGATGTAACAGGCGTACCGAACATCGAGCTGGAGGTTCCCGTTCGCATGGATGAGCTGCCGGAAGGCGATTATACGTCGATCAACGCTTCGTTCAACATTCCGGATGCTCTTGCGGTCACCGGCGTTACGTTCAACGGAGCGAATATCGAAGGGGCGGCACAATTCAGCTCCCAAGGAAACAAGCTGGAGCTCGAAGTAAGCGGCGAACAGGTGAATTTCGTCCATAACGAGTCCGATCTGTTCGCGACGATCCATCTGAAGGTAGCGGACTTCGCGCCGACCGACCGTACGGTCGTCATCCGAACCGACTACATCCGGGCGGAAGGCGGCAGCATCGATTACAACGTTCATCAGGCTACGGCCAGCATCGGCCTCAAAGCATTGAACACGGAAGCGCTCGCGAAGGTGCCGGGCTACCATAACCCGCTGGTCAGTCATAAGTTCGGAGCCGATCCGTTCGCGATGGTGCATGACGGCAGAGTATACGTGTATATGACCAATGATGAATACGAGTACGACGCGAACGGCAATATCGTGAACAATACGTACGGCAAAATCAATACCATCAACGTCATATCCTCCGAGGATATGGTGAACTGGACGGATCATGGAGCGATCCCGGTGGCGGGACCGAACGGCGCGGCCAAATGGGCGAACAATTCCTGGGCGCCAGCCGCAGCTCATAAAGTGATTGACGGCGAGGACAAGTTTTTCCTCTACTTCGCCAACAACGCCAGCGGCATCGGCGTGTTGACCGCCGACAGTCCTGTCGGTCCATGGACCGATCCGATCGGCAAGCCGCTTATTTCCTGGTCGACGCCTGGCGTCAGCGGCGTCGTGTGGCTCTTCGATCCTGCAGTGCTTGTGGATGACGATGGCACAGGGTATCTGTACTTCGGCGGCGGCCTGCCGGGAGGAGCAAGTCCGTCGGCATCGCAAATTTCGAATCCGAAGACGAGCCGTGTCATTCAGCTCGCCGACAATATGATCGAGACGGTAGGATCGGCAGTCGTAATCGACGCGCCGTACATGTTCGAGGACGCCGGCATTCACAAATTTAACGGCAAATACTATTACTCGTATTGCTCGAACTTCGCGGGAGTGCATCCGGAAGGCACGCCGCCGCCCGGCGAAATCGCTTATATGGTGAGCGACAGCCCGATGGGTCCATTCACGTACGTGGCTCCGATTCTGAAAAACCCAAGCACATTCTTCGGCGTGGGCGGGAACAACCATCATGCCATATTCGAATTCAATGGCGAATGGTACATCGTCTATCATGCGCAGACCGTCAGCAGAGCCGCGCTTGGCGACGGCAAAGGGTATCGTTCTACGCACATTAACAAGGTCAATATTTACGAGAGCGGCCACATTCAATCCATTAAGGCCGACATGCAAGGCGTGCCTGCTATCGCCGCGCTGAATCCTTACCAACGGGTCGAAGCGGAGACGATCGCATGGAATGCGGGCATCCGGACATCGGCCGCGAACGCTCCGGCGAATTCGGCCCGGCCAGTTAATCTCTTTGTAACGGACATTCATAACGGCGATTGGTTCGCGGCAGCTAACGTCGATTTCGGCATTTCGGGAGCAAGCTCGTTCAAGGCAAGCGTCTCCGCCGATGCTGGCGGCGTGCTGGAGATCCGTCTGGACAGCCCGAACGGCCGGATCGTCGGCGAGATCGAGGTCGCTCCATCCGAGGGCGGCTCGGAATGGGAGCTCCTGACCACGGAGCTGGACGATGTAAGCGGCGTCCATCCCGTCTTCTTTACCTTCCAAGGTTCGGAAGAAGAGGCGCTGATGGATATCGACTTCTGGAGCTTCACGGAAGCGGATCCGGGAACGGAGCCGACTCCAACCCCGACTCCAACTCCAACCCCGACTCCAACGCCGACGCCGACATCGCCGCCGGCAACGACGCAGCCAACAACGGCCCCGCCTGCGACAGGCGGCCATGCCGGAATCGAGATCGAGTTGAACGGCAGCAGCGGGCTTGGAGGAACAGTCTCGACATCCGAGAAGGACGGTCGGACAACGACGACCGCCCGATTAGACGGCGCGAAGCTGAAGTCATGGCTTGCCGATGCGGGGAGCGGCGGGGTTATCACGATCCCGGTACGGGACGGAAGCGACAGCGTCATCGCTGAGTGGGATGGGGAGCTGCTGCAAGCGATGATTACGTCCGAGGCAGTCGTAGAGCTTCGAACCGAACGGGGCATGTATAGGCTGCCGGCTAAGGAACTGGGCCTTCAGGATATGGCGGAGCAGCTCGGTACATCCGCCGACTTGGCAAGCCTGACCATCGAAGTGGAGATCGCCGCGCCATCGCCGGAGCAGCTGAGAGCCGTGGATAACGCTGCCGAACAAGAAGGGTTCGAGGTCATAGCGCCAGCAGTCCGCTTTACGGTCAAGGCGTACGCCGGCAACAACAGCCTGGAGGTTGAGAGTTTTGAACGCTATGTGGAGAGGCTGATCGCCATCCCGGATGGCGTGGAGCCAGGCGAGGTTACGACGGTTGTAGTGGTTGAACCGGACGGCAGCGTCCGCCACATTCCGACCGATGTTGTCCAAGTCGATGGCGTCTACTATGCCAAGGCAAGCAGTCTGACGAACAGCGTATATGCCGTCGTGAAGCATGCAGCGGCATTCGCCGATGTCGAGAGCCATTGGTCGAAGACGTATGTCAACGAGCTTGGTGCTCGACTGGTCATCAAGGGTTCGGGCGAAGGAATGTTCGATCCGGAGCGGTCCATCTCGCGCGCCGAATTTGCCGCTATTGCGGTAAGAGCGCTTGGTCTCAAGCACGCAGAAGGTGAATCACCGTTCACCGATGTGCAAGAAGGCGACTGGTTCGCCAGCGCGGTGGCAACGGCACATGGATACGGATTAATAAGCGGCTTCGAAGACGGAAGCTTCCGTCCCGCAGACTCCATTACGAGAGAGCAGGCCATGGTCATTCTAGCGAACGCGATGAAGCTTACAGGTTTAAACGAAACAATAGACGCCGCCGCTCTCGATTCTGCCCTGCAGTCGTTCTCGGATCAGGAGGACGTGTCGGCCTGGGCGAAGGAAGCCGCCGCCGCTGGTATTGCGGCTGACATCGTTGCCGGTCGCGGCGCGGATACGCTCGCTCCGAAAGCGGACATTACGAGAGCCGAAGCGGCGAAGATCATGTATCGGCTGCTTCAGCAATCGGGTTTGATTTCCTAAAGCAGCGCAAAGCGCCCTATCCCTTTCATGAAGCGAACCGTGGATAGGGCGCCTCTTCTTCCCTTACGACCATGAAGTCACATACACAAAACCAATCAAAGGAGATGGTAAGTGATGAAAAGAATGGGCTGGGTCGTGAAGCTGCTCCTCTTATTGGCGCTTCTGCTGCCGCCGTTCATGGCGGACGGCCATACGGCAATCGCTTGGTCGGGCATATCCCCAACCAAGCTCCACGTGAGCGGCAATCAGCTGGTGAACGCCAGCGGACAGCCGGTGCTTCTCAGTGGTTGGCATCAGCCGACAGGCTCCTACTGGACGTATCAGAGCAGCAACTATTATTTGAATCAGCACGGAGGGAACAACTACGCCGCAAGACTCGCTTATTTGAAGGACATTACCGATACGTTCACCAGCACTTCTCCCAAATACGGTAACGATCATGGCTGGTACATGAACCAAGTTCGCCTCTTCATCGACCGGGAGGATATGGGTGACGTAGCGGCTGGCACCTACAATTTCGCAGGATTGCAGGCGGTTACGCAAAATGTCATTATCCCGTATATTAACTACGCCAAGACTAAAGGCTTGTACGTTACGCTCGGGCTTGACTTCACGCTGCAGAATAACCAAGCAACGACGCAAGCGAACCTGGACAAATTCAATCAGATTTGGGGCTATCTTGCTTCGCAGCCCGGGATCAAAAGCGCGGACAACGTCATGTTCGAGCTTGTGAACGAGCCGGTGCTCGCTTACGCGAACGGAACCTGGGGAGGCCACCCGGGCAATTCCATTTTCGTCGCCCACTGGAACGCGCTCCGCAGCTTCCAGAACTCCATGATTACGACGATTCGGGGCCAAGGCGCGGATAATGTGATCTGGGCGGCAGGTCTTGGCTGGGATCAATATTACCAGCTTTGCGCGACGCATCCGCTGTCCGATCCGCTGAACAATGTCGGTTATTCCGTGCACTGGTATCCGGGCTACGGCGCCAACGATAATTACGCGACGCTGCAGCAGCAATGGGATACGAACATTAAGCCATGCGCGGACGCTTATCCGATCAACATTACGGAGACGACTTGGTTCAAGTGGAAGACCGGAGACTCGTCCTATTGGACGCTGTTCGACGGAACGAATGAGGGCTTCGGCAAAAATACGAAAGCGATCTTCACCGCGGCCGGTAACGTCAGCATCGCCGTGCATATGAACGGCTTCCTGCTGCAGCCGGGGACCAGAAGCTCCTTCGCCGATCCGACGGCGGGCTTGCTCTTCGACGGCGATTCGACGCGCGACGGCATGGCCCGGTTCATCTTCGAATGGTATTACGAGCGGGCTCAGATGCTGCCTTGGAACGGTATCTGGAACGGACTTACGAACGGAGCGACGTACACATTCATCAACCGAGCTTCGGGCAAGGCGATCGACGTTCCCGGCGGGCAGAATACGAACAATCTCCAGCTGCAGCAATGGCAGAGCAATAACGCGACCGCCCAGCAGTGGGTGGTGGACGATATGGGCACTTACAACAATCAATACCGTGTGAAGAGCGTCAGCTCCAGCGACGGCAAGGTCATGGACGTCCGCAACGGCACCAAAAACAACGGAGAGACCATCCAGCTCATGCAGGACTTTTCCAATACCGCCCAGCGCTTCCGCATCATCAAGCTGAGCAACGGCTATTATTGCATTCTGAACGTGAACAGCAACAAGGCGGTCGAGATCGCGGGAGCTTCAAGCGCCGACGGCGCCAAGCTGCAGCAGAACCAATATCGCGGCGACTTGAATCAGCAGTGGCAATTAGTAAAAATCAATTAAGCTTGATGCCGTTTCATGGACCGGAGCTTCCCTCATAAGCGAGGGAAGCTCCTCCTTGCGGTTTTCTATCCTAATTATGAATATGGAGTGAAGGTACAATGGCAATGATGCAGATCAGCTTTTTTTCCGCAAGCATGAAGAGAGAGGTTACGTTCAGCGCGCTCCTGCCGCTCGATCAGCCGGAGAAGGAGCGCGAAGCCGGCAAGCCGTTGAAGTCGCTTTATCTCCTGCACGGCTATTGCGGCAGCCATACCGACTGGATCAGCTTCTCGCGTATTCGGGAGCTGTCCGACCGGTATCGCATCGCGGTATTCATGCCCTCGGGCGAGAACCGGTTCTATCTGGACGATGAAGAAAGCGAGCTGAAGGTCGGCGAATACGTAGGCCGCGAGCTCGTCGAGTTCACCCGGCGAATGTTCCCGATTTCGCGTGAGCGGGAAGACACCTATATAGGCGGCTTGTCTATGGGCGGCTACGGCGCCCTTCGGAACGGGCTGTATTACGCGGAGACGTTCGGGCGGATCATTGCTTTATCTTCAGCCATTATTTCTTATCATGTCGCCGGCATAAAGCCCGGACAGCATAACGGCATCGCAGGGTACGGCTATTACCGGAGCGTATTTGGCGATCTGGAACAGGTCATGGGCAGCGACAAGGATCCAGAGGAGCTGGTCCGCAGGCTGAAGACGGACGGCTCGAACATCCCCGAAATCTATATGGCATGCGGAACCGAAGACTTCCTCCTTGACGTCAACGCGCGGCTTCATCGTTTTCTTATGGATGAAGGAGTCGAGCATACATACAAGGAGACGGGAGGAGCCCATACCTGGGATTTCTGGAACGAGAAGATAGGCGACGCTCTGGAGTGGAGTGTGGGCGAGCCGGTCCGATAGCCCCAAAGGTTGCCTTTAATTCTTACAAATTGTATTGAGTTCCTCTATGGTTCAGCGGCAGTTGCCATACTATCATTGTCCATAGAGCCTATCAAATGATAGCGCTATATTTATCTCAACAACCAAATTATAGGGGGTATTACGATGTGGAAGCGCAAGACGATGATGCTGCTCTGCAGCCTGATCCTGGTATTCATGGCAGCCTGCAGCGGCAATTCGGGCGAAGGAACGTCGAACGGATCGGACAACGCGGGCAATGCCACGAATGCGCCGACGGCGACGAACTCGTCCGACAACGCGGGTGAAACGGGCGAGGAGGAAGCAACCGGGACGCCAGAGATGGAGTTCGACATGGGCGGCCGGACGATCAAGTGGGTGTCCTGGTATGACGAGTCGATTAAGGAAGACAACCCGGACAATATCAAGATGAAAGAGAACCTCGACGCTTTGATGGCGAAGCACAATTTCAAGATGGAATATGTCGTGATCGATTACGCCGAGATTCAGGAGAAGGTAACGGCATCCCTCGTTGCCGGGGAGCCGGTTGGCGACATCATCCGTCTCGCGCGTCCATGGATGATTCCGACACTGGTCTCCCAAGGGCTGTTCGCGCCGGTAGACGAGTACACCAAAAACGAAAAAGTGTTCATTCAGCAATATACGAATGAATACTCGCAGTACGAAGGCAGAGGCTACGGCTTCCGGGCGGGCATTAACGGAGCATCCTCCGGGATTTTCTATAACCGTACCTTAATGAATCAACTGGGCATGAAGAATCTTCAGGACTACGTGAACGAAGATAACTGGAACTGGGAAACCTTCATCCAAGTCGCCAAGGAAGCGAACAAGGATTCGAACAACGACGGCAAGCTCGATATTTGGGGTCTTGCAACCGCATCGATCCTCGTGCAAGCGATGGCGTCGAATGAAGCGAATCTGGTTGCGGCGGATAAACAAAATTTAGAGGACCCGAAGACGCTGGAAGTATTGAACTTCTTGTCGCGGCTCGCGACGGAGGCTGTCGCTAGACCGACGGAAGGCGGAGACTGGACGGAGCCGGGCCAATTCTTCCGTCAGGGCAATACGCTGATGTGGGCAAGCAGCGATTATGAGATAGAGAACCTGAAGAAGGATATGCCGGATTACGACATCGGCTTCCTGCCTTTCCCGAAGGGGCCAAGCGCAACGCAGTATCATTCGCATAATACGATTCCGAACTATCTGACCATTCCGAGCGCGGTCGAAAATCCGGAGCAGCTTGTCTATATCTATGAAAAAATCAATGATATCGAATCGATGTACGACTATCCGAAGCAGTCCCGGTTCGAGACGATGTTCAGCAACGAGGACGATCTGAACAATGCCAAAATCGCCGGCGAAAGCATCAAAGTCATAGACGATATCGGTGGATATCCGACGATGCCTTATTACGAATTTACCGGAGAGATTCTGGAAGGCGTATCGGTGGCGACAGTGGTCGAGAAATACAAGGAGCCGTTCCAGGCGGCCATCGACGAGGTTTGGAAGAAATAAAAAAAGGCAGCAGTCCTTTGCCAATGAGGACTGCTGCATTCTACTTTTAACATTTTTTGATAATGGATGGAGGGTAGCCCTTCAATTCCTTGAACACCTTGCTGAAGTAAGATAGATCTTCGAAGCCGCAGCGTTCAGCGACCTCTCTTACGGTCAATCCGCTCCCCGACAACAACCTTTCGGCATTGTTGATGCGTATTCGATTCAGATACTCCTTAAAGGTCGAACCCGTGTTTAATTTAAACAATTTACCTAAGTACACGGGGTGAAGGTTAAACTGCCGAGCCAGTTCGTTCATGGTAATGTCATCCGAATAATGATCGGAGAGGAATGCGGTCAATTTCTTAATTCGAAGGTCGACAAGCGCCATCGTTTGTCTTCTATTGTTGCTGAGCAGGCGGTGAAGGATCAGCTCGAACAGCGCGCGGGCTTGTATCATATAGAAGGGCTCTTTATTCATCCACACTTGGTTGAATTCGCGAATATAACCTAGAATTTCTTTGGTAATCACTTTCTTCGTTATGACATCAAACGGAAGCTGGATATGGTTATGCGGCTCGGCCCAAAAAAAGTTGAATGGATAAGCGTGCATCGGCGTTTTTTTGCACGTATGCGCTTCCCGGATGCTTCCGCCCGGAACGTATATAAGATCCCCAGCCTCCACATTGTACTTCACCCCGTTAACGACGTATTGGGCTTTGCCCTCGACGACAAACGTGAGATCATGAAAGCTGATTTTAGACTTCTGAATATTCCATCCCGGATAACAGACACGCTCTACGAACAAGAAGACATTTGGTACAAGGTGGTGATGATCCTCAAGCTCCAATTTGTATCGCCTCCTTACTCCAAATTTTAACTTTCCATCAAACTTTGACAACCCGTGAACCGGTAGTTGTTTCCTATCGGATGCCCCCTTGAAAAATCGCAAAGCTTAGACCTTACGGCGTTTCCTAGTATGAAAGCGTTACCATATCCAGTTTCGTTTCTTGCGTAAGCCATGAAAGGAGGTGATCAACGGTTGTTAAGGCAGCCGGCGTAGCAGGGCAAGGGAAACTATAAAACGCGAGGAGTTGTATGAAAGAATGTTGTTAAGCGTCAAGAAGACAATGGCTTTACTAGTTGCGTGCGCAACGGTGCTGTCGCTCGTGGTCATTGCGCCGAATCCTCCCCGGATCGCGGCAGCAAGCGACGTTGTCGTCAATCTATCGTCCGAAAAACAATTGATTCGAGGGTTCGGAGGAATGAATCATCCCGCATGGATCGGGGACTTGACGGCATCGCAAAGAGACACCGCATTCGGTAACGGGGCCAATCAGCTAGGCTTCTCCGTATTAAGGATTTACGTAGACCCGGATCCAAATAATTGGTACAGAGAATTACCGACGGCCCAGCGAGCCATTCAGCTTGGGGCCATTGTTTTCGCTTCGCCATGGAATCCGCCGGCCCATATGGTCGAGACCTTTAATCGAAATGGCGATACCAATGCCAAACGCCTGAAATACGATATGTACGATGATTACGCGCAGCATCTTAACAGCTTCGTTACTTATATGAGCAATAACGGCGTTAATCTCTACGCCATCTCCGTCCAGAACGAGCCGGATTACGCGCATGAGTGGACTTGGTGGACGCCGGAAGAGATGCTTCGTTTCATGAAAGATAACGCCGGCTCGATCAATACGAAGGTTATCGCGCCGGAATCGTTTTCTTATTTGAAGAATATGTCGGACCCCATCCTCAACGATCCGCAGGCGCTAGCCAATATGGATATTCTCGGAGCCCATACTTACGGAACGAGCTTCAGCAACTTCACGTATCCGCTGTTTAAGCAGAAAGGCGCTGGCAAAGAGCTGTGGATGACGGAAGTTTATTATCCGAACAGCAATAATAATTCGGCTGATTTGTGGCCCGAGGCGCTTGATGTTGCCCATCATATCCACCACAATATGGTGGATGCGGAATTCCAAGCCTATTTATGGTGGTATATCCGGAGGCAGTACGGACCGATGAAAGAAGACGGCACGATCAGCAAGCGCGGGTATTCGATGGCTCATTTCTCGAAATTCGTTCGCCCGGGTTATGTGAGGGTCGACGCCACCAAAAATCCGGATACGAATGTCTTCACATCCGCCTACAAAGGCGATAACAAGGTGGTTATCGTTGCCATTAACCGAGGTACTTCCGCGGTTAACCAAAACTTTGTTCTACAGAACGGGACGGCTTCGAACGTATCGAGATGGGTAACGAACGGCAGCAGCAATATGGCGCAAGGCACGCCGCTCAATGCGTCGAACGGTTCCTTTATAGCCCATCTACCGGCCCAAAGCGTGACCACCTTCGTAGCGGAATACAGCGGCGGAACAAGCAGCGGCACAACGTATGAAGCGGAGTCGGGCACAACGTTGACCCAATCCTTATCGGAATCCCTTTATTCCGGCTTTAACGGTACAGGATATGTCAACTTTAATGCCTCAACCGATGCGGCCGTACAGTGGAGCGGTATCTACTGTGCCGTTACCGGAACCAAAAATGTGAAGATCAGGTACGCGTTGGCCTCGGGAACGAGAAGTCTGGATGTGTATGTGAACGGCACGAAAGTCATCGGCAACGCGGCCTTCACGGCAACCGGCAGCTGGACGACCTGGGGCGAGAAAACGATCCAAGTGCCGATGAATACGGGGACGAATACATTGAAATTGGTGACGACGGGGACAGAGGGACCCAATGTGGACTGGATTAACGTTACTTCTCAGTAATGCTGCGATGCCATGTTATAGTATATGGAGGTGAAGATAGAGAAAACCATTAGGAGGTTCATAGAATGAGCAATTCCGCAAATGAAAAGCCGATCTACAGAGTGCTCGCAAGGGCCCAGCTTCGATCGGAGTGCGTGGAGCTTGGCGTAGCGGCGGCGAAGGAGGATCCATCCGGCAAGCTTCGAGCGGCAAGCGGTCAACTGATGACCTTTGGCTGCTTCCGCTGGGAGCGTAATCTGTTCTTGTACGCGGAATGCGTGGGAGAGAGGCTGGATGCAGAGGAGCTGCTGCCGGACGTGTCGCCCTATTTGGAGCCGTGGCCGGGACAGGAGCAGAAGCGATGCTGGATTCCGATGATCGACGTTTTTCATTTCAACGAACCGGCCGGCTTGGAGCACTGGCAACGGAAGACGGAGGTCGAGCGCCGCGTCGGCCGGGTGGCGCACCTGAAGCCGGAGATGGCGGCCAGCTATATCTACTATCATTATCAGCTTCAAGAGGAGCAAGCCTTTCACGGGCCGAAATACGAGATTATCGCCATGCACGAGAATCTGTTGTTCGGCTATCAGGAGTTTCCGGCCGTCGTAGAGGCGCCGGTGCTCCCGGGCAAGCTCCACACGCAAGGAACACCGGAGAACTGGAGCGATTCGCGGATGGATTTGCACTTCCAGCCTTGGCCGGACGGACATCTGTATTTCAAGCCGGTGGAGACGGTATTCGCGTATTATGGCGAGGACGAATAACAGCAGCAAACGAATAACGGCAGTAAACGAATCGCCGCCTCGCGAGAGGCGGCGATTTTGGCGTTCTATTCCAGGATCACTTCATCAATGGAACGGGCGATCGTTATCCATTCGGGCGGCAGATCGCCTGTGTACGCAAGCGCTCCCGCGCCGCCCATATAGAAGGAGGTGCCGGGCATCCGGCCGGCGAACCGGTCGAGCTTCGCGAGCAAATCCGGATCGTGCTCGAACGGAAGAGTCGTCGAGGCGGACAGCAGCACGATTCTCGGCTTCAACCGCGATACGAGCGCTTCGATGGAGCCTGGCGCGGGGGACGCTCCGATTAGGAACGTCTTCCAGCCCTTCAGCAGAAATTGCAGCAGAAGAAAATGCACCGGAATTTCATGCTGCTCCATGGGAAGGCAGGCGCCGACCACCAACGGGGCGTTGTCGTTATGCTGATAATTGCGTCTGATCTGAACGAGCATATCCCTCACCACAAGACTGGACACCGATTCCTGATATTCGTCCCATTCCCCGGATTCCCATCTGTCGCCCACTTCCTTCAGAAAAGGAGAAACAACCTCCGTTAGAAATCCGCTTAGGCCGTAAAAGTGGTAGGCTTGCTGCAATTGAAAGGCCAGCTCCAATTCGTTGCAAGCGCTCCCGCATTCCAGCAGAGCGATGACGAAGCGGTTCAGCTTCGATTGATCCTCCCCGAGCAGCGGTTCCCGGGCCGGCTCGTCGAAGGAGGAATCGAGCTTCCGTTTGTTCTCCTTCAAGAGAAGGGCGGCCTCCGCGATCGAATGCCCTTGCTTCTGAAGCGCCTTGACCGTTAACAGCGCATTGACGTCGTCTTCGCTATATAACCGATATCCATTGGGCAGTCTCTTAGGCGCAATAAGCCGATACCGTTCTTCCCATTTGCGTATGAGCTGGGCGGAAAGTCCCGTCACTTTCGCAACCTGCTTGATGTAATAATGCTTGTCTTGCTTCATGGATACTCATCCTTTGAACGAGAGCCGTTAAGGTTGTACAACGTTATTAGTATAACATCATACAGATTTTTTGGAAATTGACATTATGTACAATCTTAATGATCAAAACGTTATACAAAAGGATTGACAAAAGTCGCTTCCGGCAACATAATTAACCTTACAGTATAATTAATTGCGTTTCCGGACGACGGGAGGAGACCATGAAGAGGCATAAGAAAGTGATTGTAATCGGAGCCGGCGTTGCGGGTCTGGCAAGCGCGATTCGTCTGCGGCATGCGGGTTACGAGGTGGAGCTGTTCGAGAAGGAACCGATCCCGGGAGGGAAGATGCATAGGCTGGAGAAGGACGGCTATCGCTTCGATATGGGGCCTACTCTGGTCATGATGCCCGAGCTGTACCGCGAAGTGTTCGAACTGGCCGGGCGCAACCCCGACGACTATATTCCGATGGAGAGGCTGGATCCGATCTATTCCGTCTTCTTCGGAAGCGGAGAGCGTGACAAGCATGAGATTTCGACCGACCTGGTGAAGCTGCTGGATACGCTGGAGGATATTAGCGACGAGGACGCGCAAGGCTTTCTGCAATATCTTCAGGTTATTTACAAACGTTTCCTGGTTGCCAAAAATCATTTTCTACAGCGGCCGTTCCGCAAGCGGTCGGACTTTTACAACCCATACATGCTCTGGCAAGGCATGAAGCTCCGAACGTTCGACACCGCCGACCGGTTCATCGGCAAGTACATCAAGAACGAGCGGCTGAAGCAGATGCTGAGCTTCCAGACCATGTATATCGGCATTTCCCCATATAACGGACCCTCCCTTTATTCCATTATTCCGATGATCGAGATGCTGTACGGGGTATGGTTCATCAAGGGAGGCATGCATACGATGGCCCGCTCGATGGAGCGTCTCTTCCTGGAGCTGGGGGGAGTGGTGCATTACAACGCGAACGTCGACGAAATCATGGTTCGCAACGGCGCGGCATGCGGCATCCGGATCGATAACCGCGAGCATGCCGCCGATTACGTCATGTGCAACGCCGATTTCCCCCACGCGATGAAGCATCTCGTACGCGACGTCAAGGCGAAGGGCAAGTATACGGACAAAAAAATCGACAGCCTCGATTACTCCTGCTCCTGTCTGGTCATGTATCTCGGCATGAACCGGAAATACGAGTCGGTCCGCACCGTGCATAATTTCTTTTTCCGGGATCATTTGAAAAAAAGCATCGGCGATATCTTCGAAGGGGAGCTCTTGCAGGATCCGTCCTTCTACGTGTACATCGCCTCGAAGCTGGACCCGTCGATGGCACCGGAAGGGAAGGACGGCTTGTATATTCTCATACCCGTCTCCGACCTGTCGACGGCGCGGTACGAATGGAACGAAGGGACGATTCGGCATTACCGCGGCAAGGTGCTGGACGCGCTGGAGCGAACGCCGGGGTTCGAGGGGGTAAGCGGGGATATCGTATCCGAGTCGTATATGACCCCGCTGGATTTCCGGGAGAAGTACAACGCCTACAACGGCGCGTGCTTCGGCCTGAGACCGACGCTTGCGCAAAGCAATCATCTTCGTCCGCAGAGCAAATCGCCCAGCTGCCGCAATCTGTATTTCACGGGGAGCTCCACCCATCCCGGAGCGGGAGTGCCTATCGTGCTGCTGTCGGCCAAGATCGCGTCGGATGAATTAATGCTGGATGATCGGGAGGTGCATGCCCATGAAGCTGTCTCTTTCTCTGCCGCTCCATAAGCCGGAGGGCCTCGAGGCGGATTACCGGTATTGCGAGGAAATTATCAAACAAAATTCGAGAAGCTTCTATTATGCCTTCCTGCAGCTTCCGAGGGAGAAGGCGAACGCCGTGTTCGCGATATACGCGTATTGCCGGTTGGCGGACGATGCGGTCGACCGGGGAGGGAGCAAGGAGGAAAGCCTGGACGCCCTCCATGTCCTGGAGCGTCAATTGCTGATGTTCGCGGAGGGCAGGGAGATCGATCATCCGCTTTGGAGGGCGCTGCGGGACGTGTTCACCCGTTACGACATGAGGCTGGAGCCGTTCTACGAGCAGCTTGTCGGGCAGAAGATGGATCTATTCTTCTCGGCGCCGGCCACCATGGATGAGCTGGAAACTTACAGCTATTACGTGGCGGGCTCCGTCGGTCTCATGCTGCTGCCGATCATCGCATCAGGGGCTGGACGCGATATGAAGCAAGCGGCCGTCCGGCTTGGCACGGCCATGCAGATTACGAACATACTTCGCGACGTGGGAGAGGACGCGGCGAGAGGACGAATCTATCTCCCTTCCGACTTATTGGCCTCCGAAGGTTACGGCGAAATCGAACTAAGGCGGTCGACGGTTGACGAGAGATTCATCCGGGTATGGGAGAAGCTGGCCCGGCGAGCGGAGAATTTGTACGACGCGTTCGTCGAGGACATTGCCGGCTTCGACGAGGACAGCCGGTTTCAGGTGCTCTTGTCGGCCCAAATCTACAGGGGCATTCTGAATGCGGTCCGCCAGAACGGCTACGATTGCTACACGAAGCGGAATGCCGTATCCAAGTTGGAGATGCGGAACCTGTACAATCGGGCCCAAAAACAGCTTTCGGCTATAAGCAAAGGAGAACGGTTGGGATGAAATCCGTCGCGGTGATCGGAGGCGGCCTCGGAGGGCTTTCGGCGGCGATTTCGCTCGCCCGGAGCGGCTATGAGGTCAGTCTCTATGAGAAGAACGTCCATTTGGGAGGCAAGCTGAACCGGCTGGAGCAGGATGGCTTCGGATTCGACCTCGGGCCGTCGATTTTGACCATGCCTCATATATTCGACAAGCTGTTCGTGTCAAGCAACCGCCGGATGGCCGATTATATCCGGATACAGAAGGTGGAGCATGAATGGCGCTCCTTCTTCCCGGACGGGACGGTGATCGATCTGTACGGCGATCTGGAGCGGATGGCCGAGAACAACCCTCATCTGGATGCCCGGGCGATGGCGGAGTACAAGGACTTCCTGGCCTATGCCCGGCGTCTGTACGAGGCGACGGACCGGGGTTATTTCTCCAAAGGCCTGGACACCTTCGCGGACATCGTCAAGGAGCATGGAGTTGTCGGAGCTATGAGGGAGTTCGACTTTTTCTCCACGATGTATGGCGCGATCCGGAAGCGGATAAGTCATCCCAGACTACGGGAGATGCTGGCTTATTTCATCAAATATGTCGGCTCGTCCCCGTACGATGCTCCTTCCGTGCTGAACATGATGATCTACATGCAGCATGCGCAGGGCATCTGGTACGTGCCGGGAGGCATGCATCGCATCGCGGAGGGAATGACGAGGCTGGCGAAGGAGCTCGGCGTCAAGCTGTATACGGGCCGCAAAGCGACGCAGCTCGTCCCGGGCGGCGGGAGCAGCATCCAGTGTCTCGTCCTGGAGGACGGCTCGATGATACGGGCGGATTATTACGTGTCGAACATGGAAGTGATTCCCGCATACGAGCAGCTGCTGGACGAGGAACCGGCCTTCATCCGAAAGCTGGAGAAGCGGTTCGAGCCGTCCAGCTCCGGCCTCGTGCTGCATCTGGGCGTCTCCGGCTCGTACCCGCAGCTCGCGCATCATAACTTCTTCTTCTCGGAGCGGCTGAAGGAGCAGATGAACAAGGTGTTCCGTCGGCATGAGCTGCCCGACGATCCGACGATTTATTTGGTGAACGTCAACAAGACGGATCCGTCGCAGGCGCCTCCCGGCCATGAGAACTTGAAAATATTGCCGCATATCCCTTATATCCAGGATGAGCCGTTCTCCGCCGAGGATTATGAAAGGTTGAGGGAACGGGTGCTCGTCAAGCTCGAGCGTATGGGATTGACCGATCTCCGCAGGCGAATCGTCACGGAGGATATGTGGACGCCTCATCATATCGAGGCCGCTTACGGCTCGCACCGCGGATCGATCTATGGCACGGTATCGGACCGCTCGAAAAATTACGGCTTCAAGCATCCGAAGCAAAGCGTTCGTTACGACAATCTGTATTTCGTCGGAGGGACGGTCAATCCCGGCGCGGGCATGCCCATGGTGACGCTAAGCGGGCAGCAGGTGCGGGACAAAATCGTGGAGAGGGATGCGAAGCTGGCCGAACATCGTTAAGAGGCAGCTGGAGGAGGGATGACGTGGCGAATTGGATATGGAGCGCGGGCTTCGTTATCGTGGCGTTGGGCGTCGCGTGCGGCTGGCTTATGTTATGTAGAATTGCGCGCGCGGGGGAGAAGGAGGCCGGATTGGGACGGGAAGACGTTCCCCGGATTTCCGTCATTATTCCGGCGCGGAACGAGGCGGGAAGAATCTTGCCGCTGCTGCAATCGCTTCGAATACAGAGCCTGAAGCCGGCCGAAATTATCGTGGTGGACGACGATTCGGTCGACCGGACGGCGGAGATCGCTGCAGGCTGCGGCGCCGCAGTCGTTCGGAAAGCGGAGCTCGGGGCAGGCTGGACGGGGAAGTCGGCCGCATGCTGGGAAGGGGCCAAGGCCGCGACGGGCGATTGGCTGCTCTTCCTTGATGCCGATACGCGACTGGTGCGTGCGGACAGCCTTCGTCGAATGGCGGACGTCTTCGCGCGCGAGGCGCAGGAGGCCGGCATTCTGTCGTTCCAGCCCTACCATTCGGTAAAGCGCGGCTATGAGCATCTGTCGGCGGTGTTCAACATCGTCGTGATGGCCGGAATGAACGTGTTCTCCGTCCTCGGCGGCCGGCTGACGGGGGCCGGCTCGTTCGGACCCTGCATCCTGACGAGAAGAGACGTCTACTTCGGCACGGGCGGCCATGCTGCTGTCAAGGAAGCGGTCATGGACGATCTGGCGCTCGGGGTGCTATATAGGCGGGCCGGGCATCCGGTCCGCTGCTTCGGCGGGAAGGGCTGCATCGATTTTCGCATGTATCCGGAGGGGCTGAGGCAGCTGACGGAAGGATGGACGAAAAGCTTCGGGACGGCTTCCCAATCGACGCATCCCCTCGTCATGGCGATGATCGTGACGTGGATGGCCGCCGGTTTGTCGACGCTTCCTTTGCTAGTTGGAGCCATTCTGCTATCCGGCCCGATTGCGGCTGCCGCGGTCGCCTGTGTCGTTTATATGCTTCAGTTGTTCGGGTTGGCGCGGCGAACGGGTAATTTCCGGTTTGCGTATTTTTTGGCTTATCCGGCGCTGCTGCTGTTTTTTTGCGCCTTGCACGGCTGGTCGCTCTACCTGGTCAACATTCGCCGCACGGTTCGATGGCGCGGCCGCGATATTCAAGTGTGACGGAGGCGGGGGGGCGAATGCGGATCATCGAGCTTTCCCATACGATAACGCTGCTCCTGGATATCGCGGCCTGGTTTGTCATTCACCTCGCGGTGTCCGTTCTCGCCTTGAGGCTGCCCGCGCGCCTGTTCGCGGAGGATAGCTTTCTCTATCGCATACGCGGCTGGGAAGACTCGGGCCGGCTTTGGCAGCGGCTTCTGCGAGTGAAGAGCTGGAAGCATCGGATTCCGGACGGTACGCTCATTCTGAAGAAGGGGTATAACAAGAGCAGGCTGTCAGGCACCGGCAAATCCGACCTTCTCCTCTTCGTCCGGGAATCGAGGCGGGCCGAGCTGACGCATTGGCTGTCGATGGCGCCGGCCCCGCTGTTTTTCCTCTGGAACCCTGCTTGGGCGGGGTGGCTGATGGTGTTGTATGCCGTGCTGTTCAACGCGCCGATCATCGTAGCACAGCGCTTTAATCGCCCGCGGTTCCGGCTGCTGGCGGAACGTATGGCTGGAGGCGGCCCAAGCCGGCAGGCTGGCGCGGCCGGCGATACCTAGTGGTTTCAATCTCCATATAAGCATGAAGCCGATGCAGCCTTTATCGCTTTAGATAAGGCTGCACCGGCTTACTTGTTTTTCCTTAACGATCCAGCATTCTTATCAACAAGGCCGCGGCTTCCGCTCTCGTGGCCGAGGCGGCAGGCTCGAGACGGCCATCGCCTCGTCCTTCGATGATGCCCATGGCGCAAGCCGAGGCTACGGCCGATTCCGCCCAGTCGGGAATGTCCGTTCCGTCTTCGAAAGGCGGCTGCGCAGCCGATTCGTTGCCGGGCGGCGGATAGGCCCGCAGCAGCATGACGATCATCTCGGCGCGATTCACCCTTTCGTTCGGCCGCAGCGTGCCGTCCTCGTACCCTTGCAGGATGCCCGCTTGCACCGCAGCCGCGATCGGACCGGCTGCCCAAGACGGAATATCGTTCGAATCCGCGAATAGGGCGGTCGGCTCGGCGGAGCCCAGCTTCTTCGCGCGTGTCAGCATGAGCGCGAATTGCAAGCGCGTTACCGGCTCATCGGGCCGGAAGCTTCCGTCAGGATAACCTGCGGCGAAGCCGCGGCGGGCTGCCTCGGCGATAGGATTGCGTCCCCAATGGCGCCCGGTGTCGGAGAACTCCGGCTGTTCCGTCGGCCTTGGGACGGGAGCAGGAGTCGGAGGCGGGGAAGGCTCCACGGGAGGAGGCGGACTCGGCGGACTCGGTGCGGGCACATAGCCGCCGCCGGGGGAGTGCCGCTTCGCCTCGATCGAGTACGTCTTCTGTTTGCCGGAAGGCATCCTTGCCTCGACGAGAATATAGCTCCCGTCCGCATCGATCGGCAGCGCTTCGCTAGCTTGGCCGCTCTCCACCGTCTGGCGCCGATAGCCATCGACGCTGACTTCGATGACCGTGCCGTCGCTAAGCGCGGTCGGCACGACCGTCACACTCGCCGCGCCGGAAGGAAGGGTTACCGCGTAATGCGGCGTTTCTTCCCGGAAGCCGATCGGAAGCTCCGCGCTGCCGGCTCTCAGCTCCAGCTTGCGAAGTCCCGGCTCGCCTTCAGGGGCGGGCGGGCGAGGACCCGCGTTCGGTCCGACATCGGCAGCCGTCAGCGGCAGTCTGGCCACTTGGGCGCCCGGGCTGTATTCATCGGCGCCGACGTCGAAGCCGCCGAACCGGAACTGGCCGTCCATGTCCTCGGTCGCGACATAAGGAGCCTTGGCGGCGTCGATGGCAGGACTGAAGGCTGATAACCGGACCAGCCGGTCGGCGCTTCGCACCAGCTTTAATTCCGTCTTCTCGAATCCTCCAGCTATCGCTAGATTGTTGGTCGGGACAGCCGTCCCTTCGATCAGATTACCGGCGTAGACCGGACGTTCATGCGCCGGCGCGCTTTGGACCGGACTCGTCTCGGAGAAGATCGTGCCGGCGTTGCTGAAGATCAAATTGTTGTACACTTTCGTGCCTACCGGCTGATACGTCCGGCCGCCCAGGCTGATCGCAGGCGTATTGTTGCCGACGTTCACGATCGTATTGTTGAAGATTTGCACGTTGTACGGCCGCCAGTGACCGCGAAGAAGCTCCGTCCTCGCTTCGGGCGGGAGACTGTTCAACTCGGCCGTCTGCTCCGGCGCTCCCCAGCGGACCGTCGGATTCGCGCTTCCGTCAGGACCCGCGTCATGCGTGCCGCCGTCCAGCCGGATGATCCGGTCGGTCAATCCTTCCATGTAGTTGTTGTATATTTTGTGATCGTTGCCGTAGATGCGGAAGCCGCTTAAGCCAGGCGTAACGCCATCGCCGAAGAAGAAGTTGCCGTAGAAGCTGTTCCGGTGCCCGTGCCGGGCGACGATGCCTCCGTAGCTACCCCGAATCGTGTTGTACCGGATGATGTTGTCGCTGCTCTTGACCGAGATGATCTCGTCTTCTCCGTTCACGCCTTCGAACAGATTGTATTGAATCGTCACGAAGCCGGACGACAGCGACAGACTGGATAATCCGAGGCGGATCGCCTCTAGGCCGTTGGTCACTCGCGGTCCGATGCCGTGGAAGCGATTGTATTCGATCACGTCGTATTGCGAGATGTTCTGCCCCGTATGTCCTGCCCCATCATAGATGACGACCGCGCCGAACCCTTTTTTCGGGCCGATGTCGTTGTAGGCTAGTCGGTTATGGCTGCTTTCTCCTTCGACCCGGATGTAATGGCGATGGGTTCCGTTGCTGGTCAGCAGCGACGTGTCCTCGTAAGGGGTCGGCCCCTCGTAGGCGTCGCCGCCGGCGCTGTCGAGAGCGCCAATCCGGCAGCTCCCCGGAACGTCGACCAGACAGGTCACCGTACCGACTAGAGGAGCCGTGAAACTGTACGGCTGACCGGTCTCGTTCAGGGCGAAGCTGTTGCGCACGATCGAAACGTGGCTCGAGCTCTGCAATTGCACGCCGGGGTGCACGCCGGTCCGCGACCGGTGCTCCAATCCACGCTGGACCAGCGTCTCGTTCCCCTCCGGCGTGCCGATGCCGCCTCGGAAGGAGAAGCCGGACACCTCTACATACGCCGAGTTCTCGATATGGAAGTAGCTGTTGCCGGCAATGACGGCTTCGTCCTGCTCGGCTGCCGTAATCCGGATGGGATAGGCCGCGGAGCCCGTTTTGTTCAGAACGACGAACGGTCCGTCCTGCTCGTACGTGCCGCTCTGAACCTCGATTACGGTACCGGGTACCGCGTCGTCTATCGCCTGCTGCAGCTGCTCCGCCGAGCTTACCCGCACGGTTGTCGGAACGGGCGGGGGGAGATCGTCTTCGTCCACATCGCCTGCCGCCGGCGGACCGTTCGGCTCCTCCGGCTCATGGACGACCGGTGCCTCGCCGACATACAACTGCGCCTCCATGAGGCTGTTCCAGCTGCCGGAGCTGCCGCTGGCGCTGTTGCCATAGCCGATGAGACGCCAATAGCGCGCCGGACCCGGGTTGTCGAGCACATACGGCTGCAGCACGGAATCCTCCGCTTGGAGCGCCCGGCTGCTTCGTCTTGGCAGCGCCACAATGCTTTCTTCGAACGAAGGATCGTTCGAAGCCCGGATTTCATAGCTGGACAGTCGATCTCTGGCGTTTAGGAACGCGAGCTTCAAGTAAGTGACGCTCAGCGGCTCGCCGAGGTCGAACTGAAGCCACTGGCCTTGTCCGGATGCCGACCAGCGGCTCTCCATGCCAGCCGCGTCTTCTCCCCAGACGCCGTCGACGACATTGGCCGGGACATAGCCCGTGCCCGGCTGCGAAGAGCTGGCCGTCACGGAGCCGGCCGGCAGTTCGAGCTTGCCGCTCTCGTCGACGGGAAGCCTTCGGATGATATCCAGATTGTAAGTATTACGAATCGTGTCGTCGCCTTCGTTCTTTAACTCGATGCTCAACTCGTTCACTCCTGTCGCAAGCGGGATGTCGTCCCCACCGGGCAACAGCGTCCGCTCCTTGTCGTAATGGCGGATATAGATATCGATTACGGCGTCCTGTGTGGCCGACTGAGCTTTCAGCCGGACGGATTCCGTCGTCTGCGGCACAACCGCCTCGTAGCCATCCGTCGTATTGGCATCGTAAGGCATGTTAAGCGCAATGACTTCCGTTCCGTCCCACAGGGTTAAGTCGGAAAGCTGCAGCCGAGGCTGCTGCTCCGCGAAGGTGAAGTAGCTGCCGTCCGCGAGCGCGGCTTCGGCTGCATAATACGTTTCTCCGCGTATGACGGCTTCCGTCAACGGATATTCTGCCGCATGCGAGAAATCGGCGTCATCGCTTGTCAGCAATAAGCCGCCAAGCGGAATCGCGCCGCGCGGAATGGCAATCTGCACGGGCCCGATCCCGCCCGTGTTCTGCGCTTTCCAGGTACGGCTCATCCGCGTGTACCCCGAGCCGTACGAGAGGGAAGGGCCCGTGTTGCCGTCGTCTCCCCATAATAAATACTGGCCGTCCGCGAGCTCCGCCCCGCCTGGCGTTCCGATCAGCGCTTGCGCGGAGTCCGCTCCTCCCAGGCTGCTGCGACTCTGCCGTTGATCCAGCGCGCCGGCCGCGTCGCGGCCGATGCCGGCTACGTTACGGCTATAGGCGGCATGGGCCTCGGCATCCCAGACCGGCACGGGGGCAGGTCCCGCGCTCAGATAGCTCCCTTCCGGCAAGGCAAGGCCGTATTTGATGGCCAGATAGGAATCGACCTGGCGCTTCTGCACGTCCGTCAGCGCTTCCGTGAAGACGATCATCTCGCTCATATAGCCGTTATAGCCCGAGCCGCCCGAGACGGCGGAGCCGAGCGACATCGCTCCGCCGGCCTGGCCGACGAACGGAAGGATCGGCGTATTCGATTGTCCGATGACTAGGCCGTCGCGGGTAGCGGATTGGTACGCGCCGGCATCCGCGGGAGCGGCATCGTGATGAAGACCCCACACGTTGTATTGATTCAAGAATACCTGATCTCCCGCCGATAACCGCTGATAGCCGGTGCCATCCGACTTCTTGCCGGAGTCCCATAGAACGGATCCCAGGCTGGCGCTGGTCGAGCCGCTCTTATGGGGGAGATGCGCGCTGAAGGCGCCTCCTGCCAGCGAATGGCTGAAGATCATGGAATTGTCGATTGAAGCTAGCCCGCCCGTAACCGTATAAACGCTAGCATGGCCGATCTCTTCGCCGTCTTCGAAAATGCCATCCGCATCCTGAAGAATGCTGCCTGCGCCCGATCGGACAAACTTCAGCGCCGGCTGATGGTTCAATTCCGGATGCGCGGCCTCATACATGGGCTTGTTCCGGCTGGCGATCGCCGGAAGGCTGCCGTCATTCACGAATCGATGACCATGGACGCTGCTATCCTGCCATGCCGTCACTTGCCCGCCCGCCAGCGCCACGTTATCCGCGTCGGCCTTCAGCCATAGCCGCAGCGCCGACGCGTCCACGCCTCCCGGCGTTCCCGTGGCTGCCGACAACGCGTCCGCCGCCGGCGGCGCCGGGACCGAGCCGGCCGCCAGCATTACCGCCAGCGCGATAGGGACGGCTTTGCCGAATAGCCGATTTCGCCTGCGAGTTTCGAATAGCTTGCTCAGAGCCAATTCAATTCCTCCTCGTCTCCGGAGCGCATGCGCCCGGCTTATTCAAGCGTTTCCGTTGCAGCCGGCTGCGCTCTTATCCCCTTTATAGAGAAAACGTTCGCCGCATGATAGCGTCAAAAACGAAAACCGCCTCCAAAATGCGCACTTTCGATCCGCAATTTCGAAACAGAGCCGCATTATTTTAAGTTTTCGATGGTTGTTTTGCTTTTTGACACTATGGAAAGCGGTCCTGAGTTCTACATAATGGTAAGGAGAATCGCGAATAAAGGAAAAGCCGCTCGGTGCGTCGAATCAAGTACCCGTATTCTTGACGATGACTTCTTCAATAGGGGCAAGGGGGCAGAACGATGGAGCAAATCCGAAGCCGATGGACAACCGATCTCAAGAAGAACGCGAAGGATCGCAGCGTATTCATGACCTGGCTGCTGTCCTATCTCTCCGTCCTGCTCGTGCCGATTCTCATCAGCGGAGTGATCTACGGAGCGACGCTCAGCGTCGTGAAGACCGAGATGAACCGGGCGAATCAATCGATTCTTCTGCAGATGGAGCAAGCGATAGATAATCAATTCAAAGGGATCGAAAGCCTAAGCGTCGAGGTCGGTCTCAATAGGCGCATATCGAATTTCATGACGATCGGCTCCGCGCTTTCCGATTCGGACCACTACGCGGTGTATCAAATCGCCAATGATCTTCGCGTATACGAAATCGCCAACGACTTTATCGAACGAATCTATGTCTATTATTTGAATAGCGATACGGTGCTCGCCCGAAATAATCGAATGGACAGCCGTTCCTTGTACGAGGAATTCCGATTCTCTGAGGACATGACGTACGAGGCGTTCATGGATTTTTTCGAGCCGACGTACATTAAGGGCTATCAATCGGCGGTGGTGCCCGAGGGCAAAGGGTGGAGGCCGGCCGTCTTGTTCGCGCAGTCGGTCCTGCCTTCCAACCCGGGACAGCCGGGCGCCGTCCTGCTGTTCATGATCGATCAGAGCAAGCTTCTCGGGCAGGCTTCCGTACCGGATGAAGGCATGATTCAAATTCTCGACGAACGGAACCGGTTAATCGCGACCACGGGTGATCCGCTGGCTCCCTCCATTGTGAAGTACGGAGATATGCCCCGGGAAACGGGCCAATTGGAGATTAACGGCGATGGAGGTTCCATCGTGGCTTCCTACACGACTTCAGCCATTACCGGGTGGAAGTACGTGATGACGCTGCCTGCGGCTGTGTACCATCAGAAGATGAACGTGGTCGAGCAGCTGACGATTGCCAGCATCCTGCTCTGCCTTGTCGTCGGCGGCGGCGTGACGATCTGGCTGCTCCGGCGCAATTACATGCCGATCCATGCGCTCATCCAAAGCCTGTCGTTCAAGGCGGGGGTCCCTTTCGACAAGGGCTCCAACGAATATTCCTATTTGACGAACGCGCTGAACAGCACGTTCCGCGAGAAAGAGAAGCTTCATTACAAGCTGAACGAACATAACAACACGCTGAGGTCCCATTTCCTTCAACGATTGCTTAAGGGCCAGCTGGACAGCCACGTTCCGCTGCGCGATGCGTTCGAGGCCCACGAGCTTCGATTCCCGTTCGGCGGCTATTCCGTCGTCTTGCTGCGCATCGACCATTTCGGGAAGTTTCACGGGGAAGACGGGGAGCGGGCGCGCAACCGGAGATTGTTGCTGTTCCTGATCGCCAACGTGGTGGAAGAGGTTGCGCGGCATTCCGCAAGCGCTTACGCAGTGGAACTGGACCAATCTCTGCTTGCTTGCATTGTCAATCAAAACCCGGTTACGCCGAAGGAGCATCGGAACCAGTTGGAACGGATCGCGGAGGAAACCATGGCGTTCATCTCCCATCATGCCCACGTGCAGTTAACGGCCGCGGCAAGCTCGCAGCAGGAAGGCGAATACGGAATTTTCCAGGCGTTCCATGAAGCGGCCGAAGCGATGGAGTATCGAATCGTGGCGGGGAGCGGCGGCGTCATTCATTATGCGGATCTGGGCGGCAGCGAAGGGCAGGGGGCGGCCCCGGGCTACTTCTACCCGCTGAACGCGGAGCAGCAGCTGATCGCCATCGTGCGCGAGGGCCAGCTGGAGAAGGCCGAAGCGTTCGCCTCGGAGCTGATCCGAAAGAACGTAACGGCGGAGCCATTCTCCTTCCATACCGCCAAATGTCTCATGTTCGATTTGATGGCAACGCTGCAGAAGGTAATCGGCGAAGTGCGTACGGCGAACAAACCGGATGCGCCGGACGGCGTGCGCGCGATCGAGAAGCTGATGCAATGCCAGACCGTTGGCGAGATGCGCGGCCAGCTCTTCGAGCTGCTGGGACTTCTATGCGCCTACATCAACGAGAACCGCGAATTCAGCAGCAACCCGTTGGTCGACAAGGTGATGAAATACGTCAATGATTATTACCAGGACGAGAATTTGAACATCTCCATGATCGGAGAAGCCTTCTCCATGACGCCTTCCTATATATCCAAGCTGTTCAAGGAGCATACGGGCGAGTCTCTCCTGGATTACATCAACAAGACGCGGCTTGCCGAGGCCAAATCGCTGCTTGCCGGCGAGAAGTACACCGTCGGCGAGATATCGCTTAAGGTCGGTTATAACGACGTCAACACGTTCCATCGCATCTTCAAAAAATTCGAAGGAGTCACGCCCGGTCGCTACAGAGAGATCAAGTAGCCTTCCGGGCTTTTCTATTCCGGAAAAGACGATGGATTCACGTTTTTACCGCTCTCCTTTTCGAGGAATTGCGGCTGATTTTACATTTTGACAATGGCTGGCGGCGCCGATTCGGCGCTACGATGAGAACGGGTTCACGAGGGCCCGGACCAGACGAATCGAACGGAGGGGCACAATGGCAAACAATCGAAAAGGAAGAAAGCTCGAATGGCTGAGGCTCGGGACGGGAATCATCCTGACGCTGTCGCTTATCCTCGCCGCATGCTCCAACAATGCAGGCACCGGCAATGGAAACGGAAACGGCAATACGGCGGAACCTACCCAAAATCCAGGCAATGCGGGAACCGGCGGCGAAGGGCAGAAGAACGAAGGGACGGAGGCGACCTACCCGCTGGACACGAAAGAGACGTTCTCGTACTGGGGCCCGATCAACGGCAATCTGGTTACGTTCGCGACCAATCTGGCGGAAGCGCCGATCGGCAAGGCGATCGCGGAAGCGACCGGCGTGAAGGTCGAGTACGTTCATCCGTCCGAAGGGCAATTGGAGGAGCAATTCAATTTGCTGATTGCCTCCAGCAAGCTGCCTGACGCGATGGAGTATACGTGGACCAGCTATCCCGGCGGTCCGGAGAAAGCGATCGCCGACGGCGTGATCATCCCGCTTAACGACCTGATCGAGGAGCACGCGCCGAAATTAAAGAAGCTGCTGGAGGCCGATCCGGAGCTTGACAAGATGGTGAAGACGGACAGCGGCCAATACTACGCCTTCCCGATGCTGCGCAACACGGAAGGGGTCGTCTTCCGGGGACCGATGCTTCGCAAAGACTGGCTCGATGAGCTGGGATTGGCGGTGCCCGTAACCGTGGACGACTGGCACGCGGTGTTGACCGCGTTCAAGGAGAAGAAGGGCGCGGCGGCGCCATTGACGGCGCAATACGCCAATAAGATGAACCTGCAGGACGCGTTCTACGGCGCGTACCGCACTTCGCAGGACTTCTATATCGACGACGAGGGCAAGGTTCGATACGGTCCGCTCGACCCGCAGTTCAAGGAGGTTATTGCCTTGTTCCGCCAGTGGTATTCGGAAGGTCTGATCGACAAGGACTTCCCGATCGTCGAACGCGACACGCTGGACAAACGGATGCTGAACGGCGAATCGGGCGCAACGGTGTTCCTGCTGGGCGGAGGAATGGGCAAGTGGCTCGAATCCGCCAAGGAGCAGACGCCGGGCTTCGATCTCGTGGCGGCTCCTTATCCCGTATTAAATGCGGGAGAGAGACCGTTCACCGGGCAGCGCGACTTCAAATATAACCCGAAAGCCAGCGTCTCGATCACGACGTCGGCCAAGAATCCGGAGCTGATCGCGAAGTGGCTGGATTACGCGTACGGAGAGCAAGGCGCCATGCTGTACAACTTCGGCATCGAAGGCGAAAGCTACACGCTGGAGAACGGAGTTCCGACGTTCACCGACGCGATCATGGCGAACGAGAAGTATACGTCGCAGCAGATGCTGTCGCAGTACACCATTCCGAACGGTCCCTACCCGATGCACGAGATGAAGACGACCAATACGTTCCCGCAGCAAGACGAGGCGGTCAAGGTTTGGTCGGAGACCGACGCCGCGAAGCATATTTTGCCCGCGTTCATAACGCCTACGGTGGACGAGAGCAAGAAGGTCGCGCAGACGATGACCGCGGTCAATACGTACATGGAGGAGATGTTCATCAAGTTCGTCATGGGCAGCGAGCCGCTCGACAAGTACGAGGGCTTCGTCAGGCAGCTGGAAGAGATGGGCGTTCGCGATGTCATCGCGATTTATCAAGGCGCCATGGATCGTTACAACAATAGATGACGGAATGGGCTAGGGAGGAGCAGAAGATGGCGCAAACGAAGCCGGGACATCGATCGTTCCCGCATGCCGGACATCTGCCGGCGCAAATTCTGAAGGATATCGTCAGGAACAAATATTTGTACGTCATGCTGACACCGGTGCTGGCCTATTTCCTTGTTTTTCAATACATTCCGATGTACGGCGCCATTATCGCGTTCAAGGAGTTTAACCCCAGGCTCGGAATTCACGGTAGCGCGTGGGTCGGACTCGAGCATTTCAAAGATTTTTTCGGCGGGATGTACTTCTGGAGAGTTCTCAAGAACACGCTCATGATCAGCTTGTACGATCTTGTCTTCGGGTTTCCCGCCCCGCTTGTGCTGGCCTTGCTGCTCAACGAAGTGAAAAATTCGTTATTTAAGCGAGCGGTGCAGACGGTTACGTATTTGCCGCATTTTATCTCGATCGTGGTTATTTGCGGCATTCTTAAGGACTTCACGAACAGCGACGGCGTCATTAACGATATCATCGCTTTCTTCGGCGGCGAGCGGATGACGATGCTGCTCGAACCGTCCTTATTCCGGACGATATTCGTCTCTTCGAACATCTGGCAGCATATCGGCTGGGGCACCATCATCTATTTGGCCGCGCTGTCCGCGATCGATCCCGAGCAGTATGAAGCCTGCAAGATCGACGGCGGCGGACGCTGGAAGCAGATGCTTCACGTCACGCTGCCCGGTCTGCTGCCCGTCATCGTTATTCTGCTCATCCTGGATATCGGCAGAATCATGAGCGTGGGCTTCGAGAAGATCATTCTGCTGTACAATCCGACAACCTATGTGACCGCGGACGTCATCTCGTCCTACGTGTACCGGATCGGTTTGCAGGATTTTCAGTTCAGCTTCAGCTCCGCCGTCGGACTGTTCAATTCCGTCATTAACTTCGCGCTTGTCATCGGCTCCAATTGGCTGAGCCGCAGGCTGAATAATACGAGCTTGTGGTAGAGGGAGGCACGCATGAAAACTAGCTTAAGCGAACGAATATTCCGGGCGGGCAACGCGATCGTTCTGACCGCGCTCATGATCGCGACCCTGTATCCGGTGCTGTACGTAGCCTTCGCTTCGTTCAGCGAGCCGGCGCTCATGATGGCGCACAAAGGCATCTTGTGGAAGCCGCTGGGCTTCTCGCTCGAAACGTACGAAGCGGTGTTCGGCAATCCGATGATTCTGCTCGGCTACCGCAACACGTTGTTTATCGTCATCGTCGGAGTGGCGCTCAACCTGCTGCTTACCTCTCTGGCCGCCTATTCGCTATCCCGCAAGTCGCTTCAATTCAAGCGTCCGATTACGCTGTTTATCGTTTTTACGATGTTTTTCAGCGGCGGGCTCATTCCGTTCTACCTGCTGGTCAGGGATCTCGGCATGACGAATACGCTCTGGGCGCTTATTGTCCCTACCGCCATAAGCGCGTTTAATCTGATCATTATGCGAACGTCGTTCGAGGCCGTGCCGGACGCGCTGGAAGAATCGGCCAAGATCGACGGAGCGAACGATTTCGGCATTTTGTTCCGCATCTATTTGCCCTTATGCAAGCCGGTGCTCGCGGTGGTCGGACTCTATTACGGGGTAAGCCACTGGAACTCGTGGTTCAACTCGATGATTTTCCTGCAGGATCGGTCCTTGTATCCGCTGCAGCTGATCCTTCGCGAAATCTTGATTATCGGCGACGCGAATTCGATGGCGGAGGGCGCGGGCCAGGACGAGATCGTCATATTGGGGGAGACGCTGAAATACGCCACGATCATGGTGGCGACGATTCCGATCCTCATGGTCTACCCGTTCCTGCAGAAGTATTTTGTCAAAGGCGCCCTGATCGGGGCTATCAAAGGCTGAAGAAGGAGTGGATCTCAAGGTGGGCAAACAACAAGCAACTCTTCCGGCATCCGAGCTGTCGGCTTGGTGGGATAAAGTTCAAACGAAGGTCGATCATATGATGCTGGCGGGCTGGACCGAGGCGCCTCATGCCTCGGCGGCGGGCCGCTACGACCAGATCAAGGTGGACCAGTGGATCTCGGGCTTCTGGCCGGGCATGCTGTGGATTCTGTACGACATGACCGGCGATGCCAAGTACCGCGAAGCGGCGGAGCCTTGGGACGAGCGCATGGAGCAATGCTACTTGCGGGAGAACCACTTCCATCACGATGTCGGGTTCCAGTTCCTCCCGACGTCCGTCATCCGCTACAAGCTGACCGGCGATCCGGACGCCCGGCGCCGGGGGCTGTTCGCGGCCAACTATTTGGCGGGGAGATACAATATCGCGGGACAGTTCCTCCGGGCATGGCCCCGCGACCAGACCGGCTGGTCGATTATCGACACGATGATGAACCTGCCGCTTCTGTTCTGGGCCAGCGAGGAGAGCGGGGACCCCCGGTTCCGGCATATCGCCAAGGCGCATGCGGACATGGTGCTGCGCACGTTCATCCGCGAGGACGGCTCCGTTCGCCATATCGTCGTGTTCGACCCGGAGACGGGCGAGGTCGAGCGCTATAACGGCGGCCAAGGCTTCTCGCCGGAGTCGTCCTGGTCAAGGGGGCAGGCTTGGGCGCTATATGGAATGAGCTGCGCATATCGCTTTACGGGGGAAACCCGATACTTGAACGCGGCCAAGCGGGTGGCCCATTATTTTCTCAGCGCGCTGCCGGACGACGACGTGGCGCATTGGGATTTCCGCGCCGCGGCGGACCTGAGCGGAGAGCCGCGGGACACGTCGGCGGCCAGCTGCGCGGCGTCCGGGCTGATCGACATTTCCGCGCAGGTGGCGCCGGAGGAGGCGGAGCTGTACCGTTCGGCCGCGGCGCGCATCATTCGCTCCTTGTCCCTGAACTACAGCACGCTCGACGAGCCGGAATACGAAGGCATTCTGCTCGGAGCAACCGGGCATAAGCCGGCGAATACGAACGTGAACGTGTCGCTGATCTACGGCGATTATTACTACGTCGAAGCTCTTGCGAAGAGCAGGGGATGGAGCGGGCATATTTTCTAACCGAGTTTGGACAGGGTACGCAAACGGGAGGCCGGAGGACGAGCGAGTCCCCCGGGCTTTCCTATTGACTGGGATGCTTATTTATTGGAAAAAGGCGGTGACCTTATATGCATAACCGAATGCTCCCGGCTCCTCGTGAAGGAGGATTTCGAATGGAAGGGTATTGGGTGTGGTGCGGCTCGGTCGTGCAAGGCGAGGATGGCCGATTCCACATGTTCGCCTCGCGCTGGGCTAAGAGTTTGCCCATGCACCCGGGGTGGATGGTGTCTTCGGAAATCGTGCGGGCGGATTCGGATACGCCCGAGGGTCCCTACGAGTTCCGTGAAACGGTGCTTCCGGCGAGAGGGGCGGAATATTGGGATGGACGCAGCACGCATAATCCTCATATCGTCAAACATAAGGACAAATATTTGCTCTATTACATGGGATCAACTCATCCGCTAAGCGACCCGGAGCCGGGCGGAAGCTTCGGATTGGAAGACCCTCGGTGCATCGTCGCCCGCTCGAACAAGCGGGTGGGTCTGGCGATGGCGGACAGCGTGTTCGGTCCATGGCACAGATTGGATGAGCCGATCCTGCCTGTTCGTCCCGGGCGATTCGACAGCTTCCTGACGTCGAACCCGGCTCCGTGCGTCCATCCGGACGGCTCCGTGCTGCTCATCTACAAAGCCAGGCGGTACGAAGGCTATCAGCATGGGCCCATGACGATCGGCGCGGCTTACGCGGAGCATTATGCGGGGCCGTATCGGGTAATCAGCGATATGCCGGTCTTCCCGCCGGACGCTTTCCATATCGAGGATCCCTTCATATGGAGAACTCCGGAGGGCTACGGCATGATCGCGAAGGATATGGAGGGCCATCTGTGCGGCGAGAAGCATGGCGGCATCCATGCTCTCTCGGCGGACGGGAAGGAGTGGAGGCTGCAAGATAATCCGCTCGCCTACTCCAGAACGGTGGCGTGGGACGACGGCACGGTACAGACGCTTGGCAATTTGGAACGGCCTTTCCTGCTCTTCCAGAATGGCCGGCCGACCCACTTATTCGCTGCCGTGTCGAATGGCCGGGACGGGTTCATGGATGCTACCGAAACCTGGAATATGGTGATTCCCTTGAAGGGGTAGGAGGAATTCCGGTTTGGAATCCGGTTATGGACGAACGGACTTTTCATGTATAATAATGGAGGTGAAAAAAAGGAGAAAAGAGGTTTTACATGAAAAAAAAGCACAAACAGCCGGAAGCCTGGGACATGATTCTCCGGGGGATCGCCGTCGTGATCGGCGCGTTCATTACGGCTTACGGTCTGGAAGCCGTCCTTATTCCTAACAGCGTGTCCGACGGCGGTGTGACGGGTCTTAGCATCGTAGGGTCGCAGTTGTTCGGATTGCCGCTCGGCCTTCTAATCGGAATTCTTAACATACCGTTCGTCTATCTGGGATACAAGCAAATCGGGAAAAGCTTCGCGATCTACTCCGTGCTCGGCATCGCCTCGCTGGCCATCGGGACGATCGTGATGCACCATATTCCCACGATTATCGAAGGCGATACGTTGCTCGTCACGGTCGTAGGCGGCATTATTATCGGCGTTGGCATGGGTCTCGCCTTGCGTAATGGCGGCGCGCTCGACGGAATTGATATGCTGGCGGTTCTGCTTTCCCGCAAGCTGCCGTTCGGAACAAGCGATATGATTCTATTCCTGAACGTATTCGTGTTCATCGTCGTGTCTTCCGTATTCGGCTTGCAGGGAGCCATCTTGTCGGGTATTGCATACTTCATCGCTTCCAAAGTGATCCATATCGTCGAAGAGGGCCTCAGCGGAGCCAAGACGTTCAAAATCATTACCAAGCATCCCGAAGCGATGATCGAGACGATTCGCGAGCGATTGGGCCGCGGCGCTACATACAGCGTGGTGCAAGGCGGTTATACGAACGAGCACTTCAAGGAAATCACTTGCGTCATTAACCGATTGGAAGAACGGAAAATGAAAGAAATTATTCTCGAGATCGACGAATCCGCTTTTATTATGGTGTACGATGTGGCAGAGGTAAAAGGCGGAAACTTCAAGAAAAAAGATATTCACTAAACGTCGAAAAGAAACCGCGTCCAGCAGGGCACAGCGCGCCCGCGGACGTGTTTTTTTTTGCGGCTGACCAATTAACATGCCTTGTTCCGAGCGAATAGACGTTTCTGGCACGCTTATTTGCTCCAAACCGCCTTGTTCCGAGCGAATAAAGGTTTCTGGCACGCTTATTCGCACCGACCTGGATGATGTACAGTAAGTTGTGTACCAAGTTTTGGTCCTTTCCAAAACAAAAAAAAGTAGGGTATCCTCGGGATTGCTGAGATCACCAAGAGGAGGACCCTACTCAATGACTACTATACCCGAAAAT